>CAVTSN010000022.1:0-42674 GCA_963737455.1 uncultured Gaiellaceae bacterium | reverse complement strand
GGGCGATGGGGCTCGAACCCACGACCCTCAGCTTGGGAAGCTGATGCTCTACCAACTGAGCTACGCCCGCGTGGTGCGGGCATTCTAGCCGCGGTCTGGACGTCGAGTCAGCCTGGCCAGGCCTCATGCAGGCGCTCGCGCGTCTCGAGCAGGTGCTCGGGCATCACCTTCACGTCCCCCAGCACGGGCATGAAGCTCGTGTCGCCGGCCCAGCGCGGGACGACATGCAGGTGCACGTGCTCCGGGATGCCCGCACCGGCCGCGCGACCGATGTTGCAGCCGAGATTGAAGCCTGCGGGGCGGTAGAGGCTGCGCAGCGCCGCGAGGGACTGCAGCCCGAGGTGGTGGAGCTCGAGCGCGGTCTCGTCGTCGAGCAGCTCGAGCTCGCCGACGTGGGCGTACGGCGCGAGGATCAGGTGCCCCGACGAGTACGGGTACTTGTTCAGCAGCGCGAACGCGGTTCGCCCGCGGTGGACGACGAGCGTCTCCTCGACCTCGCCGGCCGCCTCGGCGCAGAGCGGGCACCCGGGTAGCTCGTCGGCCTGGGAGACGTACTCGAGCCGCCACGGCGCCCAGAGCTGCTTCGGCATCGCGCCATCCTCTCAACTCCGGCTCCTCAGCCGCCGACCGAAATCGCGCTTGACAGGTATTGCCGGAGGTTCGATCCTGCTTGGACAACCGATCTGCGGCGGAACGGGAGGGACCTGCATGGCCACCGCTGCAGCCGCGTACGCCGAACGCCGCCCGGGCTGGACGAGCGCGCACACGGTGCTGCTCGGGCTGATCGTCGTTGCGATCGGCGTGGTCGGGATCTCGCTTCCCTCCAGCGGCGGCCAGCTCGGCTTCATCGGCCAGCGCGCCGTCCTCGCCTGGCTCCTGATCGCCTTCCTGATGGCGGCCTTCGCGGCCGTCGCCGGGCACGGCGTCACCGGCTTCGCCCGCGGCGTCCTCATCGACGAGCGCCACCGGGTCACGCTCGCCCGGCTGCAGATGCTGATCTGGACGGTACTCGTCCTCTCCGCCTATCTCGCCGCCGCGCTCGCGAACATCGGGCGCGGCGCCGCTTCGCCGCTGAGCGTCGACATCCCGGGCGAGCTCTTGCTCGCGATGGGGATCTCGACCGCGTCGCTCGTCGCCGCTCCGGCCGCGCTGGCCTACAAGGAGAAGCGGCACCAGACAGCGCTACAGAGCTGGCCGACCGAGGCCGAATCGCGCTTCTCCGACCTCTTCCGCGGGGAGGAGGTCGGCGACCGCGACCATCTCGACCTCGGCAAGGTGCAGATGTTCCTTTTCACGATCGTGCTCGTGCTCGGCTACGGGCTCGCGGTCGGGGACATGTTCGACAAGACCCAGGGCACCTTCAATTCGCTGCCGGCGATCGGCGACGGCGTCGTGACGCTGCTCGCGATCTCGCATGCGGGCTACCTGACGCGGAAGGCGATGCCGGCGACGATCCCGACCGCGCCGCCGAGCGGCTAGCTCATCGACGCCACCAGCGCCTCGCGGCGCGAGTGCTCCTTGCCGGTCCGGAACTCGGCGATGTACGCGTCGAAGTCCCACTTGTCCAGGAACTTCTCCGCGGCCCAGCGACCGGAGTCGTAGAGGGCGAGCGCGCGTTCCTTGCTCAGGTCGAACTCCGTCGTGCCGACGCCGAGGGTGGGGATGGGAATCGTGCGCGCGTAGTTCGCCTGCTGGACGTAAAGCCGGTCGTGCGCCTCCATCATCGTCTGTGCGAGCGCCTTGACGTAGTCGATCACCGCGCCCGGGCCATGGCCGGTCATCTTCGCCTTCGGCAGCCGGGCGCCGATCGGGATCTCCGGCTTCGGCTCGACGAGGAGCAGCCCGAACGTCGGCCACTCGGGCGCTTCTCCGTCGTCGCAGTCGAACAGCCAGACGGGGTAGTTCGAGAGCATGCCGCCGTCGACGATCACGTGCACCTGCCCGGTCTGCGGGTTCTCGAAGCGGACGGGCTCGAAGAAGACGGGGATGCTCATGCTCATCCGCACTGCGAGCGCGACGTCGAGCTCGTCCGGCTCGATCCCGAGCTTCTTCGCGTCCCGCGGCAGAACGAGCAGCTCGTGCGTGGTCACGTCGGAGGCGATCACCTGCAACCGCGAGCGGTAGCGCGGATCGTCGGCGAACTCCTCCTGGACGAGGTCGGCGAACGTGTGGATGCCTTTTGCCTCCAGCCGCTCGCCGATCCAGGAGAGGAAACGGTCGCCCTCGTAGAGCCCGAGGTCGAGCAGCAGGCTGAGCGAGCGCTCGACGAGCGGCACCTTGTCCTCCCAGGCGCGATCCTGGAACTGGCGGTAGTCGAGCGAGACGATGATGTCGCGCAGTTCCGCGGCCGAGTACCCGGCTGCGAGCAGGGCCGCGGTGATCGCCCCGGCCGACGTGCCGGCGATGTTCTGCGGGCGGTACTCCCGCTCCTCGAGTGTCGCGAGGGCACCAGCGAGCCCGATCCCCTTGACGCCGCCACCTTCGAAGACGAGGTCTGCGCGCGTGTCGATGGCGTTCATACGGCCTCCCCTGTTCGAGGCGGGCCGCACCGCCGAGATCGTTGCATTGTGCTTCGGCGGGCGGGATCATGCAACCAGGGCCCAACAAGTTGCAGCGGCGCGGATCGAGGGAGGCAGCCGTGGCATACCCATTCGTCGAGAGCCCGCACGTGACCAAGACCGCCGGGCGCAGGATCGACCTGATCGTGATCCACACGATGGAGACGGACGAGAAGGGCGACACGGCCGAGCACTGCGCGCTCTGGTTCAAGAACCCGGCCGCGAAGGTGTCCGCCCACTACTGCGTCGACGCGAACTCGATCGTCCAGTGCGTCCGCGACCAGGACATCGGCTGGCACGCGCCGGGCGCGAACCACGACGGGATCGGGATCGAGCACGCCGGCCGCGCCAGGCAGACCGGCCGCGACTGGAGCGACGAGTACTCGACTGCCATGCTCGACCGCTCCGCCGCGCTCGTCGCGGACCTGTGCCGGACGTACGCGATCCCGATCACGTGGCTCTACGCAGCCGACCTCAAGGCCGGCAAGCGCGGAATCACGACCCACAAGGCGGTCAGCGACGCGTTCAAGCGCAGCTCGCACTGGGATCCGGGGCCGGGCTTCCCGGTGGAGCGCTACCTGGCCCTCGTGCGGGCCAAGCTCGGCAAGAAGGCGCCGCCGGAAGATCCTGCCGCGCTGAAGCCGAGTCCACCGGTCCTGCGCGTCGGCTCGGAGGGCTGGCACGTGAAGCGGCTGCAGCGGATGCTCCGCGCCCGCGGCCTCTATCCGGAGCCGGCGAAGATCGACGGCGACTTCGGCGAGATCACGGCGGCGGGGGTGAAGGCCTTCCAGGAATTCGCCGACCTCGAGCCCGACGGTGTCGTCGGCCCGCTGACCTGGCAGGCGCTCGTGGCGGGGGACGTGAAGGTCCCGGCTCCCTCATCGGGAGCGCTGCAGCCCGCCTAGCGCACGACGCCTCTCAGCCGGTCGGGACCCACACGAGCGTCGTCTCGACGACGCGCACGTCGCCGGCTTCGAGCCGGATCGGGACCGTCTCGACGGCAGCTGCCTTCGCCGCCCATTTCTCGTCGATCTCGGCGACCTCGTCCAGGATCTCCTGCTCGAGCTCCGCAAGATCCTCCTCGGCGAGCTCCGCCTTCTCCTCGGCGCTCTCCTTCCGCTCGGCGGCACGGGTGCTCATGCCTCGACGGCTCGCGGCGCCGCCGAGCGCCCGCCCGGCGCGGGCAATCGTGCGCGTGTCGGCCTTCCCGCCGAGGAGCACGCCGACGACGCTGCCGAGCCCCGAGAGGAGCTCTGTGCTGCGTCGCGAGCTCTGCTCGACGGATGCCTGCTCGACGCGCTGGCGCGCAGTCTCGAGCGCCCGCCCGAGCCGGTCGCGCTTCGCCTCCAGCCGGTCTCGGATCTTCGCGGTCTCGGCGTCGGCGGCCGCCTTCGCGGCCTCGTCGGCACGCGCCGCGAACTGCTCCTGCGTCTCGCCGGGCCGCGAGTAGAGGTCGAGCTCGGCGTTGCGGAGCAGCTCGAGCGTCTGCGTCGCGGTGAGGCGGCGCTGAATCTCGCGGGCGGTGTCGCGGAAGAAGGACGCCTTGTCGAGCGGCACGCTCGGGAGCACGTATGCGCCACCGTCCGGCGCCTCGGCGCGCAGGTCGCGGTCGTCGTAGTCGACGGCCGTCTCGCGGTCGAGATCGAGGCCGTTGTCGAGGGGCCCGTAGACGGCCTCCCACTCCTGGGTGGTGTCGAGGTCGGCCTTCGTGTCGTCGAAGCGAAGGCTGACGCGGGCGGCGAGGAACGCCTGCAGCCGCTTCCCGGCCGGGTCGGCACCGATCTCGGATGCCCACGGCGCGGCCGGATCGAGCCAGCGGACAGGGACGCCGTCGGCGACGGGCGGGGCGACCCCGCTCTCGTCGTCCGCGAGCGGACTTTGTGTGACTGTCACACTTTCCTCCGCCCGGGCCGCATCCGGGGTGAGCGTCGCGATCTGCTCCTTCGTCAGCGGCCCGCGCAGGAACGACATCGCCCAGCGAGTCGCGAAGAGCTGGGGCTTGTCGCGGTGCGCGCTCTGAAGCAGGAACTGGCGCTGCTCGAGACCGCCGATCGCCGTGTCGAGCGCCGCGACGTCGACGCCGCCCGCCGCCGAGCGCAGGCCCTCGAGCACACGCTCCTTGTCCCGCTCTGTCTGGAGCCGGCCGATGAACCAGCTGCCGGCGTTCGCCATCGCCTTGTAGTCGAGATCGACCGGGTTCTGCGTCGCGACGACCATGCCGATTCCGAACGCACGGGCCTGCTTCATCAGCGTCAGGATCGGCTTCTTCGACGGCGGCATCGCCGTCGGCGGCGCGAAGCCCATCACCTCGTCGAGATAGACGAGCCCGCGCAGCTCGCTCGTGCCTGACTGGCCGCGCATCCAGGTGATCAGCCGCGACAGCACGAGGGTGACCACCAGCTGTCGCTCCTGATCGGAGAGGTGCGCGAGGTAGATCACGGCGGCGCGCGGCCGTCCGTCCTCGGCGCGGAGGAGGACGGCGGGGTCGAGCGCCGGCCCGCGGCCCCAGGCGGCGAACGACGGCGAGGCAACGAGCGCGTTCAACCGCACGGCGAGCTCGTTCCGCTCGTCCGGCGGCAGGAACGCGTCGATCTCGAAGACGCCGAGCTTCCGCAGCGGCGGCTTCTGGATCTGACCGATCAGCGTGCCGAGGTCGAGGTCGGTGCCCGAGCGCCAGTTGTGCTCGAGCAGGTTCGAGAGGAGGACGTGCTCGCGGCTGCCGAGCGGGTCGGCCTCGATCCCGACGAGGCCGAGCAGGCTCGAGACGGTGCCCTCGATCTCGTCGCGGATCGCCTCCTCGTCGGTCTCCCACGAGAGCGCCGGCGCCCGTAGCGAGCCGATCACGTTCAGCGGCACGCCCGCCTCGGAGCCCGGCGTGTAGAGCGTCACCTCGGCGGCATCTCTGAGCGCCTGAATCCGCTCGGGGCCGATCCCGGAGCCGGCCAGACCGCGCTGCCAGAGCTCGGCCGTCTTCTGCGCATACTCGTCGGGCGTCTGGCCGGCGTCGCGCGCGGCCGACTCGTCGATCCAGGGCCGGAAGCTGGCGGCCGAGAGGTCGGGGAACGTGAGCGCGAGGTTGCCCAGATCCCCCTTCGGATCGAGGATCAGGGCGGGGATGCCCTTCGCGAGCGCCTCCTCGAGCAGCACGATGCCGAGTCCGGTCTTGCCGGAGCCGGTCATTCCGACGATCACCGCATGCGTGGTCAGGTCGTCCGGGTCGAGGGCGAGCTCGCCGCCGTCGAGGAGCTTGCCGAGATGGAACCCCTCCGCCACGACGCGACCCTACCCCGGAGCGGGGACGCACGACGCGCCAGACGGGGGAGGGCGGACCGTCCGCTTCTGCGAGACACTGGAGCCCTCGATGCAACGCCGCCCAGAGCAAGAGCAACACGTCGCCTCGCTCGTCTGCCTCGAGTGCGGGGACGAGTCCGACGAGGCCGCCGGCTGGCGCGCCTACCGCGACGAGGACGAGTTGCTCGTCTACTGCGCCGACTGCGCCGCCCGCGAGTTCGACGTCTAGCCCGCGGGCGCTGCGGTTCCCTCGTTGGGGTGAGGCGCGGAGAGCCGCACGCACCGAGACTGAGCTCGTGCCTGCGGCGCACATGACCCGTCTCTTCTTGGCGACGGCGGCGACGATCTACGTCGTCGTCTTCGTGGCGTTCCTGCTGCTCGAGCACCCCGGGCTCGGGCTCGGCCACTTCTACTACCTCGCGATCGCGCTGGTCGCGCTCGCGCTCGGGCCGGCTTGGGGCGCGGCCGCGGGCGTCCTCGCGACGCTCCTCTACATGACCGGCGTCCTGATCAACCACGCGATGCCGTCGAGCGAGATCCTCACGATCTCGACCCCGATCCGGTTCGTCAACTTCCTCGCGATCGGGGCGCTCCTGGGCTGGTTCGCGGCGCACTATCGCGAGGCGAATGCAGAGCTGCAGGTGCTGGCGCAGCGCGACGTCGTCACGGGGCTGCCGAACACGCGCGCCTTCGAGCGGGCGATCGACCGCCGGCTGGCCTCGCGCGCCCCGTTCGCGCTGCTCGTCGGCGACTTCGACGCGATCAGCTTCCCGGAGGATCGCGACCAGGGGCTGCGGCTCCTGGCCGACACGCTCAGGGGCGTGCTCGGCCCCGACACCGATCTCGCCCGCGTCGGCGCCGACGAGCTGGCGGTGCTGACCGCGTGCGACGGCCTCGAGCAGGCGGCGCAGCTCGCCGTGCGGCTCGAGCGCACGCTCTGCGAGACCGGCGCGCTCGTCACGTTCGGCTGGTCCGCGTTCCCCCGCGAGGGCGAGAACGCTCTCACCCTGTACCGCGCCGCCGACGAGCGGCTCTACGCGCGGCGGGTGCTGCGCGAGCCGCGCGTGCACCTCCCGCACGCCGTCGGCGCGGTCTGAGCTGCGAGTGAAGCCGCGGCGATCAACCCCGTTCGGGGGGTGCCGTCAACCGCCTCTGTACACGTACTGTCGAGGGAGAGGACGTGCGGCGTCCTCGTGCGGCAGATGCAGATCCACATCAGCGATCCAACCCTCGTCCCGAGCCTGCTCGACTTCCTGCGCGAGCGCGTCCACGTGATCGCGGACCAGATCGGGCCGCACGAGGTCGAGGTCTCGCTGCTCGGCTCCATGAGCACGCCGAAGCGGCGGCTCGAGCTCGATCTGATGCTCCAGCTCTGGCGCGCGTCGAACGAGCAAGCGTCGAACGAGCACATCGAGACGCGGATTCTCGACTAGCCGGCGGAAGAATCCCGCGCCGCTGTCTCAGAGCCAGTGCTTCCAGCGGAAGAAGCCGAGCAGCCCGGCGCTCGCCGCGATCATCACGGCGACGATCACCCAGAACGCGTGCCCGGTGCCGTTGCCGGGGAAGTCCACGTTCATACCGAACACGCTCGCCAGCAGCGTCAGCGGCAGCAGCGTCGCGCTGAAGACGGTGAGGATCCGGAGGACGTCGTTCTGCCGATGCGAGATCACCGACTCGTTCGTCGACTCGAGCCCTTCGACGACCTCCTTGTAGTTGTCGAGCAGGTCCCAGATCCGCTCCGCGGCGTCGACGATATCGTCGAAGTAGAGATCGAGCTCCTCGGGCAGGAACCGCTCGACGCGGCGCTCGAGCACTCGAGCGTCGATCGCTCCGGCTTGATGATCTTCCGGTAGCTGATGATCTCCTGCTTCACGTTCGAGAGGTCGCGGACGACGTCCTCGGCGCGTCGCTCGAACATGTCGTCCTCGACCGAGTCGAGCTTGTGCCCGATCTTGTCGAGGATCGGGAAGCAGTAGTCGAAGAGGTCGTCGAGCACCTCGTACAGGAGCCGGCCGGACCCTTTCGCGAGCAGATCCGCGCGTAGGCGCTCGTCCTCCTCGAGCCGGTGGAAGAGGCGCGCGACGGGGAGCAGCTCGACGTTCGGCATCGTCACCAGGTAGTCGGGGCCGAGGAAGACGTCGAGCTCGGCCGCGTTCAGCCGCTGGATCGTCTTGTCGTAGACGGGGAAGTGAAGGACGCCGAAGAGGTACTCCGGGTACTCGTCGACCTTCGGTCGCTGCCGCTTCGAGAGCACGTCCTCGACGTCGAGCTCGTGCCAGCCGAAGCGCTCGGCGAGCTCGTGCGCCGCCGCTGCGTTGGGCCGCTCGAGATGAA
The DNA here is from genome assembly GCA_963737455.1 of uncultured Gaiellaceae bacterium. GTDB lineage: Bacteria > Actinomycetota > Thermoleophilia > Gaiellales > Gaiellaceae > Gaiellasilicea. Next base: position 34,491 of record CAVTSN010000022.1, on the reverse strand, counting down.
CCCAGGTCAGGCCGGGAGCGGTGAGCTCGAGCGCGCGGCGCTCAGCGCCCGCGCCGGCCGGGACCGCGCCGGAGCCGGGCCGCGTCCGCCGGATGCGGGGCAGGCTGGGCATGGGTACTGAGCGGGTCCTCGAGGGTCGGCATGGCGGGAAGTCTACCCCGCCGCTTGAGCAGGCTCGGGCTCGCCCGTCGGGACCGGAAGGGCCACCAACTCCTCCGCGCGGGCGCCAACCGGCACGCGTCGGAGCGCCTCGGGCAGCCCGCGCTCGAGTGCGAGCGTCAACAGCCCGGTGAGCAGCAGCACGGATGCCATCACGACCCAGAGCCCGGTCGGAGAGGCGGCCAGGAGGGCGCCGCCGACGGCAGGGCCGATCGTGAACCCGACCTGCCAGGAGAGAGCGGAGATCGCCATGTAACGGCCGAGCAGCCGTGGGTCGGCGAGATCGACGACGAGCGCCGGCTGAACAGCGCCGTGCAGACACTCGCCGAGCGCAAACACGGTCACGGCGACCGCGAGCAGCGCGAACGCGGTCATCCCTGTGAGCCAGAGCCCGCTCGCGGGCACGAGCAGCCACGCAGCCGCGGAGACGACGCCGACCAGCGCGAGGAGCGGTGTGCGTCGCCGCCCCTCCGCGAGCCGCGTCGTCGGCAGCTGGAGCAGCACGATCACGATCGTGTTGATGAAGAAGAGCCAGCCGATCCCTTGCTCGCTGACGCCTGCCTCGTTCTTGGCGAACGCGGGCAGGATCTCGAGCTGCGCGATGCCGGCTCCGATGTAGAGCGAGTTGGCGGCCATCAGCCCCATGAAGACCTTGTGCCGGAAGACCGTCCGGTACTTGCCGGAGCGCTCGGGCCGGTCCCCCTGGCGCGCGGGGTCGGGGACGAAGACGGTCAGCACGCCGGCGTAGGCGACGAACGTGAGCGCGTCGAGCACGAAGAGGGCCTGGAAGCTCTCGGAGGCGATGAAGCCGCCGGCGACGCCGCCGAGGCCGATGCCGAGGTTCATCACGACGCGTTGCATCGCGAACGTGGCCGAGCGCTGAGCCCGCGTCGTCAGGCCGGCGAGCAGGGTCGACTGGGCGGGCCAGAAGAGCCCGTTGCCGATCCCGGTGACGGCGCTGGCGAGGAAGCCCTGCCACGGGTTCTCAACGAACGCGTAGGCGACGAAGCCGGCCGCGAGGAAGCCGAGCGCCGCGGTCAGCATCGTCTTGCCCCCGACACGGTCGACGAGGATTCCGCCGATCGGCCCCGCGATCAGGCTGACGGCGGCGTTCGTCGCCAGGATCAGCCCTGCGACGCCCAGCCCGATCCCGCGTTCGTTGTGCAGGTAGATGAGCAGGAACGGGACGACGAGCCCGTTGCCGAACGCGTTCATCAGCCCGCCCAGCTGGAGCAGCTGCACCGAGCGCGGCAGGCGTGGATTCAGGCTGCGGAGGAAGCCGAGCATCGTGAGACAGTAGCGACTTGGATTTCCTGCTCGACCCAGGGGTCACGTTCCTCAACCACGGCAGCTACGGAGCCTGTCCGCGGCCCGTCTTCGCGCGTTACCAGGAGCTGCAGCGCGAGCTCGAGCGGAACCCGGTCGAGTTCCTCGCTCGCCGTTTCGACGAGCTGACCGCCGGGTCGCGCGCCGCGCTGGCCGCGTTCGTCGGCGCGCGTCCCGACGATCTCGTCTTCGTCCCGAACGCGACCGCCGGATTGAACGCCGCCATCCGGTCGCTCCGGCTCGAGCCCGGCGACGAGGTGCTGACCACGCGGCACGAGTACGGCGCCGTCACGCGGACGTGGGAGTTCATGGGCGCGAAGCTCGTCTACGCCGAGCCGGACGAGCTCGCCGACGCGATCGGGCCGCGGACGAGGGCGGTCTCGGTCAGCCACATCACCTCACCGACCGCGCTCGTGCTGCCCGTGGCGGAGATGTGCTCGGCGGCGCGTGCGGCGGGCGTGCTCGCGATCGTCGACGGCGCCCACGTGCCCGGGCAGCTGCCGCTCGACCTCGAGGCGCTCGGGGCCGACATCTACGCGGGCAACTGCCACAAGTGGCTCTGCGCGCCGAAGGGAGCGGGATTCCTCTGGGCGCGGCCCGAGCACCAGCGCTGGATCGAGCCGCTCGTGATCTCGTGGGGCTACGGCGCCGACCGCACGTTCGCCGACCGTCACGGCTGGCAGGGCACGCGCGACCCGGCCGCGGCGCTGACCATCCCGGCCGCGATCGAGGCGCACGGCGCGCTCGACCTCGAGCGCTGCCGGCTGCTCGCCGCCTCCTTCCACGACCGGCTGCCGCCGTGCGGCCCGACGCCGGCGCCGCAGATGTGGGCGACCGAGGTTGCGACCGACGAGCCGGAGGAGCTGCAGCGGCGGCTCTTCGACGAGCACGCGATCGAGGTCGTCGTGCGGGAGTGGGAGGGGAGGAGCCTGCTGCGCGTCTCGATCGCGCCCTACAACGACGAGGGCGACGTCGAGCTGCTGCTCGAAGCGCTCGCGGGGCTCACTCCGGCCTGAGCGCGGCGACGGCTAGGTGGGCTTCGCCGTCATCGCCCAGACGGCGACGATGTAGGCGGCCAGGAGCAAGATGCTGATCACGCCGACGATCCGCGCGAAGCGCACACCGCCGGTCGCGCCGTCGCGCAGCTTGCGCAGCCCGATCGCGCTCAGGATGAGCGAGATCAGGATCAGCAGGGCGCCAATGTCGGCGGTGATGTAGCCGATCCCGATCCAGCCGGGATCGAAGTCCTCCGGGTAGTCCTGCTCCGCCTCGGTCCACTGGGCGCCGATCCGCATCAGGATGTACGCGGGGAGGACGCCGAGCAGGAGCGTCTTCAGCGCGAAGCGCGACAGGCCGGGAGCGCTCTCCGGCGAGCGCCAGCCGAGCACGGTCACGAGTGTGACGGCGAGGAGGGTGCCCACGAGCAGCATCGCCCCGAAGACGTGGATGAAGAGGGGCAGGTTGACGGAGTCGGGACGGATCGCAGCGAGCATCAGGCCCCCGGCTTCCAGATCATCAGGATGAGGATGAGCAGCACGGCGACGCTGTTGATCGTCTGGAACCGGACCCCCGCCGCCCTGCCGCACCGGCCCGCTCTCGAACGCCCGGCCGGCCTGGCCGCCCGCCCAGCCGCCGATCGCCCAGAGCACCAGCGACGCCAGGATCCAGCCGTCCCAGAGCTGGTAGGCGTCGACGTCGATCGCCAGCCAGATTCCGAAGATGATCGCGCCCATCATCCCGACGCCGACGAGGATGCCGGCGGCGCGGCCGTAGACGATCGCGGAGCGCTGGTCCAGCAGTGGCGCCGCGCCGCGCGTGCCGAGGATCAGCCCCCAGAGCGCCGTCAGCGCACCGACGGCGATGAACGCGCTGATCACGTGCAGGAAGAGGAGCCAGTCGTACAGGTCCACCGGTGGACGAACATACAAAACCCGATCGGGCGACGCGCAGCATCACCCGCCCGGCCGCGAAGCGGCCCTTCAGGGTCTGCGCGCTTCGGCATCTGCTCGGCAGATGACGAAGCATGCGACGGAAAAGCATGCGCCCGGCACGATTCGAACGTGCGACCTTTCGCTCCGGAGGCGAACGCTCTATCCCCTGAGCTACGGGCGCGGGGAGCCGTGAGTGTAGCGGGGACGGCCGGAGCCGTCCCCGCCGCGATTCGATGCCGTGCCTAGTAGCGGCCGGTGCGGTAGTGGATGTACTGGGCCTGGGCGCGCGTCGCCTGGCCCGGGGTGAACTGGTTGTAACAGGGGTCGTCCGAGTAGTCCATGTAGTTGTGGATCGGATCGAGCCCTGCTTCCTTCACGCAGGTGTCCTTCCCCTCCGGGCAGCCGCTCGTCGGCACGAGCATCGCCGGCGTGTCGTCGACGCGGTCGCCGTCGCCGTTGCAGCCCTGGTCGAACGTGTGCGCGAGGCCGAACCAGTGACCGACCTCGTGCGTCGCGGTGAAGCCGAGGTTGAAGTTGTCGATGAAGCCGCCCGGCAGCGAGCCGTAGTGGATGACGGCGCCGTCGAGCATCGCGTACTTGCCGCCCTGGTAGCCCAGGATCGACGGGTAATACGCGAAGCCGAGATTCCCGGCGGCCGTGCCGGTGTAGATGTTGAGCGCGTTCGGGCCGCCCTGGCGAAGCGCCGACTTCGCTGCGACCTCGTCGGCGAAGTCGTTCATCGTGAACCAGTCGGCGTTGTCGGTGCGCGTCACGCCCGCGAGCTCGAACGAGATGCCCGTGTTCGCGCCGCCGTAGAAGCCGGCGAACGACAGGTTGAGCACGTCCATCTGCCGCCTGATCTGAGTGTTCGTGACGCGACCGGTCGATCCGTCCGTGATCACGTGGATGTACGTCGGGATCGTGACCTTGAAGCCCGCCGGGACGTTGGGCGCGAGGCCCGAGTCGTAGTTCGAGTCGCCGACGTTGAGCCGGGCCGGCGCGTCGCGCTTCCAGCCCCTCGCAGTCGACGACGCGGTGAGCGCGCTGAGGCTGCTGAACTGGCTCGCCTCGATGCAGACCGCGCCCGCCGTCGCCGAGGCGCCGGCGCCCGCCGGAGCGGCCGACATCGCGACAAACGCCATCAGGCCGGTCGCGAGCAGGATGAGTCGTTTCATTCCTCCCCCTTGATTTGTGGTGCGACTTCACGGCGGGGCGGCCCTCGCCGCCCCGCCGTCAGTCCCTACTGAGCCCGGTAGAAGAGCCAGGCGTCCTGCGCGCGGGCGACCTGCCCCGCGGTGAACTGGTCGTAACAGGAGTCGTAGGAGTAGTCCATGTAGTTGTGGATCGGGTCGAGCCCGGGCTCGGAGCACGTGTCCTTGCCCTCCGGGCAGCCGCTCGTCGGCACCTTCATCGGCGGCGTGTCGTCGACGAAGTCGCCCTTCGCGTTGCAGCCCCCGAAGAACGTGTGCTCGAGGTTGACCCAGTGTCCGGCCTCGTGGACGAGCGTCATCCCGAGGTCGTACCGGCCCGCATACGTGTCCGACGTCCCGACCATCGACTCCCAGTCGAAGACGATCCCGTCCAGGTAGAGATTCGAGTCCGGGAGGCCCGGCAGGTACGCCCAGCCGAGATACGCATCGGCCGTCGTCGAATAGATGTTCAGCGTCTCGAAGCCGCCTCGGTGGAGCGCCCGCTTCATCGGCCGCTCGCCCGAGCCGGTGATGCCGCCGTAGAACCAGTCGGCGTTGTCGGTGCGAGTGACGCCGGCGAGCTCGAAGCGGAAGCCCGACTTCGCGCCGCCGTAGAAGCCGGCGAACGCGAGGTTGAGCACGGTCATCTGCTCGTCGATCTGCGCCTGCGTGACGTTGCCGATGGCGCCGTCGGTGACGACGTGGAACCAGACCGGCACCGTCGCCTTGAACTTCGCACCGCCCTTGCCTTTCGCCGAAGCAGGCATCGCCTCGTAGGTGGCGTTGAGCGACGGCTCGCGGACGACGTTGCCGCCGCTGCGGGCGCTGCTCCCGGACGTCGTCAGCGACGTGAGGCTGTCGAACGTCCCCGTCCCGGCCGCCTCCCAGCCCGTGCACAGGGCCGGATTCGCGCCGGCGGCGGCGCCGACCGGAGCCGCCGTGACCGTCAGTGCTGCGAGCGCGCCGACGGCCAGCACGATCAGTTTCCTCATCTCCTACCCCCCGTTGTGTCGTACGGCGATCTGCAGGTTAGGTGGTGCAAAACGATCTTGCAACTCATAACGTTAGGGTTGGGCCGGTGGAGCTGAGCGCCCGGATCGTGACGCTGCGCCTGGCCGAGACGTTCGTGATCGCGCGCGAGTCGAGCGACGAGGAGGACGTCGTCCAGGTCGAGCTGACCCACGACGGCGTCACCGGTTTCGGCGAGGGCGCGCCGATCGAGCGCTACGGCGAATCGGGGGAGTCCGCGCTCGCGTACCTCGAGGCGGCGGCGGGCGGGCTCGGCGACGACCCCTTCGCGCTGGAGCAGTTCGAGGAGAGCCTGCCGCCGCGGCGAGCACGCGGCCCGCGCCGCGCTCGACGGCGCGCTGCACGACCTGCAGGGGAAGCTGCTCGGGATTCCGGTTTGGAAGCTGCTCGGGCTGCCGCGCACGGGCCCGCCGACGTCCTGGACCGTCTGGCTCGGCGACCCGGACGACATGGCCAGGCGTGCCGAGAAGGCAGCGCTCACGGTTCACGCGGTTGAAGCTGAAGCTCGGCGGCGGCGACGGCCTCGACGTCGAACGCGTCCGTGCCGTCCGTGCCGTCACCGAGCTGCCGCTGCAGGTCGACGTCAACGAGTGGTGGTCGCTCGACGAGGCGCTCGACGCCCTGCCGCAACTGCAGGAGCTCGGGGTCGAGTACTGCGAGCAGCCGCTCCGAGCCGGCGACGAGGGCGGGCGGACGCTGAAGGAGCGCTCGCCGATCCCGATCTACGTCGACGAGGACTGCCATCGGCTCGACAGCGTCGCCGCCTGCGCGGAGATCGCGCACGGGATCAACATCAAGCTGGCGAAGTCGGGCGGGATCCGCGAGGCAGTCCGGATGGCGCACGCCGCACGAGCGCTCGGGCTCGGCGTCATGCTCGGGTGCATGATCGAGTCGGGGCTCGGGATCGCCGCCGGCTGCGTCGTCGCGCCGCTCTGTGACCACGTCGACCTGGACGGGAACCTGCTGATCGCCGACGACCCGTGGCCGGGCGTCACCTTCGCCGACGGCGTCCAGGTGCCTTCGGACAGGCCGGGGCTCGGTGTCGAGCGCGCCGGCCCGCGTTCCTGGCCGTCCGCCGGCGGTGCAGAGCCGGAGGGAACAGTATGAGTAATACGGGCCCGGAGAGCTCTGTGCCGCCGGAGGACGGAGGCGACGGCGGAGCCGGGCTCCGCCCGGCGGGAGCCGCCGCCGGCCAGGGGCGCGGAGAGCGGCTGCTGATCCTCGCCGAGGGCTTCTCCGGCGATCCGCACTACGGCAAGACCGCGCGCGGCGTGCTCGCCTACGGGCAGCGGCCCGTCGTCGCGATCCTCGACTCGACCAGGGTGGGGGAGAGCCACGGCGGTGTCCCGATCGTCGGCACGGTCGCGGACGCGCTCGCCTACGAGCCGGAGACGGCGCTCGTCGGCGTCGCCACGCAGGGTGGACGCTTCCCGCCCGAGTGGCGGGAGCTGCTGAGGGCCGCCGTCTCGAGCGGCCTGAACGTGGAGAACGGCCTGCACCAGTTCCTCGCCGACGACGAGGAGCTGAGCGAGCTCGCGGCTCAACGCGGCGTCGACCTGCGCGACCTGCGGCGGCCGCCCGCCGACCTGAACGTCCCGACCGGCGCCAACCTCGAGCAGCCGACGCGGAACGTGCTCACCGTCGGCTCCGACTGCGCGATCGGGAAGATGACCGTCTCGCTCGAGCTCGACCGGGCCGCGGCCGCCCGCGGGATCGCGTCCTGTTTCGTCCCGACCGGTCAGACCGGGATCGCGATCGCCGGCTGGGGGATCGCCGTCGACGCCGTCGTCTCGGACTTCATCGCCGGCGCCGCCGAGCGGCTCGTCGTCGAGGGATACGAGCGCGGGGGAGAGCTGCTCTTCGTCGAGGGGCAGGGAGCGGTCACGCATCCGGCCTACTCCGGTGTGACGCTCGGGCTGATCCATGGGTCGGCGCCGCACGCGTTCGTCCTCTGCCACCACGCGGGTGCGACCGAGGTGGAGGGCTACCCCGGTCACCCGCTGCTGCCGCTACCGGAGCTCGTCGAGCTGCACGAGTGGATCTCGCTCCCGGCGCGCAGGGCGCGGGTCGCGGCGATCGCGCTGAACACGCGCGAGCTCTCCGACGATGCCTCGCGAGCAACCATCGCCCGCGCCGAGGCGGAGACGGGACTGGTCGCGGACGACCCGGTGCGCTTCGGCGCCGACCGGATGCTCGACGCTGTCCTCGCAGCGCTCTAGAGTCGGAGCGTGCTCACAGATCACCGCAAGGCTGCGCTCGTCATCGTGCCGCTGCTGCTCGCGGCGTGGCTCGTCCCCAACGACGGGGTCTCGATCGGCCTGTCCGTCGTCGCCCTTGCGCTCACGCTCGTCGTTATGGTCGCGATCCTGAGAGCCCGCCGGGCAGCCCGCCGCGACTCGACTTGACAGCGAACACGTGTTCGTGCATGATGCGAACACATGTTCGGACGAATCCTCATGCTCGCGGCGGTCGGCATCTTCCTCTGGGCCGCGTTCGCCCGTTCCTCGGATGCCTCCGACCCGGGGCGGCGGTATGTGGTGCAGCCGTACGACACGCTCTGGTCGATCGCGTCGAGCGGGTACAACGACCCGCGCCAGGGCGTCTGGGAGATCAAGGAGCGGAACGGCCTGCGCGGGGCGACGATCGTTCCCGGCCAGGTGCTCGTCCTCCCGTAGCACCGGCGCTCTAGAACGGCTTGGCCCTCCTACACTGGCGGCGTGGATCTCGACGTCGTCTTCCTCGGCACCGCCGGCTCGATGCCGACCGCGCGCCGCGGCCCGTCGGCGACGCTCCTGCGCCGCGGCGGCGAGCGGCTGCTGATCGACTGCGGCGAGGGGACGCAGCGCCAGCTGCTCCGCTCCGATCTCGGCCTCGTCGACCTGCAGGAGATCTTCCTGACCCACTTCCACGCCGATCACTTCCTCGGCCTGCCGGGGATGCTGAAGACGTTTGCCCTCCGCGGACGCGAGCTGCCGCTGACGCTTTACGGGCCGCGCGGCCTCGACGACCTCTACCAGTCGCTGCGCCGGATCTTCGGCCGGCTCACCTTCGAGGTCGCCGTGGTCGAGCTCGCCGCCGACGCCGTGCTGCCACGCGACGGCTACTCGCTGCGGACCTTCCCGGCACGCCACGGCCGCGACGCGATCGGCTACGCCCTCGTCGAGGAGGTGCGCCCCGGGCGCTTCGACGTCGAGGCGGCCGACGCGCTCGGGGTTCCGTCCGGGCGCGAGCGGGGTGCCCTGCAGAACGGCGAGGCGGTGACGCTCGCGGACGGGCGCACCGTCGCCCCGGAGCAGGTTCTGGGCGAGCCGCGTCCGGGCCGGAAACTGGCGCTCACGGGCGACACGGCTCCGTCCGACCTCGTCGTCGAAGCCGCCTTCGGGGCCGACCTGCTCGTGCACGAGGCGACGTTCTGCGAGGACGAGGCCGAGCGAGCGGCCGAGACCGAGCACTCGACCGCGCTCGAGGCGGCGCGCGTGGCGAGGGACGCGAGCGTCCGCCTGCTGGCCCTGACGCACAGTTCGAGCCGCTACAGCGGCGGCGACATCGAGCGTGAGGCGCGGACGGTGTTCGCGGACACGGTCGTGCCGCGCGACTTCGACGTGATCGAGGTGCCGTTCCCCGAGCGGGGCAACCCGGAGCTCGTCAAGCGCGGCGCACGGGTACCGCGGGCTGAAGTACCCTCCGGACCATGAGCGAGATGGTGCAGGTCGCCCTTGCGGACGACGCCACCGAGGCGGAGGAGATCCAGGCGCTGCTCGCGGACGCTGGGATCCAGTCGGAGGTGACACCGGACGACGACTCGGACTCGCTGAAGATCCTCGTGCCCGAGGACGCGGTCGAGTCGGCGCAGGACGTGATCGAGCTCGCGCCCGCGGACGAGGAGACGACACCGCAGGACTAGCGGCTCGTCCGCCGCGCGCGCTAGGATCGTGCTCGACCCTTTAACCCGGTCCAGAGAGACCGGAAAGGACGGGAGTGAACAGGGGAATGAGCACGCACCTTCCCGACCGCCATGCGGTCAAGACACTGCTGGGCAAGGTCCTTCTCGATGCGGAGGGCCTCGAGCGCACGCTCTCGCGGATCGCCCACGAGATCATCGAACGCAACGATGACCTCGGCAGCCTCGCGCTCGTCGGCATCCACACCCGCGGCGTCCCGATCGCCGAGCGGCTCGCCGCCCTGATCGAGGAGCGGAGCGGGGAGGAGGTCGAGCTCGGCGCCGTCGACATCACCTTCCACCGCGACGACGCGGTTGCGGGCCGTGAACAGCCTGTGGTCCACGCGACCACGCTCGACTTCGAGCTCCGCGGGATGACGGTGATCCTCGTCGACGACGTCCTCTACACCGGCCGCACGATCCGGGCCGCGATCGAGACCCTGTTCGAGCGGGGACGCCCCGCCCGGGTGCAGCTCGCCGTCCTCGTCGACCGCGGCCATCGCGAGCTCCCGATTCGCCCCGACTACGTCGGCAAGAACCTGCCGACGGCACGGAGCGAGCGGATCCAGGTCGAGCTCGCCGAGACCGACGGGGCCGACCGGATCCTCCTCGTCGGCGCGCCCGAGGAGACGTCATGAGGCATCTGCTCTCGATCGCCGACCTCACCCGCGCCGACGTCGAGCGAATCCTCGAGACCGCCGAGGCGCTCCAGGATGTGGACGAGAAGCTGCCGGCGCTGCGGGGAAAGCTCGTGCTCAGCCTCTTCTTCGAGTCCTCGACGCGGACGTCGTCAAGCTTCGAGCTGGCCGCGAAGCGGCTCTCGGCGGACGTGATGTCGCTGAAGGCGGCCGGCTCCTCGGTCGACAAGGGCGAGTCGCTCAAGGACACCGTCCTGACGCTCGCGCAGTACGACCCGCACGCGATCGTGGTCCGCCACCCGCAGATCGGCGCGCCCGCGCTCGTCGCGCGCTACTCGGGCGCCGCGGTCGTGAACGCCGGCGACGGCAAGCACCAGCACCCGACGCAGGCGCTGCTCGATCTCTTCACGATGCGGCAGGCGCTCGGCGACCTCGACGGCCGGCACGTCGCGATCGTCGGCGACGTCCTCCACAGCCGCGTCGCCCGCTCGCTGATCCAGGCGCTTGCGCTCGTCGGCGCCAACACGACCCTCGTCGGCCCGCCGACGCTGATCCCGCACGGGATCGAGGCGATGGGCTGCGAGACAGCTTCGGACATCGGCGCGATCGGAGCCGCGGACGTCGTCTACGTCCTCCGGATGCAGCGGGAGCGGATGGAGTCTGCGTTCGTGCCGAGCCTGCGCGAGTACGCGGCACGGTGGGGCGTGACGCCCGAGCGCGTCCGGCCGGGGCAGAAGGTGATGCACCCGGGCCCGATCAACCGCGGCGTCGAGATCGACGGGCGTGTCGCCGACTCGCCCGACTCGCTGATCCTCGAGCAGGTGCGCGCCGGGGTCGCGGTGCGGATGGCGGTGCTCCACGACCTGCTCGCCTCGGACAGTCCCGTGCGCGAGCGGGCGGCCGTCGCATGAGCACCCTCTTCTGCCGCAACGGCCGCTCCGACAGCCTCGTCCTCGAGGGCCGGCTCGCAGGCGGGGAAAGCGTCGCGGTCACGGTCAGCGACGGCGTCATCTCGGCGATCGCGCCCGCGGCGGCGACCGCGCACGTGCTCGCACCCGCCTTCGTCGACCCGCACGTCCACCTGCGCTCACCGGGACGAGAGGACGAGGAGACGATCGCCTCCGGCACCGCCGCTGCGGCCGCCGGCGGCTACTGCGCGATCCTGGCCATGCCGAATACGGACCCGGTCGTCGACTCGGCGGCCGTGCTCGGCTCGCTCGTGGAGACCGCGAGGCGCGAGGCCGTGATTCCGACCGGCTTCATGGCCGCGATCTCGAAGCGGCTCGGCGGCGAGGAGCTGACCGAGATGGGGGAGCTCGCCGAGGCGGGCGCCGCAGCCTTCACCGACGACGGCCGTCCGGTCACCTCAGCCGGGCTGATGCGCCGGGCGCTCCAGTACGGCGCCGTCACCGGGCGCACGCTCGCGCTCCACTGCGAGGAGCCGACGCTGTCCCGCGACGGCCAGGTGCACGAGGGGGCCGTCGCCGCCGAGCTCGGCTTCGCGCCGTATCCGTCACTGGCCGAGAGCGCGATGGTGGAGCGCGACCTCTCGCTGGCCGGATACGAGGCGCGGCCGCTCCACCTGATGCACCTGTCCGCGAAGGAGTCGGTCGCAGCGCTCCGTCACGCGCACGAGCGCGGCGTCGAGGCGACGGCGGAGGTGACGCCGCATCACCTCGTCCTCACCGACGAGGCGGTCCGCTCGCTCGACCCGAACGTGAAGATGAACCCGCCGCTGCGCGCCGAGGACGACCGGCAGGCTCTGATCGAAGCACTCCGGGACGGCACGATCGCGTGTGTCGCCACCGATCACGCGCCGCACTCGCGGGAGGAGAAGGAGACGCCGTTCGAGGCTGCACCGTTCGGCGTCACGGGCCTCGAGACGTCGTTCGCTGCGCTCTACACCCATCTCGTCCAGACCGGGATCGTCCCGCTGGAGACGCTCCTCGAGCGCATGTCCGGCGGCCCTGCGCGCGCGCTCGGCCTGCCCGAGCCGAAGCTCGAGGTCGGCGCCCGCGCGAACCTCGTCCTGCTCGATCTCGAGCGGGAGTGGACGGTGACGGAGGGCGGTTTCCGCTCCCGCTCCGCGAACTCGTGGCTGCTCGGCCGGAAGCTCCGAGGCGCCGTGCTCAAGACGGTCGCAGACGGCCGGGTCGTGCACGCAGCATGATGACCGCGACCCGGATCCCAAGCGAGCTCGCGCCCTACCTCGAGCGGCTGGTCGAGGTGCTCCGCCGGGAGGCGCCGATCGAGGCCGTCTACCTCCTCGGCTCGGCGGCGCTCGGCGGTTACGAGCACGGCCGCAGCGACGTCGACGTGGTCGCGGTCACGAGCCGTTCCCTGTCCCTCGACGAGCGTCATGCGCTCGCGGCGGCGGTCGAACAGGTTCCCGTCCCTGCGCGCAAGCTCGAGCTGGTCGTCTACCCGCAGGGCAGCGACCGCTGGGAGCTCAACCTCAACAGCGGCGAGCACGTCGGTGTCGACCCCGACGCCGAACCGTCGTTCTGGTTCGTGCTCGACCGGGCGATCGCGGAACAGCATGCGGTACCGCTTGCCGGGCCGCCCTGGAACGAGCTGTTCGCGCTCGAGCCGCCGGAGGCGATCGAGGCCGCGCTCGCCGAGGTCGCCGCGTTCGACGGCTGGGACGACCCGGCCCGCGACGCCGAGCTGGCGGCCACACGCGCCCAGGTCTGGCGCGAGACCGGCCGCTGGGTCTCGAAGCGCGAGGCCGCGGAGCGGCTCTCGTGAGTGCGTTCCTCGCGCTCGAGGACGGGACCGTCTTCCGCGGCACGTCGGTGGGCGCGGACGGTGTCGCCTTCGGCGAGGCCGTCTTCACGACGGCGATGACGGGCTACCAGGAGACCGTCACCGATCCAAGCTTCGCCGAGCAGCTCGTCTGCTTCACGGCGCCGATGGTCGGCAACTACGGCGTCGCGGCGAGCCGCGCCGAGTCGACCGGTGCCCACGCGAAGGCGGTGCTGATGCGCGAGGCGCGCGGGCCCGAGTGGACGGCGTGGCTGGAGGAGAACGGGATCGTCGCGCTGACGGGAATCGACACGCGCTCGCTCGTCCTGCGCCTCCGCGAGGGCGGCGCGATGCGCGCGGTCGCGGCCGCCGGTGGCGTCGACGAGGGGGCCGCGCTCGAAGCCGTCCGTGCGAGGCCGCCGATGGAGGGCTCGGCGCTCGTCGCCCAGGTCTCGACGCCCGAGCCCTACGTCTACTCCGACGCCGGCTCGCTGCGTGTCGCCGTGCTCGACTACGGCTGCAAGCGCTCGATCCTGCGCCGCCTCGCCGGTGCCGGAGCGCACGTCACCGTTTTCCCGCACACCGTCGACGCCGCAGAGCTGCTTTCGACTACGACGCCGTCCTGCTCTCGAACGGTCCCGGCGACCCGGAGCCGCTGAAAGACGAGGTCGCAGGTCGTGCGCGAGCTGCTCGGCCGCGTGCCGGTGCTCGGGATCTGCCTCGGCCATCAGCTGCTCGGGCTCGCGACCGGCCACGAGACGTACAAGCTCCCGTTCGGCCACCGCGGCGCCAACCATCCGGTGCTCGAGCGGAGGAGCGGCCGCGTGCTCGTGACGAGCCAGAACCACGGCTTCGCGGTCGCGCCCTCCGACGATGCCGAGGCGACGCACGTCTCGCTCTACGACGGCACGGTCGAGGGCTTCGACTTCCCTGAGCTGCGGGCGCGCTCGGTGCAGTTCCACCCGGAGGCAGGCCCGGGGCCACACGACGCGTGGCCGATCCTCGAGCGGTGGGTCGAGGAGGTGCGCGATGCCGCGTAGGCAGGACCTCAAGTCGATCTGCCTGATCGGCTCCGGCCCGATCGTGATCGGGCAGGCGTGCGAGTTCGACTACGCCGGCTGCCAGGCGCTGAAGGTGCTGCGCGAGGACGGCTTCCGCACGATCGTCGTCAACTCGAACCCGGCGACGATCATGACCGACCCCGGCTTCGCCGACGCCACCTACCTCGAGCCGCTCGACCTCGAAGGGGTCGCCGACGTGCTCGGCCGTGAGCGGCCCGACGCGCTGCTGCCGACGCTCGGCGGCCAGACCGCGCTCAACCTCGCGATCGAGCTCGCCGACGCGGGCATCCTCAAGGACCTCGGTGTCGAGCTGCTCGGTGCGCCGGTCGACGTGATCCGCCGCGCCGAGGACCGCGAGCTCTTCCGCGAAGCGGTCCAGAGCTGCGGCCTCGCCGTCCCGAGCTCGCGCATCGTCACGAGCCTCGACGACCTCGGCGGCATCGCAGTGCCTGCGGTCGTCCGTCCCGCGTTCACGCTCGGCGGCCACGGCGGCGGCTTCGTCTCCACGTCCGCCGAGCTCCGCGGCCAGGTCGAGCGCGGCCTGCGCGAGAGCCCGATCGGCCAGGTGCTGGTCGAGGAGTCGGTCAAGGGCTGGGACGAGTTCGAGCTCGAGGTGATCCGCGACCGGCACGACAACGTCGTCATCGTCTGCTCGATCGAGAACCTCGACCCGATGGGCGTCCACACCGGCGACTCGGTCACCGTCGCGCCGCAGCTGACCCTGTCCGACGAGGCCTACCAGGAGCTCCGCGACGCAGCGATCGCGGTGATCCGCGCGGTCGGCGTCGAGACCGGCGGCTCGAACATCCAGTTCGCGCGCGACCGCGAGACCGGCGAGATCCGCGTGATCGAGATGAACCCGCGCGTCTCGCGCTCGTCCGCGCTCGCGTCGAAGGCGACCGGCTACCCGATCGCGAAGGTCGCCGCCAAGCTCGCCGTCGGCTACACGCTCGACGAGATCCCGAACGACCTGACGAAGACGACGCCGGCGAGCTTCGAGCCGACGCTCGACTACGTCGTCGTCAAGTTCCCCCGCTTCGCGTTCGAGAAGTTCCCCGGCGCCGACACGACGCTCGGCACGCAGATGAAGTCGGTCGGCGAGGCGATGGGGATCGGCCGCACCTTCCAGGAGGCGTTCTGGAAGGCCTGGTCGAGCCGCGAGCTCGACGCCGGCGCGGTGACGCCGTGGGCGGCGCTGGACGATCTCCCCGACGACCTGCACCCCTGGTTCCGGCGCGAGCTCGAGCAGCTGCGCCTCGACGGCCCGCCGCAGGGCGAGCGCGTCTACCGCCGCGTCGACTCGTGCGCCGGCGAGGTCGCCGCCGACTCGAACTACTTCTACTCGACCAGGAACGAGGCCGACGAGCCCGTGCCCGCGAGCGGCAAGCCGCGGGTCGTCATCCTCGGCTCCGGCCCGAACCGGATCGGTCAGGGGATCGAGTTCGACTACTGCTGCGTGCACGCCGCGCAGAGCTTCCGGGCGCTCGGCTACGAGGCGATCATGGTCAACTGCAACCCCGAGACCGTCTCGACGGACTACGACACGTCCGACCGGCTCTATTTCGAGCCGCTGGACGTGGAGCACGTGCTCGCGGTCTGCGAGCGCGAGCAGCCGGAGGGCGTCGTGATCCAGTTCGGCGGCCAGACGCCCCTGAAGCTGGCGCGGGCGATCGAGGCCGCGGGCTTCAAGGTGCTGGGAACCCCGTACGAGGCGGTCGACCTGGCCGAGGACCGCGAGCGCTTCGGCCGGCTGCTCGCCGAGCTCGGCGTCCGCTGTCCCGAGTGGGGGATCGCGGACGCGCCTGACGCGGCCGTCGAGATCGCGGACCGGATCGGCTACCCGGTGCTCGTCCGGCCCTCCTACGTGCTCGGTGGTCGTGCGATGCGCGTCTGCTACGACGAGGCCCAGGTGCGCGCGGCGATGGCCGGCGTCACCGGCTCCGTGCTCGTCGACCGCTTCCTCGAGGGCGCGCTCGAAATCGACGTCGACGCTCTCTGCGACGGCGTTTCCGTCCACATCGGTGCCGTCATGGAGCACGTCGAGGAGGCGGGGATCCACTCCGGCGACTCCTCCTGCGTCCTGCCCGCACCCTCGCTGGACGAGGACGCGTACGCGGAGGTCTGCCGCGTCGTCCGCAGGCTCGGCCCCGCCCTCGGCGTCGTCGGGCTGCTCAACGTTCAGCTCGCGCTCGTCGGCGACGAGGTCAGCGTGATCGAGGTCAACCCGCGCGCTTCGCGGACGGTGCCGTTCGCGAGCAAGGCGACGGGCGTCAACCTCGTCGACGCGGCGGTGCGGCTCGCCGCCGGCGAGCGACTGCACGAGCTCGAGCTGCCCGAAGAGCGGCGTCCGGAGCTGGTGAGCGTGAAGGCGGCGGTGCTGCCGTTCGCACGCTTCCCCGGCTCGGATCCGGTGCTCGGCCCCGAGATGCGCTCGACCGGCGAGGTGATGGCGAGCGCCGCCGATCTGCCCACCGCCTTCGCGAAGGCCGAGCGCGCTGCGGGGCGGCCGCTGCCGGCCGGCGGCACGGCATTCCTCTCGGTCCGCGAGCTCGACAAGGCGGCGATCGCGCCGGTTGCGCAGGCGCTCGCCGAACTCGGCTTCGACCTGCTCGCGACCGCCGGCACGGCGGCGGTGCTCGACGCGATCGGGCTCGAGGTCGCGACGCTCGAGAAGGGTGACGCGGTCGTCGACGCGATCCGGGCCGGCCGCTGCGACCTCGTCGTCAACACACCGCAGGGCTCAGGGGCGCGGCGCGACGGCGCCCTGATCAGGCAGGCCGCGCTCTCCGCCCGCGTCCCCTGCATCACGACCCTGTCCGGCGCACGGCTCGCCGTCGACGCGATCGCGAACGCGCGCGAGGAGATCGCACACTCACTGCAGGAGCGGATCGAGCATGAGACGCGAGCGGCGTAGGGTCGTCGCGGCCGAGCCGGTCGGCCCGTACACGCTCCTCCGGGTCGCGCGGGGCGGTCTCGACCCGGGCATCCCGGGCCAGTTCTTCATGCTCGAGGCGCCCGGCCGGGTGCTGCCGCGGCCGATGAGCGTCTGCCTCGCCGAGCCCGGCGAGCTGGCCTTCCTGATCGATCCGATCGGGCCGGGAACGCGGGCGCTCTGCGCGCTCGAGCCCGGCGACCACCTGCACGTGCTCGGGCCGCTCGGCAACGGCTTCGATCTCGACGTCGAGCGGCCGCTCCTCGTCGGCGGCGGGATCGGGATCGCGCCGCTGCCGTACCTCTCGCAGCGGCTGGGCGCGCCGCCGGCGCTGCTCGGCTTCCGCAGCGAGCTACACGCCGAGGCGGCGGCGCTGCTGCCGGGCGCCGAGGTCTGTATCGAGCCGACCTACGTCACTGCGCTGCTCGCCGGAGGAGGCCCACGACGTGCTCGCGTGCGGGCCCGAGCCGATGCTCGCCGCCCTGCGCGCGCTCGTCCCGGACGCCCAGCTCGCGTGGGAGGCGCCGATGGCGTGCGGTTACGGCGCCTGCTACGGCTGCGCGGTCGAGATCGACGGCGAGCTGAAGCGCCTGTGCGTCGAAGGACCGGTGCTCTGTGCTGCTTAACGCTTCGGGGTGCCTGGACGCGCTCACCGCCCCCGAGGTGGCGCGCTCGCTGGACGCGTTCGTGACGAAGACGATCACCCCCGAGCCGCGCGACGGCAATCCGGCCGTTCGGATCGCGGAGACGGACGCGGGGATGCTGAACGCGATCGGCCTCGCGAATCCCGGCCGCGAGCGCTTCCTCGCCGAGACGCTGCCGCGCCTGCGCGAGCTCGGCCGCCCGCTCTGGGTCTCCGTCGGCGGCTTCTCCGCCGCCGAGTACGCCGAGACGTGCGCGGCGCTCGAGGACGTCGCCGCGATCGAGCTCAACCTCTCCTGCCCGAACGTCGACGAGGCGCCCGAGAGCGCCGCCGCGATCGTCGCTGCGTGCCGTGCAGCCACCCGGCTGCCGCTCTACGCGAAGCTGTCGCCCGCAGCCTGGGACATCGCCGAAGCGGCGCGCGCTGTGGCGGCGGCCGGGGCGGATGGGCTCTCGCTCGTCAACACCCTGCGCGGGCTCGCGCTCGACCCCGGCACGTTGCGGCCGACGCTCGCCCGCGGCACCGGCGGCTACTCCGGGCCGGCGCTGAAGCCGGTCGCGCTGGCCGCCGTCTACGCGTGTGCGGCGGCCGTCGAGCTCCCGATCGTCGGCATGGGCGGCGTCTCCTCCGGGCTCGACGCGCTCGAGCTGATCGCGGCTGGTGCGAGCGCCGTCGCGCTCGGCACGATCCTCTTCTCCGACCCCGGCGCACCCGCCCGGATCCGCGCCGAGCTCGCCGCCGAGGTCGCCGCGCGGGACCTCGGACATCCCCTGGACGCACGCGGCCAAGCCCATTCGTCCCTGCAAATGAGCGTATCCAGATCGGACAACGGGATGCAAAAAGTGCCTGGAAACAGGCCGAAAGTGACTGCTTGACCGACTCTGCAAGGCTGCTAGTATCCCGCGCTCATGGTGTCGTCGAAGACGCAAGCCCAAGCCCCGCTGCGGTCGCTGGATCAGAGGATGGAAGCGCTCAAGCGGGCCAACGACATCCGAGTCCGGCGTGCTCAGCTGAAGAAGGATCTCAAGGACGGACGGGTCCAGATCGAGGGGATCCTGCTCGACCCGCCCGAGTACGTCTCGACCGCGAAGGTGTTCGACATGCTGATGGCCGTGCCCAAGTTCGGGCGCGTGAAGGCGGCCCGGCTCCTGAACCAGTGCCGGATCAGCCAGTCGAAGACGGTGGGCGGTCTCTCCGAGCGGCAGCGCGCGGAGCTCATTGGCCTCTTCAACCGTTAGTGCCCCGCGCGGCCACGTCCTCCATGCCGCGGACGCCCCCGAAGACTTCGCGATCCCGCGTCCTCGGTCGCGCCCGTGCTACCAGCACGGCCGCTCCCTGCGTCCTTGTCTCACTCGCTCCGGGGACGCCCGCGGCGTGGCAACGTGACCACGCGAGGCACTAGGCCGCTGCCCGTCTTCGTGATCACCGGCCCGAGCGGGGCCGGGAAGGGGACGCTGATCAAGCGGCTCGTCGAACGGCATCCGGAGCTCGAGGTGGCCGTGTCCGCCACGACCCGCCCGCAACGGGCGAGCGAGACCAACGGCCGCGAGTACTGGTTCCTCAGCGAGGAGGAGTTCGTCGCCCGGATCGAGGCGGGCGCGTTCCTCGAGCACGTCGAGTTCGTCGGCGGCCGCTACGGCACGCTGGCCTCGGAGATGGACCGGATCGCCGCCGAGGGCAGGGTCTGCGTGCTCGAGCTCGAGATCGACGGCGCCATGGCGGTGCAGGAGCAGGTCGACCGCAGCATCACCCTCTTCATCGCCGCCGACGTCCCGGAGCTGGAGCGGCGTCTCCGTGCCCGCGCCACCGAGAGCTCGGGCGAGATCGGCGACCGGATCGCGCTCGCCCGCCATCAGCTCGAGCAGGCCTACCGCTTCCGTTACATGGTTCGCAACGACGACGTCGATCGCGCCACCGACGCGCTCTCGGCCCTCGTTCAACAGGAGCTCGCCGCTGCGGGTACCATGGCCGGCTCATGATCCATCCTCGCATCGACGAACTGCTGAACACGGAAGCCGGTGGGGTCGACTCGCGCTATGCGCTGGTCATCGTCGCCGCCAAGCGCGCCCGGCAGATCAACAACTACCACCACCAGCTCGGTGAGGGCATGGGCTTCGAAGAGGCCCCGCCGCCGCTCGTCGAGTCGCGCTCGAAGAACTACTTGACCATGTCCCTGGAGGAGATCGCCCAGGGCAAGATCAAGTACGACTACGGCAAGCGCTGAGCCCGGCCTGACCGGTCGGCGCCGCACCGGGCAGAGCCCGGCACTCTGCCGACCTCGCAACGCGTCAGACCACGCTCAGCCGCGGCCTCAACGCTTCCACAACCCCTAGAAAATGCTTCTGAGGGCACAATGGGGCGATGGCGCGCATCCTGCTCGGGATCACCGGCGGCATCGCGGCCTACAAGGCCTGCGAGCTCCTGCGGCTCCTCGTCAAGTCGGGCCACGACGTGCTGCCGCTGCCGACGCGGGGCGCGGAGCGCTTCGTGCGGGCCGAGACCTTCTTCGCGCTCGCGCGGAAGCCGCAGAGCGACGATCCCTACCCGCACCTCGAGCGCGCGGACCTGCTCGTGATCGCACCGCTGACGGCGAACACGATGGCGAAGCTCGCGAACGGGCACGCCGACAACGTGCTCACCGAGGCGGCGCTCGCGCACAGGGGGCCGATCCTCGTCGCACCCGCGATGAACACGCGCATGTGGGAGCACCCGGCGACGCAGGCGAACGCTGCGACGCTGCGCGTGCGCGGAGTCGAGTTGATCGGGCCTGAGCCGGGCGAGCTCGCCGAGGGCGAGGTCGGCGTCGGCCGCATGACCGAGCCGGAGGAGATCGCGCGCCGGATCGAGGCGCTGCTCGGAGGACGTGGAAACGCCGCACAGAGTCCGCTCGCCGGCGCCCGCGTGCTCGTCAGCGCCGGCGGCACGCGCGAGCCGCTCGACGCCGTCCGCTTCCTCGGCAACCGCTCCTCCGGGAGGATGGGCGTCGCCGTTGCCGCCGAGGCGCAGCGGCGCGGCGCGGCGGTGACGCTGCTCGCGTCGAACCTGGCCGTGGCCCCGCCCGACGGGGTGGAGGTGGTCGAGGCGCCGACGGCGGGCGACCTCGAGCGCGAGACCCGGAGCCGCTCGCGCGACGCCGACGTCGTCGTCATGGCCGCCGCGGTCGCCGACTACCGCCCTGCCGAGCAGATCGAGGGGAAGCGGGCGAAGAGCGGCGAGACGTGGATGCTGGAGCTCGAGCCGACCACCGACGTGCTCGCGCTGCTCGGCGAGCAGGAGCGCAACGGCCAGGTGCTTGTCGGCTTCGGCGCCGAGCTGGGGGAGGGCGGGCTGGAGCGGAAGCGGCGGATGCTCACAGACAAGAACCTCGATCTCGTCGTCTACAACGACGTGTCCGTTCCCGGCATCGGCTTCGACGCGACCGACAACGAGGTGACGCTCGTGACGCACGCCGGCGAGCGCGGGCTCGCGCGGGCCTCGAAGGTGGAGATCGCAGCCGGGATCGTCGACGAGGTCGAGCGCCTGCTCGAGGAGCGGCGTGGAGGCTAGGCGGGACGCGGCCGCAGTCGCCTCGTCGGCCGAGACCGTCGAGCGGCTCGTCGAGAACCTGGCCCGGGTCGTCCACGCGCCGGAGGACACGCTGCGGCTGATCGTGCTCGCGCTCGTCGCCGAGGGGCACGTGATCGTGGAGGACTTCCCCGGCGTCGGCAAGACGATGCTCGCCAAGTCGCTGGCGCGCTCGCTCGACCTCGACTTCTCGCGGATCCAGTTCACGCCCGACCTGCTCCCGTCCGACGTCACCGGCGTCAACGTCTTCAACCAGCGCACGAACGAGTTCGAGTTCCGGCCCGGCCCGGTGTTCGCCAACGTGCTGCTCGTCGACGAGATCAACCGCGCCTCGCCGAAGACGCAGGCGGCGCTGCTCGAGGCGATGCAGGAGAGCCAGGTGACGATCGACGGCGAGTCGTACACGCTCGATCCGACCGTTCATGGTGATCGCGACCCAGAACCCGATCGAGTACGAGGGCACGTATCCGCTGCCGGAGGCCCAGCTCGACCGCTTCTCGATGAAGCTCTCGCTCGGCTACCCGCAGCTCGCGGACGAGGCGCGGATGCTGAACGAGCAGACGACCGAGCCGCCCCTCGACACGCTCGTGCCCGTCGCGACGCTCGCCGAGGTCACGGCCGCGATCGACGAGGCACGCTCGCTCTTCGTCGAGGAGAGCCTCAACCGCTACGTGGTCGCGCTGCTCCGGCACACCCGCGGCAGCTCCCGGCTCGCGCTCGGTGCCAGCCCGCGCTCCGGGATCGCGCTGCTCCGCGTCGCGAAGGCGCGCGCCCTCGCCGAGGGCCGCGACTACGTGCTTCCGGACGACGTCAAGGCGATCGCGCGGCCCGTGCTCGCGCACCGGCTCATCCTCGCGCCGGAGGCGCGCTCCGCCGGGCTCACGGCCGAGGAGATCGTCGGCGAGGCCGTCGAGCAGACCCCCGTACCCGTCTAGGCGATGACCCGGCGCGGCTGGCTGACGCTGCTGCTGGGTGCGGCGACGTACGTCGTCGCCTGGCTCTTCGGCGCCAAGGTGCTCTACCCGGTCGCGACGGGGCTCGTGCTCGCGCCCATCGGCGCCGTCGCCTGGGTCTGGCTCGCCGCAGGCCCGATGCAGCTGCGCCGCCGAGCGGGCAAGGGCGCGCTGCTGGAGGGCAGCGACGTCTGGGTCAGCCTCGAGGTCCGGCCCGAGTCGCGGCTGCCGGCCGCCGGGCTCGCGATCACGGAGCGGATCGCCCGCTTCGGCGACCAGGTGACGACGATGTCCCGCGTCGGGTCCGGCTACCGCGGCACCTACGTGCTCGAACGGGTGCCGCGCGGCCGCTACGTCGTCGAGGAGGCGCGCGCCACCCTCGACGATCCGTTCGGTCTCGCCCGCATGGACGTCGACCTCGATGCGCGCGGATCGCTGCTCGTCTACCCGCGCCTCGTCCACGTCGACCGCCTCTTCTCCGAGAGCGGCGCGCACGCGCAGGACGGGCGGCGGCTGCTGCTGCGCCGACCATCCGGCTTCGATCTCCACTCCGTGCGCGAGTACGAGCAAGGGGAGTCGCTGCGCAAGGTGCACTGGAAGTCGACCGCCCGCCGCGGCCAGCTGATGGTGAAGGAGCTCGAGGACGCGCCGCGGGACGAGATCGCGGTCGTCCTCGATGCGGACGAGAGCGCGGTCGTCGAGGACAGCTTCGACGTCCAGGTGCGCGCGGCCGGCTCGATCCTGCGCGCGCACGCGTCGCACGCGCGCCGGGCGGTGCTCACCGTCAACTCGATCACGCGGCCGACCGTCCGGGTGACGTCGCTCGACGGCGACTGGCTCGCGGCGCTCGCGATCCTCGCCGAGGCGGAGCCGACCGGCATCCGGCCGGTGGTCGAGCTGCTCTCGCGCGAGGGCGGCCCCGCGTCGCGGGCGGTCGAGACGGTCGTGGTCACCGCACGCCTCTCCGACGCGCTCGCGACCAGGCTCGTGCAGCGCGCCCTCGCCGGCCAGGGGGTGAGCATCGTCTGGGTCGACACCGCGAGCTTCGCGGCCCGGCCGACGAAGGTCGAGCCGGAGCTGCTCCGGCTCCAGGCCGCAGGCGTCGCCGTCGCCGTCCTCCGTCGCGGCGACTCGCTCGCTGCGGTGCTCGGCGCCGCACCGGCAGTGCGGAGCGCGCATGGGTAGGACGATCGCCGTCTACGCCTTCCCGGCCGCTCTGATCGCGCTCGGCTGGCTCCGCCTCGAGGAGACGCGCGCGCCGGGAGCCGACTGGTTCTGGGTCGTGCTGCTCGCGCTGCTGCCGGCGCTGGCGCCGATGCTCTGGCTGCGGCTGGTGCTGGTGGCACCCGCAGCGCTCTTCGCCGCCTGGGTCGCGCTGGACACGCCCGCGATCGACGACCGGCCGGGCTTCTTCGGGCCGGTGCTCGACCGGTTCGCGAACGGCGTCGGCGGCTTCTACGACGTCTCGGTGCCCTTCAGCGCCCTCGAGCACCAGCGCATGCACGGCGTCGTCCTGCTCGCGATCTTCGGCTTCTGCCTCGTGCTCGCCCAGTCGATCGCGGCCCGGCGGCCGCTGCCCGCACTCCTCGCTGTGATCGCCGGCGCCGGCTGGCCCGCCGCGCTCTATGCCTCGCGCAGCATCGCCTACGGCGCGATCATCCTTGCCGCCGCGCTCTGGGTGCTCGCAGGCATGCGGACGACACGGCCGGTGCCGGCGCTCGTCGCGGGCGCGGTCCTCGTCGTGCTCGCCGCCGGCGCATCGACCTCCCCGGCTGTCGCCAAGGAGGGCGTCCTCGCCTGGGAGCGGTGGAGCCCCGGCGGCGTCGGTGTGCCCGTCTCGGTCAGCTACGTCTGGGAGGGCACCTACGGCGGGATCGAGTTCGCGAAGAAGAAGACGACGGTCCTCCGGATCACGGGGCCGAAGCGCGGGCTCTACTGGCGCGCGACGACGCTCGACC
The DNA here is from genome assembly GCA_963737455.1 of uncultured Gaiellaceae bacterium. GTDB lineage: Bacteria > Actinomycetota > Thermoleophilia > Gaiellales > Gaiellaceae > Gaiellasilicea. The sequence goes on along the minus strand of CAVTSN010000022.1, from coordinate 10,422 downwards.
AGTTCGACTCGGATCGCTGGCTCGAGAATCCGACGCCGCTCTCGACCGGGCCTGCGGTCGGCAGGCTCCCGAACGACCCGCTCCTGCCGGTGCGCTCGCTCAACCGGCGCACCTGGGTCCGCCAGGACGTCGAGATCGTCGCGCTCCGCGACACCCACATCGTCGCGGCAGCGCAGCCGGTCGCGCTCGATGCGCCCAGCTTCGGCGGCGTCTTCCGGCTCTCGGACGGCCTCGTCCGCGTCTCCAACGGCCTCCGGCGGGGGCAGAGCTACACCGCCTACAGCTACGCGCCGCGGCCGGGCCCGGCGGAGCTGGCAGTGCTCGAGGCCGAGTATCCGCCGGCGCTCGACCGCTTCCTCGACATCGGCCGCACCCGGGTCGACGCGTTCGGCGTTCCCGGCCGCGACCGGCTCGTCGACAGCCTCTTCGCAGACGAGCGCTACATCGCGCTCTGGCCGTACGAGGCGATGTGGGAGCAGGCGCAGCGGCTGCGGGCGGACGCCCGGACGCCGTACGGCGCCGTCGTCGCGATCGAGACCTGGCTCCGCTCGACCGGCGGCTTCGCCTACGACGAGACGCCGCCGACGAGCGACGGGCTGCCGCCGCTCGCGCACTTCGTCGCCGACGGCAAGCGCGGCTACTGCCAGCACTTCGCCGGCGCGATGGCGCTGATGCTGCGGATGCTCGGCATCCCGGCGCGCGTCGCCGCCGGGTTCACCAGCGGCACCTACGAGGACGGCAGCTGGACGGTGACCGACCACAACGCGCATGCGTGGGTCGAAGTCTGGTTCCCCGGCTACGGCTGGCTGCCCTTCGACCCGACCCCGGGCCGCGGCTCGCTCGCGGCCCGCTACAGCGCTTCCTCGACCGGATTCAACGCCGGCGACGCCGCGGACGGATTCCTCGGCGGCGCGACCCGGGTCGACGGCGGCGGCGTCGATCAGCTGCGCCTGCTCGAGCAGAAGGAACGGCTCGCGGAGCAGGCCGAGGCCGCGCGCCGCGCCGCCGAGGAGGGTCGGGGTCGGAGCACGCTGTGGCTGCTCGTCCTGCTCGCTCTCGCGGCCGTCGTCGCGCTCGGCCTCGCCAAGCTCGTCCGGCGGCGCAGCCGGTACGTCACGCGCGACCCGCGGCGGCTGGCCGGCGCCGCCCGACGCGAGCTCGTCGACTTCCTCGCCGACCAGGGGGTCACGGTCGGGGTCAGTGCGACCCCGGAGGAGCTGCACGAGCTCGTGCGGGCGGAGTACGGCGCCGACGGCCGCTCGTTCGCCCGCGCTCTCGCCGCGGCGCGGTACGGGCCGCCGGAGGCGAGCGCCGACGCGGCGACGAACGCACGCCGCGAGCTCCGCGGCCTCCTGCGCGCGCTCCGCCACTCGCTCTCCCGGACCGCGCGCCTGCGCGGCATGCTCGCGCTGCGCTCGCTGCGGACGTGATCGGCGCCGTCGTGATCGCGGCCGGCCTCGGCACGAGGCTCCGGCCGCTGACCGAGCGCTACGCCAAGCCCGTGCTGCCGATCGACGGCACGCCCGTGCTCGCACGGCTCCTCCGAGAGCTCGCCGACGCAGGCGTTCCGCGGGCGACGGTCGTGACCGGCCATCTCGCCGAGCAGGTGGAGCGGCTCGTCGGCGACGGGAGCGGCTTCGGGCTCGACGTCGCCTACGCGCGCCAGAGCTCACCGGACGGCTCCGCCCACGCCGTCGCCGCCGCGGGCGCGGCGGCGCCCTATCTCGTCCTCGGGGCCGACACCGTCTTCACGCCCGGCGACATCGGCCGCTTCGCCCGCGCGTTCACCGCGTCCGGGGCGGCGGGCGCGCTCGCCGTCCAGCCCCGGCCCGGCACGGTCGAGCTGGCCGACGGCCTGGTCCGGCGGGTGCTCGGTGACGGCGTCCTCGCGATGCCGCTCTGGGCCGCCGGCGCGGCCGTCGCGCGCCGGATCGACGCCCTGCCCGGCGCGCCGCCGTTCGAGCTCTCGACTGCGTTTCAGCAGGCGATCGACGCGGGAGAGGAGATCCTGGGAGTCGAGGTCGGGCCGACGCGAGGCTTGACGACGCCGTTCGATCTCGCCGAACAGAACTTCGCCTACCTTAGAAGCCTGTGACCGACGCGTACGACCACTTCCAGCAGGGCAAGGCGCTCCTCAAGGACGGGATGGCGGCCCAGGCGACGGTCGCGCTCGAAAAGGCGAAGAAGCTCGAGCCGGCGAAGGCGTCGATCCGGGAGGCGCTCGGGATCGCCTACTTCCGGATCCAGCGCTGGCAGGAGGCGGAGGCCGAGTTCCGGGAGGTGCTCGAGCTCTCGCCGACCGACGACTATGCCCACTACGCGCTCGGCCGCGCGCTCGAGAAGCAGGGCCGCGACGCCGAGGCGAACGGGCACTACAAGCTTGCGAGCTCGCTGTCGCCGTCGAGCGAGCACTACGCCGAGCGGATCATGCAGCTCGACGACGCGCCCGAGAACGAGCCGGGCTAGCCGCCGCTACATCAGGCGGTCGCCGGTGACCCGGTGGATCTCCTCGAGCGAGGAGACGCCGGCGCGGCAGAGGCGGATCCCGTCCTCGCGCAGGGTCATCATCCCGCCGTTGACGGCGGCGGCGAAGATCTCCTCGGTCGAGGCTTCGATCAGGTGCCGGATCTTGCCGCTGATCGGCATCACCTCGTACAGCGCGACGCGCCCGACGTAGCCCATGTCTGCGCACTCGGCGCAGCCGCGCGGGCGGTAGAGGACCTCGTCCTCGTGGAGGATGCCGTTGAGCCCGTCCGCGATCTTCTCCGCCTGGGTGGGGATGTAGGGCTCGCGGCAGTGGACGCACAGCTTGCGGGCGAGCCGCTGCGCGACGATGCAGTTGATCGAGGTCGCGATCAGCGACTGGTCGACGCCCATGTCGCGAAGCCTCGCGATCGAGCTGGCGGCGTTGTGCGTGTGCAGCGTCGTCAGCACGAGGTGGCCCGTCATTGCCGCCTGGATCGCGATTCGGGCCGTCTCCTCGTCGCGCACCTCGCCGATCAGGACGACGTCGGGGTCGGAGCGGAGCATCGTCCGCAGGCCGCTCGCGAAGGTGAGACCGGCGCGGACGTTCACCTCGACCTGGGTGATGCCCGGGATCTGGTTCTCGACCGGATCCTCGATCGTCGCGAGCGAGCGCTCGTGGTCGTTCAGGAACTCGAGCGCCGCGTAGAGCGTCGTGGTCTTGCCCGAGCCCGTCGGGCCGACGGTGAGGACGGCGCCGTAGGGCTGCTTCAGCGCCCGCATCAACACCGCCTCGGCGTCCGGATGCATGCCGAGATCGGAGATCGAGAGCCGTCCCGAGGCGCGGTGGAGGATCCTGAGCACGACCTTCTCGCCGAACGTCGTCGGCAGGACCGCGATCCGGAGGTCGATCGGGTGGCCGTCGTAGCGGATCGAGACGCGGCCGTCCTGGGCGGTGCGGCGGTCGGCGATGTCGAGCTCGCCCATGATCTTGAGGCGGCTCGTGACCGCCGGCATCAGCCCGGTCGGCACCTCCGCGACCTCGCGCATGACGCCGTCGATGCGCGCGCGCACGATCATCGCCTGCGGCTGCGGCTCGAAGTGGATGTCCGAGGCGCCCTCGGCGATCGCGTTCGCGATGATCTGGTTCGTCAGCTTGATCGCGGGCGCGTCGGTGACGTCGCCCTCGGTGATGTCCTCGACCGGCTCCTCTTCCTCCTCGACCACGTCCGACTCCATCTCGACGGCGACGTTGGCGCGGAAGCACCGGTCGAGCGTGCGCGCCAGGTCGGAGACCGAGACGACGACGAAGCGGATCTGCAGGCCGAGCGCGAGGCGCAGGTCGTCCGACGCCATCACGTCGGTCGGATCGGTGACCGCGACGATCACGGTGCCGTCCTCGTCGAAGGCGATCGGCAGCGCCGAGAGCCGTCGGGCGACGTTCTCCGGCAGCAGGCTCGTCGCCGACGAGACGAGGTCGATGCGGCTGAGCTCGACGAACTCGAAGCCGTGCTGCTCGGCCAGGGCCCGCGCGATCGCGGAGCCGGTGGTGACGTTGTAGCGGAGCAGGATCTCGCCGAGCCGGCCGCCTTCGGCTTCCTTCTGCGCGAGCGCGGCTGCGAGCTGCTCGGCGGTGATGACGCCGTCGCGCATGAGCAGTGCGCCGAGCTGCTGCCGGCCCTCGGGCCGGCCGTACGGGTCCGCAGACGGGGACGTCGGAATCGCCGCAGCTTCCACGGTTTGTCTATCGGCCATAGTGCGGGTCGACATGAGGGTCGTGATTCAGCGGGTCACGCGCGCGTCCGTGCGCGTCGAGGAGCGGGTCGCCGGCGAGATCGGCGCCGGGCTGCTCGTGCTCGTCGGTGTCGCGGCCGGCGACGGCGAAGCCGAAGCAGAGCGGCTGGCGGGGAAGGTCGCGCGCCTGCGGATCTTCGAGAACGACGACGGCCGTTTCGACCGCTCCGTCCTCGACACGGGCGGCGCCGTCCTTGCGGTCAGCCAGTTCACCCTCATCGCCGACACGCGCCAAGGGCAACCGGCCGAGTTTCACCGGCGCTGCCGAGCCGGAGGAGGCGGAGCGCGCTCTACGAGCGCTTCTGCGTCGCGCTTCGCGAACTCGGCCTCGGCGTCGAGACCGGCGTCTTCGGCGCGCGGATGGACGTTGCGCTCGTCAACGACGGCCCGGTGACGATCGTCCTCGACGTCGACCGGGCGCCGAGCGCGTCCGTGGTGCACGATCGGATCGTCGGTTTCGACAGGGAAGGCGACGCCTCGTCGGCGGCGGCGTGAAGCGAGTCCTGCTCACCGGGATGTCGGGGACGGGGAAGTCGAGCGTCGTCGAGGAGCTCGCGCGACGCGGCTTCAAGGCCGTCGACACGGATGACGGGTTCTGCGACCTGCAACCGGACGGCCGCCAGCTGTGGCGCGAGGACGCCATCCAGGAGTTGCTCGCGACCGAGGACGCGGAGGTCCTCTTCGTTGCCGGCTGCGACGAGAACCAGGGCACGTTCCACCCGCAGTTCGACCACATCGTCCTCCTCAGCGCCCCGCTCGAACGATGGTCGAGCGGCTGGAAACGAGGACGAACAACCCGTACGGCACGTAGCTGCTCGAGCTCAACCGCTTCCTCGACGACGTCGAAACGGTCGAGCCGCTGCTGCGCCGGGCGGCCGATCACGAGGTGCGGACGACCGCGCCGCTGGACGACGTCGTCGCGACGATCCTGCGTCTCGTCGACGTTGAGTAGCGCCGCCCTCGGGCTGGCGCTCGGCGCGGCGGTCCTGCACGCGGCCTGGAACCTCCTGCTCGCAGGATCGCGCGACGTGCTCGCCGCGACCGCGGTCGCGCTCGGCTCCAGCCTCGTCGTCGCGCTGCCGTTCGCGGTCGTGACGTGGGGAATCGAGCGGGAGGCGATCCCCTGGCTCGTCGCCTCTGGCGTGCTCGAGCTCGTCTACTTCCTGACGCTGACCGCCGCCTATCAGCGCGCCGAGCTCTCGCTCGTCTACCCGCTCGCGCGCGGCGGCGCTCCGGTGCTCGTGCTCCTCGGCGCCGTCGCGACCGGCTACGCGCCGACGCGGGTCGAGGTGCTCGGCGTCCTCGCGGTCGCGCTGGGCGTCGTGCTCGTGCGCGGGCTGCGCGGCGGCGACCGGCTCGGCGTCGTGCTCGGGCTCGTGATCGCCGCCCAGATCGCGGCGTACACGCTCGTCGATGCGGAGGGGATCCAGGATGCGAACCCGGTCCCCTACCTGCTGCTGGCGCTCCTGCCGGCCGCTGTCGGCGCGGCGCTCCTGAGCGGCCGCGAGCGCCTGCGGGCGGAGTGGAGCGCGCGCGCCGTCCTCGCCGGCTGCGGCGGCTTCCTCGCCTACGTCCTCGTGCTCGCAGCGCTCCGGCTCGCGCCCGCCGCGCCGGTCGCCGCCGTGCGCGAGACGAGCGTCCTCTTTGCCGTCGCGCTCGCGGCGCCGTTCCTCGGCGAGCGGGTCACGCGCGGCCGTCTCGCGGGGGCGATTCTCGTCGTGGCCGGGGTCGTCGCGCTGGGTTCCGCCTAGGCCGGCGAATGGGCCGATCGGCCTAGTGCTTGCTACACTTCTCGCACCATTTTCACCTGCTGGACGAAATGGGCGCGCTGCGCCCATTTTTGTTGAAGGAGCAACGCGTTGAGCACCACGCACGAGAAGGAGCGGACACTGACGAAGGAGATCGGACGGGAAGTCGAAACGGCTCTGCCGGGCGTCGAGGTGCTCGCCGTCGAGCTCTCGAGCCCCGAGCGCTTCACTGTCTTCGTCGACCACGCCGAGGGTGTCGACCACGCGCTCTGCGCGCGCGTCACCGACGTGCTGCGCGAGTACCGGCGCGAGTACGCGATCGACGTCTCCTCGCCCGGGATCGAGCGCCCGGTCCGCACGCCCGAGCACTTCCGCAACGCGATCGGCCGTCAGGTGACGCTCCGCACCCCCGAGCGCAAGCGCCTGAAGGGCGAGATCGTCAGCGCCGGTCAGCAGTCCGTCGTCGTCCGGTCGGGCGACGACACCATCGAGATCCCGTACGACCAGGTCGTCCGGGGCAACCTGGTCTACGAGCAGTAGGAGAAGAGCAATGTCGCAGGAGATCATCGAGCACATCCGCGGGCTCGAGCGCGAAAAGGGAATCGAGGAGAACACCGTCATCCACGCGCTGGAGGACGCGCTCCTGGCCGCCTACAAGAAGACGCCGGGCGCGGCCCGTCACGCCGCCGTCGAGCTCGACGAGGAGGGGGAGTTCCGCGTCTTTGCGATCGACATCCCCGAGGATCTCGAGGCGCGGCTGCTCGACGAGGCGATGGAGGCGAAGATCGACGAGCTCGAGCGGCTCGAGGAGGAGACGGGGGAGAAGCAGCACACCCTGATCAACCAGGACGAGCTCGAGCTCGACTGGGACCAGGTACCCGAGGAGCTGATCGCGCGCTCCGACGTGACCCCGCACGACTTCGGCCGCATCGCCGCGATGACGGCCAAGCAGGTGATCCAGCAACGGATCCGCGAGGCCGAGCGCGCGATGATGTACGAGGAGTACATCGACCGCCAGGGCGAGGTCGTCACCGGCATCGTCCAGCAGGCGGGCGACCGCAACAACGTGCTCGTCGACCTCGGCAAGGTCGAGGCGCTGCTGCCGCGCTCGGAGCAGGTCGACGGCGAGCGCTACGAGCAGGGCTCGCGGATCAAGGCCGTCATCACCGAGGTCCGCTCGGGCACGAAGGGCCCGCAGGTGATCCTCTCGCGCCGCGATCCCGAGCTGATCAAGACGCTCTTCGAGCTCGAGGTGCCGGAGATCGCCGACGGCCTCGTCGAGATCCGCGGCGTCGCCCGCGAGCCCGGCTACCGCGCCAAGATCGCCGTCGAGTCGCACGCCCAGGGCGTCGACCCGGTCGGCGCCTGCGTCGGCCCGCGCGGTTCGCGCGTCCGCATGGTCGTCTCCGAGCTCCGCGGCGAGAAGATCGACATCATCCCGTGGAACACGGAGCCGGCCCGGTTCGTCGCGAAGGCGCTCTCGCCCGCACGCGTGCGCGAGGTCTACATCGACGACGAGACCAAGGAGGCGACGGTCGTCGTCCCGAACGACCAGCTGGCGCTGGCGATCGGCAAGGAGGGCCTGAACGCCCGCCTCGCCGCGCGCCTGACCGGCTGGAAGGTCGACATCCAGTCCGACGAGGAGTTCGCCCAGGCCGAGGCCGAGGCGGCGTTCGCAGGCGCCGGCGAGGGCGACGGCGAGGCCGGCGACTTCTCCGGCCGCTGCGCCGCGATCCTCTCGAACGGCAAGCGCTGCCCGAACGCCTCGCTCGCCGGCACCCGCTACTGCGGCGTGCCCGCGCACCAGGCGCTCGTCGGCCAGGAGCCGCGAGGAGGTTCCCGCCGAGGAGGTCGCTGAGGTTGCGACGACCGAGGAGGCCGAGCAGCTCGAGCCGGTCGCGGAGGTCGAGGCCGAGGTCGAGGAGTCGACCGAGCCGGTGGACGTGGCCGAGGAGGCCGAAGCCGGCTGCCGACGAGCCGCTGGCCGCCGAGCGGCAGGAGGACGAGACGCCTGCGTGACTCCGGAACGCACCTGTGCAGGCTGCGGGCGCAAGGCGCCGCAGGCGGAGCTCGTCCGCTTTGCGGCGCCCGCCGGAGTGCTCGTCAGCGGCCGCACGGAGCCCGGTCGGGGCGCCTACACCTGCCGGCGGCTCGCGTGCTTCGAGCGCGCGGTCTCGCGCCGCGCGTTCAACCGCGTGCTGCGGCGGAACGTGTCGGTCGACCCCGCGCTCTCGCGGCTCTTCACACACCCTCTAGAATTGGACGCTGATGGCTGACGGACCCAACAAGCCGAACCGCCCGATCCGGCCGCGCCAGGGCGCGCCCGGCCGGAAGCGCCGCGTCGTCATCGAGGGCGGCAACAACCGCCCGAACCCGCGCCAGGCCCGCGGCCGCACCGACGCCGCGCCGAAGCGCGAGAAGCAGGAGGTCGCTCCGCCGACCGGTCCCGCGACCGTCCCGTCGGGCGTCTCCGTCCGCGACCTCTCGCAGGCGCTCGGCGTTCCCGGCGGCGCAGATCATCAAGATCATGATGGGCCTCGGCCAGATGGTCCAGATCACGCAGTCGCTCTCCGACGAGGAGGTCGAGCTGGTCGGCACCGAGCTGAACCGCGAGATCACGATCAAGCACGCCGCCGACGAGGAGGAGCTGCCGGAGGTCTTCGAGGACGCCGAGGAGGATCTCGCGCCGCGCCCGCCGGTGGTCACGATCATGGGCCACGTCGACCACGGCAAGACGACGCTGCTGGACGCGATCCGCGAGGCCGCGGTCGTCGAGACCGAGGCCGGCGGGATCACCCAGCACATCGGCGCCTACCAGGCCGACGTCGGCGGCCGCAAGATCACGTTCCTCGACACGCCCGGCCACGAGGCGTTCACGGCCATGCGCGCCCGCGGCGCGAAGGTGACGGACATCGCCGTCCTCGTCGTCGCCGCCGACGACAGCGTCATGCCGCAGACGAAGGAGTCGATCTCCCACGCCCGCGCGGCCGACGTGCCGATCGTGGTCGCGGTCAACAAGATGGACATGCCGGACGCGAATCCCGACCGGGTCAAGGCCGACCTCGCCGCCGAGGGCCTGCAGCCCGAGGACTGGGGCGGGACGGTGCAGTTCTCGAACGTCTCCGCGAAGCAGAAGACGAACCTCGACGACCTGCTCGAGAAGGTGCTGCTCGTCGCGGACGCCGAGCTCGAGCTGACGGCGAACCCGAACGCCGAGGCGTCTGGGCCGATCATCGAGTCGCGCCTCGACGTCGGCCGCGGCCCCGTCGCGACGATGCTCGTCCACCGCGGCACGCTCCGCGTCGGCGACGCGATCGTCGCGGGCGACGCGCACGGCAAGGTGCGCGCGCTGCACGACTACCGCGGCGAGAAGGTCAAGGAGGCCAGGCCGGGCACACCGGTCGAGATCCTCGGCTTCAACGCGCCGCCGCCCGCGGGCGAGTTCGCGCGCGTGGTCGAGGACGAGCGCGAGGCGCGAACGCTCGCGCAGCGGCGCGGCCAGCGGCTCCGCACGGAGCAGCTCGCGCAGCGCTCGAAGGGCGGTGTCTCGCTCGAGACGCTGTTCTCGCAGCTGCAGGAAGGCGCCGTCCAGGACCTGAACCTGATCCTCAAGGGCGACGTCGGCGGCTCGGTCGAGGCGGCGGTCTCCGAGCTCGCGAAGATCGAGCATCCCGAGGTGCGCGTCAACGTCATCCACCAGGGCGTCGGCCCGATCACCGAGGGCGACATCATGCTCGCCGCCACCTCGAACGCGCTCGTCGTCGGCTTCAACGTGCGGCCGAACGCCGAGGCGCGGGCACTCGCCGAGCGCGAGGGCGTCGACATCCGCACCTACCGCGTCATCTACCAGCTGACCGAGGACATCGAGCAGGCACTCGTCGGCATGCTCTCCGCCGTCCAGACCGAGGAGATCATCGGCGAGGCCGAGGTGCGGGCGCTCTTCAAGGTCTCGCGGCTCGGCACGATTGCCGGCTGCATGGTCACGTCGGGCGTCGTCCGCCGAAACTCGCAGGTGCGCGTCGTCCGCGACGGCACCGTCATCTACGACACCACGATCGCGCAGCTGAAGCGGTTCAAGGAGGACGCGCGCGAGGTCGCCGAGGGCTTCGAGTGCGGGATCCTGCTCGAGGGCTTCAACGACGTCAAGGAGGACGACGTCCTCGAGGCGTACGAGACGCGCCAGGTCGAGCGGACGTCGCTCGACGAGCCGGCCGGCACGGCGCCGGCTCCTGCCGCCTAGCCCGCGGACCGGGCCAGGAGCTCGGCCGAGGTGACGACGCAATTGCGTCCGAGCGCCTTCGCCGCGTAGAGGGCACGGTCGGCCATCCGCACGAGCATGTCGCCGTCCGGTGTGTCGCTCGGGAACGAGGCGACGCCGAAGCTGGCCGTGATCGCGCGGTCGATCCCGGGGACGTTG
>CAVTSN010000021.1:0-107111 GCA_963737455.1 uncultured Gaiellaceae bacterium | reverse complement strand
TCCCGAGCACGGTCAACGTGGCGATCTCCCCTGGGCGCGTTCAGGTGAACGGGCCGCTCGGCGAGCTCTCGCAGGTCGTGCCGCAGCGGATGAAGATCGAGCAGGGCGACGGCCAGCTCACCGTCACGCGCCCCACCGAGCGCGGCGACGACCGGGCGCTGCACGGGCTCACGCGGACGCTGATCGCGAACATGGTCGAGGGCGTCACCAAGGGCTTCGAGAAGCACCTCGAGATCCAGGGTGTCGGCTACCGCGCCTCGCTGCGCGGCCCGGACCTCGAGCTCAACGTCGGCTTCTCGCACTCGGTCGTGATCGAGCCCCCGGCCGGGATCGCCTTCGAGGTGCCCGCGCCGACCCAGGTGATCGTCAAGGGCACCGACAAGCAGCAGGTCGGCCAGACCGCCGCCGAGGTGCGCCACGTGCGCCCGCCGGAGCCGTACAAGGGCAAGGGGATCCGCTATCGGGACGAGTACATCCGCCGGAAGGTCGGAAGCGGGCATGAGCACGCTGACGACGCGCCAGGCGCGCGAGCGGCGGCACCGCCGGATTCGCGGCAAGGTCGCCGGCACGGCCGAGCGGCCGCGCCTCGCGGTCTTCCGCTCGAACAAGGGCATCTTCGCCCAGCTGATCGACGACGAGAGCGGCCGCACGCTCGCCGGCGCGAGCTGGCTCGGGCTCGCGAAGTCGTTCAAGGGCAACCGGATCGAGCAGGCCGAGGCGGTCGGCAAGGCCGTCGCCGACGCCGCCAAGAAGGCCGGGATCGAGACCGTCGTGTTCGACCGCGGCGGCTACCTGTACCACGGACGCGTCAAGGCGCTCGCCGAGGGCGCGCGTGAGGGAGGACTGAAGTTTTAGAGCACGTACTCGTCGAGCGTGAAGTGATCGCCCGCGAGGAAGTTCGCGAGCTCAAGGAGCGCGTGATCGAGATCAACCGTGTCGCCAAGGTCGTCAAGGGCGGCCGGCGCTTCTCGTTCACCGCGCTGGTCGTGATCGGCGACGAGGTCGACCGCGTCGGCGTCGGCTACGGCAAGGCCCGCGAGGTGCCGCTGGCGATCTCGAAGGCCGTCGACGACGCGAAGAAGAACCTCTTCACCGTGCCCAAGCACGGCACCACCGTCACCCACGAGATCCTCGGTGTGTTCGGCGCGGCCCGCGTCTTCATCCGGCCTGCCTCGGAGGGAACCGGCGTCATCGCCGGCGGCGGCGTCCGCGCGGTGCTCGAGCTCGCCGGGATCCGCGACGTGCTCGCGAAGAGCCTCGGCACGACCAACCCGATCAACATGGCCAAGGCCACCGTGCAGGGCCTGCAGAACCTCCGGCGCCCCGAGGACGTCGCGAAGATGCGCGGCAAGACGATCACCGAGGTGCTGCCCTACCGCGCGCCCGCCAAGGAGGCGCCCGTCGCCGAGGAGGCGCCCGCCGTTCCCGCGCCCGAGACCGTCGAGGCGACGACCGAGGTCGAGGAGACCGCGTCGTGAAGCTGACGCAGGTGAAGAGCGCGATCGGCCAGAATCCGGCGAACCGGGGCACGCTCCGCTCGCTCGGGCTCGGCCGGATCGGCCAGACGAACGAGATCAAGGACTCGCCGGAGCTCCAGGGTAAGCTGAGAAAGGTCGCCCACCTGGTCCGGGTGGAGGGCAACTGATGGCCGACGAGCTGAACCTCTCGACACTCAAGCCTGCCCAGTCGCGCAAGGATCGCAAGCGCGTCGGCCGTGGCCTGGGCTCGGGCAAGGGACGCTACTCCGGCCGCGGGATCAAGGGCCAGAAGTCTCGCGCGGGCTCGAAGAAGATGCCGGCCGGCTTCGAGGGCGGCCAGATGCCGATCGACATGCGGATGCCGAAGCTGCGCGGTAACACGTCGGCCGACGCGATGCCGATCGGCCCGTTCCGGACGTACTCGCAGCCGATCAACCTGCGCGACCTCGACCGCGTCTTCGAGGACGGGGACACCGTCAACGTCGAGGCACTCGTCGAGAAGGGCCTGCTCAAGAACACGAAGGCCGACGTCAAGATCCTCGGCACCGGCGAGCTGAAGAAGAAGCTCGCGGTCACCGCGCACGCTTTCTCCGCCAGCGCCCGGGAGAAGATCACGGCCGCAGGCGGCAGCGCGACCGCGCTCAAGGAGCCGAAGGACCCGCGCAAGAAGAAGAGCAAGGCGAAGCCGAAGCCGGTCGCTGCGGAGGAGCCCGAGGTCGCCGAGACCGCGGACGAGGCTCCCGCCGCCGAGGAGGAGTAGGGGCGAGTGTTCAGCTGGCTCGCCAACGCATGGCGCGTTCCGGAGCTCCGGCACCGCGTCCTCTTCACGGCAATGATCCTCGCGATCTACCGCCTCGGCTCGTGGATTCCCGCACCGGGCGTCGACTCGGAGACGATCAAGAGCTACTTCGAGGGACAGGGCGGCACGATCCTCGGCCTGCTCAACCTCTTCTCGGGCGGCGCGCTCTCGCAGTTCTCGATCTTCGCGCTCGGGATCATGCCGTACATCACCGCCTCGATCATCCTCCAGCTGATGACGGTGGTGATCCCCAAGCTCGCCGAGCTGCAGAAGGAGGGTGAGTCGGGCTACGCCAAGATCAACCAGTACACGCGCTACCTCACCGTCGTGCTCGCCGCGGCGCAGGCGACAGGCTATGCGTTCCTCTTCAAGCGCCAGGGCGCGCTCGACGCGGACGTCGGCCGGCTGACACTGATCATCCTGTCGATCACCGTCGGCTGCGTGCTGCTGATGTGGATGGGCGAGCTGATCACGAAGCGCGGGATCGGCAACGGCATCTCGCTCCTGATCTTCGCCTCGATCCTCGTCGGCGCCCCGATCGGGATCGCCGCCTGGTGGAACGGCGGCCCGATGGAGAAGCTCTTCTTCCCGCTGATCGCGCTCTCGATCATCGCCGCGATCGTCTTCATCCAGGAAGGCCAGCGGCGGATCCCGATCCAGTACGCGAAGCGGATGGTCGGCCGCCGCATGACCGCGGGCGGCTCGACCTACATGCCGCTGCGCGTGAACATGGCCGGCGTCATCCCGGTCATCTTCGCGGCCGCGGTGATGGCGTTCCCGCCCACGATCGGTCAGTACTTCCCGCAGACGCAGGAGTTCGTGAACAAGTACTTCCTGCCCACGAACATCCCCTACATGCTCCTGCAGGGCGTCCTGATCGTGATCTTCACCTACTTCTACACCGCGGTCCAGTTCAACCCGGTCGACCAGGCCGACAACCTGCGCCGCTACGGCGGCTACATCCCCGGCATCCGCCCGGGGCCGCCGACCGCGCAGTATCTCGACCGCGTCCTCACGCGCCTGACACTGCCCGGCGCGATCTACCTGGCACTCGTCGCGACGCTGCCGACGCTCTTCATTCGCTACGGCGGCTTCTCGCAGGCGACCGCCGGCGCGCTCGGCGGCACCTCGGTGCTGATCGCGGTCGGCGTTGCGCTCGACACGATGAGACAGATGGAGTCGCAGATGATGATGCGCTCCTACGAAGGCTTCCTGAAGTAGGTGGCCTGCCTGGCAACGTCCTCCGGGCCGCTGGCGTCCGCAAAGACTTCGCATGGCGTCGTCCTCAGTCGCGTCCATACCTCGTCGGTATGGACGCTCCCTGCGTCCTAGCCCTGCTCGCTTTGCGAACACCAGCGGCGCGCCAACGTCACCAGGCAGGCCACCTGTGAACGTCCTGGTGCTCGGCCCGCAGGGGTCGGGGAAGGGAACGCAGGCGAAGCGCATCTCGGGCGAGCACGAGATCCCGCACGTCTCGACCGGGGACATGTTCCGCGCGCTCGACGACGCGTCGGCGCTCGGTCGCGAGATCAACGCGATCATGGAGCGCGGCGACCTCGTTCCCGACGAGATCACGATCCGGATGATCCGCGAGCGGCTCGCCGAGGAGGATGCGCAGCACGGGTTCATCCTCGACGGCTTCCCGCGCAACCTCGCGCAGGCCGAGGCGCTCGACGAGATGCTGCGCGAGATCGGCCGCGGGCTGGACGTGATCTTCTTCTTCGACCTCGACGACGCGACGGCGAGGACGCGGGCGCTCGGCCGCGCGCACGAGGAGGGCCGGACCGACGACACGCCCGAGTCGATCGCGCGCCGGCTGGCGATCTACCACGAGCAGACGGAACCGGTCGTCGAGTACTACCGGACGACCGGCAAGCTCGTCCCGCTCCACGCCGGCAGGACCGTCGAGGAAGTCTTCGGAGAGGTCGAGAGCGCTTTGGATACCGTGGGAGCGAGATGATCATCCGCAAGTCGGCCCAGGAGATCGCGAAGATGGAGGCAGCCGGCCGCGTCGTCGCCGAGACGATCGCGCACGTCGGCGAGCAGATCGAGCCCGGGATCACGACCGGCGAGCTCGACAGGATCGCCGACGAGCACATCCGCTCGCTCGGCGGGATTCCGACGTCGCAGGGCTACCGCGGCTACCCGAAGGCGATCTGCATCTCGCCGAACGACATGGTCGTGCACGGGATCCCGGGCGCCTACGAGGTCGCGGACGGCGACCTGATCACGATCGACGTCGGCGTCACGCTCGACGGCTACATCACCGACAGCGCCTTCACGTTCCCCGTCGGCGACGTCAGTGAGCAGGCGCAGCGCCTGCTCGACGCCGGCCGCGACGCGCTCGCCGCCGGCATCGCCCAGGCGCGGCCCGGCAACCGGGTCGGCGACATCTCCGCCGCTGTCCAGCAGCACGTCGAGGGCGCCGGCTTCTCGGTCGTGCGCAGCCTCGTCGGCCACGGCGTCGGCCGCTCCTACCACGAGGACCCGCACATCCCCAACTTCGGCCAGCCCGGGCGCGGACCGTTGCTCTCGGAGGGGATGACGCTGGCGATCGAGCCGATGATCACGGCCGGCCGGCCCGAGGTCTACGTCCACGACGACGAATGGTCGATTTCGACCGAAGACGGCTCGCTCGCCGCACATTTCGAGCACACCGTCGCGATCACCGCCTCGGGGCCGCGGATCCTGACGGAAAGCCGCGTCCCTTTGCTACGATGAGCGGCCGCGCGGCGTCGCGCCGTGCTTTGCCGCGCGTAGAGAACTCACTCACCCACAGAGGTTAATGGCAGTCAAGGAAGAGAAGATCGAGGTCGAAGGCGAGGTCGTCGAGGCGCTCCCCAGCACGATGTTCCGGGTGCAGCTCGACGGTGGTCACGCCGTCCTCGCAACGATTTCCGGGAAGATGCGCAAGCACTACATCCGCATTGCCCCGGGCGACCGAGTCAAGGTCGAGCTCTCTCCCTACGACCTCACCCGCGGCAGGATCACCTACCGCAACCGCTAGCTAGGAGCCGTCTTGAAAGTCCGTCCTTCCGTGAAGCCCATGTGTGAGCGCTGCCGTGTGATCAAGCGGCACGGGCGCACCATGGTGATCTGCACGAATCCGCGCCACAAGCAAAGGCAGGGGTAGTCACTTGGCACGAATCGCAGGCGTCAACCTTCCGAACCAGAAGCGGCTCGAGATCGGGTTGACCTACATCTACGGGATCGGCCAGACGACCGCGCAGAAGATCTGCACGGTGCTGGAGCTCGACCCGAACGAGAAGGTGAAGGATCTCACCGACGACGAGGTGAACAAGATCCGCACCTACATCGACGGTGAGCTGCAGGTCGAGGGCGACCTGCGCCGCGAGCGGTCCCAGGCGATCAAGCGCCTCTCCGAGATCGGCTGCCTGCGCGGGATCCGGCACCGCCGCGGCCTGCCGGTGCACGGCCAGCGGACGAAGACGAACGCGCGCACGCGCAAGGGCCCGAAGAAGACTGTCGGCCGCGGGAAGAAGGCGAAGTAGATGGCTCCTCCTCGCAAAGCGGCGGCCCGTGGCCGCACGCGCCGCCGTGTCAAGAAGAACATCGCCATCGGCCAGGCGCACATCAAGACGTCGTTCAACAACACGATCGTCGCGCTGACCGACAAGGACGGGAATGTGATCGCGTGGGAGTCGGCCGGCTCCGCGGGCTTCAAGGGCTCGCGCAAGTCGACGCCGTTCGCCGCGCAGGTCACGGCCGACTCGTGCGCCCGCAAGGGGATGGAGCACGGCCTCCAGAAGGTCGAGGTCTTCGTCAAGGGCCCGGGCTCCGGGCGTGAGACGGCGATCCGCTCGCTCCAGGCGGCCGGCCTCGAGATCCTCGGCGTCCGCGACGTCACCCCGCAGGCCCACAACGGGGTCCGCCCCCGGAAGCGGAGGCGTGTCTGATGGCCCGCGACCTGGGAGCCAAGTGCCGCGTCTGCCGCCGCGAGGGGATGAAGCTCTTCCTCAAGGGTGAGCGCTGCCTGACGGAGAAGTGCGCGATCGAGCGCCGCTCGTATCCGCCGGGCGAGCACGGCCGCGGCCGGATCAAGCAGAGCGAGTATCTGCTGCAGCTGCGCGAGAAGCAGAAGGCGCGCCGCTACTACGGGCTGCTCGAGAAGCAGTTCCGCAACTACTACGAGAAGGCGACGAAGGGCCTCGGCGCACCGGGCGAGAACCTGCTCCGGATGCTCGAGACGCGCCTCGACAACGTCGTCTATCGGCTCGGGTTCGCGGGCTCACGCGCGCAGGCGCGCCAGCTCGTCCGCCACGGCCACTTCCACGTCAACGGGCGCCGGGTCAACATCCCGAGCTACGGCGTGCGCCCGAATGACGTGATCACGATGAAGGCCGGCAGCCCGGCCGAGCAGACCATCCGCGACGCGACCGACCTGACGGCGTCCGTCGCCCCCTGGCTCCAGGCAGATCACGAGGGCCTCACCGGCAAGGTGCTGAAGTGGCCCGAGCGGGCGGAGATCGACGCGCCCGTGCAGGAGTCCCTCATCGTCGAGCTCTACTCCAAGTAAGAACGCTCTAATTCCAGTACAGAAGGGATCGTCTTGGCTACACGCACCAGCTTGATGGACTTCCAGATTCCGCGCATCGTCCACGAGGAGATCAACGAGGACCGTGGCGTCTTCGTGATCGAGCCGCTCGACCGTGGCTTCGGCTACACGTTCGGCAACTCGCTGCGCCGCGTGCTGCTCTCGTCGCTCGAGGGCGCCGCCGTGACCGCCGTCAAGATCGAGGGGATCACGCATGAGTTCACGACGCTCCCGGGCGTGCGCGAGGACGTCACCGACATCATCCTCAACCTCAAGAACCTGATCGTGCTGCTCCACGGCGAGTCGCCCGAGATCGAGGTGCACATCGCGAAGAAGGGCGCGGGCTCCGTTACGGCCGCCGACATCCAGGCGCCGGCTGATCTCGAGATCCTGAATCCCGACCTCGAGCTCGCGCAGCTCTCCGACAAGGGCAAGCTCGAGATGACGCTGACGATCGGCCGCGGCCGTGGCTACGTCCCGGCCGAGCTCAACCGCGGCCCGGAGACGACCATTGGCGTGATCCCGATCGACTCGATCTTCTCGCCGGTCCGCCGCGTCTCCTACGACGTCGAGGCCGCCCGCGTGGGTCAGCGCACCGACTACGACAAGCTCCGCCTCGACGTCACGACCGACGGCTCGATCGAGCCGCGCGACGCGATCGGCCAGGCCGCCGAGATCCTGATCAGGCAGCTGGCGATCTTCACCGACCTCGAGAACATGGACGACTTCCGCGGCGGCGGCGCCGAGGACATCGCCCCCGAGCAGTCCAGTGGCGCGGGCGCGATGGAGAACTTCCCGATCGAGGAGCTCGAGCTCGGCGTCCGCTCGTACAACTGCCTCAAGCGCGTCGGCATCGAGACGATCGGCGACCTGGTCTCCAAGTCCGAGAACGAGCTCGCCGCGATCCCGAACTTCGGCAAGAAGTCGATCGAAGAGGTCAAGGAGACGCTCGCGACCCAGGGCCTCAGCCTCCGGGGAGACGAATAGCGTGAGGCACGCCCGCGCAGGCAAGAAGCTGGGGCGCGACCCAGCGCACCGGAAGGCGCTCTACTCGAACCTCGCGGGCGCGCTGATCACCCACGGCCGGATCCAGACGACCGAGGCCAAGGCGAAGGCGGTCAAGCCGTTCGCGGAGAAGATGATCACGCTCGGCAAGCGCGGCGACCTGCACGCCCGCCGCAAGGCGCTCGCCGAGCTGCGCTCGCAGGACGTCGTCCACGAGCTCTTCGCCGAGGTGGCGCCCCGCTTCGCCGAGCGCCCCGGCGGCTACACGCGGATCATCAAGCTCGGCCAGCGCCAGGGTGACGCCGCCGAGATGGTCTACCTCGAGCTCGTGGACTACGAGCCCGAGAACGCGCTCGCCTAGCCGGCGGCTTGTAACAGTCTGTCGCTTGGAGCCGCGGCGTCCGCGTGCGCCCGGCTGTCTTGTAACAAAGTGTTGCTAGGCCACCGCCGGCGCGAGCTCGCGGCCGATCAGCGCGACCATCTCCAGGTCGCGGTGGTCGAGATGCTGCAGCATCACCCGCTCGACTCCCGCCTGCTCGTACGCGCGTAGCTGCTTCGCCGCGTCGTAGAGTGTGCCCAGGATCGCGGCGGGGCCTCGCTGCGACCGGTACTCGTCCGGATCGACCCGGCTGTCCCGCGCGCATCAGACGGCGTCGGATGCGCTCTCGCGCCTCCTCCGGCGTCCGCCCGATCGCGCAGGCCGTCATCAGCGAGAGCGGGATCGGCGTCGCGCCCCTCACGCTCGCAGGCGCGGACGAGCTTTTCACGGCGCGCAGCGCACTCCTCGGGCGTCGCGAAGATCGTGTTGTACTCGTCGGCCCACTTCGACGCGGGGCGGATCGTGCCGGAGAGGCCGCTGCCGCCCACGATCAGATGCGGCTGCGGTCTGCCGTCCCAGTAGCGCCGGACGGCCTGGATCTGCTCCTCGAGCCACTGGAGGCGCGTCTTCATCTCCGGGAACGGGAAGCCGAACGCCTCGTGCTCTGCCTCCATCCAGCCCGTGCCCATGCCCAGCGAGACGCGGCCGGCGGCGATCTCGTTCGCGGTCGCCGAGACGTTCGCGAGCACGGCGGCGGCGCGGAAGGTGACCGGCGAGACGAGCGTGCCGAGCTCGAGCCGCGTCGTCTGAGCCGCGAGGGCGGAGATCACGGCCCAGGCGTCGAGCGCCGGTTGCTCCGCGCCGGTCTGGGAGAGGTAGTGGTCGGAGCGGAACAGCGCCTCGACTCCGTGCTCCTCGCACGCGCGCGCGAGCGCGAGCCAGTCCTCCCAGGAGACGCCCTCCTGCCCCTCGATCATCAGCGCGAGCCGCATCCGGGCATCCTATGGCGGTGCGTGTCGAGGGACTGATCCTTGCCGGCAAGCTCGACGTCTCCGGCGGGGCCTGAGTGGTCCTCGCGCTCACGGTCCTGCTCGCCATCTTCGTGCTCGAGGAGCCGTGGAACTGGGTCGCCGTCGCCCTCGGCGCCACCTTCGAGCTGGCCGAGTCGGGATTCCTGATCTGGTGGTCGAAGCGGCGCCGGGTCGCGGTGGGGGCGGAGACCCTCGTCGGCCGCCGCGCGGTCGTCTCGGTCGACTGTATGCCCGAGGGTCAGGTGAAGGTCGCAGGCGAGATCTGGCGGGCGCGGTGTGCGGGCGGAGCGGGCGTCGGCGACGAGGTGGTGATCCGGGAGGTCGACGGCCTGATGCTCGTCGTCGAGGGCGCCTGAGGGCTACCAGGCGACCGGAAGCGCGGCCACGCGGCGGAAGCCCGGTGTCGGCCGCCAGTCGAGCTCGTGCGGCTCGACGGCGAGCCGGAGCCCGGGGAGTCGCCGGAAGAGCGTCTCGAGCGCGATCTCGGCCTCGAGCCGCGCGAGCGGCGCTCCGAGGCAGTAGTGGCTGCCGCGGCCGAAGGCGAGGTGCTTCGTATCGGCCCGGCAGACGTCGAGCCGGTCAGGCTCGGGGAAGCGCTCCGCGTCACGATCGGCGGCGTTGAGGATCGCGATCACGAGCTCGCCGCGGCGGATTGTGTGACCGCCGAACTCGACGTCAGTCGCGGCCCAGCGGTTCAGCGCGCGTTCGACCGGCCCCTCGTAGCGCAGCACCTCCTCGATGGCGCCCGGCAGGAGCGAGGAGTCGGCCCGCACCCGCTCGAGCTGGTCGGGGTTCGCCAGCAGGCTGACGACCGCGTTCCCGATCAAGCCGACGGTCGTCTCGTGGCCCGCCACGATCAGAAGCACGACCGTGCCGAACAGCTCCGCTTCGGTGAGCGCGTCCTCCTCGTCCCGTGCGGCCAGGAGTGCGCTGACGAGGTCGTCCTGCGGGTCGGCGCGGCGCGAGGCGAAGAACTCGGTCAGGTAGGCGGCGAAATCACCCATCTGCGCGAAGACGCGCTCCATCTCCTCTTCCTCGAAGACCGGTGTGACGATCGCGTCCGACCACTCCTGGAACCGGGTCTGATCTGATCCGGGGACGCCGAGCATCTCCGCGATCACGGTGATCGGCAACGGGAACGCGTACTCGGCCGAGAGATCCATCTCGCCACGCGCTTCGACGGCGTCCAGGAGCTCCTCCGCGATCGCCTGGATCCGCGGGCGCAGTTGCTCGACCATCCTCGGCGTGAAGGCCTTGGTGACGAGCCGGCGCAGGCGGCGATGGTCGTCGCCGTCGCGGTTGAGCATGTGGTTGTCGATCAGCTCGAACGCCGGCGGCACTGGGTTCGCCGCAAGCTCCTCCTCGGTCAGCGCGAGCCGCTGGTCGCGGACGAAGCTCTTGTCGTCGAGGAGCATCGCGGCGGCGTCCTCGTGCCGGGTGACGAACCAGATCATCGTCTCGTTGTCGATGCCGGGCTGGCAGAAGACCGGGTCGTGCTCACGCATCTGCGCGAACACGCGGTGCGGATCGGCGCGGAACTCCGGCCCGTAGAGGTCGTACTTGCGCTCCGTCGACGCCACCTCGAACAAGCTTAGACTGCGCGGCCGTGAGCGAGAAGACCCTGAAGCTGACCCTCGAGTACGACGGCAACGGCTTCCGCGGCTGGGCGCGTCAGCCCGGCGAGCGGACGGTGGAGGGAACGCTCCGCGAGGCGCTGGACGCGGTCTACGCGAGCTGGAGCGATCTCGCCGTCGCCGGGCGTACGGACACCGGTGTGCACGCGTCCGCGCAGGTGGCGTCGCTCGTGGCCGCCGGCGGCCCGCCGCCGGAGCGCGCCACCGAGGCTCTCAATGCGGTGCTGCCGGCCGACATGGCCGTGACCGGGGTCGAGCCTGCTGCAGACGGTTTCAGCGCGCGCTTCGCGGCCCGGTCGCGCGCGTACCGATACCGCATCCTGCGCCGCCGGATCCGCTCACCCTTCGCCGACCGGCGCGCGCTCTGGTGGCCGCGACCGCTGGACCTCGACGCGCTCGAGTCGGCGGCTGCACTCATCCCGGGGAAGCACGACTTCACGGCGTTCACGCCCACCGAGACGCAGCACCGGATCCTCACGCGCACCGTCCTCAGCGCCGTCTGGGAGGACCACGGCGAGGAGCTCCACTTCACGATCGCGGCCGAGGGCTTCCTGCGGCACATGGTGCGGACCCTCGTCGGGACGATGCTCGAGGGACGCGAGCTGGCGCCGTTGCTGGAGGGACGGCCGCGAGCGGAGGCGGGGATGACGGCGCCGCCGTGGGGCCTCTACCTCGAGCGCGTGGACTACTGAACCCGCTAGCTACGATCGAGCGCATGCGCTTCCCGGTCGTGCTCTTCGACTTCGACGGCACCGTGATCGACTCCGGGTCGATCATCATCGCGTCGATGCGGCACGCGACGAAGACGGTGCTCGGCCGCGACATCCCGGACGAGGAGCTCGGCCGCGCCGTCGGCGGCTCGGGCCTGATCGAGCAGATGCGCCTGATCGACCCCGAGCGCGTCGACGAGCTCGTGACCTGCTACCGCGAGCACAACGAGCCGCTGCACGCCGAGCTGGCCGAGTGCGCGGGGATGACGGACGTGCTGACGACCTTGAAGGCGGAAGGCCGCCGCCTCGGGGTCGTGACCGCGAAGCGCCGTGAGACGGTGCGGCTCGCCTTCTCGTACCTGCCGCTGGAGCAGTTCTTCGACGTGGTCGTCGGCTCCGACGACACCGACCGCCACAAGCCCGACCCCGCGCCGCTCGAGCATGCGCTCGACCTGCTCGGCGCCGGGCGCGACGAGTCGGTCTATGTCGGCGACTCACCATTCGACGTCCGCGCCGCCAAGGGCGCGGGCATGCATTCGATCGCCGTCACGTGGGGCGGGATTCATCCGCGCGAGCGGCTCGAGGCGGAGGAGCCGGACGCGGTCGTCGAGTCTGCCGAGGAGCTCCTTGCCGCCCTCTGATCCGCAGCGCAAGCGCGCCGCGCAGCTCCGGGAGCAGCTCCACCACCACAACTACCGCTACCACGTACTCGACGACCCGGAGGTGCCGGACGCCGACTACGACCGCCTCTTCGACGAGCTGAAGGCGCTCGAGGAGGAGCACCCGGAGCTCGCGACGGACGACTCGCCGACACGCCGTGTCGGCGGACCGCCGTCCGACAAGTTCAAGAAGGTCGAGCACCTGGCGCCGATGGGCTCGCTCGAGAAGGTGACGACCGACGAGGCGATTCAGAAGTGGGCCGACGACGTCCGCAAGCGGCTCGACTCGGACGAGCCGGTCTCGTACGTGATCGAGCCGAAGATCGACGGCTCGGCGATCTCGCTCGTCTACGAGAGCGGCCAGCTCGTTCGAGGCGCCACGCGCGGCGACGGCCTCCGCGGTGAGGACGTGACCGTCAACCTGCGGACGATTCGCTCGATCCCGCTGGCGCTGAAGGGCGAGGTGCCGCCGCTGATGGAGGTGCGCGGCGAGGTCTACTTCCCGCTCTCCGGCTTCCGGCGCTTCAACGAGGAGCAGGTCGCGGCGGGCAAGACACCGGCGCCGAATCCGCGCAACGCCGCGGCCGGCTCGCTGCGGCAGCTCGACTCGCGGATCACGGCCGCGCGGCCGCTCGCCGTCTGGGTCTACGGCACCGGCTATCGCGAGGGCGTCGCGCCGGACACGCACTTCGAGACACTCGCCTGGCTGCGCGAGCGCGGCTTCCGCACGAACCCGTTCGCAGAGCGCTTCGACTCGATCGAGGAGGTGGCCAAGGCGATCGAGGGCTGGGAGAAGCGCCGCGCCGAGCTCGATTACGAGATCGACGGGATCGTGATCAAGGTCGACTCCTTCGACCAGCAGCAGCGGCTCGGCGCGCTGCACGAGCGGCCCCGCTGGGCGCGCGCCTTCAAGTGGGCGCCGATGACCGCGGAGACGAAGCTGGAGAAGATCGCGATCCGCGTCGGCCGCACCGGGGCGCTCAACCCGTGGGCGATCCTCGAGCCGGTCAACGTCGGCGGCGTCACCATCTCTCGGGCGACGCTGCACAACGAGGAGGACATCAACCGCAAGCAGATCCGCGAGGGCGACCGTGTGATCGTCCAGCGCGCGGGGGACGTGATCCCGCAGATCGTCGGCCCCGCCGGCGCGCACGCGAAGGGCACGAAGGAGTTCCGGATGCCGGAGCGCTGCCCGCTCTGCGACGCGGAGGTCGTCAAGCCTGAGGGCGAGGTCATGCACCGCTGCCCCAACCGCGCCTGTCCCTCGCGCGGGCTCGAGACGCTGAACAACTGGGTCATGGCGGCGATGGACATCGAGGGGGTGGGGGAGCAGTTCGTCCGGCGGTTGTGGAACGAGGAGCTGCTCCGCTCGATGCCCGACCTCTACCGGTTGACTGCGGAGCAGCTGATGGAGCTCGACGGCTACGCCGAGATCTCGGCCCGGAACGCGATCGAGGCGATCGCGCTCTCCAAGCAGCAGCCGTTTTCACGCGTCCTCTTCGGGCTCAACATCCCCGACGTCGGCTGGGTCACCGCCCGCAATCTGGCGCGCCACTTCGGCGACGTCGACAGCCTCCTCGACGCGAGCCAGGAGGAGATCCAGGAGGTCGAGGGGATCGGTCCCGACCGCGCCGAGGCGATCGCCGGCTGGTTCGCGGACGAGCAGAACCGGACGCTCGTCGCCGAGCTGCGCGAGCTCGGGCTTCGCTTCGAGGTCGGCGACGAGGAGAAGCCGGTCGAGGGACCGCTGACGGGCAGCCAGTACGTGATCACGGGGACGCTCGAGGGCTTCACGCGTGACGAGGCGGCGACCGCACTCGCGTCGCTCGGCGCCAAGGTGTCCGACAACGTGTCGAAGAAGACGACAGGCGTCTTCGTCGGTGAGAACCCCGGCTCGAAGGTCGCGAAGGCTCAGAAGGCAGGTGTCCCGATCCTCTCCGAGGCCGACCTCCGCGAGCTCGTCAAGGACGCGCCGGCCGACGGCGCGTCCACCGGCGAGCTGCCGGCCCCGCGCCGCCGCCGCTAGCCCGCGGCAGCGAGCGTGGTCGCGAAGCGATCCTGCGCCAGCCTCGCCCAGTAGGTCGAGATGGGGCGGCCGTTCTGGAGGACGGCGAAGACGTAGCGGTCGCGCACGAAGCCCGACAGGGCGGAGGCCGTCCGCGTCGTCCCGGTCTTGGCGATCACCCGGCCGCGGGCGGGCCGCTTCTCCATCCGGTCCTCGAGGGTGCCGTTGACTCCGGCGACGGCGAGCGACTGGAGGAAGGCGTCGCGAAGCCCGCCCTCGGCGAGCCCGGCCTCCAGCAGAGCGACCACCGCCGCTGCGGTGAGGCGGTCGAGCCCGGAGAGCCCGGAGCCGTCGGCGAGCCGCACTCCGGCGAGCGGCACGCCCGCCTCCTCGAGGGCGGCACGGATCACGCGGGTCCCTGCGGCCGTCGTGCCCGCGCCGGCGTAGCTGGCGCCGAGCTGCTTGACGAGCAGCTCGGCCGTGTAGTTGTCGCTCTCACGGCCCATGAAGCGGACGACGGCGGCGAGCGGCTCGGAGACGTCCTGTGCCAGCGGCAGGCCCGAGGTCGTCAGCACGCCGGCGCGGGTCCGGCCGGCGACCCGGACGCCCGCCGCCTCGAGCGACTGCCGCAGCAGCGATCCGGCGGCGAGTGCGGGGCTGGCGGAGGTGCGGCCGCGGTACCAGCCGCGGTCGACGGCGAGCGCCGACAGCGGCGGCGACTCGTAGATATAGAAGCTCGGGCGCCAGCCGGGCGCGGTCCGGCGCGCGTCGAACCAGGACTCGTCTGCGATCACAGCGCCGTCGACGCGCCGGATCCCCCAGGCGGCGACCTCGGCCGCCAGGACGTCGAGATCCGACGGCTTCAGCGTCGGGTCGCCGAAGCCGCGCAGCCAGAGATCGCCGTGCCAGACGTCGCCGACGAGGGTGCCGCTGCCGACCACCTCCGTGTGGAAGCGGTAGCCGGGGCCGAGCAGGGCGAGGGCTGCGTACGCGACCGGGAGCTTCTGGTTCGAGGCCGGAACGAGCGAGAGGGTCGCGTTCCGCTCGAAGACGACGGAGCCCGTGCGCAGGTCGACCGCGAGCGCCGCCGTCCGGGCCGGGTCGACGTGCGGCACGGCGAGAGCCTTCGCGAGCCGCGACTCCAGGGTCGAGCCGGCGGCATTCGCCTTGGCTGCGAGCAGGAGCGCAAGAGCGGCCAGCGCGAGGCATGGGCCGAAGCGCCGCCGAAGATAGGCCCGGCGGCCCATGCCCAGCGTGGTCCCGCGGCTGATAATCGAAGTGCTGTGGACGACCGCCTCCCCGGGGTGATGGCCGAGATCCGGTCGCTGCTCGACCTGCCTGCGGGCACCGAGCTGCCGCCGCGTGCCGACGTCGAGGACACGCTGACGAGCGGCTACGCCTACGCGCTCGTGCTCGAGCGCGACCGGCTCCGGCTCGAGCGGGAGCTGCGCTCGCTCGTCCGCTCCAACGGGCGGGCCGATCAGCGCAAGCTGCGGTGCTCTCCGGCCGCCTCGACGCGGCAGATCAGGAGCTCGCGGGCGTCCGCGCGCTGCTGCTCGACGCTGCGCGCTCAAGCTCTGCAGTAGCTCTAGACGATCCCCGACCGGACCGCGTAGACCGCGGCCTGGATCCGGTTCTCGATCTGCAGCTTCATCAGGATGTTCGAGATGTGGTTCTTGACCGTCTTCGGGCTGATGTGGAGCTCGCCGGCGATCATCGCGTTGTCCTTGCCGTTCGCGATCAGCTTCAGCACCTGGATCTCGCGGTCGGAGAGCTCGGTCCTGATCGTGGCGGCGGCCTCGGGCGCGGCGGTCGTCGCGCGCACGTGCTGGAGCACCTTGCCGGCGATGTGCGGCGAGATCAGCGACTCGCCCACGGCCGCAGCCTCGAGCCCCTGCATCAGCTCCTGGATCGACGCGTCCTTGAGCAGGTAGCCGCAGGCGCCGGCGAGGATCGCGTCCATCACGTCCTGCTCCTGGTCGGAGATCGTCAGCACGACCACGCGAGTGAGCGGCGCGTCACGGCTGATGTGACGTGTTGCCTCGACGCCGGTCATGCCCGGCATGTTCAGGTCCATCACGACCACGTCCGGGGCGGCCTCGCGCACGTACTGGAGCGCCTCCGACCCGCTCGATGCCTCGGCGACGATGTCGACGCCCTGCTCCTCGAGCAGGTTGCGCAGGCCGGTGCGGAAGAGGTCGTGATCGTCGACGAGGAGCACGCGGATCGCGTGCGTCTCAGTGTCCTCGATCGAAGCGGTGTCGTTCAGCGCTGCCCCCTCGGTTGGCAGGCGCGAGTCTACTAGTGGATGGTGACGGTGACGACTCGGCGGCCCCACTGGAGCGCCAGCGCCTTCGTCGGGAACCACACGTCGATCGTGTTCCCCTGCACTGCACTGCCCGTGTCGGCAGCGATCCCGACGCCGTACCCGGGAATCGTCAGACGCGTCCCGAGCGGGATCACCGAGGGGTCGACGGCGACGACGCCGGGCGCGGTCGGGATCCCGGTCGACGTCCTGCCGCGGATCGTGTAGCCGGTCGAGCTGACCGTCAGCGTGCGCTCGCCGGAGGGCGTGACGATCGGGGCGGCGGCCTCGATCGGGGCGAGCGCGGGTGCAGGCAACGTGACCGCGACCGCCGTCGTCCGGGCTGCCGCCGTTTGTGCCTGGGTCTCGATTGCCGCGATCCGCGCTGCGTTCAACCCTTGCTGCCGGCGCAGTTCGCCGATCAGCCCGCGCCGTGCGGCGGTGGTCGCAGCGAGCGAGCCTGCGCGAGCCTTCGCGGCCGCCGCGAGCCCGTCCAGCTCGGCCTGCCGTTGCGACAGCCGTGCGGAGAGGCCGGCGAGCCGTGTTGCGCGCCGAGCGCGCCTGCTCGACGATCCGGTTGCTCTGTCCGGCCGCCCGGCTGATCCCGTCGAGGCCGGCGAGCGCCTCTTCGATCGACTTCGCTCCGAGCACGACGGCCAGCGGATCGCTGCCCGACTGCTGGTAGAGCGCGCGGGCGAGGTTCGAGAGCTCGCCCTCGGATGTGAGCAGCGCCTGCTTCGCGACGACCAACTGCGTTCGCGCTGACGCCTGCTCACGTGCGAGAGCCCCGCGGCGACCCTCGATGCCGGCCAGCTCGCTGCGAGCCCGGCCCAGCTGCGCCTCGAGGGAGTAGAGCTCGAGCGTGGCCGCGGCGGCGCGCCCCTCGAGGGAGTCGGAACGGGCCTGCAACCCAGCCGCCTGCGACCGCAACTCGGTCGCGTCGGCAGCGAGCGCGACCGGAACGGACGCGAGCAGCAGCAAGCCCGTGAAAACGGCAGCGAAACGCGCCGCATCGCTCGTCGAGTGCGCTTTCACGAGGCGCGGACCGTAGCACTTTTGGGCCAGTTGGTGCGGTTGTTTGTGCTTCGTAAGGATTGGGCAGAGACCGCGATTTTTGGCTCAGTTGAGCGTTGCAGCCATCCGGCAGGGCTGCTAGGGTGCGCGACTTGTGACGGACCTGGCCCCCACCGGGTTGCCGCGCGTGTTCGGACGGAAGGAAGCGTAATCCGCTCGGGCACGAGACAGGCGCCGCTGATCCTTACGCTGTTGACGGCACTTTTCGTGGCCGCTTCTTTGGCATCCGTGAGAATCCGCGGCGGCCGATCCGTCCATCTCGGCGAAGCGCGCGGAGGCGCAGAGCGTCCTCGCCCAGATCCAGGAGATCGACGGGCAGCTCTCGCACGCGATCGAGGCGTACAACCTCGCCAACGTCAAGCTGGACCGGATCAAGGCCGACCTGAAGACGAACTCGCAGCATCTGACGATCGCGCGGACGAGCCTCAAGCGGGCGCAGGTGCATCTGTCCGAGCGCCTCGTCTCGCTCTACAAGGGTGGCGGCGACGCCAGCACGATCGAGGTCATCCTCGGGGCAAAGTCGATCGACGACCTGCTGAACCGGATCGACGCGGTCGATCGCGTCTCCGCGCAGGACGCGCGGGTGCTCCGCGAGGTCAAGAGCTTCCGGGCGCAGGTGATCGAACGCAAGGGCCGCCTCGAGCGCGCGCAGAAGGCCCAGGTGTCCGTCGTCGCCGACCGGGCCGCGCAGCGCAGCTCGATCGAGGGCCAGCTCGTCGAGCGCCAGCGCCTGCTCTCGTCGATCAAGGATCAGATCGCGAGCCTGGAAGCGGCCGAGCGGCTGCGCCAGCAGCGGCTCGCGGCACAGGCGCAGGCACGCTTCCGCGCCGCGCAGCAGGCGCCCACCGAGGCCGCGCCGGAGGCGCTCGTGGAGGCGGACTCGGTCGAAGCGGCGATTGCGGCCCCACCCGACGCGCGCTTCGGCGGTGTCGTCGGGATCGCGATGCAGTACCTCGGCACCCCGTACGTCTGGGGCGGTGCCAGCCCGGGCGGCTTCGACTGCTCCGGCTTCATCATGTACGTCTATTCGCAGGTCGGCGTCTCGCTCCCTCACCACGCCGCCTCGCAGTACGGCATGGGCTCGCCGGTCTCGCGCGACCAGCTCCAGGCCGGCGACCTCGTCTTCTTCAACGGGCTCGGCCACGCGGGCATCTACATCGGCGGCGGCCAGTTCATCCA
Source organism: uncultured Gaiellaceae bacterium (assembly GCA_963737455.1). Classification (GTDB taxonomy): domain Bacteria; phylum Actinomycetota; class Thermoleophilia; order Gaiellales; family Gaiellaceae; genus Gaiellasilicea. The sequence continues at coordinate 88,358 of CAVTSN010000021.1, read as the reverse complement.
CTCGCCGCACACGGGCGACGTGGTCAAGATCTCGAGCCTGTCCGACTCCTGGTACGCCAGTACCTGGGTGGGGGGAAGAAGGATCTAGCGCGCGTGCCCGTGGTGGTGCTCATGCACTACCGCGTGGCCCTTGCCGCGGGCGATCAGCCAGCGGTTGACGGGGAAGGCGACCGCGCCGGCGATCAGGAGCGCGACCGCGAGGCTGCCCCAGAAGAGCAGGTTCGTCAGCCCGGCCTCCATCGCCCCGGGGATCAGCAGCATGATCGCGTTGTCGACCACCTCCATCACCGCGATCGAGATCGTGTCCGAGGCGAGCGCGAGCGGGATCGCGGCTGCGAGCGCGAGGCCGCTGCGAAGCAGCGGCAGCATCGTCAGCGAGTAGCCGAAGAAGAAGGCGAGCAGGACCGCGAGCACGATCGTCTCGAAGTCGCCCCAGCCGAGCGCGGTGCCGATGACCATCCCGAGCACCTCGCCGATCGCGCAGCCGGTGAGGCAGTGAGCCGTCGCGCTGAACGCGAGCCGGTTGAGGCTCAGATGCCGGCCGCCTGGTTCAGCGTCTCGCCCTGGTAGAGCTCGCCGAGCTCGGCGCCGAAGTGCTCCGCCACGACGCGCCGCTTCAGCTTCAGCGTCGGCGTCAGCTCGTCGGCGTCCATCGTGAAGTCGCGCGGCAGGATCGTGAACCGCTTCACCTGCTCGTAGCGCGAGCGCTCGGCGTTGACGTCGTCGACGATCCCCTGCACCAGCTCCCGCACCTCGTCCGACCTGGCCAAGCTCTCCATGTCGGTCGGCAGCCCGCGCTCTTCCGCCCAGGCGGGGAGCGACTCAGGGTCGAGCGTGATCAACGCCGCGATGTAGGGCTGCCGGTCGCCGACGACCATCGCCTGGGAGACGTACTTCGAGGCCTTGAGGTCGTTCTCCAGGTTCTGCGGCGCCACGTTCTTGCCGCCGGCGGTGACGATGATGTCCTTCTTGCGGTCGGTGATCGTGACGAACCCGTCCGCGTCGATCTCGGCGATGTCGCCGCTGCGGAGCCAGCCGTCGGCGTCGAGTACCTCGGCGGTGGCGGACGGGTCCTTGTAATAGCCCTGGAAGACCGTCTCGCTCCGGATCAGGAGCTCGCCGTCCTCCGCCACCTTGAGCTCGGTGCCGGGGAGCGCCCGCCCCACGGTGCCGAAGCGGAAGGCCTCGTGCGTGTTCGTCGAGGCGGCGGTCGTGCACTCGGTGAGGCCGTAGCCCTCGATCAGGAGGATGTCGATCGCGTGGAAGAACTCGGCGATCTCGGCCGAGAGTGGTGCGCCGCCGGAGATCGCCAGCCGCATGCGGCCGCCGAGGCGGTCCTTCACCTTCGAGTAGACGAGCCGGTCGGCGAGGCGGTGCTGGAGGAGGAGGCCGCGCGGCACGGGCCGGCCGCTGCGCCGGAGCGTGCTGACGCGCCCGCCGACGTCGAGTGCCCAGCCGATCAGCTTCTGCTTCGCGCCTTTTTCGGCGTCGAACTTGGCGACGACCGCGGTGTGGATCTTCTCGTAGACGCGGGGCACGCTCGGGAAGACGGTCGGCTTCACCGCCGGCAGCGCCGCCGCGGCCTGGAGCGGATCGGGCAGGAACGCGATCGCGTAGCCCACGTACGCGCCGGAGAGGTGCATGAGCCGGCCGAAGTTGTGCGCGAGCGGAAGGTAGAGGAGCATCGTGTCCTCGGGCCCGGTGAAGCTCGGTAGATCGTCGACGACCGCGACCATCGCGTAGTAGTTGCGGTGCGAGATCATGCAGCCCTTCGGCGGCCCGGTCGTCCCGGACGTGTAGATGTACGTGAAGAGGTCGTCCTCCTCGATCCGCGCGGCGGCTTCGCGCAGCGCGTTCGGGTGCTCCGCTGCGAAGGCGCGTCCTCGCGCGGCCAGGTCGTCGAGGTCGGCGTAGGTGAGCACGTGGCGGAGGTCGGGCGCGTCGCCGCGAACGGACTCGACCTTCGCGCGCTGGGTCTCGTCCTCGCAGAGCACGCCGATCGACTCCGAGTGCCCGAGGATGTAGCCCGCATCCTTCGGGGAGCTGTTCGCGTAGATCGCAGCGCCGATCGCGCCGACCGAGCCGAGCGCGAAGTCGAACAGCGCCCACTCGACGCGGCTCGAGCCGAGGATCGCGAAGGCGTCGCCTTTGCGAACGCCGAGCGACAAGAGCCCGTTCGCGTAGCTCTCGACGCGCTCGGCCGCCTCCGCCCACGAGAGCGGGCGCCACTCCGCACCGTCCTGGACCAGGTACGCCGGCGTCGTCCGCCCGGCTGCGGCGGCGTCGCGCCAGAGCCGCTCGATCGTTCGCTTCTCTCCCATGTCCGCACTTTATGGAGAAGGGAAGCCGTCGGGAAGGGCGAATCGATTCGGTTCATTAGACTGAAAGGGCACATGCGTACGACCTGGAACGGCTCGATCAGCTTCGGACTCGTCTCGATCCCCGTGGGCCTCGCCCCGGCGACCAAGCCTGCGGCGCGCGCATCGGACGTCTCCTTCCGGATGCTGCACCGCGAGTGCGGCACGCCGATCAAGCAGAAGCGCTTCTGCCCGGTGCACGAGCGCGACCTCGGCCCGGACGAGATCGTCAAGGGCTGGGAGGTCGCGAAGGGTCAGTTCGTGATCGTCGAGGACGAGGAGATCGAGGCGCTGACGAACCGGGACGACTCCCGCTCGATCGAGATCAGCCGCTTCGTCGACGCAGCCGAGGTCGACCCGATCTTCTTCGACCGCACCTACTTCCTCGTGCCCGCGCAGGCGCCGGCGGCGCGGCGGCCGTACGTGCTGCTGCTGAACGCGATGAACGAGAGCGGGATGGCGGCGCTCGGCCGCTTCGTGCAGCAGGGCAAGGAGAAGCTCTGCCTGATCCGGCCGAAGGGCGACGCGCTCGCGCTCGAGACGCTCTTCCTCGCCGCCGACGTCTACTCGCAGGCAGAGATCGAGGAGGCTGTCGAGGAGACGAGCGTGAAGCCGCCCGAGCTGGCGCTCGCGCAGCAGGTGATCGAGAGCCTCGCCGGCGAGTTCGACGCGTCAGAGCTCCAGAGCGACTACCGCCGCGACCTGAAGGCTCTGCTCGAGGCGAAGCTCGCGGGCGAGGAGATCGCAGCCGCGCCGGAGCCGGCGGAGGAAGCGCCGACGGTCGACCTGATGGAGGCGCTGCGCCGCAGCGTCGAGGAGGCCAAGTCGGCCAAGCAGGCCGGGAACGGCGCCGCCAAGAAGAAGGCGGCGCCGAAGAAGGCTGCTGCGCGGCCAAAGAAGACCGCAGCGCGCTAGGTCACCGCGACAGTTAGCTAGCTGGTGTGGGCGCGAAGCGCCCCTTTAGGGATCTTTGCGCGATCGGGATCCGCTTCTGCGGATTCCGATCTTGCGCGGCTGGTCTAGTGATGTTGGGGCGTCGCCCCGAGCGCCTGGAGCTGCGCTGCGAAGAGGGTCTTGTCGATCTTGCCCTGGTAGATGGGCACGCCTTCCTCGATGCACACCCGAATCACTTCCTGCCGGTCGATGCCGAGCTCCTTCGAAAGCTCATCGGGCGTCAGGTGATTCGCCATTGGTCTGCCTCCTCTGTCTCGCGGCAATGAAAAAGCCCGCTGGGCGCAAGTTGCTGCGCTCAGGCGGGCTCGGACATCGCTCGCTCGTTGTTCGCGGGAATCAACGGGCCCGCGTCCCCACAATCACCATGTGGCCACAGGATACTTTGCCGGGATGACGGCTGCAACGACCCTCGAGACCAGGGTCGCCGGGTCGGTCGAGTACCACGTCGGCGGAGCGGGCGACCCACTCCTCCTCGTCCACGGCCTCGGTGGCTCGGCCGAGAACTGGGTCGAGGTCGTCCCCGAGCTCGTCCGGCGCCACCGCGTGATCGCGATCGATCTGCCGGGCCACGCCGGCTCGGCGGCACTCGCGCGGGGCGCGACGATGGACGACTTCGCCGGCGCCACGGCCGCGGTGCTCGACGCCGAGGGTGTCGACCGTGCTGTCGTCGCAGGCCACTCTCTCGGCGGTCTCGTCGCGCTGCGGCTCGCGCGGACGCGGCCCGATCTCGTCCGCGGTCTGCTCCTCGTCGCTCCGGCCGGGATCGCGACCACCTCACGGGTGGTGGAGGCGCTCGTCGTCGCCACCGCGGCGATCCGGCCCGGGCGGGCCGTCGCCCGCTTCCGGTATCGCTGGGCCGATCGCGTCTGGTACCGGAGGGCGGTCTTCAGGCCCTGGTTCGTGTCCGATCCGGTCGCGCTGACCCCCCGCGCCACCCACGGGCTGCTCGCCGCGCAGGCGCGGCACACGGACACGAAGGTCGCGGGCCGGGCGATGATCGCCGACGACCCGCGTCAGGATCTGCCCGACATCGGCTGCCCGGTCGTCGTCCTCTGGGGCGCGCGCGATGCACAGCTGCCGCTCGAGGACGCCTTCGAGTACGCGCGTCGGCTTCGCGCCAAGCTGCGCCTCGTCGCCGACTGCGGGCATCTCGTGATCGTCGAGCGGCCCCACGCCGTCATCGACGCGCTGGCGGAGCTGGACGCGTGATCGCCCTGCGGCCGCTGCGGGAGGAGGAGTACGCGGACTGGGACGCGGCGCACCGCGCGGAGTACGCGCGCGGACTGATCTCACACGTCGGAATGACGCGCGAGGAAGCCGAGGCGAAGGTCGAGCGGGACGTCGCCGCTGTCCTCCCCGACGGGCTGGCGACACCGGGAACGAGGATCTGGATGGTCGAGGACGACGGCCGCAAGGTGGGTACCGTCTTCGTCGGTCTCCGCGACGCCGGAGCCTGGCTCTACGACATCACGATCGACGAGTCCGAGCGCGGCCGCGGTGTCGGGAGAGCCGCGCTGACGGCGCTCGAGGACGAGTTGCGAGCCCTCGGGCACACGACGGTCGGGCTCAACGTCTGGGGCGCCAACGAGGTCGCGCGCGGCCTCTACCGCTCCCTCGGCTGGATCGAGGAGTCGGTGCACATGCGCAGGCAGCTCTAGGCGCGAGCGTCGTACACGGCCGGGGGCTGCGGCGCGTCTCCCTCGGTGCCGGGAGCCGGATTCCGCTCCAGGTACTCGATGTCGATCGCGGTGGACGGGAAGAAGGCGGTGTAGACGACGTCGTCGGCGCCGACGTTGCGGGCGCCGTGGGCGACGCCGGCGGGGAAGAACGCAACCGAGCGGCCTTCGACGACCCGGGTCTCGTCCCCGAGCCGGAGCTCCACCCGTCCCGACTCGACCACGATCGCCTCGTCGAGCTCGTGCCGGTGGAGCGGGATGCTCTCGCCGGGCGCGATCCGCTCGAGGAGGACGCAGAGGTCGCGGACGTAGCCCTCGCCCGAGACCGGGTCGACGAGCGGGCCGGACCAGGTCGACCCTGTGCGGTGGTCGTCCGGGTCTCCCGCAGCGGCGAGCGGCGTCAGCTCGGGGTTCTCCAGGATCGCCATCAGACGGGATTCTCGATCTCGATGAACGTCCAGTCGAGCCCGAACCGCTCCGCCAGCCGTCGGCTCAGCGCCTGCACGCCGAAGCGCTCGGTCGCGTCGTGGCCGCCGGCGACGAAGTGGATCCCGAGCTCGCGCGCCGTCTGCAGGCTCGGCTCCTCGGGCTCGCCGGTCACGAGGACGTCGTAGCCCTCGTGGGCGGCGTCGATCAGGTAGCGGCCGGCGGCTCCCGAGCAGATCGCCACTCGCTCGATCAGGACCGGGCCATGCGCGAAGACCAGCGGCTCCCGGCTCACGGTTTTGTGGAGGCGGTCGGCCAGCTCCTCGATGCCGACCGGCTCGCGCAGCCTCCCGCCCTGGCCGACCTCGGCGAACGGGCGCTCGACCTCGACGCCGAGCGCCTCGGCGAGCAGCGCGTTGTTGCCGAGCTCCGGATGCGCGTCGAGCGCGAGGTGGTAGGCCGCCAGGCTGAGGTCGGCCGCGAAGAGCGTCTCCAGCCGGCCGCGCTGGCGCCGGTCGATCCAGACGGGCTCGTTCCGCCAGAACATGCCGTGGTGCACGATCAGGAGCTGGGCGCCGGCTGCGGCGGCCCGCTCGAACAGCTCCCGCGACGACGAGACACCGCAGGCGATCCTCGTCACCTCGTCCGCGCCGAGCACCTGCAGCCCGGGGGTGCCGTACTCGGGGAAGCGGTGCACCTCGAGCAGCTCGTCGGCGAAGCGGATGATCTCGTCGCGCTGAGCCACCGGCCGATTATCGCTACCCTTTCCGCGCTCGGGGTGTGGCGCAGCCTGGTAGCGCGCTCCGTTCGGGTCGGAGAGGTCCCGAGTTCAAATCTCGGCACCCCGATAGAGCGTGGGGGAGCCCCGGTTCCCCCACGAGACCTCTCCCGAGCGTCGAACGCGCCGCCCTCGAGCGCGCACTCTCCTGACCGCTAGCCGGGAAGCCAGCCGTCGCGGTACGCGGTCGGCTTGCGTGCGGGCAGCCGGCCGTACGCGGCGTCTCCGTCCGTCGTGTCCTCTTCGACGCTCGCACCATGGCGCTTGGCGACCTCGTCGACGGGGAAGCCGAGCTCGTCGCGCTCGCGGGCGCCGACCGCGATCACGACGCAGGGGCCGCTGCCTGCGCCGACGATCACGTGCTTCGTCTTCGGCGGGCAGTGGACGAAGTCCCACGCGCGCAGCCGCCGCTCCTCTCCCTCGACGATCAGGGCCGCTTCGCCTGCGACGACGAGGAACGCCTCCTGGTCGGCCTCCCAGTGGTACTGGGACATCGGCTCGCCCGGCGCGAGCACGAACGGGTTCACGCCGAGCTGCTCGGCGCGCCGCCAGCCCTCGAAGTCGTCGAGCGCGACACAGACGGCGCCGCGGCCGTCCGCATGACGCCAGACGGCGTCGCGGAGGTTGAGGACGTACCAGCCCGCGCCCGTCGGGGCCAGCCCGTGCTCGGTCTGCTCCAGCTTCGCCTCGGGAACCACGAACGCATCCTGCCGTACCCGGCGCTCCTACTGAGGCACCACCTTGACGACGTACGACAGCGTGCGGGCGACGTCGCGCTCGGCGGCTCGTGTGGGCGCCGCCCGGTCACGATCCATGGCCGGGGCGTTCGCGGCGGCGAGGAGGCCCGCGAAGCAGAGCGGCGCGACGAGCTTGCGCATACGAAGGTTCTACACCGGATCCAGCCGCGCGGTTCCGTCTCGCCCGGCCGGCGGCGGGCGCGATGATTCCGGCGCACCACGGCCGTCTACACCGCCGTACACCAGAGCGACGAGAGGAGCGAGTCATGCGCATCGTTGTCACCGAGTTCATCAGCCTCGACGGCGTCGTCCAGGCGCCGGGCGGGCCCGACGAGGACACCGACGGCGGCTTCGCCAACGGCGGTTGGTCACATCCGTTCTTCGACGACGTGGTCGGCGGCGGCTTCGACGAGGCGCTCTCCGGCGCCGACGCGCTCCTCTTTGGACGCCGCACGTGGCAGTCGATGGCCGCGGCGTGGCCCGAGCGGGCCGGCGACCCGTTCGCCGATCGGATGAACGCGATTCCGAAATACGTCGTCTCGGCGACGCTCGGCGACGACGAGCTGACGTGGAGCAACACGACGCGCATCCCCGGTGACGAGGCAGTCGGCCGCGTCAGCGGGCTGCGAGAGGCCGACGGCGGCGACCTCGTCGTGATGGGGAGCCCCACGCTCGTGCGCACGCTCCTGAGCGAGGGGCTGGTCGACGAGCTCCGGCTGATGATCGAGCCGGTGATTCTCGGCGGCGGCAAGTCGATCTTCCCGGACGACGGCGCCATGCGCCCCCTCGAGCTGGTCTCCACAGTCACGAGCGGCACAGGCGTGCACGTGAGCCGCTACCGGCCGGTGGCCGACGGCTAGTCCGTCACGAGGGCGTCGGGCGAACGCTCAGCCGGACTGGCGTCGAGCAGCGCTCGTGCGGACTCGAGATCGGACTGGTGCACGAAGATCTCGCGCGGGCCGGCAGCCGTGAAGTCCTCGAGGGACGACTCGATCGCCGTCGTGTCGCGGTAGCCGCACTCGATCCCGTTCGAGCGCAAGAGACCGCAGACGACCTGCGCCTCGGGCTCGTCGGAAACGACCTTCACGACCACCGTGTCGTCCATCGGCGCAGCCTACCTCCGCGGTACGACCTGCGACCGGTGGTCGGTCAGGTTTCGCTGCGATGGCCTCGCGGCAAGCCGCGTCGGCGACCCTCAGCTCAGCCAGGTGATCCCGTACTTCTCCGATGCTCGCTCGTACGCTTCCGCCCCGGCGCCTCCCGCCGCCTCCGCGGCGCTGAGCTCGCGGAAGAACCCTTCGAAACCCGCCGGGGACACCATCGTCAGGAAGCGGCCGGTTCTCGGAACGACGCGTCGGTGCGCGTGCGGTACCTGCCGCGGTCCGAACACGACCGCGCCAGGCCCGGCCGGAAACTCCTCCTCCCCGACCCGAAACACGTGCTCGCCTTCGATCACGTAGAAGAGCTCGTCCTCGTTCGCGTGGACGTGCAAGGGCGTGTCGAGCGGATCGGCCTCTTCGATGATCGCGAAGGCGCCGGCCGTGCTCTCCGCGCTCGCCTTGACGAGGAACACCGCTCCCGCGAACGACAGTCGCTCGCCGGCGCCTGCGTCGAGGCTGTATCCGGGTGGGCGCTGATCAGGCATTGGCTGAATGTAGCCCCGGCACAGGCGTCCATGTGCGGCGAGGTACGCTGGTCCCGTGATCCCGTGGATCATCATGGCGCTGGTTGCCGTACCGCTGGTCGTGATCGCGTTCGTCGCTACACGTCGCCGTACCGCCGCGGGCGAGCATCCCGCCGGCGAGGACGCGGAGGCACGAGCGCGAACGGAGCAGGAGTTCGCCGAGGCGGAGGCCTACGAGGCGGAGTGGCGCGAGGCGGACAAGGAGCGTTTCCACCAGGAGCGCCTGCCCTAGACCCGGTGAGGACTCGGCCGCGCTGTCGGAGTGCAAGGAGTGAGCATGCGAGGCGCTGGAGTTCCATGCGGTGCGCCGGGCCGAACCCTTGCCGAAACGCCGAAGGGCGCCGTCGCCGGCGCCCTTCTGTTCGATTGGAGCTGGTGTTGCGCTGGTCTGTGGATCAGACCTGCTGGAACGTCTGGTTCACCGGGATGCTGGCACCGGGCACGCAGAGCGCCCAGACCTTGACCTTCTCGGGAGCCTTGTCCGACGTCGCTCCGGCGTTGCCGCCGAACTGGACGATCCAGCCGTCGAGGCGATTCGGCTTCGGGGAATTCGTGGCCCAGTCCATGCGGCCGGGGAACGACGACGACACCGGGGTGTTGCGGCTGTTCGCGCCCTCATCGAGGCCAAGGACCTGCACGCCACCGGAGATGGCGACGTAGTCGGTCTTCGCGGGGTCGGCGTTGCACGCCACGGTGGCGATGGCCCCTTCGTTGGTGTTGCCCGCGTTGTACAACGCGGTGGCGTAGAACGCGCCGGTCAGCCCGGAGTCGCCCTTGTCGCCCTTCGGACCCTGCGCACCGGCCGTGCCGATGTCGCCCTTCGGACCCTGCGCACCTGCGGCCTGTCGCCCTTCGGCCTGGCGCCCTGCGGGCCGGACCTGGCGCCCTCGGGCACCCTGGGCGCCAACGGGGCCCTGTGCGCCGGTCGCGCCGGTCTTGCCCTTGAGAGCCGCCTTGGCGCTCGAGTGGATGTCAGCCAGCTTGATCGTGCCGTTCGCGATCTGACTGCCGGTGATCAGCTTCGCCGTGCCTGCAACCGCCGTGCCGCTCAGCGCGACTGCGAGCGCGATCATGGCAACGATCATCGCCGGCGTGAAACGCCTTCCCTTCAACATTTTCAGAGTCCTTTCGGTAACCCGTTACCCGGCGGCACGATGCCGCGGGTTCGATAACAGGAACGTACGGGTGGCCGGGGCGCGGTCGCTAGACCCAGTTGAGTCCAGCCGCACCTGGTCGATCAGGAGGGCGTTACGACCCGGGCGGCGGCGACGGCTTCGAGTCGGGAGTTGACGTCGAGAGCGCGGAAGAGACGGCGGATGTGGTTTCTGACTGTTTCGGTGCTGAGGTGGAGTTCGGCAGCGATCTGTTTTGTCGAGCGGCCCTGCTCGAGCAGCCGAAGCACCTCGACCTGACGGGGGGTGAGGTGTGGGGGCGGCGCCGTGAGCGTGTCGGCGGGGCGCTCGTCCAGGAGCCCGAAGACGCCGACCACGCGTTCGCCGCTCTTGAGCGGCACGGCGCTGATCTCGACGGGGACCCGCTGGCCGGCGGTCGAGAGGAGGACGGCCGGCGCGTCTGTGGCTGGGGTGGTGCCGAGTACCTTCTGGGTGAACAGCTCGCGCGCGCGGCGGCTGTCCTCGGGGGCGACGACGGAGGTGATGTGGCGGCCGCGGACGTTGCCGAGCAGCCGCTCGGCCGCCGGGTTGATCCAGCGGACGATCCCCGTTGTGTCGAGGACGTAGCTCGGGACGCCGACGCCCTCCAGAGCCCGCTCGACGTCGCCGCCGACTCCCAGGCCAGTGGCCATGACAGGGAGTATGGCCTAGCGGCACCCGGTGCCGTCGCGCGTCGAGCTGGAGATCGTTCGGGTGATCAACACGCCGGAGGCGACCCACATCCGCTACCGCGCCCGTCGCTGAGCCGCTGAGGCCGGCTGCGCGCGACAGTAGAGTCCCCGCATGCGCGAGGTCGCGACCGGCGTCTGGCACTGGAAGGCAGCGCACCCGGAGTGGAAGCCGGGCCAGAGCTGGAACCAGCTGGTCTCGTCCTACGCCGTCGACACCGGGGAGGGCCTCGTGCTCTTCGACCCGGCCGGCGTTCCCGCGGAGCTCCTTGAGCGCGCGAGCGCGGTCGTGCTCACGTGTCCATGGCACCGCCGCGACGCACCTCAGCTCGGCCTGCCGATCCACGTCCCGCCGCCCGACCCGCCCGATCCCGATCCGGTGCGCGGAGAGGTGTTCCGCGGCGGCGACACGCTGCCGTTCGGCATCCGCGCGTTCGAAGGCTTCGAACCGAACGACCTCGTCCTCTACGTCGAGAGCCGTCGTGCGGTCGTCGTCGGCGACACGTTGATGGATCGCGGCGATGGGCTCCAGGTGCATCCCGAATGGCCCGTAGAGGCCGTCACCCGCGAGGACGTGATCCAGCGCCTGCGCCCGCTGCTCGACCTGCCCGTTGACGTCGTCCTCCCGACGCATGCCGAACCCGCGGATCGCGCGGCGCTCGAGCGTGCGCTGTCCGACTAGCGGCGGTTGCCTTCCGCGTGAAGGTCACTGCCGAGGCCGCACGTCGCTTTCTCGTGGCGCGCCACGCGCTCGGTCCCGCGCGTTCGCTCGAGGGAGGACACGACGCCGTGCTCGAGGTCTTCCGTCGGCTCGGCTCGATCCAGTTCGATCCGCTGGCGGTTGCCGGTCGCACCCACGACCTCGTCCTGCACGCGCGCGTCGCGGGATACGACCCCGCCTGGTGCGACCTCCTCTACGAGCGGCGCGAGATCTTCGAGGCGTACAACAAGGGACTCTCGTTCGTCCTGACGAGCGACTTCCCGTGGTTCCGCGGCACCTGGAGCCAGCACGGCGCGCGCGTGATCGCCGAGAACCCCGAGGTGGCCGAGCGCGTGCTCGAGCGGGTCCGTGCCGACGGGCCGTTGTCCTCAATCGACTTCGAGCGCGCACAGGGGGCGACGACCGACTGGTTCGGCCTGCCGACGAACACCGTTCGTGCCGTGCTCGAGGCGTACTCGGTCACCGGCGTGCTCGGCCTCGCGCGGCGCGACGGCAACCGACGCTACTACGACCTCCTCGAGCGGCTCCTACCGGCCGACGTGCTCGAGCGCAGCATCCCGCTCGAGCAGCAGCTCAGGCACAAGCTCCTTTCGCGCTACCGCGCACACGGGCTCCTCGGCGGCGGGGGTGGTGGCGACGTCTTCAGCGGCATCGGCCCCGCCAAGCCGGATCCGAGGGCGCCGGGGAATCCGGGCAGAACGGCACTGCGGGAGCAGCTCATCGACGAAGGCGAGCTCGTACCCGTCGAGGTCGAGCAGGTGCGCGGGAAACGGTTCGTGCTCAAGGGGGAAGTCGGTCTGCTGGCGGCGCCGCCGGAGCCGCCGCCCTCCGTTGCATTCCTGCCCCCGTTCGATCCAGTCGTCTGGGACCGGGCCCTCCTCGGATCGCTGTTCGAGTTCGACTACGTGTGGGAGCTCTTCATCCCGCCGGCCAAACGACGCTGGGGCTGGTACGTGCTGCCGATGCTCTTCCGCGACCGTCTCGTCGGCCGGATCGAGCCGCGGATCGACCGCGCCGGCGGCCGATCCAGGTGCTCGACCTCTGGTGGGAGGAGGGCTTTGCGCCGCGCCGCGCCGAGGGCTTTGTCGACGCGATGCGGGATGCACTCCGCGCCTACCTGCGGTTCGGGGGCGCGACCCGCCTGGAGTGGGCGCCGCACCTTACAACGGAGAGGCGACTGTTCCTCACGCGACCTTGAGAGGGGGTATCACTCACGAGGACGCCGCTGCCTTCGCGACCGCACGTATCGCCGCCGTCCGCGACGACCCAGCCGGACGGCTCGCTCTCGCCCGCTCGATCTACGACGATCCGAGCGGCGGTCAATTACAGCGCCAACGGTTCCGCCGAGCCGCACTCGCGTTCACGCACTGGATGGCGGCGCGGGGCGTGCTCAACGCGGTCGACAGCAAGCGGCCCGGCAGCAGGTGGTGGCGGGCGATGAACGAACGCCTCCTTCGCGACAGCTGCGAGGCATTCGGACGCGCCACCGGCCGCGGCGGCTCACCTTCGACCGACACGGTCGAACACTGGACCGCCTTCATCGACCGGCCGACGGCGCAAGCGTGGTACCGCGCGCACAACGCAAGCATCGTCGCGGCCTACCTCGACCACCGTGACCTCGCCGCCGACGAGAACCGAACCGAGCGCTTCTTCCTCAACGTCGTCCTCTCCCGCGTCCTGTACGCACACGCGCTCGTCGCCGTCCCCCGGCTCGCACTCGGCCGCATCGCGTTCTGCGGGCCCGTCCTCGGCGACCCACGCCGTGGCCTGGTCGAGGTCTTCCTCGCGATGGGCCGCGTCCTCCCCGACGCCTACCCGGCCGACGGCGAGCTCGAGGACTACCTCCAAATCGAGCACAAGCTGGGCCGCGTCCTCGACTACGCCGTGATCCAACCACGCCTACGACCCCTCTACGACTGGTCGGCGCGAGAGCTCAGCCGGCCCGAGCTCTCCGACCTCCTCTTCGACGGTGGCCCCGCGTACGTCTGGCCGGCGGACGATCGACAGGCATGGCAACCGCCGCGACTGCCCATCACCGCGAGAGCACTCGAGGCCCTTACTGCCCCTCGCTAGAACGCCTTACGGAGTCCCGGCAACCGGAACCGGCGGCGCCGCGCGCCGTCGCCGATCACCGAGACGACGGTCTGCGCGAGGTGCGGACAGCCGGTCGATGGGAACGCATCCCGCCGGTGCCGGTGGAGAACGAGGAACAGGTCCCCGGGCGGCGCGTCCCGGTAGAGGCGGCCGAGGCGCAGGCGGTCGATCGCGGCGAGCGTCGGCGTGTAGATCGCGTCGTACCAGTCCGCCGCGATCTCCGCGTTCTCGAGCACACGTCTGCGTCCCCGCATCATGTGGTACCCGTGCACCTGGACGTTCTCCAGCAGCTCGAGGTAGTGCGCGGGCCTGCTCACCGAGACGCCCACGCCGGGGCGCGCCTCCGCGAGCCCGCTGTCCTCGAGGAAGATCCGCTCGAGCTCCCGGAGGACGACCTCGAGCATGTCCGCTCCGGCCGGGAGCGGGACGCGCGCGATCAGCTCGGTCACGTCTGCGTCGATCATCTCTGCGCCGCTGCGCCGCGCGAGGGCGGCGCGGTGGTGGCCGTCGATCACGAAGTACGCCTCACCGAGCTTGACCGCGACGATCGGCGGGAAGCCGCCGTCGGCGAACGCGCTCTCGAGCGAGCGCAGCCGGTCGCGGCTGAACGCGTGCAGCGGGCGGAAGTCGCGGCTGAACGAGCTGGCGCGGCCGTCCGTGCCCACGAGCGCGTCGAGCGGGATCGCGCGGACTCCGAGGTAGCGGCGCCCGAACGGCTTCAGTCGCCGCTCGACCTCGTCGAGCTCGAGCAGGCGCTCACGGGGACGGGTCCTCAGTCCCTTCATCTCGAGTCAGCGTACAACAGGCGCTTGGGCCAGCCTTCGGGATTGTCCCGGAGGGGCTGCCAGAATGGCGGCCGTGATCACCGAGGAGCAACGGCGCGTGTGCGAGCGGTTCGGCGTTGATCCAGTCGAAGCCGATCCCGAGCTCATGGTCGGTGTGGGTCACCTCCCCATCGACCCGGCGATCCCCGTGCATGGGTTGCGGCACCCGCCCGCTGCGAACACAACGGGCTGGTACCTCTGGTCTGGCGAATGGTCGGATGCGGATGACTTCTTCCGGCCGCTCCATGCCAGGCATCTGGACAAGGACCTTCCCATCGTTCTGCCGTACCTCGCGCTACCGCCCGGGTGGCGGTTTCTCCGGGCTCCCGACCACGAAGACGTGTGGTACGAGGCGTCGCTGCTGGACGTCTAGGACGGCAATGGACTCGACCCGATAGCGGATCGCCCGGCCGGCTCGATGCGACCCCTAGCCGGGGATCTCGTCGAGCTCCGCGCCGCCGCGGCCGAGCGTCGTCGTCACGATCGAGATGACGATCGCGGTCCCGAGCGCGGCCGAGGCCCAGGCGATGCCGCTGATGTTGTCCGACCAGTCGAGTGCATGGTCGAGTGAGAACCGTCCCGGCCCGGTCGCCGCGAGCGCGATGACGACCGTGAGCAGCATGAACTCGAACTCCCAGCCGCCGAGGAATCCCTTCGGAAGGACGACGGTGACGATCGCGTTGAGCATCACCGTCGCGATCAGCAGAGAAGCGAGCGGGGTGAGCAGGCCGGCGATGAGCAGCAGGCCGCCGACGAACTCGGCCAGTCCCGCGACCACCGCCATCAGCGCGGGCCTGCGGTAGCCGACTGTGGCGAAGAACTGGGTGGTTCCCTCGGTCCCGCCGCCGCCGAAGGAGCCGAACAGCTTCTGCGCGCCGTGGCCGACGAAGATGACGCCGACGACGATTCGCAACATCAGGAGTCCGTAGGCCACAACACATTCTAGGATGCGCGGATGCTGGTCGCGCTCAGCGTCGACATGGAGGGGGCGTCGCAGCTCCGCAGCGTCTGCGAGACCTTCGGCTGCATGCCGGAGTACTGGGAGACAGGGAAGCCACGGCTCGAAGCCGACGTGGCGGCTGCGTGCGAAGGGCTGCTCGCGGGCGGCGCGTCGGAGATCGTGGTCCTCGACAACCACGGCGGGAACACGGTCAACGTCTCGGCGGACTCCCTGCCGGCGGGCGCGCGCCTCGAGCCGTGGCACGTCTACGACCTCCTCGGGCACGGCGTCGACGCGATGTTCCAGGTCGGCTATCACGCGCGCGGCGGTGTCGAAGGCTTCCTGTCCCACACGTACATGCCGGGGCTCCGGCTGCGCGTCGCGGGCGAGCTGATCTCCGAGAGCCACTGCAGGGCGTGGGCCGCCGAGGTCCCGCTGCTCGGGATCATCGGCAACGACCTCCACCGGGCGACGCTCGGGTCGCTCGAAGGGACGCCGTACCTGGTCGTCCAGACGTCCGCCGGGCGGGCGGCGATGAGTCCCGTCTTCCCGTGACCTGCACGACGGTCTCGACGCGATCCGCTCGTTCGCAGAGGAGTGCGCACGGCAGCGCGCCGCGGCGCCGTCGGTCACGGCTCCGGCCGGCGTCACCTTCGAGGCGAGCATGCCGAACGGCGGCGATGTCGTCGAGGCGATGACAGGCGCGGGCTGGACGCGCACCGGCGACGTCGAGTTCGCGGTCGAGCTCGAGAGCTGGCGCGACTCGCGGGAGCCGCTCGCGGCCGCGATGAACGCGGCGCTGGCCCCGTTTCTGCCCTACTGGTTGGGCAGCTTCGCGGGGCCTGACGAAGCCGCCGCGGCGGACCCGGACCGCGTGGCGCAGCTGAGGACGATCTTCGACGCGTGGGCAGCCGAGTCGCAGCCCCAGTGGTACACCGAGGCGGCGGACCCGTTGCCGGCGGGCGTCGTCGAGCGGCTCTAGCCCTGCCCGTCTCGAATCTCGTACCGGTGCACGACGGCGGTGCAGAGATCCTCGACGTAGTCGAGCCCGGCCGACTCCGCGATCCGGCGCGACTCGGCCGAGACGATCCCGAGCTGCAGCCAGAGAGCGCCCGCGCCGACCGCGACCGCCTCCTCGGCGTGCGGCGGCGTCAGCTCCGCACGGCGGAAGACGTCGACGAGGTCGATCGGACGGTCGATCTCCGCGAGCGTGCGCACGCAGGGCACGCCCAGCACCTCGTCGCAGTCGGCCGGCCGCACCGGGATCACGTCGTAGCCCTGCGCGAGCAGGTAGCGCATGACGCCGTGGCTGGGACGGTCCGGCTTCGGCGAGGCTCCGACGAGGGCGATCGTCTTCGCCTCACTGAGAATCTCCACCGGGGCACGCATGAGCCAAGGCTATCCTCGGCGCTGTGCTCAAGGCCGTCATCTTCGACGTCGACTTCACGCTCGCCCGGCCCGGTCCCGAGCTCGGCCCGGAGGGATACCGCAAGGTCGGCGAGCGGCACGGGCTCGTCCTCGACCCGGATCTGTATGAACAGGCTCGGCTCGACGCGCTCGACTCGCTGCAGCGCCATCCCGATCACACCCACGACGACGAGCTCTGGATTGCGTTCACCGAGGAGATCGTCCGCGGCATGGGTGGCGAGGGCGAGGGAGCGCGCTCGTGCGCCGCTGAGCTCGTGCGGGCGTGGGAGCAGCACGAGCGCTTCACCCTCTACGAGGACGCGCTCCCGGCGCTCGCGGCGCTGCGCGAGCACGGCGTCAAGATCGGGCTGATCTCGAACGGCAGCCGCGATCTGGACGAGTTCGTCTCGCATCACGGGCTCGACGCGGACTGCGCGATCGGCTCCCGCGCGTTCGGCCGGACAAAGCCGCATCCCGAGATCTTCCGGCACGCGCTCGCGCTGCTCGGCGTCGAGCCGGAGGAGACCGCGATGATCGGCGACTCGTACGAGGACGACATCGAAGGGGCGCGGGCGCTCGGGATGAAGGCGTTCCTCCTCGACCGCGACGGCCGCCGGCCGGACGAGCCCGACCGTCTGCCCGACCTGCTCGCGCTCCCGGCGGCGCTCGGCCTGGCCGCGCGCTAGCAGTCGGCCGAGGCCTGGCAGGTGCGAAGCGTCTCGACGTGCGGCGAGCCGCCGGCCCAGCTGAGCCGGATCCGCAGCGACGCGTCGTTGTTCGTGTAGTCGATCTCCTCGAGCAGCTGCTCCGGGTTGGCGCGATGGACGAGGAGGTAGACGCCTGCCGGGACGCCGCGAAGCTCGAGGTTCTGGCCGTGGAAGTGGGCGGGGTAGAGATCGGTGAAGCCGATCGAGGTGCCCTGCTCGACGGCGAGCGCACGCGGGTTCGACTCGGCGCAGTTGCCGTAGAAGCTGCCGCCCGTGAACGCCGTGACGCGGCGCGCGGCCAGCCCGTAGTGATCGGCGAGGCAGAAGCCGCTCTTGCGGTCGCGCACGACGAGAGCGCCGTCGAGCGTCCGCAGCTCGTAGCGCTGGAAGCCGAGCAGGTGCCAGTGCGTGTGCGACGGCGACGGCGTGTAGCGCAGCCGTCCCGCGTCGGGATACGCGCGCACCGAGCGGTCGGACATCCGCACGAGCTGGGTCGCGCGCATCGGGCCGGTCGCGGACGGCCGGCTGCCGCGAACCCAGACCGGGCCCTCGCCGACGTTGTCGGTCGCCGAGGCGAAGCCGAGCTTCGTGCCGGCGATCGTCAGCCGGAACGGCGCTCGCTGGTCGAGGTCGGGCAGCAGCTCGCGCGGGCCGACCTGCGGCGTGCCGTCGTCCCTCGTCTTCGTCGGGAACTGCTCTCCCGGAACGAGCGTCCGGGCCGTCACCCTGCCCGCCCGCGTGAAGGCCGGCGCGATCTGCTCCGCCGGGCCGGTCAGGGCTTGCCGCGGCGGCCCGCCGTCGGGCGCGACCGTCCAGACGTCGAAGCTGCCGCCCGCGAGCGGGCTCGCCGCGTAGGCCAGCAGGCGCCCGTCGCCGCGCCACGCCGGCATCGCGACCACCTGCGCACCCCGGGTCAGCTGCTGCAGGCCGCCGCCGTCGCGCCGGATCACGTAGAGGCTCGAGGATCGCTTGCCCGGGTCCTGGCGGACGAACACGATCCGGCGGCGGTCGGGCGACCAGTCGGGATCGCTGTCGCCGCCGCCGCTCGTCACCTGCCGCTCGTCGACGTAGAGGTCGCCGTCCCGCACGCTGACCACGGCGCGCGAGAGTCCGCGCGCAGCCTCGGCCTCGGTGTTCCAGGCGACCGCTGCGAGCAGCGGCAGCGGCGCCAGCGCGACCGCGGTCAGGAGGAGTCGAGCTCGGCCCGCCATGCCGCCGTATGCTGCCCGACCCGGGCGGACGGCATCACGGTTCCGTCGCCGAACTCCTCGGAGGCCTCGGCGAGTGTCGCGACGGGGCCGACGCAGACGTCCTCGCCGTCGAAGAGCTCGAGCCAGGCGGCGAGCGGACGCTGCGCGAAGACGTCCGCCAGCTCGGCCGCGAGCTCTTCCTGCCCGTCGGCGACGAGCTGGCGCTCCGCCAGCTCCGGCCGGCCGATCAGCTCGCAGATCCGCCGGAAGAACTTGGGCTCGAGCGCGCCGACCGTCAACTGCCGGCGGTCGGCCGTCTCGTAGATCCGGTAGCACGCGAGGCCCCCGGTGAGGAGGCGCGGCAGCGGGTCGCCGCCGAGACGGTGCGAGACGAGGCGGTGGGAGCCGTGCGTCATCGAGATCGTCAGCCGCGCGCCGAGCCCGGTGCGCCCCCGCTCGAGCAGCGCCGCCAGGATCTCCGTGACGGCACCGAGCGCTCCTGCCGCGAGGTCGGCCGGCTGCACGGGCGGCAGGCCCGGAGCGGTGTCCTCGAGGACGCCCGCCCAGCCGAGGTAGTTGAGATCGTGGCCGGCCCGGGCGGCGTGCCGGCCTTCGGTGCCGAAGCCCGTGATCGAGCAGTAGACGGTCGAGTCGGGCGCGTCGTCGGGCCCGACCCCGAGGCGCGCGGCGACCCCGGGCCTGAAGCCCTCGAGCACGACGTCCGCCCTCGCGAGCAGCGCTCTGGCGAGCTCCGGCTCAGCCTTCAGGTCGCACGCGACCGACTCCTTGCCAGCGTTCAGGGCGTCGTCCCACGCCGGCGCGACGTCGCGCATCGGATCGCCCTCCGGCGGCTCGATCCGGACGACGCGTGCGCCCAGCCGCTGCAGCTCCCGCGACGCGAACGCGCCCGGGAGGTACCGAGTCAGGTCGACGACGAGATGTCCGGCGAGCGGCTTCACCGCCGCTGAACGTACTACAGTCAGTACGCGTTGACTGACCGTTCAACCACCGCAACCACGGCTGGAGCCGAGAAGCGCCGGCGTCATTCTCGATGCGGCCGTCCGCGTCTTCGCGGCGAAGGGCTACCACACCTCGCGCGTCGGCGACATCGCCGAGGAGGCGGGGATCGCGCACGGTCTCCTCTATCACTACTTCTCCTCCAAGGAGGAGGTCCTGGAGACGGTCTTCCGTGAGAACTGGAGCCAGCTGCTCGAGGCGTTCGCGCGGATCGAGGCGTCGGACGAGCCGCCGCTGGCGCAGCTGAGCGCGATCGCGAAGACGCTGCTGCGCGCGTGGCGCGACCAGCCGGACCTCGTCCGCGTGATGGTGCGCGAGGTCGCGCGCAGCCCGCAGTTGCAGGGCCAGGTCGACGAGATCGGCGCCGGCTTCCTGGCGATCCAGCGCGTGATCGAGCGTGGCCAGGCCGACGGCTCCTTCCGCGACGACGTCGATCCGCGGCTCGCGAGCTGGATCTTCTACGGCGGGCTCGAGGAGATCCTGACCGGCTGGGTGCTCGGGCAGCTGCCGGACGGCGACGAGGAGGTGGCGCGTGCCGAGCGAACGGTCATCGCCCTCCTCCGCGGCGGGCTCAGCCGGGACGGCGCGACAGCTCCGGTCTGAGCCCGGCTACGGCCGCGTCGTCTGGACGCTCGGCCTCGGCGCCTTCGGGCTCGCCTTCTCGCTGACGACGACGGCGGCGTACCTGCCGCCTCTGCTCGGCCAGTTCACGACCTCGGCGACGCTGATCGCGCTCGTGCTCGCGGCGGAGGGGCTCTTCGCGATCACGCTGCCGCTCGTCATCGGCCCCTGGAGCGACACCTTCCATACGCCGCTCGGGCGCCGCCGGCCGTTCATGATCGTCGCGCTCGGGCCGATCGGCTTCTGCCTCGCGTTGATGGCGTTCATGCCGAGCCTCTGGACGACCGCGCTGCTCGTCTTCGCGTTCTTCTTCGCCTACTACGTCTACGAGCCGCCCTACCGCGGGCTCTACCCCGACCTGCTGCCGGAGCGGATCTTCGGCCGCGCCCAGAGCGCGCAGCACCTGATGCGCGGGCTCGCGCTCGGAACGGCGCTGATCGGCGGCGGCGCGCTCTTCCACGTCTGGGAGCCCTTCCCGTTCCTCGTCGCGGCACTGGTCGTCGTCGCCGCCTGCGCGGCGCCGGTGCTGTTCGTGCGCGAGGACGGCGGGCACGGCCGGGTCTTCGAGGGCGTCCGCGCCTATCTCCAGCACAGCTGGAAGGTCTTCCGCCGCGATCCCGAGGTGCGGCGGTTCCTGATCGCGAACACGGCGTGGGAGGGGGCGTTCGCCGGCGCGCGGACGTTCGTCGTCCTCTACCTGACCGTCGGCCTGGGCCAGCCGCTCGGGACGACGACGGCCGTGCTGGCGGCTGTCGCCGCGGGGTACATCGTCGCCGCGGCCGGCTCGGGCGTCCTCGGCGACCGGTTCGGTCTCAGCCGCGTGATCGCGGCTGCGTCGACCGTCTACGGCCTTGGCCTCCTACTCGGCGGCTTCGGCAACACATGGCAGCAGTGGTACCTGCCGGTCATCTTCCTCGTCGCGATCGCGGGCGGGACGGTGATGACGCTCGCCTGGGGCCTCCTCTTCAAGCTGATGCCGCCGGCCGACCGCGGCGCGATCTCCGGGCTCGCGACGACGACGAAGGGGATCGGCCTGCTCACGGGCCCGTTGCTCGCCGGCGCCGCAATCGACCTCCTCTCCGGCTCGCTCGAGGACACGGCCGGCTACCAGGCGCTCTGGCCGATCCTCGGCATCCCGGTGCTGCTCGCGATCCCGCTCGTCTGGCGCCTCTCAGCGGCAGAGCGCAATGCCGGGGCGGGACAGCCCGAAAGCCCAGAGCCGATCACCTAGGACGTAGAACGCGGTCGTCGTGCTCGGTGCGTTCAGCGTCAGCACGGAGTAGCTGCCGCAGCCGAGCGCGCTCAACGGCCCGTACATGCCCGTGATCCGTGCGGTCGGGTCGTTCAGCTTCAGCCCCTTCGGCGTCCGCCACCCGAGCGGCTGGAAGATCGTGAACAGGGCGACCGCCCGCCCGTCCCGCCACTCGACGCCGGCCCCGCGCGGCTGGAACGCGAAGTAGTTGAAATACCAGGTCTCGCGCACGCAGTTGCGGCAGACGCCGTAGGCACGTCCCCAGCGCCGCTCGACCTCCGCCTTCGTCGCCCCCAGCTCGAGCCCGCCGAGGCTGCGTCCCGGCACGAGGACGCCCGCTCCGGGTGGCGCCGCCGCCGCCGGCAGGGCGAGCGCGAGCGCGAGTGCGATTGCTGCTGCGAGGCGCACGGTGGGAGAATAGGCGCGTGACCCGTCACGCGGCCAGGAGGGGCGCGGGGGAACCCGGGTTTCCGCCGCGCGACTGAGCGACAGCGAAGGAGAGCCCTAGAAACGCGACGACCCCGCTTGCGGACGGGGTCGTCACAGGGGATACGCGCTGCCCCTGCGGCGGCGGCAGCGCGAGGGCGTACGCAGCGAGTGTCGGCAGCAGGGTCCTGTCCGGCTATCCCCGATCCCGCGTTCGGGCCGTCCCCGGAACGCGTCGAGGCTCTAGCGGAACGCGTTCTCGCCGGTCAGCGCGTTGCCGACGACGAGCGTGTGCACCTCGTGGGTGCCCTCGTAGGTGAGGACCGACTCGAGGTTGTTGACGTGGCGGATCACCGGATACTCGAGTGTGACGCCGTTCGCGCCCAGGATCGTGCGCGCCTGGCGGGCGACCTCGATCGCGCCGCGGACGTTGCCCATCTTCCCGAGGCTGACGTGCTCCTGGCGGAGCGTGCCGTCGTCCTTCATCCGGCCGATGTGGAGCGCGACGAGCAGGCCGCGGTTGAGCTCGAGCGCCATTTCGGCCAGCTTCTGCTGCGTCAGCTGGTAGCCGGCGATCGGCTTGTCGAAGACGATCCGCTCCTTCGCGTAGTCGAGCGCGGCCTCGAAGCACGCGCGGCCGGCGCCGACTGCGCCCCAGACGATCCCGTAGCGCGCCTCGTTCAGGCAGGACAGCGGGCCGCGCAGGGTGTCGACGTCGGGGAAGCGGTTCTCCTCCGGGACGCGGACGTCCTGGAGGACGAGCTCGGACGTGACCGAGGCCCGCAGCGAGAGCTTCTTGTGGATCTCCGGAGCCGTGAAGCCGGGCATCCCCTTCTCGACCAGGAAGCCGTTGATCGCGCCGTCCTCGGTGCGCGCCCAGACGGTGGCGACGTCGGCGACCGTCCCGTTCGTGATCCACATCTTGGCGCCGTTGAGGATCCAGTCCGAGCCGTCGCGGCGGGCGGCCGTGCGCATCGAGCCGGGGTCGGAGCCCGCGTCCGGCTCGGTCAGGCCGAAGCAGCCGATCGCCTCGCCCGTGTGCATCGGCGGCAGCCAGCGTTGCTTCTGCTCCTCCGAGCCCCACTTCCAGATCGAGAACATCGCGAGCGACCCCTGGACCGAGACGGCGCTGCGCACGCCCGAGTCGCCGGCCTCGAGCTCGAGGCACGTGAGCCCGTAGGCGACGGCGCTGGCGCCGGGTAGGCCGTAGCCGTCGAGGTGCATGCCGAAGAGGCCGAGCTTGCCGAGCTCGCCCATCAGCTCGCGCGGCAGGATCCCCTGCTCGAACCAGTCGCCGACGTCGGGCAGCACGCGCTCGCGCACGAACCCGCGCACGGTGTCGCGGATCGCCCGCTCCTCCTCGTCGAGAAGGGCGTCGATCGCGAGGAAGTCGAGCGGGTCGAGCGCCGTCTTCTTCTCGGTCACGGCCATCGGCGCAAGGGTACCGTGGCCGCGTGCTCGCGGCGATCGTCCCGGCGCTGACGCTGCTCCTCGCAGGCTCCGGCGCCGCCGAGGCCGAGGTGGGGGCGATGACCCCGCGCGAGAAGGCGGAAGCCGTGGTCGTCGCCGGGATGCCGGCAGAGGCCGGCTTCGGCGGCGTGCTCGTCCGCCAGTGGAACACCGGCGCCGAGCGGCCGCGGCGGGCGATCGTCTTCGCCGACCAGGAAGGCGGGACGGTGAAGACATTCCGCGCGCTCGCGCCCTGGCGCGCCGCCTCGCAGTACCGGAGCGCGCCGGAGGCGTTCCGCGCCGGCCGCGAGACGGCCGCGCAGCTCCGCCGGGCCGGTGTGCACGCCACGTTCGCGCCTGTCCTCGACCTCCCGGACGGGCCACTCGGCTCGCGCCAGTTCGCGAAGCCGGAGTACGGGGTCGCGTTTGCGCGCGGGCTCGGCAGCGCCGCCTGCGTCAAGCACTTCCCGGGCCTCGGCTCGACGGCGAAGTCGACCGACGTCGCGCGCGTCTACGGCGTCCTCCGCAGCCAGGACCTGGCGCCGTTCCGGGCCGCGATCCGCGCAGGCGTCCCGTGCGTGATGGTCGGCCACGCGATCTATCCGCGGCTCGGGCCGCGGCGCGCCTCGTTCGAGCCGGAGACGTACGAGCTGCTGCGGCGGCTCGGCTTCCGCGGCGTCGCGATCACCGATTCGATCGGCGTCCTCGGCAGCCCCTACGCGCCGTTCTGGGCGCGGCTGGCGCTGCGGGCGGGCGCCGACATGGTGCTGACGACGAGCGCACGGGACGCGCGTCGGATCGTCGCCGCACTGCTGCCGCTCGCGCGCGCCGGCGAGCTCGACGCGAAACTCGTACGGATCAGCCGCTACCGTCGGGCCGTGGCGGCACCGTCACGGTGACGGACGCCTCCACGGTCCTGCCGTTCGCGGCGACCGCGCGTGCGGTCAGGCGGTGTGGGCCAGGGGGCTCGGCGTCGGCGTTCCAGCCGAGCGTGTAGGGCGCGGCGACGTCGCTGCCGCGCGAGCTGCCGTCGACGAGGAACTCGACGTGGTCCGCCCGCCCGCGCACGTCGACGCGCCAGACGACGAGGCCGGTGACCTCCTGGCCGTCGGCCACCGACTGGCCGGCGATCGCGAGCGGCACCGGCTTCGGTGCGGGCTTTGGTTTCGGCGCGGGTTTCGGCTTCGGGCGGTAGACGACGACCGGGATCCGTCGTACGGCGGTGCGGCCATCGACCGAGGTGGCGGCGACCAGGAGCACGTGGCGGCCCGGCTTCGCCCGGGTCGTGCCCCAGCTGAAGAGGAACGGCGGACGCCGGTCGACCGTACGCCTCCTGCCGTCCACGCTGAAGACCATCCTCGCCGCCTTGGCGCCCCAGGGACGCACGCGCAGTCGGATCTTCGCCGGCGCCCGCATCCAGGGGCGCGCGCCGGCGCTCGTCAACGCAAACGTCTTGTTGTCGACGACGACCCGGGTCCCCTCGACGTCGTAGCGGCCCGGGCCGGCGACGCCGTGCACCTGCAGCTTGTAGCCGCGGTTGGCCAGCCTGGCCGTGTTCAGCGCGTACGCGAACGGGCGCCGCTGGTCGACGTGGACGACGCGGCCGTCGACGATGAACTCGACGCGCCCGATGTCCGGGGACGCCTTGGCGCGGAAGGAGACGATTCCCCGTAGTGGCCCTTCCGGCAGGAGCGGCTTCACGCTCAGCCGGATCACGCCGGCATAGCGCCGGACGAGGCGGAGGTAGTAGTCCCACTTCCAGTGCGGGCCGGGATCCGTGTGATGGCTCGAGCCGCCGCGGCCGCCCCGCCCGTCCGGCACCTGGGCGTGGCCGATCATGTGCTTGCGGTCGATCGGCATCAGCGAGCGGCGCGCGATCCACGCAGCGAGGCGCGCGGACGCGTGGTACTGCGCATCGGTGAATCCGAGCGACCCGTACGTGAAGCCCTCGTGCTCGATCCCGACCGACTGCTCGTTCGTGATCCAGTGGCCGGCGTGCCAGGCGATGTCCGAGAGGTGGACGAGCTGGATGATCCTGCCGTTGCGGGAGACGACGAAGTGGGAGGACGCGTGCGCGCGCGGATTCCGCAGCCAGCGCACCGACCCCCAGAAGCTGCCCTCGGTCACGTGGACGACGGTCCGGTCGATCGACTGCACCGATCGGTGCGCCGGGGTGAAGTTGCCTTCGCCCCGCAGCCAGACGACCGGCGGGCGTGCGCCGACCGCGGCGTCCGCGACGGGGACGACGAGCGAGGAAACCGCGACCGCCGCGGCCAGGACGACCACCCTCCGGAGACCCATCGACACCCAGCCTAGCCCCGGGCGGCCGGGGTTGACGCCGCATTTACATTGCTCCTACACTTCTTGACTGACTAGTCAATCGATTTGAGCAGGAGAGAGCATGGCCACGATCGAGCAGGGAGTCGGCTCGGGCGTCTCGTTCGCCCTGACCGAGGAGCAGAAAGGCCTTCGCGAGCTCGCGCGCGAGTTCGCCGACAAGGAGATCCGGCCCAAGGCGGCCGAGTACGACGAGCACCAGACCCATGCCGCCGACCTGGTCGCGAAGGCGCACGAGCTCGGCCTGATGAACCTGCACGTGCCGGAGTCGCTCGGGGGCCTCGGGCTTTCGACCTTCGAGGGGATCCTCGTCGGCGAGGAGCTGAACTGGGGCTGCTCCGGGATCGGCACATCGATCGGCGCCAACGGGCTCGGCGCGGGCCCGGTGATCATCGCCGGCTCCGAGGAGCAGCAGGCGAAGTGGCTGCCGCCGCTCCTCGAGGAGCCGATCCTCTGCTCGTTCGGGCTCTCCGAGCCCGAGGCGGGCTCCGACGTCGCGAAGCTGAAGACGACGGCCGAGCGCCGCGGCGACGAGTACGTCCTCAACGGCTCGAAGACCTTCATCACGAACGCCGGCCATGCAGCCTGGACGGTCGTGTTCGCGAAGACCGATCCGGCCAAGGGCCACAAGGGCATGTCGGCGTTCATCGTCCCGATGGACACGCCGGGTGTGCAGATGGAGAAGCACCTCGACA
Organism: uncultured Gaiellaceae bacterium; assembly: GCA_963737455.1. GTDB lineage: Bacteria > Actinomycetota > Thermoleophilia > Gaiellales > Gaiellaceae > Gaiellasilicea. Next base: position 62,226 of record CAVTSN010000021.1, on the reverse strand, counting down.
AGATGGGGCAGCGCGCCACCGACACCTCGGCGTTCGCGCTCACCGACGTCGTCGTCCCCGCCGCGAACCGGATCGGCGAGGAGGGCGAGGGCTTCAAGATCGCGATGCAGACGCTCGACTTCACGCGCCCGGGCACCGCCGCCGGCGCGGTCGGCGTCGCCCAGGCGGCCTACGAGTACGCCGTCGAGTACGCCAAGCAGCGCGTCACCTTCGACGTGCCGATCGCGATGCACCAGGGCGTCAACTTCATGATCGCCGACATGGCGACCGAGATCGCAGCCGCGCGCCTGCTCGTCTGGCAGGCCGCATGGCTGCACGACCAGGGCCAGCGGGCGACGCTCGAGTCGTCGTTCGCGAAGCGCTTCTCCGCCGACACGGCGATGAAGGTCACGACCGACGCGGTTCAGGTCTTCGGCGGCTACGGCTACATGAAGGAGTACCCGGTCGAGAAGCTGATGCGGGACGCGAAGCTGTTCCAGATCTACGAGGGCACCTCGCAGATCCAGCGGCTCGTGATCGCGAAGGAGATCTTCCTGCCAAGGAACTAGCCCTCGCCGAGGGCACGCTGGAAGGGCGGCAGGAACCCCGGCGAGAAGCGGACGTCGCCGACCCAGGCCCGAAGGCGGTCGACCTCGGCTTCGATCGCCGCGCGAGCGTCGCTGCCGACGTCCTCGAGCAGGCCGAGCACGATCTCACCGTCGCGCCGCTGCGACCAGCCGCCGACGACGCGGCCGTCCCACCAGATCGTCGGGCCGGCGTTGCCGTTCGAGTCGAACAGCGTCGGCCCGTGCGGCCCGAGGTACCAGCCGCGCTCCTTCCAGCCCATCGTCGTCGGATCGAGCGTGGGCAGAAGCGCTGCGGACGGCTCGGGCACCGGAGTCGGCTCGACGTCGCCGGCGAGGACGTAGCCCGTCGTGCCCGCGAGGCCGACCTCCGTCGTGCCGCATCGACGCCAGCGCGGCGCGTGTCTCTCGCAGCGTCCAGCCGGTCCACCAACGCATATCCGCCTCGGTGGCGGGGCCGAAGGCGGCGAGCCAGCGGCGCAGCAGCTCGACCTGCGCGGCGGCGACGTCGAGCTCCTCGATCGGCCCGCCAAGCCAGTCCTCGGTCGTGACCCAGCGGAACTGGGGGCTGATCCACGTCCCTCGCGGCCGGCCGCGGACGAGGCGACCCTCCATCGCCATCTGCGGCAGCACGCGCGCTCCCGCGCTCTGCTCGACCACCCACTTGCCGGAGCCGAAGCGGAGCTTCTTCGCCAGCAGCGGCACGTCTGCGGTCACCTCGGTCGTCATCGCCTCGCCGCGCGCGGCGACCGCGCGCGACGGCCGCGTTGCCCGCGCGCGTGATCCACGCGCCCGGCCGCGTCGAGACGCCGCTGTCGCGGACGAAGCCCTCGAGCCGCTTCCGCTGCGTCGCCGCGACCGCCCGCGTCGCGGCCGCGAAGACCACCGGCAGGAGCTCTCGAGGGACGACCCAGAGCGTCCGTCGCATCGCGAGCAGCCGCACGAGGCTCCGGTCCTCGTAGAGCGCTCGCTCGACCTCGGCCGGATCGACGCCGTCGCTTCGCGCCCGGATCGAGAGGAACACCGTGACGGCGTCGGTCGCGTGCAGGCACACGAGCGAGCGGGCGACCGTGAGCGGATCGGCCGCGCGCGCCGCGGGGTCGAGCCGGTGGCGCACGACGAGGCGGGCGCGCCGTTCGGCGACGTCGATCCTCTGCATTCGCCTCTTCTACCAACGTAGGATCGTCCCATGGCTATCGAGATCGATCTCTCCGGGCGCGTCGCGCTCGTCACCGGCGGCTCGCGCGGGCTCGGCCGCGCGGATGCGCTCGCGCTCGCCCGCGCCGGCGCGGACGTCGTCATCGCCGACATCCAGGTCGAGTCGGACGAGTCGACCGAGACCGCCGAGTCGTACGGCGTGCTCGCCCAGGTGGCGAAGGCGCAGGGGATCGTGTTCACCGAGGCGACGGCGAAGGAGATCCAGGGCCTCGGCCGCCGCTCGGCTGCGATCAAGTGCGACGTCACCGACCGCGATCAGGTGAAGGAGACGGTCGACCGCGTCGTCGAGGAGTTCGGCTCCGTCGACATCCTGATCAACAACGCCGGCACGCTCGACCATGTCGGCCAGTTCCACGACCAGAACCCGGAGCTCTGGGAGCGCGACCTCCGCGTCAACCTCACCGGCGGCTTCAACTGCGCCCAGGCGGTCTGGCCGCACATGAAGGAGCGCGAGTGGGGCCGGATCATCAACATGGCCTCGGTCGCGGGCACGCTCGGCGGCTTCGGCCAGGCGAGCTACTCGACGACGAAGGCGGGGATCCTCGGCCTGACCCGGACGCTCGCGATGGAGGGCGGCCGGCACGGGATCACGTGCAACGCGATCGTGCCCGGGATCATCGGCACCGAGGCGTTCCACTTCGCGAACCCGGCGATGAACGAGCGGATCGCGAACCGCACCGTCTTCAAGCGCCCCGGTGAGCCCGAGGACATCGCGAACGCGATCTGCTTCCTCTGCTCCGACCTCGCCAACTACATCACCGGCATCCAGCTGCAGGTCTCCGGTGGCGTCGAGCTCTTCGTCTTCTGCGGTTTTGGGGCCGCAGCGGCCCCCTTTAGGGTCTTCGCGCGATCAGCGTCGCTTCCGGCCGGAGATCGGCTTCGAGCTCTCGGCCGAGCAGCGAGAGCTCAGAGATCTGGCGCACGACTTCGCCGAGAAGGAGCTGCGGCCGGTCGCGCGCGAGTGGGACGAGCGGGAGGACTGCCCGCCCGAGCTGCTTCGCAGGGCGGCGGCGCTCGGGTTGACGTCGCACGCGATCCCGGCCGAGTACGGCGGCGGCGGAGTCTCGGCGGTGACCTCGAGCCTGATCGCCGAGGAGCTCTCCTGGGGCTGCGCCGGCCTGGCCGCGCCGATCGGCGCGACGATGTTCCCGGTGCGTCCGCTGCTGCGCGCGGGCACCGAGGAGCAGAAGCAGCGCTGGCTGACACGGCTCGCCTCCGAGGAAGGCTGCCTCGCGGCGATCGCCTTCACGGAGCCCGGCGCCGGCTCGGACGTCGCCGGGATCCAGGCGACGGCGCGCCGCGACGGCGACGCCTACGTCCTCAGCGGTGAGAAGTGCTACGTCACGAACGGCGGCATCGCCGAGCTGACGATCGTCTTCGCGAAGCTGGACGGCGCAATCACCGCCTTCCTCGTCGAGGCCGGCGACCCCGGCGTCAGCGCCGGCCGCAAGGAGCCGAAGCTCGGCCTGCGCTCGTCGTACACGGGCTCGATCCTCTTCGACGAGGCGCGGATCCCGGCCGACCGGCTGCTCGGCGACGAGGGCGAGGGCTTCGCGATCGCGATGGACTTCTTCATGCACTCGCGGCCGCAGGTCGCCGCGTCGGCCGTGGGGATCGCCCGTGCGGCGTTCGAGTACGCAACCGATTACGCGAACGAGCGGCATGCCTTCGGCAAGCCGCTGCTCGCGAAGCAGGGCGTCTCCTTCAAGCTCGCCGACATGGCGATGCAGATCGAGGCCTCGCGGCTGCTCGTCTGGCGCGCCGCGGCGGCGCTCGATGCCGGCGAGGACGCGGGCCTGCTCGGCTCCTACGCGAAAGGGTTCGCCGCCGATGCCGCGATGGGCGTCACGACGGACGCCGTCCAGGTGCTCGGCGGCGCCGGGATCATGCGCGACCATCCGGTCGAGAAGTGGATGCGCGACGCCAAGGTGCTCCAGATCGTCGAGGGTACGTCCGAGATCCAGCGGCACGTGATCACGCAGTACCTTCGCCGCTAGCTCGACAGAGCTTCACCACGCCGTAACAGATGACCGCCTGCGCCGTGGCTACACTGATCGGCTCGTGCGGGTCGACGCAACACCGGTCCGCGCCCGAGTGGGGGACCGTTCCGCGCGTTTGGTCGCACGTTGGCTCCTCGTCTCCCTGGCGCTCCTCGCCGTCCTGACGGCGCTGATCGGCCTTGCCTTCGCAGGCTCGCCGGTCCGGATCGCCGAGGGCGTCCACATTGCGGGCGTCGATGTCGGCGGCCTCACCCAGAAAGAGGCGCAATCGCTGCTCCAGAGCCGCTTCGAGCGCGTCGCGCGCGTGCCGGTTGTCTTCACCGCGGGCGGCGCGGAGTACCCGATCAAGGCGACGACGCTCGGCGTCGAGGCCGACTGGGCGGCGGCGATCGATTCGGCCGCCCGCGAAGGCGAGGGCTTCGGCCCCGTTCGGGGCTTCAAGCGCCTGCAGACGAGATTCTTCGGCACCGAGATCGTGCCGCCGGTCCAGGCCTACGAGGCGGCGCTCGACTTCAAGCTCGCCGGGCTCGCGCGCGACATCGACCAGCGTCACGTCGAAGCCAAGCTCGTCCGCCGCGGCCTCGCCGTCGAGGTCGTGCCGGGACAGCCCGGCCGGCGGCTCGCCCAGGACGTCGCCGCGGCCCGGATCGTCCGCGCGCTCGCACGGCTCGAGCGCGGCCAGCCGATCGCGCTGCCCGTCGTGCTCGATCCCGTCGAGGTGACGGCCGCCGACCTCGCGCCCGCGGCCAGACAGGCGCGGACCGCGCTCTCGGCGCCTGTCCGCCTCGAGTACGAGGGCACTCGCTGGCGCCTGCCGCGCTGGCGGATCGCCGAGCTGCTCAGCCTGCCGGTGGCGGGCACGACCGACGATCGCGATCGCCGGCCCCGGCGCCGAGGCGTGGTTCGCGAAGCTCCGCAAGGCGGTCGAGCGCGCGCCCGTCGACGCGACGTTCCGCCCGGTCGGCGACGGCGTCGAGGTCGTGCCGGACAAGGTCGGTCGCGCCGTCGACGTGCCCGCGACCGCGAAGGCGCTGCTGGCCGCCGCCGTCTCGCCCGGCCAGCGGGCGGCGGACCTCGTCGTCCGCACCGCCGAGGCGGAGCGCACGACCGCCGAGGCGCAGGCGATGGGGATCGAGCGCCGCCTGTCCTCGTACACGACGCTCTACGCGGGCACGCCCGACCGGATCACGAACCTCCAGGTCGCCGTCTCGCTGCTCAACGGCGCGCTGGTCGCTCCGGGCGGCACGTTCTCCTTCAACGACCGCGTCGGCGAGCGGACGACCGAGCGCGGCTTCCGCTCGGCGCCCGTGATCATCAAGGACGAGTACGACGAGGCCGTCGGCGGCGGCGTCTCGCAGGTCGCGACCACCGTCTTCAACGCTGCGTGGGAAGCGGGCCTGAAGATCGCCGAGCGGAATCCGCACTCGCTCTACATCAGCCGCTACCAGCTCGGCCGCGACGCGACCGTCAACTACCCCGATCTCGATCTCAGGTTCATCAACGACACACCGAACTGGGTCTTCGTCGGCGCAGCGTCCGGCGGCGCCGGGATCACGGTCTCGATCTACGGCGGCGGCCCCGAGCGGCGCGTCGAGAGCGGGGAGGGCTCGATGACCGAGACCGGGCCGGCGCCGATCCGGCGCACGCAGGATCCGACCCTGCCCAAGGGCGAGACGGTGATCGAGGAGTATGGCTCACCGGCCCGCGCGACCGCGGTCACCCGCAAGGTCTACGACGAGGGCGGCAACGTCCTGCACGACGAGACGTGGAACACCTCCTACCGGGGCGAGTACCGCGTCGTCCGCGTCGGCACGAAGCCGCCTCCGAAGCCCGAGCCGAAGACGAAGCCGAAGGCCGAGAAGCCGGTGCCGCCGACGCAGACCGAGCCGACTACGACGACGCAGCCGACGACGACGACTCAGCCCTAGCGACGGCGTCGACGAACCACGGCGGGCAGCCGGATCGGCCGGCGCGTCGTCGCGTCGACGGTCGCGTGCGAGGTCCAGCCCTCGGCGATCGAGTCTCGCCGTCGCGCTCGACCGCGTACTCGTAGCGGAAGCGCGCGCCGCGCAGGTCGACGCAGCGCGTCCAGACCCGGAGCCGGTCGTCGAAGTACGCCGCGCGGTGATAGCGGACGTTCACCTCGGTCGTCAGCGCCTCGATCCCCTGCGCCTGGATCGCCAGGTAGCCGCCCGCATGCTCGGAGAGATAGGCGACGCGCGCCACCTCGAACCAGACGACGAACGACGCGTGGTGCGCGATCCCCTGGGCGTCCGTCTCGGCGAAGCGGACGACGATCTCGGTCGAAACCTGAAGCCGTGCATTGTCCGCGCAAGATAAGCATCCGCGGCAGCGGCTGCTCACCGCGCAAACCCCTAAGGGGCCGCTTCGCGGCCCGGGATCACCGTCGGGCGCGCGCTACGCTGCCGCGCGTCGCACCGTGCGCTCGTCGAGAACCGTCCGGCAGTCGGTGCAGACCTTCTGCTCGACCTCGTACGGGATCCCGGCGTGCTGACGGAGCGCGTGCGCGATCACGGCCTTGTGCTCGTGCAAGTGGCCGGCTCGCTTGCCGATGTTGCTGGCTGTCATCTCGCCTTTCACGTTAGGGGCTGTGGGGGTGGCAACATGATCCGAAAGGGTGAACAAGGTGCATCGACCTGGTTACCGTCAAATCGGGCCTGCAGTGCTGGTGATACTCCTCCTGTCGGCTGTCGCCGGTTGTCGTCACCTGCTTCAGACGCCATTCGCACCGAATTGACAGTTACGATCGCGCCATGCCGAAAACGAGCACGACCAAACAGAACGACATCCTCGCCCGCTTCACGGAGCTCGGGCACGAGGCGCTGAACAGGCTCTCGGACATGCCCGGGGGCTCGAAGTTCGTCGACATGATGAACGATTCGAAGACCCGGCTCGACGAGATGCAGAAGAAGCTCCGCGGCCTCGACGAGCTCGAGAAGCGCGTCGCGAAGCTCGAGAAGCAGGTCGCGGCAACGGCGAAGCCGAAGCCGGCGCCGAAGAAGAAGCCCGCCGCGCGCAAGCCGGCGGTTTCGAAGACCCCGCCTGCGGCCTAGCCCGCCGGGACGCGCAGTCGCAGCGCCCGCGGCACGATCTCGAACCGCACCGGTGTCGTGCCGGGCTGCTCGCCGTCGAGCTCGACCGGCAGCGGCGCGTCGGCGTCGATCGTGACGACGGCGCCGCGCAGGAGCTCGGCCTTCGGGTGGGGCAGGTGCGAGCCGCGGTAGGTCTTCGGCAGCGTCACGAGCAGGTCGCGCTTGGTCAGGTCGCCGATCGTGAGCACGTCGAAGAGCCCGTCGTCCGGCTCCGCGTCGGGGCAGATGATCATCCCGCCGCCGAACGTCTTGCCGTTGGCGACGACGACGTCGTGCATGTGCCCGGTCCGGGACTCCCCGTCGACGGTCAGGCGGAGCTCCGAGTTCTGCCACTTGGCGAAGACCGCGAACGTCGCCCAGAGATAGGAGACCTTGCCGCCGAGCGCCTTCGTCGTCTCGTTCGCGCGCTGCGCGATCGCGCCGCTCATGCCGGCGCTCGCGACGTTCGCGAAGTGCGACGCTGCCTCGCCGCCGTCCCAGGCGCGGTAGCTCGCCCGGCCGAGGTCGATCGTCCGCGTCCTCCCCGTCAGGGCGACGTCGATCGCGCCGTCGAGCTTGTGCGGGATCTTGTAGGTACGCGAGAAGTCCCAGCCGGTGCCGCGCGGGATCACTGCGATCTCGACGTCGTCGCGCCCGGCGATCCCGTTCGCCACCTCGTTGACCGAGCCGTCGCCGCCGACGACGACGAGCAGCTTCGCGCCGCCGTCCGCCGCGCCGCGGGCGAGCTCGCCGAGCTGGCCGGGCCGTTCCGAGAAGAGCGTGTCGCCCTCGAGCCCCCTCGTCGCGGCACGGTGCGCCATCTCCGGCCAGCGCCGCCCGGTCGACCCGTTCGCCGAGGCGGGGTTGACGAGGAAGACGGTGTCGCTCATCGGGCGGGAGCGCGCCGAAGGTGCGCGACGCTAATGAGACGAGGTCGCGGTGGCGAGCGCCACGCGCGTCATCCGGTCGACGGCCGCCTTCATCTCGTCGTCCGTCACCCGCTTGAACTCGCCCTCGACGATGATGTCGCTGACGATCAGGAGGCAGCCGGCCTGGACACCGCGGAGGGCGCCGACCGTGAAGAGGGCCGCCGCCTCCATCTCGACCGCGAGGACACCGCGCTTCGACCAGCGCTCGTACTGCCCCTCGTCGGGGTTGTAGAAGAGGTCGCTGGAGACGATCGGGCCGACGTGCATGTCCTGGCCGATCTCCTTGGCGACGTGGACGGCGCCGTGGATCAGGTCCCAGCTCGCGGTCGGGCAGTGCGGCTCGTTCGCGACGAGGTGCATCGCGGTCGAGTCGGCCGGAACGGCGCTGATCGCGACGATCATGTCGCCCAGCTTGTGGTGCGCCTGGAGCCCGCCGCAGGTGCCGACGCGGAGCAGCTTCTTGACGCCGAGCTGGACGAGCTCCTCGAAGACGATCGTCGCGCCGGGGCAGCCCATGCCGGTTCCCTGGACGGAGACGCGCTTCCCCTCGTAGGTGCCGGTGTAGCCGAGCAGGCCGCGCTCGGAGTTCTTCTGCTCGACGTCGTCGAGGTACGTCTCGGCGATGTACTTCGCCCGCAGCGGGTCGCCCGGGAGCAGGCACGCCTCGGCGTAGTCCCCCGGCTCGGCTCTCACGTGGATCGGCATCCGCGAGACCCTATACGCCAAGATCGAGGGTGTGACGCACATCGTCGAGCCGCCCCTCGAGCAGATTCTCGACTACTGCGCCGAGGACCCGATCGAGCGCGTCTTCCTCGAGGACGTGGCCCGGCGGGGGCTCGGCCGCTTCAGTGGGATCGAGGACGGAGGACGCCTCGTCGCCCTCTGCCACTCCGGTGCGAACGTCGTCCCGTCGGGGCGCGGCTGCGGCGCGTTCGCGTCGGTGGCGGTGCGCGCCCGCGCGCGGATGCTGATCGGCGAGCAGCGGGCCGTCTCCGAGCTCTGGGAGGCGTCGCGGAAGCGGCTGCCCTCCGCGCGTGAGGATCGTCCCGGCCAGCCCGTCTACGCGATCTCGTCGGCTCCGGAGCCGGGCGGCAGCAGCCTCCGGCCGGCGGCGCTGTCCGATCTCGAGCTGCTCATACCTGCGTGCGCACGCGCCCACGAGGGTGAGCTGGGCATCGATCCGCTCAGACGCGACGCGGACGGCTTCCGCTGGCGCACGCGCGCCCAGATCGACGAGGGCCGCTCGTGGCTCTGGGAGGAGGACGGCGTCATCCTCTTCAAGGCGGAGGCGTCGGCGTGGACGCCGCAGGCCGTGCAGCTGCAACAGGTGTGGACCGATCCCGCAGCGCGCGGGCAGGGCAACGGGAGCCGCGGGCTGCGCGACCTGATCCGCCTCCTGCTCGAGCGCGTGCCGACCGTCTGCCTGTTCGTGCGGGCCGACAACGAGGCCGCGATCGCGCTCTACGACTCGGTCGGGATGAGCCACGTCCTCGACTACCGGAGCGTGCTCCTGTGAGGACGCTCGTCGTCGCGCGGCATGCCGAGAGCGTGCTGAACGCCGACAACGTCCTCAACGGCGACCCGACACGCAGCGTCGGCCTGACCGCCCGAGGCGAACTGCAGGCGCAGGCCCTCGGTTCTGCCGTCGGTCCGGTCGACCTCGTCGCGCACACGAGCTTCGAGCGGACGCGGCAGACAGCTGAGCTGGCCTGGCCGGGGACGCCGACGCTCCTCGTCGCCGAGCTGGACGAGATCCGGTACGGAAGCTGGGAGGGGACCCGCTGGAGCGACGGTTACGAAGCGTGGGTGGGCAGTGCCGGGCCGGAGGACGAATGCCCCGGCGGCGGCGAGAGCCGGGTCGCGGCAGCGCGGCGATATGTCCGCGGCTTCCGGGCGCTGCTCGCGCGCCCCGAGGCACGAGTCGCTCTCGTCGCCCACGGCGCCCAGGTGCGCTACCTCCTCCTTGCACGCGCAGGAACGCCGCCCACGCCCGTGCTCGAGCGGGTCGACCTCGCCGCGCCACACGAACTCTCGCGAGCCGACCTCGAGCGCGCGATCGTCCTCCTCGACGAGTGGACGGCGGCGCCCACTTTCTGAGTCACAATGGATCGATGCTGGCGCGCGTCGAGTCGTTCATCCGCGAACACGGCCTGGTCGAACCGGGCGGCGAGGTGACCTGCCTCGTCTCCGGAGGCGCCGACTCCACCTGCCTCTGGCATGTGCTCGGCGAGCTCGGCTACAGCGTCTCGGCGCTCCACGTCGCCCACGGCCTCCGCGGCGCCGAGTCGGACGAGGACGCCCGCTTCTGCCGCGACCTTCTCGGCGCCGAGGTGATCGCTTGTGTTTCTGAAACACAAAGTCCGTCCGAGGCGGAGCTGCGCGAGCTGCGCTACTCGGTCGCGGCCGACCGGCTCCGCGCGACCGGGCACACGGCCTCCGACCAGCTCGAGTCGGTGCTGCTCGGCCTCGTCGCCTCCGGCTCGCCGCAGCGGATCAAGGCAAAGCGGGAGGACGGCGTCGTCCGCCCGCTGCTCGGGGTCTGGCGGGAGGAGACGCGGGCGTACTGCGACGAGCGCGGGCTCCCGTACCGCGAGGACACGTCGAATGCGGGCACGAAGCGCGGGCTGATTCGGAACGAGATCCTGCCCCTGCTCGAGCAGCTCGACTCACGCGCGCGCTCGTCGCTGCTCTCGCTCGCCGACGAGCGCCCGCGCCTGCCGCGCACGCTCGAGCGGACGCTGGCGGAGCTGCTCGCGAGCCACGAGGGGACGAAGTCGGCCGACCTGGGCGCCGGCGTCCGCGCCGTCCGCGAGTACGGCACGATCCGGCTCGAGGGATCGGTCGAGTGGGGGCCGTGGACGCTCACGTCGGAGCGACCCGGGCTCGCGGTTCGGGGCCGCCGTCCGGGGGACCGTCTCGCAGGCCGCCGGAAGAAAGTGCAGGATCTGCTCGTGGACGCGAAGGTGCCACGGGCGGAACGCGACGGCTGGCCGCTCGTCGTCAACGGCGACGAGGTCGTCGCGGTGCCGGGTGTCGCGGAGGCGCCAGGGTGGGAAGGAGCGGTGACATGGAGACGGTGAAAGACGCGGTCGGCGAGATCCTGATCGAGGAGGAGCCGCTGCAGGCGCGGATCGCCGAGCTCGGCGCCGAGATCTCGAGCGAGTACGACGGCCGCGACCTGCTGCTCGTCGGCGTGCTCAAGGGCGCCGTCTTCTTCATGGCCGATCTGATGCGCGAGCTCTCGATCCCGTGCGAGATCGACTTCATGGCGATCTCGAGCTACGGCGCCGCGACCGACTCCTCGGGCGTCGTCCGGATCCTCAAGGATCTGGACACGAACATCGCCGGCCGCGACGTGCTCGTGGTCGAGGACATCATCGACTCCGGTCTGACGCTCTCGTATCTGATGCGAAGCCTGAAGGCCCGCAAGCCCGCCTCACTCGAGATCTGCGCGCTCCTGACGAAGCCGGAGCGCCGCGAGATCGACGTCCCGGTCAAGTTCGTCGGCTTCGAGATCCCGAACAAGTTCGTGATCGGCTACGGCCTCGACTTCGCCGAGCGCTACCGCAACCTGCCGTACGTCGCGGTCCTGCATCCGGATCTGATTCCACCGCATTAACAGGGGATTAGGCCTCCGTGGCCAAAGTGTCACGGCCGCCGGGATTCGGCAATGAGGCTGCTACCCTCCTATGACCCCTGTGAACAGATTCTTCCGCAGCGCGCTGTTCCCCCTGATCGTGATCGTCCTCCTCGTCTATTTGGCGAGCCAGACGCTGATCCCGCGCAAGGACGCCCAGGACAAAGTCAGCTACTCGGAGTTCATCCAGCAGGCCGAGGCGGGGAACGTGCAGGAGGCGAAGTTCACGCCGACGCGGAACCAGATCGACGCGACGCTCGTCGGCGGCGACAAGGTCAAGGTCAACTACCCCAACGACCAGTCGGCCTTCAACGTCGAGCAGCTGCTGCAGGAGGAGAACATCCCCTACGACTCCAAGGGCAAGGGGTCGTCGTGGTGGAGCAACCTGCTGATCTCGCTGCTCCCGTTCGCGCTGCTGATCGGCTTCTGGATCTTCCTGATGAACCAGGTTCAGGGCGGAGGCTCGAAGGTGATGAGCTTCGGCAAGTCGCGCGCGAAGCGGATGACACCCGACTCGCCCAAGATCGGCTTCAAGGACGTCGCCGGCGTCGACGAGGCCGTCGAGGAGCTGCACGAGATCAAGGAATTCCTCGAGAACCCGAAGAAGTTCCAGGCGCTCGGCGCGCGGATCCCCAAGGGCGTTCTCCTCTACGGGCCTCCCGGCACCGGCAAGACGCTGCTCGCGAGAGCCGTCGCCGGCGAGGCGGGCGTGCCCTTCTTCTCGATCTCCGGCTCGGACTTCGTCGAGATGTTCGTCGGCGTCGGCGCCTCCCGCGTCCGCGACCTCTTCGAGCAGGCGAAGCAGTCGAGCCCCTGCATCATCTTCATGGACGAGATCGACGCCGTCGGCCGCCACCGCGGCGCCGGCCTCGGCGGCGGCCACGACGAGCGCGAGCAGACGCTGAACCAGCTGCTCGTCGAGATGGACGGCTTCGAGATGAAGGACAACATCATCCTGATCGCCGCCACGAACCGCCCCGACATCCTCGATCCCGCCCTGCTCCGCCCGGGCCGCTTCGACCGTCAGATCGTCGTCGACCGCCCCGACCGGATCGGCCGCCGCCGGATCCTCGAGGTGCACTCGAAGGGCAAGCCGCTGGCGCCCGAGATCGACCTCGACACGCTCGCAGCCGGCACCCCCGGCTTCACCGGCGCCGACCTCGCCAACCTGATCAACGAGGCCGCGCTCCTCGCCGCCCGTCACGGGAAGAAGATGATCGACCAGGACGAGCTGGAAGAGGGGATCATGCGCGTCATCGCCGGGCCGGAGAAGAAGGCACGGCTGCTCGGCGAGAAGGAGCGCAAGATCACGGCCTACCACGAGATGGGCCACGCGCTCGTCGGCTACTTCCTCGAGAACACGAACCCGATCCACAAGATCACGATCGTCTCCCGCGGCCAGGCGCTCGGGCTGACGATCTCGCTGCCGACCGAGGACCGCTACCTGACGACGCGCTCGGCGCTGATGGACGACCTGGCGATGACGCTCGGCGGCCGCGCGGCGGAGGAGCTCGTCTTCCACGAGGTCACGACCGGCGCCGCGAACGACCTCGAGAAGGTGACGGCGACGTCGAAGGCGATGATCATGCGCTACGGGATGAGCGAGAAGCTCGGCCCGCGCGTGCTCGGCCGCGACCACACCCAGCCGTTCCTCGGCCGCGAGATGGGCAACGAGCCCGACTACTCGGACGAGATCGCCCGCGAGATCGACGACGAGATCCGCCGCGTGATCGAGGAGGCGCACGCGACGGCGCACCGCGTCCTCCGCGAGCACATGAACCACCTGCACAAGCTCTCGGCGATCCTGATCGAGCGCGAGACGATCGACAAGGATCAGTTCGAGCGGCTGCTCGCCGGCGAGGCGGAGGAGTCGGTCTTCCCGGAGGAGGTCGTGCAGCCGGAGGAGGCGCCCGCCGAGGGCGAGGCCGAGCGGAAGCCGGCGCCCAAGCCGCAGCCGCGCCCCGTCCCGGGCGTGTCGATGCAGCCGCCCGAGCCGGATCCGGCCGCGTAGCTAGCGGACGCGCCGCGTTGCGGCGAGTGTAAGCAGCGCTATCGCGGCGACCGCGGCGACCGCGCCGGCGAGGTCGATCGCGATGCCGCGGGCCGCGACCCGCTCGACGACGGCGAGCACGAGGGTGCCGGCGGCGATCGTCACGACCGCGAGTGTGGCCAGCAACGCCACCCGCCGCAGGTGGGTGCCGGGCTCGTCGGCCAGCGTGCCGCGCAGCTCCAGCGACCAGTAGGCGAGCTCGGCGACGACGAAGAGCAGCGCCGCGAGCAGCGGCGCGCGGGTGTCGATCCCGTCGATCTCGAACCCGAGCGCGGCGACGTACGGCGCCGCGAGCACGACGATCGCTGCCGGGATCACGATCGGCTGCTTCAGGATCAGCCCACCGGCGAGCAGCCCGCCGGCGACGAACGCCGCCAGCAGGGTCGCACGGACGAGGTAGCCGTCCTCGGCGATCGTGGCCAGCCACAGCCCCGTTCCGAGAGCGCCCGCCACGGCGGCCGCGCCGGCCGCTAGACGCGCGCGATCTGCGCGTGGCGCCTGAATGCCCTCACCCCCTCCAGAACGGCGTCGAGGGGTGCGTCGTCGGTCCAGCTCGCCACGGCGACGCCCAGCCGCTCGTAGCGTGCGCGGATCTCCTCGCGCCGGAGCACCCAGAGCCGGTGCGCCAGCTGGTCCGCCTCGCTCGCGCCAGGCTCGGTGAAGCCGATCGGCGAGACCTCGACGATCGCGAGGTCGTAGCGGCGGGCCCGCAGGTCGGCGAGCGCCTCGACCGCACGATCGTCGAGCAGGGGAGTCACCGCGACGACGAGCGCCTGCGGCGGCAGCACACGTCCCGGGATCACCGAGACGTCCTTCCACGCGTAGTTGAAGACGATCTCCGACTCGAGCAGGGCGTCGACGATCCGGTATCGCTGTGTCGAGCCCATCCCCGGCGTCAGCCAGCGCAGGACGCCTCCGAACGAGACCAGCCCGACGCGGTCGCGCCGCTCGAGGTAACGGGCGGCCAGCGTCGCGGTCGCGCGTACGGCGAGGTCGAGCGTCGAGCGGCCGCCGGTGCGTGCGTCCGCGAACGTGTCGAGGAAGAGGATCACGTCCGCGTTCCGCTCCGGATGCCGCTCGTTGACGACCAGCTCGTCGCGGCGCGCGCTGGCGCGCCAGTTGATCGAGCGAACGCGGTCGCCGGGGGCGAACAGGCGCAGGTCGGCGAACTCCATGCCCTCGCCCTTCTGGCGTGCGACCTCGTTGCCGGTGTAGAGCTGGGTCGAGACGGGCTTGACGATCCGCCGCAGCGTCTCCGGCAGCGGATAGACGCGCAGCCGCTGCTTCCGGTCGACGCGGGACTCCCAGACCGTCAGCCCGAGCCGGTCGCGTGCGCGGAGCCGGACGTCGCCGACCTCGTAGTTGCCCCAGCGGGCGCAGCGGAGAGTCAGCTCGAGTGTGCGCTTGTCCTCCCAGCCGAGCCGGAGCGACTGCGCGCTCGCGCCGGAGACGACCTCGAGCCCGTCCGGGACGACGAGCACGAGCTCGAGCCGCTCGACCGGCGTCTCCGTCGAGACCGACAGCTCCACCTCGAGCTCGTCCTGCTCGAGCGCCGTGGCGCGCTCGACGTCGACGTGGACCCGCAGTTGCGGTGCGCGTGTCAGGCGGAGGCCGAGCGCCAGCGGCAGCGCGAACGGCAGCGCCAGCACGGCCAGCTCCGGCCGGCGGAGCCCCAGCGCGGTGAGCAGGAACAGCGCCGCGAGGACGGCGTACGCCGTCACGCGCGGCGACGGCGATGGCCTCACTGCGCCGGCCTCATTCCGGTGCGGGCGCCGTCGCTTCGGCCGCGGGCGTCGGCACGGTCCCGAGCAGCTCGCGGACGATGTCCTCGGCCGCCAGCTGCTGCACCCAGAGCTCCGGCTTCAGCATCAGCCGGTGGGCCAGGGCGGGCACCGCGACCGCCTTCACGTCCTCGGGCGTGACGAAGTCGCGCCCGGCGAGCGCGGCCTTGCAGCGTGCGAGCTTGAGCACGGCGAGGCTGCCGCGCGGGCTCGCGCCCACGGTCGTCGACGTACTCGTGCGCGTCGCCGTGACGAGGTCGACGATGTACGTGCCGATGGCGTCACCGACGTGCACGTCCTCGATCGCCGCCTGGAGCGCCAACAAGGTCTGCCCGTCAACGACCGGCGTCAGCTCGACCTCGTCCTCGCGCCGTTCGAGGCGCCGGGACAGCACCTCCCACTCGTCGCTCCGGCTCGGGTAGCCGAACGAGACCCGCAGCAGGAAGCGGTCGAGCTGCGCCTCGGGCAGCGGGTACGTCCCCTCGTACTCGATCGGGTTCTGGGTCGCGAGCACGAGGAACGGCCGCGCGAGCTGGTGCGTGACACCCTCGATCGTCACCTGCCGCTCCTGCATCGCCTCGAGCAGCGCCGCCTGCGTCTTCGGCGGGGCGCGGTTGATCTCGTCGGCGAGGAGCAGGTTGGTGAAGATCGGGCCCGGCCGGAACTCGAAGTCGCCGTCGCGCTGGTTCCAGATCGAGGAGCCCGTCACGTCGGAGGGCATCAGATCGGGCGTGAACTGGATCCGGTTGAAGCCGGTCTGCGTCACCTGCGCGAACGAGCGCGCCGTCAGCGTCTTCGCCAGCCCGGGGTAGTCCTCGAGCAGCACGTGACCGTCGGCGAGCAGGCCGAGCAGCACCAGCTCGAGCGCGTCGCGCTTGCCGACGACGGCGCGCTCGACCTCGTCGAGGATCCGGCCGGCGTGCTCCTGCACCTGAGCGAGCTGCATCAGAGCGCCTCCAGGGAGACGACGACGTGCCGCAGCGACTCGAGCTCGATCCCCCGGCCGAAGCGATCGTGCGGCGGCTCGCGGTCGACCCGCACGAGCTCCCACGTCTCGTCGCCGAGGGCGCGCCGCGCCGCCTCGGGGTTCGCGTCGAGGTCGATCCCGCGCCGTGCGCGCAGCAGCTCGTAGGCGATCCGGCGGAGGGTCGGGCGCAGGCGGAAGTGGAGGTCGAACGCCGTCGTCTGACCGAGCGTGACCTCGCGCTCGATCCGCTCGAGCTCGGGGACGCGCTCGACCCGGCGCGGGCGCCGGGCAAGCGCCGCGTCCACGGGCGAGATGGTGCGCTCCGGCAGCGAGGTGCGGAGGCGTGCCAGCAGATGCGCGAGCCCGAAGGCGGCGAGCAGGAGCACGTAGACGCGGACGACGAGCTCGCTGCGCCCCGGCAGGAAGATCAAGGCGACGATCAGGGCCAGGGTCAGGAAGGCCGGGAACCGCCAGAAGCGCGCCACGCGCCTCATTCGGTTGCCGCCCGCTCGCGCTGCGCCGCGATCAACTCCGCCCGCTCCTTCTCTGCGAGCGCTTGCGCCGCGAGCAGATCGTCGCGCACCGTCTGGAGCGCGTCGATCGCCTCGTCCTTCATCTCGGGCCCCACGGCATGCTGCGAGAACTTAGCCCTTTCGAAGAGGTCGGTGAGGGTACGAGCCGCGCGGTCGCTGACCGACAGCGCGGCGAGCATGCGGCCGAGGTACTCCATCGGCGCCTCCGCCGGCTTGCGCGGGAGACCGTGCGCGGCGAGCACGCGTTCCAGCCGCGCGTACGCGGCGATCACCGCCCGCCGCGGATCGGGCTCTGCACGGAGGTCGTCCAGCGACTCGTCGACCGCCTGGGCGACGGCTTCGGCGAGCCCGGTATGGAGCTCGCCGCGCGCCCCCTTCCGGGCACGCCCCGCATACCAGTATGCGACGACCGCCAGCAGGATCAGCCCGATCGTGATGAGCACCGGGCCCCACGACACTTCGGATTGGAAGGGTTCTGCGGTCGGTTGTGTCGTGGTGTCGATCGGGAGCGTGCTCGCGGTGCCGACGGCCTCTTCCGGCTCGGGCGGCGTCGGCCGCTCCCAGCCCGCGAGCCGTCGGGCCATCAGTGTTCCTACGACGATGAGCACGAGCATCGTCCCGACCATCTCGAGGAGGCTCCTGCGCGGCGCCTTGCCCGACTGCGCCTTGAGCCGTCGCTGCAGCGCGAGCAGGTAGACGAACATGAAGGCGCCGCCGACGAGCGCGACGATGTAGATCGCGAAGAGAATGTCTGTCAACGCGTCGCTCGGCTTTCTCGTCCCGCTGTCGCCGAGCGAGGTCGACCCGCGCGACGCGAGCGCGACGAGCACGATCGCCCCGAGCACTCCGACGGCCGTCAGGAAGGCGTTGCGGGTGCGGGCGCTAGGCTCCACGAAGGGTGAGACGTCCAGCGGTGGAGGAACGTTTGCAGCGGCCCGCCGTGATGGGGATCGTCAACGTCACGCCCGACAGCTTCTCGGACGGCGGCCGGCACCTCGACCCGGACGTCGCGGCGTCCGCGGCGCGCCGGATGCTCGCGGACGGCGCGGCGATCGTCGACGTCGGCGGCGAGTCGACGCGGCCCGGCTCCGGCGGCGTCACGCTCGACGAGGAACTGCGTCGCGTCATGCCGGTGCTCGAGCGGCTCGAAGGTGTGCCCGTGTCGATCGACACGGCCAAGAGTGAGGTCGCGCGTCGTGCGCTCGAGCTCGGTGCCGAGCTCGTCAACGACGTGACCGCGCTCCGGGGCGACCCGGAGCTGGCGGGCGTGGTCGCGAGCGGCGGCGGGTATCTCTGCCTGATGCACATGCAGGGTGAGCCTCGCACGATGCAGGTCGAGCCGCGCTACGACGACGTCGCGGGCGAGGTCGCCGCGTTCCTCGAGCGGCAGCTGGCCGTCGCGGTCGCGGCCGGGATCCCGGAGGAGCACGTCTGCCTCGACCCTGGCATCGGCTTCGGCAAGACGGCGGGGCACAACTTCGAGCTGTTACGGCGGCTCGACGTTCTGCTCGCGCTCGGCCGCCCCGTCCTCGTCGGGCTCTCGCGCAAGAGCTCGCTGGGGAAGCTCTTCGACCCGGCGGCGACGACCGGCACGCTCGCGGCCTCGCTCGGGGCTGCTGTTGCTGCCTACGAGCGCGGGGCGTCGATCTTCCGCGTCCACGACGTCCGCGAGCACGTCGAGGCGCTCGCCGCGGCGGGGGCGGTATGCGGATAGAGATCGCCGGGATCACGCTGCGCGGCCTACACGGCGTGCTCGACCACGAGCGCCGCGACGGCCAGCTGTTCGTCTTCGACGTGACGCTCGAGCTGGCCGAGCCGGCCGAGGACGACATCGACGCGACGGTGGACTACCGGGACGTCGTCGCCTGCGTGCGCGAGGTCTCGGACGGCCGCGCGTTCCAGCTGCTCGAGACGCTCGCGGCCGCAGTGGCCGACGAGCTGATGCGGCGATTCCCGGTCTCGAGCGCCCGCGTCTCCGTCGGCAAGCCCGAGCTCGAGCTCGAGGGCGGCCGCGCCACGGTCACGGCGGAGCGGTGACCCGCGCGTACGTCGGCGTCGGCGCCAACCTCGGCGACCGCGAGGCGACGATCCGATCGGCTCTCGACGCTCTGCCCGGCGTCGTCGCCGTCTCGGCGCTGCGCGAGACCGATCCGGTCGGCGTCGTCGAGCAGCCGCCGTTCCTGAACGGCGCGGTCGCGCTCGAGACCGACCTCGCTCCGCGCGAGCTGCTCGACGTCCTCCTGTCGGTGGAGCGCGGGCTCGGCCGCGAGCGGCGCGAGCGCTGGGGGCCCCGCACGATCGACCTCGACCTGCTCCTCTACGGCGACGAGACGATCGACGAGCCCGGCCTCACCGTCCCGCACCCACGG
The DNA here is from genome assembly GCA_963737455.1 of uncultured Gaiellaceae bacterium. Lineage (GTDB taxonomy): Bacteria > Actinomycetota > Thermoleophilia > Gaiellales > Gaiellaceae > Gaiellasilicea. Next base: position 43,087 of record CAVTSN010000021.1, on the reverse strand, counting down.
CTGCACGAGCGCCGCTTCGCGCTCGAGCCGCTACTCGAGCTCGATCCGGAGCTCGCGATTCCGGGCCGCGGACGGGTGGCGGACCTGCTGGAGCGCCTTTCCGAGTGAAGCCTTGAGCCGGGGGAAGCGTCACTCTGAAAGGCGCTCTTGCGGGGCTACACTGAGCCGGTGAGCCATCTCGACGATCTCGACGAGTTCGAGGCCGAGCTCGAGCTCGCGCTCAAGCGCGAGTACACGGCGGTCTTCGGCCTCTTCCGCTACTGCATCCTCACCGCGGATGCGACGTACCTCTGCAACAAGCTCGACCTCCAGGTGACGCCGCAGGCGAGCTATCCGTTCTTTCACGTGCGGATGGAGGACGTCTGGGTCTGGGACAAGAACCGCCCCACGCGGATCATCCCGCGCGCCGAGGTCTACACCTCGAGCGACGTCACCGTCGAGGAGCTGCGCGGTGAGAACGACGACCCGAAGCTGACTGCGGACGCACTCGCGGAGCGCCTCGGCGAGCGCCTCTCCACGGACGACGACACGCCCTAGCGGCCCCTGGCCGGCGCCGCCTCCCGGGCGGCGGAGCCGCCCTCCGGCGCCGCCTCGCGCCGCTCGCGGCGCTTCAGCCGGAGGCCCGTACTCTCGTACTGTTCCACCGGCCTACGCACCGCGAGCGGCGCGCCAGGAACCGCTAGGGTCGCGCCCGATGCTGCTCGCGGTCGATGTCGGCAACACGCAGACGGTGCTCGGCCTGTTCGAGGGCGAGCGGCTGGCCGACAGCTTCCGCCTCGCGACCGACCCCGTCCGCACCGGCGACGAGCTCGGCGTCACGCTCGGCTCGCTCTTCGAGCTCGAGGACGTCGACGGGATCTGCCTCTCGACGACGGTGCCGGCGCTCCAGCGCGAGTGGGAGCGGGTCGCCGAGCGCTGGGCCGAGGCGCCGCTGCTGACGGTCGGCCCCGGGGTGAAGACCGGGATCCCGATCCGCTACGACGACCCCCGCGAGGTCGGGCCCGACCGGATCGTCAACGCGGTCGCGGCGAGCGAGCGCTACGGGGCGCCCTGCATCGTCGTCGACTTCGGCACCTCGACCAACTTCGACATCGTCTCGCCGGGCGGCGAGTACGTCGGCGGCGTGCTCGCGCCGGGGATCGAGATCTCGATGGACGCGCTCTTCGCCCGCGCCGCCCGCCTCGTCAAGGTCGACTTCTCGACACCGCCTGCGGTGATCGGGAAGACCACGGTCGGCGGGCTCCAGTCCGGCCTCGTCTACGGCTTCGCCGGCCAGGTCGACGGCATCGTCGGCCGGATCCGCGAGGAGCTCGGGGTCGAGGCGCAGACCGTCGCCACCGGCGGTCTCGCCGACCTGATCGCCCCGCACGCCCGCACGCTCGACCGCGTCGACCCGCACCTAACCCTCGAGGGGCTGCGGATCGTCTGGTCGCGGAATCAGTAGGGGCTAGCCGCCGCCGTAGATGGAAATCGGCAGGTCGAGCTGGACCTCGTCGCCCGACGGCAGCTCCGCCTCGAGCTCCTCGATCAGCGGGAGCGCGCCGGGCGCGGCCGCGATCAGCAGCCGTTCCACCTCCTCGGTCGAGTCGAGCACGACCAGCTCCTGCTTGAACGGGCGCGGGAAGCGGCCGCGGCCGAGATACCAGCCGTAGAACTTCTTCAGGAAGCCGGAGGCACGGCGCTCGCCGAGCTCCCGGACGGTCTCGCGGATGAAGAGGACGAGCTCGGCGACGACCTCCTCCCGCGTCGGCTCGGCCGCGTCGCCGTCGACGATCTCGCGGAGAGCCCACGGGTTGCCCTGGGCGCCGCGCCCGACCATGACCGCGGACGCACCGGTGGTCGCGAGCACGGCCTGCGCCTTCGCGCGCGACGTGACGTCCCCGGAGGCGATCACGGGCACGTCGACGAGCGAGACGAGCTCGGCGGTGAGCGAGTGGTCGGCGGTACCGGTGTACATCTGCTGCGCCGAGCGCGGATGCAGCGTCAGGGTCGCCGCGCCCGCGTCGACGAGCTGCGGCCCGACCTCGAGGCACGTGCGCGAGCCGTCGCGGAGGCCGCGGCGCATCTTCACGCTCACGGGGACGTCGACCGCATTCGCGACCGCCTCGACGATCGCGGCCGCCCGCGCGGGCTCGTCGAGCAGGGTCGCGCCCGCACCGGTCTTCGTCACCTTGCGCACAGGGCAACCGAAGTTGATGTCGACGAGATCGGCGCCGGCGGCCTCGACCATGCGGGCGGCGTCGGCCATCGTCCGCGGCTCGGAGCCGAAGATCTGGATCGCCAGCGGGTGTTCGTCGGAGGCGACTCGGAGGTAGCCGAGCGTCTTTTCGTTCCGGTGCTCGATCCCGGCGCAGCTGACCATCTCGGAGCAGACGAGACCGGCGCCGAAACGGCGTCCCTGGCGGCGAAATGCCTGCACGCTGACCCCCGCCATCGGCGCGAGCACGAGCCGCGTGGGGATCTCCACGTCACGGATGTGCCAGCTCTCGCGCAGGTCGACTTTCATGGTTTGTTGATGGTACTCACAGGTATTGACCGCATCCGATCGTGCCGCTACCATTCCGGCCCGCGTCGGCGCGTTATCGCCGGCTTTTGTCTTAGGGAGGCACGTTGAAGGAAGTCATTCTCACGCCCGAGGGCTACGAGAAGCTGAAGCAGGAGATCGAGACGCTCTCGACCGAGAAGCGCCGCGAGGTCGCGGACCGGATCCGCACCGCCCGCGAGTTCGGCGACATCTCCGAGAACGCCGAGTACGACGACGCCAAGAACGAGCAGGCGATGCTCGAGCACAAGATTGCACAGCTCGAGGAGCGCCTCTTGAACGCGCGCGTGATCCAGAAGCGCGACGTCGATCTGAGCGTGGTCTCGATCGGCGCGAAGGTGAAGCTGCGTGACGTCGATGCGAAGCGCACGGACGAGTACTTCATCGTCGGCTCGGCCGAGGCGAATCCGGCTGAGCTGAAGCTCTCGAACGAGTCGCCGGTCGGCAAGGCGATCATCGGCAAGAAGAAGGGCGAGACCGTCGAGGTCTCGACGCCCAGAGGATCCTTGAAGTACAAGATCCTCGACATCGCGGCAGCGTAGGCTCCCAGCCATGTTGCCGAAGCGTTTTCCCGACCGGGACGAGATCGCTGCGGTCCGGGCGGATGCGGACGCGCTCGAGCCGGGTGCGACCGACGCGTCGAAGTCGTTTCGCCTCGCCGGACGCGTGCTCGCGCGGCGCGAGATGGGGAAGATCACCTTCCTCGACCTCGTCGACCGCAGCGGGCGGATCCAGCTGCTCGCCGGCAAGGTCGACGTCGATCTCGGCGACATCGTCGGGGTGAGCGGCAACCCGGCCAAGTCGCGCCGGGGCGAGCCCTCGCTCCAGGTGGTCGAGTTCGAGCTCCTGGCGAAGAACCGCGCACCCTTGCCGGACACGTTCCACGGCCTCACCGATGTCGAGCAGCGCTACCGCAAGCGCTACCTCGACCTGCTGATGAACGAGGAGACGCGCGCGGACTTCCTCACCCGCAGCCGCGTCGTCGCCGCGATCCGGCGCCAGCTGGACGCGGACGGCTTCGTCGAGGTCGAGACGCCGGTGCTGCAGCCGCGCTACGGCGGCGCCTTCGCGGAGCCGTTCGTCACCCACTGGAACTACCTCGAGCAGGACTTCTATCTCCGCATCGCGACCGAGCTCTACCTGAAGCGGCTGATCGTCGGCGGGCTCGAGCGCGTCTACGAGATCGGCAAGGACTTCCGCAACGAGGGGATCTCGTACAAGCACTCGAACGAGTTCACGATGCTCGAGTGGTACGAGGCCTACGCCGACTACAACGACGCGATGGTGCGGATGGAGAACCTCGTCGAGGCGGTTGCGCGCGAGGTGACCGGGACGACGACGACGACGTTCCGCGGCCACGAGCTCGACCTGAAGGCGCCCTGGCGGCGGCTGCGTTTCACCGACTCACTCGCCGAGCACGGCCTCTGGATCCGCGACGAGGCGGAGCTGCGGGCCGCGCTCGACGAGCGCGGCGTCGATACGCACGCCGACAAGGACTGGGCGCAGCTCGTCGACCACGCGTTCAGCTTCTACGTCGAGCCGAACCTGATCGAGCCGACGATCGTCCACGACTACCCGATCGAGATCTCACCGTTCGCGCGCACGACCGACGCCGACGAGACGCTGACCGAGCGGTTCGAGTACTTCGCCGGCGGGATGGAGCTCGGGAACGCGTTCTCCGAGATCAACGACTCGGAGGAGCAGCAGGAGCGGTTCCGGCGCCAGTCGGAGCTCGTGGGCGGCGAGCAGGAGGACCCGGACTACGTCGAGGCGCTCTCCTACGGGATGCCGCCGACCGGCGGCCTCGGCCTCGGGATCGACCGGCTCGCGATGCTGCTGACCGGGCGGGAGACGATCCGCGACGTGATCCTCTTCCCGGCGCTGAAGGAACGTTCCTAGGCGGATGTCCCGCCGGGGACCCGCCGTACCTCTCATCGGCGCCGCGGTCGGGCTCCTCCTCGGGCTCGGCGTCACCCTGCTCCAGGAGTCGACCTACCGTGCCGACGCGTCGATCGTGCTCGTGCGCCAGGGGCAGCCGCCGGGCAGCGACCCGGAGCTCGCGGAGGCGGCCGAGGCCGCGGCCGAGCTCTTCGACAGCCGTGCCGTGACGGCGTCGGCGATCCGCAACCTCGGTCTCGACGACACGCCGCAGGAGCTGCTCGACCGTCTCGACGTCGATTTCGGGGAGAACAGCTCGCTCGTGCGGATCGAGGTCGAGGCGCCGAGCAAGGAGGAGGCGCGGCGGACCGCGCAGGAAGCCGCCGAGGTCGCGACCGTTCTCTTCAACGACCGCTTTGCACCGCAGGCGACGGCGTCGGTGTGGGAGCCCGCGGCCGCGGCCGAGGAGCGGGTCTCGCCGAAACCGGCTCGGAATCTCGCGCTCGGCCTGCTGCTGGGAACGCTCGCCGGTCTCGCGATCGTGCTGGTCGGTCTCTTCCGCGACGAGCGTTCGTCACGCCCCGCTCGGGTGTCCAAGGTCGCTCCGACGCGGCCGGCTGCGGCCCCGGAGCCCGCGCCCGGCCGGTTCCGATTGCCCCGCCCCGGCCAGTGGACGGTCGCCGACGTCGAGCGGCTCCTGGCCGAGCAGGGGGAAGCCTTCCCCGAGCAGCGCGAGGAGCTCGAGGTCTACCTCGACTCCTTCCGCAGCGTCGCCGGCCCCGACGAGCGCCTTCCCGGCGACCTCGAGCTCGTGATCGAGGACGTCTTCGGGCCCCTGATCGAGCGCGCCCGCTAGGACCTCCGGTACCCCACCCGGGTGGGAAACTGGGTTGCGCGGGGTGCGTCCGATACGATGGGGCCAGACCTTCGACCCGGAGGGTCGATGAGCTTCCCTCCGGAACCGATTCGGGAAGGAGGGTCGAGAGGTTGTTCGAGCGATTCACAGAACGGGCTCGCCAGGTCGTCGTCCTAGCGCAAGACGAGGCCCGCGCCCTCAAGCACAACTACATCGGCACCGAGCACATTCTCCTTGGGCTGCTGCGCGAGGAGGAAGGGCTTGCGGCGCGGGTGCTCGAGTCGCTCGATATCACCGTGGAAGAAGTGCGCGCGCAGGTCGCACGCATCGTCGGCCAGGGTGACGAGGTGACCACGGGCCAGATCCCGTTCACGCCGCGCGCGAAGAAGGTGCTCGAGCTGGCGCTGCGCGAGGCGCTCTCGCTCGGCCACAACTACATCGGCACCGAGCACATCCTGCTCGGACTCGTGCGCGAGAACGAGGGCGTCGCTGCCAGGATCCTGCTCGACTTCGATGCCGACGCCGAGAAGATCCGCAACGAGATCATCCGCATGCTCTCCGGCCCCGGCCGGCGGCAGCAGGGCTCGGGCGGAGGCTCCGGCGAGAAGGCGAAGAGCTCGAAGCTGCTCGATCAGTTCGGGCGGAACCTGACCAAGGCCGCGACCGACGGGAAGCTCGACCCGGTGGTCGGGCGCCAGACCGAGATCGAGCGCGTGATGCAGATTCTCTCGCGCCGCCAGAAGAACAACCCGGTGCTGATCGGCGAGCCGGGCGTCGGCAAGACAGCCGTCGTCGAGGGCCTCGCCAACCGCATCTCGACCAACCAGGTGCCGGAGCTGCTGAAGAACAAGCAGATCTACACGCTCGACCTGGCCGCGCTGGTCGCGGGCTCGAAGTACCGCGGCGAGTTCGAGGAGCGGCTGAAGAAGGTGATGAAGGAGATCATGCAGCGGGGCGACATCATCCTCTTCATCGACGAGCTCCATAACCTCGTCGGCGCGGGCGCGGCCGAGGGCGCGATCGACGCGGCCTCCATCCTCAAGCCCGCCCTGGCACGGGGTGAGCTGCAGACGATCGGCGCCACCACCCTCGACGAGTACCGCAAGTACCTCGAGCGCGACGCTGCGCTCGAGCGCCGCTTCCAGCAGGTGCGGGTCGAGGAGCCGTCGATCGACGACACCGTGCAGATCCTGCGCGGACTTCGCGACCGCTACGAGGCTCACCACCGCTGCCAGATCTCCGACGACGCTCTTCGCGCCGCGGCCGAGCTGGCCGACCGCTACATCCAGGACCGGCACCTGCCGGACAAGGCGATCGACCTGATCGACGAGGCGGGCTCGCGCCTCCGGATCAAGACGATGACTGCGCCGCCGCGCTACCGCGAGCTCGAGGACGAGATCGAGCGGGTGCGGACGGAGAAGGAGAACGCGATCGAGGCGCAGGAGTTCGAGAAGGCCGCATCGCTCCGCGACAAGGAACGGAAGCTGACGCAGAAGAAGAAGGAGCTGGAGGAGAACTGGCGCTCGGAGGAGTCCGAGGAGCAGCCTCAGGTCGACCGGCCGGAGATCGCGGACATCGTCTCGATGTGGACGGGGATCCCCGTCTTCGAGCTGACCGAGGCCGAGTCGCAGCGGCTGATCCGGATGGAGGAGGAGCTGCACAAGCGCGTGATCGGCCAGCACCAGGCGATCGTCGCCGTGGCGAAGTCGATCCGTCGGGCGCGGGCGGGCATCAAGGACCCGAAGCGGCCGACCGGGTCGTTCATCTTCCTCGGCCCGTCCGGCGTCGGCAAGACCGAGCTCGCGCGCACGCTCGCCGAGTTCCTCTTCGGCGACGAGGACGCGATGATCCAGGTCGACATGTCGGAGTACATGGAGAAGCACTCCGTGTCCCGGCTCGTCGGCTCGCCGCCCGGCTACGTCGGCTACGACGAGGGCGGCCAGCTGACCGAAGCGGTCCGGCGCAAGCCGTACTCGGTGCTCCTGCTCGACGAGATCGAGAAGGCCCACCCGGACGTCTTCAACATCCTGCTCCAGATCCTGGAGGAGGGGAAGCTGACCGACTCGCAGGGCCGCAAGGTCGACTTCCGGAACGCGATCGTGATCATGACGTCGAACATCGGCGCCGGGCAGATCGCGAAGAACCAGACGCTCGGCTTCTCGATCGGCGACGAGCACGGGCTCAGCTACGACGAGATGAAGGGCCGCGTCACCGGCGAGCTGAAGAAGGTGTTCCGTCCCGAGCTGCTGAACCGGATCGACGAGATCATCGTCTTCCACAAGCTCGAGAAGGAAGAGATCCTCACCATCGTCGACCTGCAGCTGAAGCGGCTGCGGGAGCAGATGGCGACGCACGAGGTCGCGATCGAGCTGACCGACGGGGCGAAGGACGTGCTCGTCGAGCAGGGCTTCGACCCGGCGATGGGCGCCCGGCCGCTGCGCCGCGCGATCCAGCGCTTCATCGAGGACCCGCTCGCCGACTTCGTCCTCGGCCGCGAGCTCAGCCCCGGGTCGACGATCGTCGTCGACAAGAAGGAGGAGCTCACCGGCGAGGAGGGCGAATCGCTCGTCGACATCAAGATCGTCGAGGGCGAGCCGCGGGCCGAGAAGGTGACCGTGCCGGCGGACGACGAGCCGGCGGAGCCGGACGAGGCTCCGGCCGAAGAGGAGTAAGCCCGGAGAGGCCGCCGCGAGGCGGCCTCTCTCGTTCTCCCTTGCACGTTTCCGCGCGTTGTGGTGTGCTCGCCGCGCACACGACAAAGGGGGAGAGGTATGACCGGTCAACGCACACGCCTGGTGCGCCTCGTAGTAGCGGCCGCGGCCGTCCTCGCCGCGGGCCTGCTGCCCGTCGGCGCGGGGGGCGCGAGCAGCGCGGCGCCGGCGATCGAGGCGCTGTCGACACTGCCGCAGTACGTGTCGGGCGACGACGTCCTCGTCGAGATCCGCCTGCACGACGACGCTGCGAGCCTGAAGCACCTTCGAATCGAGCGGAACGGCGACGACATAACTGCGAGCTTCCGGACGATGCCCGACGGCTCGCTGCGCGGGCTCGTCGACGGGCTCGCCCTCGGCGAGAACGAGATCGTCGCGCGTGCGAACGGCCAGGGGAAGGGCACGCCGCCGGGCCGCTCCGCGACCCTGCGCGTCGTCAACCATCCCATCAGCGGGCCGATGTTCTCCGGTCCGCAGCAGGAGCCCTTCTTCTGCGAGACCGTGCAGAACGGGCTCGGCCCCGCGCTCGACGCGGACTGCTCCGCGCCGACGCAGGTGCGCTACGTGTACCGGACGACCGGCGGCGCCTTCGCGACCCTTGCCGACCCGGCCGTGAAGCCGGCCGACCTCGCAAAGACGACGACGCTCGACGGGCGCACCGTCGACTACATCGTGCGGATCGAGAAGGGCGTGATCGACCGCGGTGTCTACGAGATCGCCGCCCTCCACGATCCCGCCGCGCCGCCGAGCCCGTTCACGGACGAGCCCGGCTGGAACGGAAGGCTCGTCTACACCTTCGGCGGCGGCTGCAACGTCGGCTACCACCAGGGCACGGGGAACGGAGGCGTGCTCACCGACCTCTTCCTCGCCCGTGGCTACGCCGTCGCGTCGTCGTCCCTGAACGTCTACGACAACAACTGCAGCGAGGTGATCTCCGCCGAGGTCGCGCTGATGGTGAAGGAGCATTTCGCCGAGACGTACGGGAAGCCGAGGTACACGATCGGCTTTGGCGGCTCGGGTGGCGCGATCCAGCAGCATCTGATCGGCAACAACTACCCGGGCATCCTCGACGGGATCATCCCGAGTGCCTCGTTCCAGGACTCGATCACGCTCGGAACCGTCCCCGACTGCCGGCTGCTCGCGCTGTACTTCGCCAGCCCGGCGGGCATCGCCGCGGGCTGGACGGCCGCCCAGCAGACTGCGGCCTCGGGCTTCGGGACCTTGACCTCGTGCCTCTTCTGGCACCTGGCCTTCGCAAGCCGCACGAACGCGCTCGAGGCCTGTCCGGGCGCGGTGCCCGTGGCGGCGCGGTACCACCCGGTGACGAACCCCGGCGGGATCAAGTGCACGAGCTTCGAGCAGATCGCGACCCAGCTCGGACGCAATCCGGCGAACGGCTTCGCCTGGCGGCCGCTCGACAACGTCGGTCTCCAGTACGGGCTGACGGCGCTCCAGAGCGGAGCGATCACGCCGGAGCAGTTCGTCTCGCTGAACGAGAACGTCGGCGGGTTCGACTTCATCGGTCAGGTCGTCCCGCAGCGAGTCGCCGCCGATCCGATCGGGATCGTGAATGCATACGAGACGGGCCGCATGAACACCGGCGGGCTGGGGCTGGCGACGACACCGATCATCGACGCCCGCACCTACACCGACTTCCCGGGCGATATCCACACACGCGTGCATTCGTTCGTGACGCGGGCGCGGCTCCAGGAGGCGAACGGCACCTTCGGGAACCACGTGATGCTGATCGCGAACGCGGCCGGCTCGGGGGCGATGACCGTCGAGGCGCTCACGCAGATGGAGGCGTGGCTGGCCGCGATCCACGCGGACGACGCGCCGGGCACGGCTCAGGAGCGCATGCTCCGGAACCGGCCGGTCGCGCTGACGGATGCGTGCTGGGCGGGCTCGACGAAGATCGTCGAGCCGTTCGGGCTGGGCCTCGCCGGCACCTGCGAAGCGCTCTACCCGACGTTCGCGGAGACCCGCATGGCCGCCGGCTCGCCCCTGGCGAGCGATGTGTTCAAGTGCCAGCGGAAGCCGCTCGACTTCGGCGCCTACGCCGTGTCGTTCACGCCGGCGCAGCAGGCGCGGCTCCAGGCGGCGTTCCCGACGGGCGTCTGCGACTGGAGCAAGCCGGGCGTCGACGAGCGGCCGCCGCTCGGAGCCTGGCTCGACTACGGCGACTGAACCGCTGAGTCGATAGGGAGGGGCCGCCGCGAGGCGGCTCCTCCCGTTCTAGCCCGCCAGCTTTCGCCGGGCGCCGGTGCGTGGTCGACGCGGAAGACCGCGCCCGGCTCGACCGCGGTCACGATCAGGTCGCCGTCCGGCAGGACGGCGACGTCGCTGACGTGGAGATCGTCGAACAGGATGGCCGGCTTCCGTCGGCTCGAGTCGCCGCAGGCTGCCGCCCGGTCGGGCTGCCGCCGGCAAGGAACAGGGTTCCGTCGCGGGCGACGGCGATCCTGTTCGTGTCGACGCCGTCGACCACGAGCTTCGCTCGTCCGGTCGCGGGGTCGATCCGCCGGACCCGCCGTGAGTCCTCGGCGACCAGGATGTCGCCGGAGCGGTCGAACACGATTCCGTGGGGCCGGTCGAGCCCGCCCGGCACCGGAACTCGGGCGATCCGGCCGGCGGCCGAGATGCGTGCGAGAACGCCGTCCATCGTCACCGCGTAGACCGCCCCGGACGGCGACACCGCGACTGCGGTCACCTGCGGCAGGCGGGCGAGCGTCGTCACGCGCCTGGCGGCGTCGACGCGCCGGACGAGGCCGGCGTGGAAGTCGGCGACGTAGAGCGCGTCGCGCGTCGCGGCGAGGCCGGTCGGCTCGTCGAAGCCGGTGGCGTACACGCTCCGCCGTCCGGTTCTCGGGCTCAGGAGCACGATCCGGCGCGCAGCGCCGTCCGCGACGAACACCCGCCCGCGCGGGTCGACGACGACCGCGTACGGGTGGCGCACGGCAGGCTCGACAGCTGCCAGCGCGTGGGACGCGACGGCCTGGTCGCCGCCGCCTGCCGCAAGCAGCGTGGCGGCGCCCAGCGTGACGACGGCGACCCTGACGACCTGCATCTGCGATCTCTACACCGCAGCCCGTGCCGGCGTTCCCTGGACAGTCGGAATCGTCACACCGTCGTCACGAAGCCGGAACATCCACGTCCGCCGCCGCGGCTAGCCTCGCACCATGGCCAAGGCGGCAGTCAACTACGCGTGTACCGAGTGCGGCTACTCGGCGGGACGCTGGTTCGGGAAGTGCCCGGGCTGCAACGCCTTCGGCTCGCTGGTCGAGGAGACCCCCGTCTCACTGAAGACGGTGGCTGCCGCGAAGCCGCTGCTCCGCCTCGTCGACGTCGATGCCCAGGAGGCGAAGCGGATCGCCACCGGCGTGCCCGAGCTCGACCGCGTGCTCGGTGGCGGGCTCGTTCCCGCCAGCCTCGTCCTCGTCGGCGGCGAGCCCGGCGTCGGCAAGTCGACGCTGCTCCTCAGCGCCCTGGGCGCCATCTCGGCCGGCGGCCGCCGTGCGCTCCTCGTCACCGGCGAGGAGTCGACCGCGCAGGTGAAGCTCCGCGCGGCACGGCTCGGCGGCACCGAGAACGTCGAGATCCTCGCCGAGACCGAGCTCGACGCCGTCTGCGCGACGCTGGAGCGCGAGCGGCCCGACGTCTGCGTGATCGACTCGATCCAGACCCTCTACGCGGCCGACATGAGCTCCGCGCCCGGATCCGTCGGGCAGGTCCGCGAGGCCGCCGGCCGTCTGCTCCGGGTCGCCAAGGAGCACAACGTGGCCACGATCCTGGTCGGTCACGTGACCAAGGACGGAGCGGTCGCGGGCCCGCGCGTGCTCGAGCACCTCGTCGACTGCGTGCTCCAGTTCGAGGGCGACCGCTACCACGCCCACCGCGTCCTGCGGGCGACCAAGAACCGCTTCGGCTCCACCAACGAGCTCGGCGTCTTCGAGATGACCGGCGAGGGCCTGATCGGCGTGCCTGACCCCTCGGAGCTGTTCGGCAAGACGCTGCCGGGCGAAGTCGGCGCGGCGGTCGCCTGTGTTCTCGAGGGCACCAGGCCGATCCTGCTCGAGATCCAGGCGCTCGTCGCTCCGACCGATCTGGCGATGCCGCGCCGTGTCGGCACCGGTGTCGACCCGAAACGGCTGGCGATGATCGTCGCCGTCCTCTCCCGCCACGCCGGCGTACCGCTCGGCACCGCCGACGTCTTCGTCAACGTCGCCGGCGGCCTCCGCATCGACGAGCCCGGTGCCGACCTGGCGATCGCGATGGCGATCGCTTCGGCACAGCGGAACGCGCCGGTGCGCGAGGGGATCGCCGTCTTCGGCGAGATCGGGCTCACCGGCCGGCTGCGGACGGCGGCCCAGTCGGAGCGCCGCCTCGAGGAGTGCGCCAAGCTCGGCATCCTCGCGGCCGTCGCTCCCGAGGGGACGCGCAGCCGTTCGCGGATCAGAGTCTCCGGCTCGGGGACGCTTCGAGACGCCCTTCGCGCGGGGCTCGAGACCCGGGAGGAAAACCCCCGCAAATCGGGATAATCCCCGAAAATGACGCGTTTTCCAGGGATTTCTGCTAGACTTCCCTCCTCTCGCCGGTGAGCTCTCGAGCCCGCCGGCTTCTTCACGGTACAGACGATTTAAGGGGAGGCTGGCTTGTTCGACGTTGGCGACAAGGTGGTGTATCCGCACCACGGTGCAGGCACGGTCGTGAAAAAGGAGAAGCGCGAGGTCCTGGGTCAGACCCGCGAGTACCTCACGATCCAGATCCTGCACAACGACATGACGGTGAACGTTCCCGTCGAGAATGCGGAGCAGGTCGGACTGCGGACAGTGATCGACGAAGACCTGGTCAACACCGTCGTCAAGGCACTCACGGCGGGTGAGTCGGAGATGCCGAAGAACTGGAACCGCCGTTTCAAGCACAACCGCGACAAGATGAAGACGGGCGACATCTTCGAGCTCGCCGAGGTGGTCAAGAATCTCTCTCTGCGCGACCACGAGAAGGGTCTCTCCACCGGCGAGAAGCAGATGTTCGTGAAGGCGAAGAAGATCCTCGCCTCCGAGCTGATGTACGCCAAGGCGGTCGACGAGGAAGAGGCCGCCGAGTGGCTCGAGGGCGTCCTGGCCGGCAACGGCGAGAAGCCCAAGAAGAAGAGCAAGGCGAAGGCCGCAGCGGCCACTGCCTAGCTTCGAGGAATGAGCGTCTGGGCCCTCCTCGTCGCTGCGGGGACGGGAGAGCGGCTGGGCGAGGAACGGCCGAAGGCGTTTGTCGGGCTCGGTGAGCTGCCCCTGCTCGCCGAGCCCCTGCGCCGCCTGGACGACTCGGACTGGATCGACGCGATCGTCGTCGTCGTCCCGGCCGGCTGGGAGGAGCCGGCGATCCTGCTCGCCGAGGAGCTCTCCGCGACCAAGGTCGTCGCGGCGGTCACGGGCGGGGCGACGCGGGCCGAGTCCGTCCAGGCCGCGCTCGCCGAGGTGGCCGACGACGCGCTGGTCGCGCTCGTTCACGACGCGGCCAGGCCGCTCGTCACCGATGCCGTGATCGAGCGGGTGCTCGCGCCGCTCTCCGAGGGCTGGGACGGGGTCGTCCCGGGACTTCCCGTCACGGACACCGTGAAGACGGTCGACGGAGACCGTGTCGTCGCCACGGCGCCGCGCGAGCAGCTGATCGCCGTGCAGACGCCGCAGGCATTCCCGGTTTCGACCCTCCGGAGCGCCTACGCCGGCGATCTCACCGGTGCGACGGACTGCGCATCGCTCGTCGAGGCGGGCGGTGGACGCGTGAAGTGGGTCGAGGGAGACCCCCGGCTGTTGAAGGTGACCACCAGGACCGATCTGGAGCAGGTGGCCGCGTGGCTGTGACGGCGGTCGTGTTCGACGTCGGCGAGACGCTGATCGACGAGAGCCGGCTCTGGGAGCGCGCCGCTGACGCCGCGGGTGCTCCGCGCTTCACGCTGATGGGAGTCGTCGGCGGGCTGGCCGCCCGCGGCGAGCACCACCGGCGTGCGTGGGAGATCCTCGGCGTCGAGCAGCCGGCGGCGACCTGGGGGTCGGAGGACTTCTATCCCGACGCGCTGCCGTGCCTGGCGACGCTGCGGCGCAGCGGCTTGTGCGTCGGTGCCGTCGGCAACACGCTCACGGACGCGGAGGAGCTGCTTCGCGAGCACGTCGATCTCGTCGGCTCCTCGGCGCGCTGGGGAGTCGAGAAGCCGGCGCCGGCGTTCTTCGAGCGGATCGTCGCCGAGTGCGGTGTCGCCGCCGACGAGATCGCGTACGTCGGCGACAGGGTCGACAACGACGTCGAGCCGGCACTCGCCGCGGGGATGGTCGCCGTGCACATCCGCCGCGGCCCCTGGGGTCACCTGCACGAGCCGCCGCCGGCTGCCCTGCGCGTCTCGGCGCTCGGGGAGCTGCCCGAGGTGCTGGGTGTCTGAGCTCCGCATCGGGCTGGGCGTCGACGCCCACGCGTTCGCGGACGGTGTCCCACTCGTCCTCGGCGGCGTCACGATCGAGCACCCGCGCGGCCTTGCCGGGCACTCGGACGGCGACGTGGTCGCGCACGCGCTCGTCGACGCCGTGCTCGGTGCAGCCGGTCTCGGCGACATCGGCTCGCTCTTCCCGTCCGGCGACGAGCGCTGGGAGGGTGCGGTCTCGCTCGACCTGCTGCGCGACGCCTACGCGCGGGTCCGCGAAGCCGGTTTCGTGCTCGTGAATGCGGACTGCGTTCTCATCGGCGAGGAGCCGCGGATCGCCGGCCACCGGGAGGAGATGCGCAGTCGTCTCGCCGGCGCGCTCGGGGTCGATCCAGACCGGGTCAACGTCCGCGCGACGACCACCGACCGGCTCGGCTTCACCGGACGCGGCGACGGGCTCGCGGCTGAGGCCGTCGCTCTACTGGAGCGCGCGTGAAGCTCGTCTCCTACCTCGAGCGCCCGGATCTGCTCGAGCGCCGCGGGGAGCTCGGCGACGCCTGGGACGAGTTCATGTACCACGACGCCGTCGCGAACGTCCACTGGAACCGGCAGTACGAGGCGTTTCCCGACCTCCAGCTCTTCCTCCTCGACGAGGACGACCGGCTGCTGGCGGAGTCGAACGCGGTCCCGATCCCGTTCGGCCCGGACGAGTTGCCGGACGACGGCTGGGACGCCGCCCTCGAGCAGGCGTTCGCCGGCCGGCCCGCGACGGCCGTCTCGGCGATCGCGATCACGATCGGCGTCGACCGGCGCGGCCAGGGGCTGAGCAGGACGATGCTCAACGGCATGCGCGACGCCGCTGCGGCGCGCGGGGTCTCCGATCTCGTCGCACCAGTCCGGCCGAGTGAGAAGCACACCTACCCCCTGACGCCGATGGAGCGCTATGTCGAGTGGCGCCGGGACGACGGCAAGCTCTTCGACGCCTGGCTGCGCACGCACGAGCAGGCGGGCGCCGAGCTGATCCGCGTCGCCCCGGCGTCGATGCGGATCACCGGCTCGGTCGGAGACTGGGAGAGCTGGACGGGGATGAGATTCCCGGACAGCGGGCGCTACGTCGTGCGCGGTGCACTCGCTCCGGTCGAGATCGACCGCGAGCGCGACGAGGGCGTCTACGTCGAGCCGAACGTCTGGATGCACCACCGCCTCTAGGCAGGCAGGCGCACGAGCTCACCAGCCTGTTCGACCAGGCCGTCCCGCAGGAGCGAGTCGACGGCTTCCCGGTCGAGGCCGGCAACCGGCTGCGCCTCGGCCGCGACCAGGCGCAGGAGCGCCGCCCGCCGCTGCCGGAACGACCCCTCGAAGCGCGACTGCTTCCGCAGCGGCTCGTAGCGGAGTCCGCGCGCTGGGCAGCGCTCGGCGAGCGGGCAGACGTCACATCGGGGGATTCGCGCCAGGCAGACCGTCGCGCCCAGGTCGAAGAGCGCCTGCAGCGCCTCCGGCCCGAACGTGTGGCCCGTCCGCTCCTGGATGCGGGCGACGTTGGTGTCGACCGGGAGCACGGCCTCGCCGTAGGCCTGATTGCGGATCGCGGCCGCGGTGTACGGGCCGACGCCCGGCAGCACGGTGAGGTCGTCGGGCCAGCCCGATGCGGCGACGACCTGCGCCGCCTTGTGGAGGCTGACGGCGCGCCGGTTGTAGCCGAGCCCCTGCCACTCCCGGATCACGTCGGCGGGCGTGAGCGGCGGCGAGCGTCGACCGGCGTCGGCCAGCGCTCGAGCCACGCGAGCCAGCGCGGGATCACGCGCTCGACCTGCGTCTGCTGCAGCATCACCTCGCTGACGAGGATCGCGTACGGGTCGCGCGTCTCCCGCCACGGCAGCGATCGACCGTTTTGGCAGTACCAAGCGGCAAGAAGGTCATCCACCGAAGCGAGCGTAGTCGAGCGGCTGTCTCGTGAGATGGAAGAAGTTGGCAGGCGGCTCCGTCGTGTCGTCAGAGGGATTTCCAACTCGACCAGAGGAGACGATCGTGACTCATCCGTTGACGACCCACGACATCGCCCGTCTGCGACACCAGGAGAGCGTGGCGCTCGGGCACGCGGCGATTCATTCAATCGAGGCTCGGGAGGCGCGCTCGACCACGTCCGAAACCAGCGAGAGGCGCGCCAGTTCCTGGCTTCACCGGCTCCGCCGGCGCGAGAGCGCGACCCCGCAGACGCCGGCACGCACCGGAACCAGTTGAGCGCGACCGGCCGTGCGACGTGCCGCCGGACTCGCCGGACGCTGTCGGTGGTGCTCGACGGAGAGGCCTCCTCCGCAACCGAGGTGGCAGAGGCTGCTCGACATCTCCCTGGATGCACGGACTGCGCCCGCTTTGCCGCCGTCGTCATAGCGCTCAAGCACCTCACTCGGACAGCTTCCGTTGAGAGGCCGGAAGCGCCGAAGTCCTTGGAGCGTCGGAGTGGAGAGACTTCGGGACCTGGCCGTTGACGGGTTCGAGCACTTCGGCCACGGACGCAGGCTAGAGGTGTAGGGAGCCGAGCGATCGCGAGCGACCGTCCGGCTCCCTCGACTGCCGCGCCTAGAAGTCCGTCGAGCTCGATCCGGTCGAGTCGTCGGAGCCGCCGGAACCGCCGCCGGAACCATCTCCGTCCTCCGGACAGTCGTCCGCCGACGGGGCCGCGTCGTCCTCGGCCTGCACGAACTCGACCGCCGGTTGGCTGCTGCCGGGGTCGCTCGACGCCGCCGAGGAGTCGCCGGCTGCGAGTGCAGTCGCTGCCCAGATCGCTGCGACTGCGAACACCGCTGCCAACAGCACGAGCAGCAGTTGCGGTCTCTTGCGGGCTCGTTCCATGTCGATCACCTCCTTCCGTTCCTCGCTGTCAGGGAATGCGGCCGAACCAGAGCGTCGAGAGCGCTCCGCCGAGCAGGAGCAGCAGTGCGCCCGCGGCGGTGAAGAGAACGGTCAGCTCCTTCTGCTCGTGATCGACGCCGACCTGCGAGCCGATCTCGTCGTAGACGCTCCGCAGCGCCTCCTCGTCGGCGGCCTCGAAGAAGGTGCCGCCGGTCTGCTCGGCCACCTGAGCGAGGGTCGTCCGGTCGGGCGGGACGCGGATCGTGCGCATGCCGCCGTAGCCGTCCGGGCCTTGCACGGTGCCCTCGTCCGTCCCGAGCGCGACCGTGTAGACGGGCACGTCGGCGTCGACCGCCTTCTGCGCCGCCTCGAGCGGCTCGTAGTCCCCGGTCGTGTTGGCGCCGTCCGAGAGGACGAGCACGACGACCGGCGTGTCGTCCGCCTTCGCGGCCGCGAGCTCCTCGTCGAGGCTCGTGATGCCGAGGTCGACGGAGCGCGCGATCGCGTCGCCGAGCGCGGTGCCGTTGTCGGCTCTGAGCGCGCTCAGCCCGCGCAGAGCCTCCTCGCGATCCGCCGTCGGCGGCACGACCACGTCCGCCTCGTTCGAGAACGAGACGACGCCGACCCTGAAGCCGTCGGGCAGGTCCTCGACGAACGAGCTCGCCGCCTCGCGTGCGGCGGTCATCCGGTCCGGCGCGACGTCGGTCGCCGTCATCGAGCCGGAGCTGTCCATCGCCAGGATCACAGTCGCCTCCTCGCGGGCCACGGCGACCGCGACCTGGGGCCGCGCCATCCCGACCACCAGCGCGGTCAGAGCGAGAAGCGCGAACGCCGCCGGAATGTGACGCCGCCAGCGGGGCGACTCGGACACGATGTTCTCGAGCAGGTCGAAGTTCGTGAATCGGACGACGTACCGCCGTCGTCTCCGTTGCACGGCGACGTAGGCGATGAGGGCCAGCGCCACGAGGACGAGGCCAAGGAGTGCGATCGGCCAGGCGAAGCTCATCGCCGCCTCCCTTCCGTCTGGAGGAACCCGACGAGCCTGCGGAGCCAGTCGCCCGAGGTCGAGAGCGTCAGGTGCGGGATCCCGAGCGAGCGGAGCTCGCGCGCGAGGGCCTCACGGTCCGCCGCCGCCTCGTCGTTGAACCGCTCCCGCAGCTTCCGGCTGCGGGTGTCGACGCGCAGCTGCCGGCCCGACTCCGGGTCGACGAGCCAGAGATCGCCGACGTCCGGCAGCTCCTGCTCGCGCGGGTCCTGGATCTCGACCGCGACGACGTCGTGTCGGGCCGCGAGCTGGAGCAGCCTTGGCCGCCAGTCGCGGGGGCCGCGGAAGTCGGACACGATCACGATCACGGCCCGGCGCCGGGCGAGCCGGCCGATCCGTGCCAGAGCCGACCCGAGCGACGTTGGGCCGATGGGCTCGAGGTCGGGCTCCCGCCGCAGTGCGGTCAGGAGGGCGAGCAGGCCGCGGTTGCCCTGGCGGGCGGGCGAGGCGAGGGGGCTGCGGTCGCCGAAGGTGGCGAGCGCGAGCCGGTTGCCACGGCGGACGGCGAAGTTCCCGACGGCCAGCGAGACGCCTTCGGCCACGTCCCACTTCCGCCGGTCGGCGGTGCCGAAGGTCATCGACGCCGAGGTGTCCAGCAGGAGCCAGGTCTCGACGGCCCGCTCGGCGACGTTGACCCGGATGTGTGGCTCGCCGGTGCGGGCGGTGACGTTCCAGTCGATCAGGCGGACGTCGTCGCCGGGGGCGTAGGGGCGGACCTGGGCCAGCTCGGTGCCGTCGCCCGTTGCCCAGGAGCGGTGGTCGCCGGCGAGCAGGCCGTCGATCCGCCGGCGCACGACCAGGTTCACCTTGCGCAGCAGCGCGGCCGGGACCGGGCCGGGGCCTGGCCGGCCGGGCGTCCGCGTCGGACGGAGTGCGTGGACGGTGCTCATGCGACGTCCTGCCGCGAGAGCTCGAGCTGGGGCATCGGGACCGTCTCGAGCACCCGGTCGAGGATCCGCTCCGCATCCACGCCCTCGGCGAGCGCCTCGTAGCTGAGCACGAGCCGGTGCCTGAGCACGTCCTTCGCGAGCTCACGCACGTCGTGTGGGAGCACGTAGCGGCGTCCGCGCAGGAGCGCGAGGGCACGGGCGGCGAGGACGAGGTTGATCGGGCCGCGGGGGCTGGCGCCGTACTCGACGTAACCGTCGAGCTCCTCGAGCTCGGTCTCGGCGAGCTGCCGCGTCGCGAGCGCGATCGAGAGCGCGTAGCGGGAGACGGCCGGGTCGACGTAGACCCGCCGGGTGGCGACCTGCAGCTCGGCGAGATCCTCGATGGAGAGCAGCCGCTCGACGACGACCGGCTCGGCGAGTGCCCGCTCGATCACGGTCAGCTCGTCCGCCGGCGCCGGGTAGTCGACCAGCACCTTCAGCATGAAGCGGTCGACCTGAGCCTCGGGGAGCGGGTAGGTGCCCTCGGACTCGATCGGGTTCTGCGTCGCCATGACGAGGAAGGGCGACGGCACTGCGTGCGTCTCCTTGCCGATCGTGACCTGGCGCTCCTGCATCACCTCGAGCAGTGCCGACTGCACCTTCGCGGGTGCGCGGTTGATCTCGTCGGCGAGGAGGAAGTTGCAGAAGACCGGCCCGAGCTCGGTCTCGAAGCCGTCCTTGCCGCCGCGGTACATGCGCGTGCCGACGAGGTCGGACGGGACGAGGTCGGGCGTGAACTGCACCCGCTGGAACGTGCCTCCGAGCACGTCCGCCACCGTCTTGATCGTCAGCGTCTTGGCGAGGCCGGGGACGCCCTCGATCAGGAGGTGCCCGCCGGCGAGCAGGCAGACGAAGACGCGCTCGAGCATCTCGTCCTGGCCCGCGATCACACGCTTGATCTCGAAGAGCGCGCTCTCGACCGCATCCTGGTCGGGGGTGCCCTCGAGTGCTCTCAGTCCCTGCCGTTCCATGCTCACTCCTTGCAGTCCGGTTGGTTGGTGGAACCAGACTTCCGGCGCGAGCTAAGAGCAGCGTGAGAGCAATCTGAGAATCAGATGAGAAAGCGCTTCCGGCGCCGCACGACGGAGTCGCGGCGGCCCGCGACCGTACACTCAACGCGTGTCGACGAGAGTCCGTTTTGCGCCGAGCCCGACGGGCTCACTCCACCTCGGAAGCGCCCTTTCCGCGGTTGCGAACCGACGCCGCGGAGAGTGGCTGCTGCTGCGGATCGACGACACCGACCGCTCCCGCGAGGTCGAGGGTGCGGTCTCGGCGATCCTCGAGGATCTCGAGTGGCTCGGACTGCCGTGGAACGAGGGACCGAGCCGCCAGAGCGAGCGCGCCGCGCGCCACGCCGAGGCGGCGCTGAGCGTCGGGGAGCCGGACGCCGACGGCTCGATCCGCTTCCGCGGCACGACGCTCCTGCGGCCCGACGGCTCGCCGACGTATCACCTCGCGAGCGTCGTCGACGACCACGACTTCGCGATCACGCACGTCGTTCGCGGCGCCGACCACCGCTCCAACACCGAGCTCCAGCGGGAGCTTTCGCGGGCGCTCGGGTTCGAGCCGCCGGAATACGTCCACCACGGCCTCCTGCTCGGGGCGGACGGGAAGAAGCTCTCGAAGCGGGAGGGGGCACCGACCCTGGCCCAGTACCGCGACCGGGGCGTCCCCGCGGAGGCGCTGCGGGCGTACCTCGAGGAGCTCGGCGAGCCGGCGCACGACGTCCATCTCGACGAGGCGAGGATCCGGCGGCTCGCGATCGACGCGATCGAGGCGCTCTCGGACGAGGAGCTCGCCGCCCGCGCGGGTGCGCCGCCGCAGCTCGCACGTGCGCTCCGTGGCGCGCGAGACCTGGTCGAGGCGCGTGCGATGGCGGCGGCGATCCTCGAGCCGCAGCAGGTGACCCTGCCCGAGGAGGCGCGGCCGACGCTGACCCGGTTCGCCGAGCTGCGCGCCAGCGGGCTCGACGGGAAGGACATCGTCCGCGAGCTGAAGGCCGTCGGCGGCGACCTGAAGGCCCTCCGGCTCGCGCTGACCGGCGCCGAGCGGGGGCCGGAGCTCTGGGCCGTGATCGCCGCATTGCCGCAGGACGAGGCGCTGAGGCGGGTCGATGCGGCTCTATAGCACCCTCGCGCGCGATCTCGTCGAGCTGCCGGCGCCTCCGGGACCGATCGGCATGTACGTCTGCGGCCCCACCGTCTACGCCCGCGCCCACATCGGCAACGCGCGGCCGTTCGTGCTCGCGTGCTGGTACAAGCGCTGGCTGCGCGAGCGCGGCTACGACGTCACGCTCGTCCACAACATCACCGACGTCAACGACAAGATCTACGAGGCCGCCCCGGGCGCCAGCGCCGAGCGCGCGCGCCAGGCGACGGAGTGGTACCTCGAGGACACCGGCCGCTTCGGGCTCGACGAGGTGGACTTCTGGCCGAAGGTGACCGAGTCGATGGACGAGATCGTCGCGTTCATCGCCGACCTGATCGGCCGCGGCTTCGCCTACGAGGTCGACGGCGACGTCTACTTCCGGGTCGCGCGGTGGGCCGAGTACGGTCGGCTCTCGGGACAGAAGCCGGATCAGGTGGAGGAACAGGAGCCGAACCCGCGCAAGGAGGATGCGCGCGACTTCGCCCTCTGGAAGGCGAACAAGCCGGGCGAGGACACGTTCTGGGCGTCGCCGTGGGGAGACGGCCGACCGGGCTGGCACATCGAGTGCTCTGCGATGGCCGAGAAGCTGCTCGGGCCGGTCTTCGAGATCCACGGCGGCGGCCTCGACCTCGTCTTCCCCCACCACGAGAACGAGCTGGCGCAGTCGCGCGCGCGCGGGTACGAGTTCGCGAAGGTCTGGATGCACAACGGCATGCTCCGCTTCACGGGCGAGAAGATGTCGAAGTCGATCGGGAACGTCGAGACGATCGCCGAGGTGCTCGACCGCTGGGGCCGGGATACCGTGCTGCTCTTCTTCATGACGGCGCACTGGCGCAGCCCGATCGACTTCTCCGACGACCGGATGGCGGACGCGCAGGCGCGCGGCGAGGGCCTGCGCGAGGTGTTCCGGAATCCCTCGGAACCGGCGCCACCCGACGCGTGGGAGCGGTTCCAGGCTGCGCTCGACGACGACTTCTCGACCCCGGCCGCACTCGCCCTCGTGCACGAGTGGCGCGATCACGAGCTCCTTCGGCGGGCACTCGACGTCTTCGGCCTCTCCGGGCTCGCCCGGGAGGAGGAGGCACCGTCCGAGGTGCATGCGCTCGCCGCCGGACGCCAGGAGGCGCGCGCAGCGAAGGACTTCGCCCGGGCGGACGAGCTGCGGGAGCAGATCGAGGCAGCGGGCTGGGAGGTGCGCGACGACTCGGGCGGCTACCGGCTCGTTCCGCGGCAGTGACGCGCGAGCAGGTCTACGGCCGCAGGCCCGTGCGCGAGGCGCTCCGCGGCCGGCGCCAGGTGCTCGAGGTCTGGGCCACCGAGCGTGCGACCGCGGCCGAGCCGTGGCTGGAAGGGGCTCCACGCCTCCAGACCAAGCCGGATCGGGAGATCTCGGAGGCGGCCGGCACCCGCGACCACCAGGGCGTCCTCGCCTGGACCGAGCCGTATCGCTACGCCGACGCGCACGAGCTCGCCGGAGCCGAGCGGCCGCTCCTCGCGTGCCTCGACCAGGTCACCGATCCGCGCAATCTCGGCGCCGTGATCCGTAGCGCCGAAGGCGCCGGTGCGACCGGCGTCGTCGTCCCGGCGCACGGCTCGGCGATGGTGACCGCGGCGGTCGCCCGGGCCTCCGCAGGCGCCGTCGAGCATCTGCCCGTCGCCGTCGTCCCGAACCTCGCGCGCTACCTGAACGAGATCAAGCGTGGCGACCTCTGGATCTATGCGGCCGCGGCCGACGCGGAGCAGGACCTCTGGCAGGCAGACCTCACCGGCGGCCTCGCGCTCGTCTTCGGCGCCGAGGGGAAGGGCGTGCGGCCGCTCGTGCGCCGCGCCTGCGACGCGACGGTCTCGATCCCCCTCGCGGGGCGGGTCGAGTCGCTGAACGTCAGCGTCGCCGCGGCGCTGTTCCTCTACGAGGCGCGGCGACGGCGCGATGGCTGATCCGACCCTCTACCTCTTCGACGGCCACAACCTGCTGCACGCCGGCGGCTACGCCGATCAGCGTGAGCTGACCGACACGCTCGCGTCGTTCGTGGCGGTGCGCGGCGCACGCGGTTTCCTCGTCTGGGACGGCGTCGGTGTCGACACCGAGGTCGGCCCGCTGTCGGTGCGCTTCGCGCCGCACGCAGATGCCGTGCTCGAGCGGCTGGCGGCCGAGCACCGCGCCACCGAGATCGTCTGCCTCGTCTCCTCCGACTTCGCGATCCGCGGCACCTCCGGTCAGGAGGTGCAGAAGCGCTCGTCCCGCGCCTTCATGGCCGACCTGCAGCAGCCGAGCCATCGGGAGTCGCATGGCTCCACGCTCCGCGACACGCTCGACGAGGAGACGCGCGAACGGCTCGAGCGGCTCCGCCGCGGCCAGGAATAGCTACGCCGGGCGTGGGCGCGACCGTCGGTGCGCGAGTGCACCGAAGGCTGCGACGACGAGGAGCATGGCGACGTTGTGCGTGTACTTCTGCGCGGCTGACGTCTCGCCGACCAGGGGGTAGTAGAGGAACGCGAGGACGCCACGGCTCAGCAGTGCGCCGGTTCCGACGGCTGCGGTATGGGCGAGACTCCAGCCGGGTCCGCCTGCGAATCGGAACAGCAGCCAGAGCGCGGCCGCGAGAACGGCAAGCGCGATCCAGAAGCCGACCCATGTCTCGGGCACTGCGGTGCCTGCCGTCGTGACGCCGAAGCTCGCTGCGAGGACCGTGCGCACTCGAGGTGCCTGCCGAGTGGTCCGCGCCGGGAGCCGCAGGACGGGCGTCGCTGCGACCAGCGCGGCGACGAGCCCGAGCGTCACGGTGATCTCGAGCCAGGTCGCGTAGTCCTCTTTGAGCGCGTCGTTCAGGATCAGCGCTGCGGCCGCGAGCCAGGCGCCGACGGCGACGATGAACCCCGGGCGGCCGAGCCAGGGCCGGTGGGCGATCTCGGGGCGGATCGCCTCGGCGATTGCGATCGGTGCGCAGAAGCTGAAGAGGACGTGGCCAACGATGAAGTTCTGGGCCGGGAAAGCTGGGATTCCGAGCGGTGCGACGTAGGTCGCACGAACCGTCTCCTCCCAATTGCGCACGTCCGCGTAGCTGTCGGCGAAGAGGGCTTGGTCGATCACGCCCGCCTCGAGCAGGCCGAATGCGGCGGCCAGCACCACCATCGCCGGCCAGCCGCGCCCGGCGCGGCGCGCGAGCTCACGAATGAGCAGTGCGGGACAGCCGTAGAGCGCGGCGAAGAAGACCACGGCGAACGCGATCGCTCCCGGCCGGCCGGTCGAGTCGCTGTAGGCGGCCAGGAGCTCGGCGCCGAGGGCACACAGTAGGAGGAGCGCGAGGATCGGGAGCGTTCGGCCCGATGCGACCTGCGCGCGCGAGCCACGCGCGGCGCGAGCGCGCCGTCGCCGGCGGAGACGCGGTGCCGGTGCGACGAGCGCGAGCAGGCTCGCGGCGGCGAGCACGAGCGCACCGACCGGGACCGGCGGACGCTCGTCGCGACCGAGCCAGTACACGAGCAGGGCGAGACTCCCAAGCGCGAGCGCTGCAGCGACAAGGCGGCGGAGACGCACCGATTCAGGCTAGGGCATGTGAGGCGAACATACGTTCCTAACAGAATCGGTCATTTGCAATCTCCTTGTAACTTGTGCTTGAGCTTGCTATCTTCTGCCTCAACCTAAGGGTGAGAGTTGAGTGTCCGGCACGGCGGGCACGGCCGCTCTTTCCCGCCCAAGTCCAGGGAGAACGCGAATGTCCGCTCAGACCGCCTCCGCGGTAAAGTCGGCCCAGAAGGCTCAACGAGAGCTTGAGGATCTGCAGCTGGTGATGAAGGCGCGGAACGGCAGCACGGCCGCGCTCGACACCCTGATGCGCCGCTACAACGGCTTCGTCCGTCTGAAGGCGAGCTCCTACTTCCTCGCCGGTGGGGACTCGGAGGACCTCGTCCAGGAGGGTTTGGTCGGCCTCTACAAGGCCGTGCGCGACTTCCGCGCCGACAAGGAGACCTCGTTCCGCAGTTTCGCCGAGCTCTGCGTCACCCGCCAGATCATCACCGCGATCAAGACCGCGACGCGGTTCAAGCACCAGCCGCTGAACCAGTACATCTCGTTCAGCCACACGCCGGCCGGACAGGACTCCGACGGGGAGTGCACGCTCGGCGACGCGCTCCCCGGCCCCTCGACGAACGACCCCTCGGTTTGCGTGATCTCGACCGAGGAGCTGCAGAGTCTCGTCTTCACGCTCGGCACCGGCCTCTCGCCGCTCGAGGCGGATGCGCTCCGCTGCTACCTGGAAGGGCTCTCGTACGAGGAGATGGCCGAGGAGCTGGGCTGCGACTGCAAGACGATCGACAACGCGCTCCAGCGGGTCAAGCGCAAGATCCTGGCCCACCAGAAGACGCGCGAGGTGCTGAACTAGGCGGCCAGTACCATGTCCGGCGCCCGTGCCGGAGTAGCTCAGCTGGTAGAGCAACTGCCTTGTAAGCAGTAGGCCGTGGGTTCGAGTCCCTCCTCCGGCTCCAGAAACGAGTGAAGCCCCGCCCCCTCCGTTGCAGAGGGCGGGGCTTCGCGTTTCGGTGCCGGTCGGGCTAGGCCGCGACGGGAGCGGCAGGCGCCTCAGGCGCCTCGGGCGCCGGCTCGTGCTCGAGGCGGGGGAGCCATCCGAGCCAGCTCGGCAGGTACCAGTTCTTGTCGCCGAGCAGCTTCATCGTGGCGGGGAGGAGCACCGCGCGGATGAGGGTGGCGTCGATCAGGATGGCGGCCGCCAGGCCGACACCCATCTCCTTCAGGTCGATCACCGGCAGGATCGCGAACACCAGGAACGTGCCGACCATGACGACGGCCGCGCTGGTGACGACACCTGCCGTGGACTTGATCCCGTGGGCGACGGCTTCGTCGTTCGAGAGACCGCGGTCATAGGCTTCGCGGACGCGGCTCAGGACGAAGACGTGGTAATCCATCGAGAGCCCGAACAGGATCACGAACAGGAACATCGGCAACCAGGGCGTGATGCCGCCGTTCGACTCGAAGTTGAGCAGATTCTCGCCCCAGCCCCACTGGAACGTGGCGACGAGGATGCCGTACGCCGCTCCGACGGAGAGCAGGTTGAGCAGGATCGCCTTCAGGGCGACGACGATCGAGCGGAACGAGACCAGCATGATCAGGAAGGCGAACAGGAGCACGAAACCGAAGACGAGCGGTGCGGACGTCTTCATCCCGTCTTCCCAGTCCTTGTCCAGAGCGGTCGTGCCGCCGACGGCGTACTCGACGCCGTCGACCTTGCCGATCGTGCTCGGGACGACGTCCTCGCGGAGGGTCGCGAGCGCGGCCTGTGACGCGGCATCTGTGCCGGAGCCGGCGAGCGTGATGTCGACGGTCGCGACGGTGTTGTCGCGGCTCGCCTCGACCTCGATCGGGCCGCTCAACTGGCCGGTCGCGAGTGCCTTCTGCTTGAGGGCGACGATCGCGTCCTGAACCTCGGGTGCGCGGACGTCGGCCGCCTTGATCGCGACGACCGCCGGGTCGTTGCCGCCCGGGAAGGCGGCGTCGAGACGCTTCATCGGCTCGACCTCGGGGATCGAGATGTCGTCGAGACCGGACGTGGTCGTGTTCAGCGAGAGCGCCGGCACGGCCAGTGCGATCAGGACTGCGCCCGCGGCGACGGCCGAGAGAACCGGGCGCCGGAGGACGCGGTCGAGGACTGCGCCCCAGAAGCGGCTCTCGCCGTTCTTGCTGCGGAGCCGGCCCAGGAACGGGATCCGGCCCTTCTCGACCTTGTCGCCGAGCCGGCCGAGCAGCGCCGGCAGGACGGTGAGCGAGCCGATCATCGCGACCGCGACGACCATCATCGTCCCGATCGAGAAGGACATGAACGACTTGTCGCCGGAGAGGAACATGCCGGCCATGGCGATCAGGACGGTGACGCCGGAGACGAGGACGGCGCGGCCCGAAGTGGCTGCGGCGGCCTCGAGGGCGGCGTGCTCGCTGCGTCCGGCGGCCCGCTCCTCACGCTCGCGGCGGAGGTAGAAGAGCGAGTAGTCGATTCCGACGGCGAGACCGATCAGGAGGATCACCTCGGCGATCTGCTCGTCGACGGCGACGATCTGGCTCGGCAGCGCGATCAGAGCCGTGGTGGCCATGACGGCGGTGATCGCCAGCAGCACGGGGATCAAGGCCGCGACGGCCGAACCGAACACGAGTAGCAGAATCACGAGCGTGAGCGGGAGCGCGATCATGCCGGCGGTCTTGAGCATGCCTTTGAACGCCTCGTCGACTGCCTTGCCGGTGCTGGCACTGCCGAGCTCCTCGATGTCGAGGGCCGGATGGCGCTCTGCGGTCTTGTCGACGCCGGCGACGATCGTGTCGATGTACGCGATCGTCTCGTCGTAGTCGCCCTTCGGGCTGAACTGGACCATCGCCGCGTGGCGGTCGTCCGAGATCAGGTCGCCGTGGCCCGCGTCGAGCGGAGAGTCGAGCTTCCGCACTTTCGGGTAGCTGTCGAGCGTCTTCACGACATCGTCGATCGCGGCCCTGAACGCCGGATCGTCGGCGGTGAGGGTCTTGGACTGGATCAGGACGATCTCGCCCTGCTCGTCGGGCGACTGCGGGAAGCCGGCCTCGATGATCTTGTTTGCAGTGGCGGCCTCGCCGACGGCGAGATCGTCCTGCTCGAGGTACTTGGTGCCGACCTGGCCGCCGATGACGACGGAGGCGACGACGAACGCGAGCCAGCCGAAGACGGCTGTCTTCCAGTGGTTCGCGCTCCACCGGCCCATGCGGGCGGCGAGGTTGTTGCTGCGCTTCAGGGGTGACATGGCGTGCGGTGTCCTTTCGGTTCCTGCGGGGAGAGGTGCTGTGGTGAGTTCAGGCTGCCCTGGCGTGGGACTCCGCGGAATGCGGCGTCCAGGCCTTCTGCGGTGCGGGCAGCCGCACCGGCGCGACGGCCGGTGCACGCAGCCGGGAGGCGACGAGCCAGCCGGCGGCGACGACGAGACCACCTGCGGCCGCGTCGAAGAGGAAGTGGTTGCCGGTGCCGACGATGATCAGCAGCATCAGCGCGGGGTAGGCGGCGCCGAGGACGCCGCAGCCAGCGCTGCGAGGCGAGCTGCGCGAGCGCGACGCCGACGATCAGCGCGTAGCCGAAGTGGAGGCTCGGCACGGCGGCGATCGGGTTGTAGAAGCTGCCGAGCAGGTCGGAGCTGAGGTCGAGGCCGGTGTTCTTCGTGACCGTGTCGGCGAAGCCCATGTTCGCGAGGCGCGGGGGCGCGGCCGGGTAGAGGACGTAGCCGACGAGCGCCAGCGCGGTGCTGACGATCAGCGTCGAGCGGACGAACGGAAACGCGTGCGGGCGCCGCCGGTGAACCCAGATGAGGGCGGCGGCGGTGCCCGCGAAGTGGAGCAGGACATAGAGGAAGCCGAGCAGCGCCGGGACGCCGGCGATCGAGCCGAGCACATCCTGGACGTCGCGCTCGACGAAGAGATTGAGGCGGCGCTCGAGCGCGACAATGTCGGCCGTATGCGCGCGAGCCGCCGCCCAGTCCTCGCCGCCGAAGCCGCGGACGATCTCGTAGGCGCCGTAGAGGGCGGCCAGCGCTGCGAGCTCGATCCGGCCGGGGTAGGGCCGGCCGGCAAGTCTGCGGATGCGGTGGAAGGACATGGCTGCAGCCTCTCAGTGGGTCGTCCACGAGACGATGCGGCGAGCCAGCGTCTTCCGGTGCGGGTATCCGTACATGCTTCTGAGAGGATCCCCACCCCGCGGCGCCGGCGGTATGGGGCATCACCCCCAGCCGACCCTGGTCTTTCCCCGATCGCGTCAGCCGCGGAGCAGGGCGAGCACCGCGAGCACGCGGCGGTGATCCTCCGGCGTGGCGGTCAGACGCAGCTTCACGAAGATGCTCGTCACGTGCTTCTCGACCGCGCGGAGCGTCACGAACAGGCGCTCCGCGATCGCCTGATTCGAGCGGCCTTCCGCCATCAGCTCCAGCACCTCGCGCTCGCGGGGCGAGAGGTCGGCGAGCGGGTCGTCGCGGCGGTGCCGGCCGACGAGCTGGCTGACGACCGCCGGGTCGAGCGCGGATCCTCCCTCGGCGACCCGGCGCACGGCCGCGGCGAACTCGTCGATGTCGGCGACGCGGTCCTTGAGGAGATAGCCGACGCTCTCGGCGCTGTCGGAGAGCAGGTCCATCGCGTAGCCCGGCTCGACGTACTGGGAGAGCACGAGTACGCCGGTGTCGGGGTGGTTCTCGCGGATCTCCTTCGCCGCCTGGAGGCCTTCGTCCGTCTGCGTCGGCGGCATCCTGATATCCACCACCGCCACGTCCGGCTTGTGCATCGCCACGTGGCGGAGCAGGTCGTCGGCGTTGCCGGACTGCGCCACGACGTCGAAGCCGGCGTCGTCGAGCAGCCGGGCGACGCCCTCGCGGAGGAGCACCGAGTCGTCGGCGAGCACGACGCGAACCGGGGTCGCCCCCGGGCGCGCGCGGAGTGCGGGAAAGTCGCCGCCGAGCCCCTGCTCGTCGAGCTGGAAGATCCGCTCCGGCTCAGGCAGTTCCGGCAGCGCCCAGAGACCGAGATCGCGGAGCTCGCGAGTGGGGGCGAGCACGAGCGCCGACGCCTCGGAGGCGACGATCTGCCCGCCGTGGCCGGCGTTCGCGATCCGGTACGCGCGGTGGACCTCGACGCCGACGTAGCCGTCCTCGGCCAGCGCCGCGGTGCCGCTGTGAAGTCCGATCCGGACTCGCACCGGCGCCGGCCAGGTGTGGCCTGCGATCCGCCGTTGCGCCTCGACGGCCGCCTGGGCGGCGGTCTCGGCTTCAGCGAAGACGGCGAAGAGCTCGTCGCCGCGCGAGTCGACCTCGTGGCCGCCCGTCGCCGCGACGGTCTCGCGGAGGAGGCGCCTGATGTCCGTGAGGACCGGCTGCCAGCCCTCGTCGAGCTCGCGGGCGAGCCGCGTCGAGCCCTCGACGTCGGCGAAGAGAAAGGTGACCGTTCCGGTCGGGAGCGCGCTCACCCAGGGAGTGTAGGAGCAGGGAGCGCGCTCGCCCAGTGTTGCTACGCGGCGACGTCCAGCAGTTCGGGGCTGCGGCGGGCGGCGTAGGCGAAGGGGTGGTAGAAGGCGTCGAGGGCGCGGGAGCGCTCGACGGAGAGCTCGAAGGACGAGTCGCTCGCGAGGTGGAGCACCTCGACGGCGACGCTGTCGTCCTCGGGTGACCACCAGAGGACGACGTCGATTCCGTCGCCGCGACGGTGGGCCAGATCGATTCTGTGATCGGCGTACATGACTTCCTCCTTGGGGGTTGCGTTCATGGCGCAACACTTTCACGCTCGCGTTCGCGCGCAGATGCGGTGCGCAGGTCTCTGCAGGTGCGGGTTGCCCTACCCTTGGGGGCCTGGATCCAGGGGGATTTCCGCCTGGATGCGGGTGCCGCCGGTGGGCGGGCTGTCGACCTCGAGCGTGCCCTCGAGCGCCGCGACGCGGTCGGAGAGCCCTCGTAGCCCCGATCCCGTGGCCGGATCGGCGCCGCCGACGCCGTCGTCGACCACCTCGACCCGGGCGCTGTTCTCATTCGACGTCACCCGAACGTTCACCACGGACGCGCGGGCGTACTTGATCACGTTCGCGAGCGCCTCCGCGATCACGTAGTACGCGGCGGCTTCGACGGCCTGCGGCAGCTCGACCTCGGGCGTCTCGATCTCGACCGGGATCGGCAGGCGCGAGGCGAGCGCCTCGAGCGCGGCGGCGAGGCCCCGGTCGGTGAGGACGGCCGGGTGGATGCCGCGGGCGAGCTCGCGCAGCTCGTCGAGCGCCGCGGCCAGCTCCTCGCGCGCGGATTCGAGCACCGCCTCGGCGGCCGGCGGGTCGGTGCCGACCTTCGTCTGGGCGAGGCGGAGCGAGAGTGAGAGCGCGACGAGCCGCTGCTGGGCGCCGTCGTGGAGATTCCGCTCCAGCCGGCGCCGCGCCTCGTCGCCGGCCTTGACGATGCGGGCACGCGACGCGCGGAGCTCCTCCTCTTGCCGCTTGCGGTCGCTGATGTCCGCGAACAGCGCCAGGTGGCTGATCACCGAGTCGGACGCATCGCGGATCGGTGCTGCCGAGATCTCGACGTCGATCAGGCTGCCGTCCTTGCACAGGCGCTTGCCCTCGATGCCCGTGTAGATCTCCCCCGAGCGGACGCGGGTCATCAGCTCGGCGAGCCGCTCGCGCTCGTCGTCCGGGATGTGCCGCAGCGGGCCGCCGACCATCTCCTCCGCTGACCAGCCGAACATCCGCTCCGCGGCGGGATTCCAGAGCGCGATCCGGTCGTCGAGGTCGACTTCGAGCACGGCCACCGGCGAGGCCTCGATCGTCGCGCGCAGCCGCTCCTCGCTCGAGCGGAGGTCGTGCTCGCGCCGCTCCCGCTCGGTGACGTCGACTCCGCAGACGAGCACGCGCTCGCGACCGAGGATGTCCACGATCGGCGTCGCCGTCCACTCGACCACGCGGACGCGGCCCTCACGTGTGACCCAGCGCGAGAGCCGGAGGTGCGGGTCGACGCCGTTGAACGCCGAGGCGACGCCGATCGCGGCGAAGTAGCGATCCTCCTCGTGGAAGAGCTCGCCGAAGCTGCGGCCGCGTATCTCCACGTCGCTCCAGCCCATCATCTTCACGAACGACTCGTTGACGGCGTCCTCGACCACCTTCGCCTCGTCGTCGACGACGACGAGCAGGCTCGGCGTGATATCGGCCACCTTCCTGAGGAAGTCGCGCTCGCGGTCGAGCTCGATCTCGTGCCGCTTGCGCTCGGTGACGTCGAGGCCCCCGCAGATGATGTTGCGGACGTTGCCGGACTCGTCCAGCAGCGGCGCCGTCGACCACGCGATCACCATCTCCTCGCCGCGCCGGTTGACGAACGTGTTCTCCCAGGTGGCGGGGGGATGGGCCGGGTTCTTCTGGAAGCGTTCGCGCACCTCGTCGCGCTCGCTCGACGAGATGAAGACGTCCCAGAAGTACTCGTGGCGTACGTCCTCGACGTTCTCGTAGCCGCTCGCCCGCTCGCAGGCGGTGTTGTAGTTGGCGATCCGCCCATCCGGCTCGAGCGACATGAGCAGGGACGGCGCCGTGTTGACGATCGTTTCGAGAAAGACGAACTGCGCCCGCACCTCGGCCTGCAGGCGTTCGTTCTCGAGCCAGAGCGCGGCCGCTGCCGCGACCCCGTCGACGAGCTCGGGCTCGTCCGCGAGCGAGGGGTCGTGGATGAGCGCGCCAACGAGGCGGCCGTTCCTCCGCACGTCGTGCCGGAGGCGCGTGCCGTCGTCGTCCACGAACGGCGTTCCGTCGGGCAGCACGAGCTGCTCGCGCTCGGGGAGCCAGTAGACGAGGTCGAGCGACGGGTCGCGGAGCGAGTGGGCGAGCGCGTCTCGCAAGGGGACGCCGCGGCCGAGCTCGAGGACCAGGTCGGCGACGCCGCTGCGCGCAAGCCGGCTGCGCAGGACTCCGGCGAGGAAGGCCACAGGCACGAGCGCGAACGTGACGAGGAAGACGTAGTACAGCGGCTCGGCGGCGTCCTCGGAGACCGTCCCCACGATCAGCTGAACGACCAGGACGGCCATCACGAGCGCGCCGGTGCCGAGAACGGGGCCCAGCGCGCGGCGGAGGGCGCCCTTGGCGCGGACGAAGCGGGTGACGACGATCGCGAGGACGACGACCACGACCCCGAGCGCGACCAGGCTGAGCACGCCGGTGACGAGGTCGTGCGCCGTCTCGCTGTCCGCGACGGCGATCGTGCTCGTGCAGTCGGGGCAGCTGGCGTCGGGATCCTCGTCGACCAGGAGCTGTCCCACTGAGGCGAGGAGCACGAGGACATACGTGGTCACCACCAGCCACAGGTCCCTCCGGCTCTGGAGCCGCCCGGTCGGGTACGCGAGCAGAAGGTGCACGAACGCCCCGAGCGTGAAGCTGTTCACGATCACGCCGATCGTGAAGACCCAGTCGTTGTTCGACTCGGCCAGCGCGCCGAGGAACCAGAGATACGAGACGAGGACGAGGAGCACGCCGGTGCGGTTCTGCGGGCGGCGCCAGAGCGCGATCACGCCGGAGGCGAGGAACGAGAGCCCGACGGTGAGCGCGAGCGAGAGGAACGGACCCGTGTCGTCGACGTGGTCGCTCGTGAGCACGAGCACCGTGCCGATTGCCGCCAGCGCCAGGCCGCCGAGCGCGACCAGGACGAGTGTGCGGGTTCTCATCCGAGCAGGTCGGCCAGTGCAGTCCCGCCAAGCTCGGCTTTGGGGATGAAGCCGCGGGCACCGCTCTGTTCGATCAGCTCGCCGTAGTCGCTCGCGTCCCGGCTGGAGACGAGAACGACGGCCGGAGGGCCGCCGTTCAGTCCGAGCTCCCGGCAGACGGCGAATCCGTCCATGTCCGGGAGCTGCACATCGAGCAGGAGGACGTCGGGTGCGAGCGCACGCGCGGCCGCGATCCCCGACACGCCGTCCTCGGCCTCACCGACGACCTCGAATCCCTCAGCCTGCAGAATCGCCCGCGCCGAGGCGCGAAAGCTGGGGTGGTCGTCGATGATCACCACGGTCGTAGGCATGGACATATCCTGGCAGAGGCAGGCGATTTTGGGAGTGCGGTAAACCGCACAGTTGCGGGTGCTGCATGCACCCCGTTTCTCGAGCCGCGCGGGCCGCCTCAGACGGCCGCCGGCTCGGCCTCCCGCGCCGCGATTGCTTGCTTCGCCTTGACGGCGAGCCAGAGCTCCATCCGCTGCGCAGGGTCGTCCGGGTGCCGGCCGGTCTGCTTGCGCAGCTGGTCCATCCGGTAGCGAAGCGTGTGCCGGTGGACGCCGAGCCGGTCGGCCGCCTCGCTCCAGCGGCAGCCGGTGTCGAGCAGCGCCGCGAGCGACTCGAGCAGCCAGGCGTTGCCCGACGCGGGGCCGAGGACACGGGCGACGAACGCCTCGAGGGCGGCGCCCGGCAGGCTCAGCAGCAGCTCGAGCGAGCCGAGGTCCTGGTAGGAGGCGACCGGGCCGGCGACTGCGTCGAGCGCCGCGCGCGCCTCGAGCAGGCTGCGGCCGAGGCCGGACCCCGACGCCGGCCGGCCGACGCCGACCCGTGTTCCCGGCGCCGCCTCGACCACCTCGCGCGCGATCGTGAACGCCTCCTCCTCGAGGTCGGCTGCGACGAGGAACGCGGCGCGGTCGCGTCGCGAGGCGGAGAGGTAGCGCGCGCCGCGTGCGTCGAGCACCCGGGCGGCAGCGCCGCGGACGTCGTCGGCCCGACGTGTGTCGACAGCGACGGCGAGCAGCGCCGCGTAGCGGTCCTGCGGGTCGAGCCCGAACGCGGCGATCCGTCGCGCGATCTCGCGCTCGTCGAGCCGGTCGTGCTCGAGGTCCTCGAGCAGGTCGCCGGCGAGCCGGAGCTCGGCCGCCGAGACGGCGTGTCGGCGGGAGAGCTCGAACGCGAGCGCCGACTGGCCGTGATGGAGGACGAGGCGGTCGTACTCCGACAGCTCCTCGTGCTGCTTTCCGGCCCGCAGCGACCAGGTCTCCCCGTCGGCGACGACCGGCAGCTCGAGCACCTGCTCGCAGCCCGCCAGCCGTGCGCTGTGGCGCTCGCCGACGACGCGGCCGGCCTCGTCGACCAGCGCGAGCGAGCACCCGACGTGATCGCCCAGGATCGCGAGCAGCGCCGGCGCGCCGTGACCCTCGAGGACGGAGTGCGCGAGCCGCTCGTGCACCTCGAGCGCGCGCTCCAGGCGCGCGAGCTGCGCGTTGGCGAGCCGCGACGAGATCGCCTTCGTCAGCGCGATGAACGGCACCTCGTACGGGACGGTCACGAGCGGGAAGTCGAGCCGCTCCGCCTCGTCGGCGAGCGCCGGCGGCGGCTCGGCCCAGCCGAAGCCGACCCCGAACGCGAGCCCGGCGAGGCCGTGACCGGCCAGGCGGCGCACGTACTCGCGCTGGGGGCGCGAGAGCGCCCCGACGCCGAGCCCGGTCGTGATCAGGAGCTCACCGCCCTCGAGCCACTGGGTCGGGTCGGGCAGCTCCGAGACGTGCACCCAGCCGATCGAGTTGTCGGCGCCGGCTGCGCCCGCAACGAGTTCGAGCCCGAGGCCCGGCAGGTTCACGATGTCACGGACAGTCAGCATCGGGGCGGCGGCGCTTGGACGCCTGGGCCAAGACGCTACTCCTTGCACGTGGGCGGAAGCAAGCAATCACGCCGTATGGGCACTGGCCGCGAGTACGTCTTTCCGACACCGTGTCGAAGAGCGGAGCGCAACGCTACGCCCGCCGGTCCATTGCGCTCCCCGGCTGCGGCGGGAGAGAATCGCCGCGTGTCTCTCCGCGAGCGCACGGCGGTCGACGACGTCCTCGAAGCGCGCGAGCGCTTCGTCGCGCGGGGCGTCGCGACACCCCGCCTGGTCGTCACGCGCGCCGAGGGCGCGCAGGTCGAGGCGGCCGACGGGACGCTCTACCTCGACTTCGCGGGCGGGATCGCCTGCCAGAACACGGGCCACGGCTTCGCGCCGGTGGTGGCGGCGATCCACGAGCAGGTCGACCGCTTCCTGCACCAGTGCTTCATGGTCGGCACCTACGAGCCGTACGTCGAGGTCTGCCGCCGGCTCGCAGAGCACTCGCCATGCAGTTCAGGTGCAACGGCCGGCGAGCGCCAGAAGTCGATCCTCGTCAACTCCGGCGCCGAGGCGATCGAGAACGCGGTCAAGATCGCCCGCGCGGCCACCGGGCGGCCGGCTGTCGTCGTCTTCGAGAACGGCTTCCACGGCCGCACCCTCCTGACGATGGCGATGACGAGCAAGGTGCGCCCGTACAAGGCGGGGTTCGGCCCGTTCCCCGGCGAGGTCTACCGCGCCGCGGCTCCGTACCCCTACCGCGGTGTCGACACCGACGCCGCGATCGCGTCGCTCGAGCACCTGTTCAAGAGCGAGGTCGACGCCGAGACGGTCGCGTGCGTCGTGCTCGAGACCGTGCAGGGCGAGGGCGGCTTCATCCCGATGCCCGACGACTACCTGACGCGCCTGCGCGAGCTCTGTGACGCCCACGGGATCCTCTTCGTCGCCGACGAGGTGCAGTCCGGCGTCGGGAGGACCGGGCCGATGTGGGCGATCGAGCACAGCGGCGTCGCTCCCGACCTGCTCGTCTCCGGGAAGTCGCTGGGCGGCGGCCTGCCCCTGGCAGCGGTCACCGGCCGCGCCGAGGTGATGGACGCGCCCGGCCCGGGCGGGCTCGGGGGCACGTTCGGCGGCAACCCGGTCGCGTGTGCGGCCGCGGCCGTCGTCCTCGACACGATCGCCGCACCGGAGTTCCGGGCGCGTGCCGACGAGCTCGGCAGCGAGCTGCGAGCGCGGCTCGAGCAGCTCGCCGGGCGGCACGACGCGATCGGCGAGGTGCGCGGGCTCGGGCCGATGCTGGCGCTCGAGCTGCGCGAGCAGAGCCCCGACCTCGCCCAGAAGATCACCGCCGCCGCGTTCGAGCGGGGGCTGCTCCTGCTCTCCTGCGGCCTCTACGGGAACGTCCTGCGGCTGCTGCCGCCGCTGACCGTCACCGACGATGAGCTCGCCCGCGGGCTGCAGCTCCTCGAGGAGTCGCTTGCCGCCGCAGGCTGAGATCGACGTCCGCGTCGCCGGGTTGCACAAGCGCTACGGCGACGTCATCGCGGTCGACGGGGTCGACCTGGAGATCCGGCGGGGCGAGTTCTTCACCATGCTCGGCCCGTCCGGGTCCGGCAAGACGACGACGCTGCGCGTGATCGCAGGCTTCGAGCAGCCGGACGAGGGCCGGATCGAGCTCGGGGGCAAGGACGTCTCGAGGCTGCCGCCGTACGCACGCGACGTGAACACCGTCTTCCAGGACTACGCCCTCTTCCCGCACATGACCGTGCAGGACAACATCGAGTACGGGCTGCGGGTGAAGAAGGTGCCGCGGGCCGAGCGCCGGCAGCGCGCCGGCGACGCGCTCAGGCTCGTGCGGCTCGAGGACTATGGCGCCCGCAAGCCGGGGCAGCTCTCCGGCGGCCAGCGGCAGCGCGTCGCGCTCGCCCGCGCGATCGTGAACCGGCCGCAGGCGCTGCTTCTCGACGAGCCGCTCGGAGCGCTCGACCTGAAGCTGCGCCAGGAACTGCAGGTCGAGCTGAAGCGGATCCAGCAGGAGCTCGGGATCACCTTCATCTACGTCACGCACGACCAGGAGGAGGCGCTGACGATGAGCGACCGCCTCGCGGTGTTCAACGACGGCAGGATCGAGCAGATCGGTGCGCCCGCGGAGGTGTACGAGCATCCGGCGAGCGAGTTCATCGCCGGCTTCGTCGGCGTCTCGAACGTGCTGGAGCGGGACGGGCGCCGCTTCACGGTGCGGCCGGAGAAGATCCGCCTGCTCGGCGAGGGCGAGAGCCCGCGGCCGGGTGCGGTGGTTGAGTCGGGGAGGATCGCGAACGTCGTCTACGTCGGCGCGATCACGCGCTACCACGTGGAGCTCGACGCAGGCGGCGAGCTGATTCTGCTGAGCCAGAACCTCGAGGGTGGCTCGAGCGAGGTGTTGGAGCGACAGGGAACGCGGATCCGGGCGAGCTGGCTGCCCGAGCACGCTTTCACAATCGAAGAGCCTCTGACGTGATGGATCCTCGACTCAGAGCTTCATCGCGTCAGAGGCTCATACCGGGTCGAACGGAGGAGACGAGGTATGAGCAAGCGGAGAGTCGGACGCTGGGCGGCAGCGCTGCTGGCGACAGGCGTCCTGAGCGTGATGGCCGCCGGCTGCGGCGGGGACGACGACGACGAGGCGGGCGGAGCCGGCACGACAGCGGCCGAGACGACCGGCGGCACGCCCGAAGGGATGATGGAGTCGCTCGGCGAGGGCGAGGGCCAGGTCAACCTGATCGCCTGGGCCGGATACGTCGAGGACGGCAGCACGGATCCGAAGGTCGACTGGGTGACGGACTTCGAAACGGAAACCGGTTGCCAGGTCAACGTCAAGACCGGGAACACGTCGGACGAGATGGTGACGCTGATGCGCACCGGCGAGTACGACGGCGTCTCGGCATCGGGCGACGCGAGCCTGCGGCTGATCGCGGCGGGCGACGTCGCCCCGGTCAACCTCGACCTGATCCAGAACTACGAGGACGTCTTCGAAGGCCTCAAGAACCAGCCGCACAACACGGTCGACGGCATCCCGTACGGGGTCCCGCACGGCCGCGGCGCGAACCTGCTCCAGTACCGGACGGACGTCGTCAAGCCGGCGCCGGACTCGTGGGCGGTCGTCTGGGACAAGGCGGGGCCGTACAAGGGCAAGGTGACGGCCTACGACAGCCCGATCTACATCGCGGACGCCGCGGTGTACCTGAAGGCGACGCAGCCGGACCTCGGGATCGAGGATCCGTACGAGCTCGACCAGAAGCAGTTCGACGCGGCGGTCGAGCTGCTGAAGCAGCAGCGGGAGAACATCGGCGAGTACTGGTCCGACTACACGAAGCAGATCGCGGCCTTCACCGGCGGCGAGAGCGTCGTCGGGACGACGTGGCAGGTGATCACGAACGTGCTCCAGGGCGAGAAGGTGCCCGTCGAGGCGGTCCTGCCGAAGGAGGGCTCGACCGGCTGGTCGGACACGTGGATGATCTCGTCCGAGGCCAAGAACCCGAACTGCATGTACATGTGGATGAACCACATCATCTCGCCGAAGGCGAACGCGGCCGCGACCGAGTACTTCGGCGAGGCGCCGTCCTCCCAGGAAGCGTGCTCGCTGACCGCCAACAAGGATCACTGCACGATCTTCCACGCCGACGACGAGGAGTACTTCGAGCAGATCTACTACTGGAAGACGCCGCAGGCGGACTGTGGCGACTCCCGGGGCCAGGTCTGCAAGGACTACTCGGAATGGACGCAGGCCTGGACCGAGATCAAGGGGTAAGCGATCTCGGCCGCTGAGGGACTCGAGGCGCCGTCCGGGGAATCCCCCGGGCGGCGCCTCTCGACGTTTCTCTTCCGCCACCCGCGGCTGCGCGTCGGTCTGCTGCTGGCGCCGCCGCTCTCGTGGCTGCTGCTCGCATACCTCGGCTCGCTGGCGGTGCTCTTCGTGGCCGCGTTCTGGCGGCTCGACCCGTTCACGTCGCAGGTCGTGCACGACTACGGCTTCCAGAACTTCCAGCAGCTCTGGGAGAGCGACGTCTACCGCCGGATCACCCTCCGCACGGTCGGGATCGCAGCGGCGGTGACCGTCACCGACGTGCTGCTGGCCTTCCCGATCGCGTTCTACATGGCGAAGGTGGCCTCGCCGCGGACGCGGAACCTGCTCGTCGTCGCGGTCCTGCTGCCGCTGTGGGGGAGCTACCTGGTCAAGGTCTACGCCTGGCGGATCATCCTGCAGGAGAACGGGATCCTCAACTGGGCGCTCGACCCGTTCGGACTCTCGGGCCCGGGGTTCGGGAACGTCGCGACGTGGCTCGTCTTCAGCTACCTCTGGCTGCCGTTCATGATCCTGCCCGTCTACGCGGGGCTCGAGCGGATCCCGAACTCGATGCTCGAGGCGTCGGCCGACCTGGGCGGCAAGGGCCTGCGGACCCTCTGGCGCGTCGTGCTCCCGCTCGCGCTGCCGGCGATCGCGGCGGGGTCGATCTTCACGTTCTCACTGACCCTGGGCGACTACATCACGCCCCAGCTGGTCTCGAGCACGCAGTTCATCGGCAACGTCGTCTACATCAACGTCGGCGTCGCGAACAACCTCCCGTTCGCGGCCGCGTTCGCGCTCGTGCCGGTGTTCGTGATGGTCGTCTATCTGCTCGCGGCGCGGCGCGTGGGAGCCTTCGACAACCTGTGAGCCGTCCGCTGTGACCTCCCGCGCCGGAGCCTGGGTGCTGCGCGTCCTGACCAGCCTGACGCTCGCCTTCATCTACCTGCCGCTGCTCGTGATCTTCCTCTATGCGTTCAACGACAAGCGGTCGCTCGTGTGGCCGATCGACGGCTTGACGACCAGGTGGTTCGGGCGCGCGATCGACAACCCCGGCGTCCGCGACGCGCTGCTCGTCTCGCTGAAGGCGGCGCTCGGCGCGACCGCGATCGCGCTCGTGCTCGGCTCGCTTGCGGCGATGGCTGTGGCGCGGTACCGGTTCTTCGGGCGCGACATGATCTCGTTCCTCGTCATCCTCCCGATTGCGTTGCCCGGGATCGTGACGGGGATGGCGCTGAACGCGACCTTTCGGAACCTGCCGGAGCCCTTCGGCGTCGACCTCGGCCTCTTCACGATCATGGTCGGGCACGCGACCTTCTGCATCGTCGTGGTCTACAACAACGTCGTCGCGCGCCTGCGCCGGACTCAGCCGTCGCTGGGCGAGGCCTCGGCCGACCTCGGCGCCGACACCTGGCAGACGTTCCGTTACATCACGTTCCCGCAGCTGAAGACGGCGCTGCTCGCCGGCGGCCTGCTCGCGTTCGCGCTCAGCTTCGACGAGGTGATCGTGACCACGTTCACCGCCGGCGCCGACCAGACGCTGCCGATCTGGATCCTCAACAACCTGTCGCGGCCGAACCAGCTCCCGATCGTCAACGTCGTCGCCGTCTTCGTGATCCTGCTCTCGATGATCCCGGTCTACTTCGCCGCGAAGATCTCGAACGACACGACGGGGGGCGTCGGCCGCTAGGAGGGTTTGGCGAAATAGCGGCTGAGCCGCCTGGCCGCGCTGCTCGCCCCGATGCGGCGTCCTCAGTCGCGCCGATAGCTTCGGCTATCGGCGCTCCCTGCGTCCTTGCCTCGGAACGAGCATCGCACCCCGACGACGAGCGCCAGTCCGCCAAACCCTCCTAGTCGTGCGCGGCAGGCAGGTCGACGAAGAAGGTCGAGCCCTGGCCCGGCTTCGACTCGACCCAGATCTTCCCGTCCATCCGGCGCACGAGCTCGCGGCAGATGTAGAGGCCGAGGCCGGTGCCGCCGATGCCCCGGGTCATGTCGGGATCGAGGCGATAGAACTTCTCGAAGATCCGCCGGTGCTCGGACGCCGGGATGCCGAGTCCCTCGTCCGCGATCGAGAACCGGATCGAGCCGTCGCCGTTCGCGACCGACAGCACGACCGGCCCGCCCTCGGGGGAGTACTTGATCGCGTTGTCGACGAGGTTGACGAGCACCTGGTGCAGCTGCCCCGGGTCGGCGACGACGCTCGGGATCCGCTCCGCCACGTCCAGGTCGAGCACGACGTTCTCCGGCACGTGAGTCCTCGCGGACTCGACGACCGTCGCCGCGAGCTCCGCGGGGTCGCACTGCTCGACGGAGACCGGGAGCTGGTCGGCGTCGAGCCGGCCGGCTACGAGGAGGTCGTTGACGATCGTGCCGAGCCGGTCCGACTCGGAGGCGATCACGCCGAGCAGCTGTTCGCGGATCTCGGGCTCGAGCTCGATGTCGGTGCGGCGGAGCGTCTGGGCGGAGCCGTAGATCGCCGCCAGCGGCGTCCGCAGCTCGTGTGAGACCGTGGCGACGAAGTCGGCCTTCATCTCCTCGAGGGCCTTCTCCTCGGTCAGGTCGCGGAAGGCGTAGACGGTGCCCTCCTCGAAGCCGACCCCGGAGCCGGAGATCCAGAGCTCGCGCCCGCCGAACTCGACCGGCACCGTCTCCGCGCGGACGGGCTCGCCGGGCTGGCTCGCAACCGGGATCAGCGGCGCGATCTCCGCCCAGAGGTGGACGACGTCCTCGATCGGTCGGCCGATGGTCTCCGCCTCGGAGACACCGGTGATCGTGGTTGCGGCCGTGTTCCAGAGCCGGATCACGCCATTGCGGTCGACCAGGACGACGCCGTCGCCGACGGCCTCGAGCGCGCGCGCCGCCCGGCTGCGTCGCTCCGACTCGGCGTACAGCCGCGCATTGTCGATCGCGGCGGCGGCGTGGCGGGCGAGCTCCTGGGCGACCGCGGCGTCCTCGTCGCCGTAGATGCGGCCGGACTCGGCCGTGACGAGCGTGACCGAGCCGAAGACCTCGCCGCGGGCGGCGAGCGGCACGGTCACGTAGGACCGCGGCGCGAGCGCGCGTGCGATTTCGAGCTGGTCTGCGTTGAAGCGGAAGGCCGCGAGCTCACGCTCGCCGATCTCCTTCACGAGCACGGGCTCGGTCGTCCGCGTCGCGACGGCGACCGCCGAGAGCATCGGCTCTTCGAGCTCGCGGGCGAGCGCGAGCTTGATGGGGTCGGCGTGCTCGAGGGCGAGCCGCTGCAGCTTCCGTCGACGAAGATGTCGACCGCGCACCAGTCCGCCACGCGCGGCACTGCGAGCCGCGCGACGTCCGCGAGCGTCTGCTCGTAGTCGAGCGAGCTGCCGAGCACCCAGCCGGCCTCGGCGATGAACGCCTGCCGCTCCTCGGCAAGCTTGCGGTCCTCGATGTCCGTCGCGGTGCCGACCCAGCCGTCGGCAGTTGGCAGAGTCCGGCCGAGGAACCAGCGGTACGTGCCGTCCGCCAGCCGGATCCGGAACTCGGTGTCGAGCGGCGTCCGCGTGCGGAGAGCTTCCTCCCACGCTGCTCCGGTCGCAGCGGCATCGTCGGGGTGGACGAACTCCTGCCAGACTGATGTCCCGTCGCGCGGCAGCCCGGTCAGCTCATACCAGCGCTCGTTCCGGTAGTTCACCACTCCGTCGGTGCCGGCAGTCCACACGATCTGCGGCACCGCGTCTG
Source organism: uncultured Gaiellaceae bacterium (assembly GCA_963737455.1). Classification (GTDB taxonomy): domain Bacteria; phylum Actinomycetota; class Thermoleophilia; order Gaiellales; family Gaiellaceae; genus Gaiellasilicea. Next base: position 113 of record CAVTSN010000021.1, on the reverse strand, counting down.
CGAGCGCGCGGTACCGCAGTTCGCTCTCGCGCTCGACGGTGGCGAGCTCCTGCTCCGCCAGGAGCGCGTCGCGCCGCCGGATCGCGTCCGTCTTCTGCCAGAGCTCGATGAAG
>CAVTSN010000020.1:0-122206 GCA_963737455.1 uncultured Gaiellaceae bacterium | reverse complement strand
GGAGCGGGTCGACTGGCTGCGCCACTTCTACTTCGGCGGCGACGACGGCGACGCGGGCCTGCACGCGCTGGTCTCCGACCTCTCCGAGATCGACGCGCGCGCGGTCAACTCGCTCCCGCTCGGCGAGAGCGGGATCGTGCTCCGCGTCGGCCGCTACGGGCCGTATGTCGAGCGCGGGGAGGAGCGCGCGAGCGTGCCGGAGGACATGGCGCCCGACGAGCTGACGGTCGAGAAGGCGGAGGAGCTGCTGCAGCGCCGTCCGGCGACCGCACGCTCGGCACCCACCCGGAGTGGGGCACCGAGATCGTCGCCAAAGCGGGCCGCTACGGCCCCTATGTCACCGAGGTGCTGCCCGAGGACGCGACCGAGAAGCCGCGGACGGCGTCGCTCCTCCAGACGATGTCGCCCGAGACGGTGACGCTCGAGGAGGCGGTACGGCTGCTGTCGCTGCCGCGCGTGCTCGGCACCGACCCGGCTACGGCGTCGAGGTGACGGCCCAGAACGGCCGCTACGGCCCCTACGTCAAGAAGGATGCCGAGTCGCGCTCGCTCGAGAGCGAGGAGCAGCTCTTCGCGATCACGCTCGACGAGGCGCTCGCGCTGCTCGCGAAGCCGAAGGAACGCCGCGGTCGCGGGCAGGCGAAGCCGCCGCTGCGCGAGCTCGGCGCCGACCCCGTCAGCGGCAAGCCGGTGGTGCTCAAGGAGGGCCGCTTCGGCCCCTACGTGACCGACGGCGAGACCAACGCGAGCCTCCGCCGAGGCGACGAAACGGAGACCGTCACGATCGAGCGGGCGGCGGAGCTGCTCGCCGACCGGCGTTCGAAGGGGCCGGCGCCGAAGCGCAAGCGCAGCGGCGGGAAGCGCTCGGCCGCGTAGTCCGGCCGAACGTGCAAACTTTCAGTGCCAACCTGCGTCTTCCTCTAGGAGGGCGCGATCAGACGCGCTAGCGTGGTACGCGCGAAAACCGATTTCATCCCCTCACCGGAATAGACAGCATGGGCTCGCCGTTTTGAGCTTGTAACAGGTCCGCGAGTCCAGTTCCCCTGGCAAAAGCAGGATTGACAGCATATGGTGCGTAAGTTTGTAGCCTCCATCCGAAGCTCTTCCTGAAAGGACTGACGTTTCGCTTTGACGCAGAACCAGCTGATCGAACTGATTGAGTCGGAGCAGGTCAAGGCGCTCGTCGAGCGCTCGGAGGAGCGCGGCGTGATCGAGCCCACCGAGTTCGAGGCGTTCGTGCTCGAGCACGACCTGACCGAAGACGAGACGGAGCAGCTCACGCGCGAGCTGGAGACCCTCGGCCTCGAGGTCGGGCAGTCGCGCGCCGCCAAGGACAAGGCCGAGAAGGAGAAGGAGAAGGAGGAGGTCGAGCCGGCTCCCGTCGTGGTCGCCAGCGGCGCCGCGGACAGCCTGCAGCTCTTCCTCGCCGACGTCGGCCGCCACAAGCTGCTGAACGCGGCCCAGGAGGTGCAGCTCGCGAAGCTGATCGAGCGCGGCGACCCGGTCGCGAAGCGCACGATGATCGAGTCGAACCTCCGGCTCGTCGTCTCGATCGCCAAGGGCTACCGCGGCCTCGGCGTCCCGTTCCTCGACCTGATCCAGGAGGGCACGCTGGGCCTCAACCGCGCCGTCGAGAAGTTCGACTGGCGCCGTGGGTTCAAGTTCTCCACCTACGCCACCTGGTGGATCCGTCAGTCGGTCCAGCGCGCCGTCGCGAACCACGCGCGGACGATCCGCGTCCCCGTCCACGTCGTCGAGCGGCAGCAGAAGCTGTCGCGCGCCGCACGCCGGCTCGAGGTCGAGCTCGGCCGCGAGGCGACGAAGGAGGAGCTCGCGGAGGCCACCGGCCTGCCCATCCAGCACGTCGACGAGGCGCTCGGCGCCGCGCACGCGTCCGTCTCGCTGAACCAGACGGTCGGTGCCGACGACGAGGGTGAGCTCGGCGATCTCTTCGCCGACCGCGAGGCCGCCGACCCGTTCGACGAGGCGGAGGAGTCGCTGCGCAAGCAGGGCGTCCGCCGCGCGCTCGACGCGCTCCCGGAGCGGGAGCGGCGCATCCTCGAGCTCCGGTTCGGCTTCGAGGGCGAGCCCTGGACGCTCGAGGCGATCGGGCACGAGCTCGATCTGACGCGCGAGCGCGTCCGCCAGCTCGAGGGCCAGGCGCTCTCGCGGCTTGCGGCACTGCGCGACCTCGCCTCGCTGGCCGCGTAGCCGAGGCCACACTCCACACGACCCGTAGGGCGGCTCCGGCCGCCCTACGTCGTTAAGAATCGCCGTTCGATTTGCGTCCGGCGGCGTGACTCCTGGATACTCCCGCTGAACCCGGGGCTGCCGGATTGAAAGGAGACATCTTGAGAATCAAGTGGCACAGGCTTGTGATGCTGCTCGTGGTGGGGTTGCTCGCCTTCGCGGCGGGCTGCGGTGGTGACGACGACGAGGCGAGCGACGGAGGTACCACCGAGGCGTCGGGTGGCACGGAAGGCGGGACGCTCGTCTTCGCCGGCGCCGCGGATCCGATTCTGCTGGACGGCGCGCTCGTCTCGGACGGCGAGTCGCTGCGCGTGATCACGCAGATCTTCGAGACTCTCGTGGCGCTGAAGCCCGGCACGACGGAGCCCGAGCCCGGCCTGGCCGAGAGCTGGGAGCCGAACGACGACGGCACCGTCTGGACGTTCAAGATCCGCGAGGGCGTCACCTTCCACGACGGCGAGCCGCTCGACGCCGAGGCGGTCTGCTTCAACTTCGACCGCTGGTACAACTTCAAGGGAGCGCTCGCGAACCCGGCCGCCAGCTACTACTGGCAGGTCGTGTTCGGCGGCTTCGCCGAGCATGACCCCGAGAGCGGCGCGCCCGAGGAGAGCCTCTACAAGAGCTGTGAGGCGACGGACGAGTCGACGGCCGTGCTGACGCTGACGAAGCCGTCCGCGACGTTCATCCCGGCGCTGTCGCAGCAGTCGTTCTCGATCGCGAGCCCGAAGGCGCTGCAGGACTACAACGCCGACGCGGGCACGATCGACGCCGAGGGCGTCTTCACTTCCTCGGGCACGTTCGGGACCGAGCATCCGATCGGAACCGGCCCGTTCAAGTTCGACTCGTGGACGCGGAACGAGAAGCTGACGCTGTCGAAGAACGACGACTACTGGGGCGACACGGCGAAGCTCGACACGCTGATCTTCCGCCCGATCGCCGACAACGCCGCCCGCCTGCAGGCACTCCAGACGGGCGAGATCCAGGGCTACGACCTGGTCGAGCCGCAGGACATCGCCACGATCGAAGGCGACGAGAACCTGCAGATCATCGACCGGCCCGCCTTCAACGTCGCCTACGTCGGCTTCAACATCGCGAAGAAGCCGACCGACGACCCGAAGGTGCGCGAGGCGATCGCGTACGGCCTCGACCGCGAGGCGGTCGTGACCAACTTCTACTCGGGCCGCGGCGCCGTCGCGACCCAGTTCATGCCGCCGGAGGTCGTCGGCTACGCCGATGACGTGCCGACGTACGAGTACGACCCGGAGCAGGCGAAGAAGATCCTGACGGACGCCGGCTACACCCTCCCGGTCGCGCTCGAGTTCTGGTACCCGACGGACGTCTCGCGTCCGTACATGCCCGATCCGAAGCGGAACTTCGAGGCGTTCGCCGCCAGCCTGAACAAGTCGGGCTTCAAGGTGACGCCGAAGAGCGCTCCGTGGAACCCCGACTACCTCGGCCGCGTCGATGCCGGGAACGCCGGGAACCTCCGCCTGCTCGGCTGGACCGGTGACTACGGCGACGCCGACAACTTCATCGGCACGTTCTTCCAGACCCCGCAGAAGGCCTGGGGCACGACGACGACGCCGTTGACGAAGATTCAGGATCTCCTGAATCAGGGTGAGGAGGAGGTCGACGAGGCGAAGCGCGAGTCGATCTACCAGGATGCGAACCGGGAGATCATGACCGCGCTTCCGGGCGTCCCGTATGCGCACTCCGAGCCGGCGCTTGCCTTCGCCGCCACGGTCCGGGGATACGAGCCGAGCCCGACGACGAACGAGTCGTTCGCGCCGGTGACGATCGAGGAATAGGAGGACGGACTAGAGTCCGGCGGACGACATGCTGCGCTTCGTCGTCCGCCGGCTCATCCTTCTCGTCCCGATCCTGCTCGGGCTCTCGATCCTGGTCTTCCTCTGGATCAGAGCCCTGCCGGGCAGCCCGGCGACGGCACTGCTCGGTGAGCGTGCGACCGCCGAGCAGATCGCCGCGATCAACGAGCAGTACGGGCTGAACGAGCCGATCTGGGAGCAGTACTGGTTGTACCTGCAGCAGCTCGGGTCACTCGACTTCGGCGACTCGCTCACGACGCGGCGGCCGGTGTTCGACGAGTTCCTCGAGCGCTTTCCGGCCACGATCGAACTTGCGATCGGCGCCATGCTCTTCTCGATCTTCGTCGGGATCCCGCTCGGCTTCCTGGCCGCGAAACGCTACGGCAGCTCCCTCGACCACTTCAGCCTGTTCGCGTCGCTGCTCGGGATCTCGATCCCGATCTTCGTGCTCGCGATCATCCTCAAGTACATCTTCGCGGTCAGGCTCGGCTGGCTCCCGACCGTCGGGCGGGTCAGCGTCCTGATCGAGCTCGAGCACCCGACGAACTTCTACATCCTCGACTCGATCATCACGGGGAACTGGGAGGCGTTGTGGGATTGCATCAAGCACCTGATCCTGCCTGCGATCGCGCTCGGCACGATTCCGCTCGCGATCATCACCCGGATCACGCGAGCAGCCGTGCTCGACGTGCAGAACGAGGACTACGTCCGTACGGCCCGGGCGAAGGGCGTCTCGCCCCGCACCGTCGACGGGCGGCACATCCTCCGTAACGCGATGCTGCCGATCGTGACGATCATCGGCCTTCAGACCGGCCTGCTGCTCTCCGGCGCCGTGCTGACCGAGTCCGTCTTCGCCTGGCCCGGGATCGGCACCTGGCTCGTCGGGGCGATCGAGGCGCGCGACTACGCGGTCCTCCAGGGCGGCATCCTCTTCATCGCGTTCGTCTTCGTGCTCGTCAACCTCCTCGTCGACGTCTCCTACGGCTTCCTCAACCCGCGGATCAGGCTCTCGTGAGCGTCGCTCGCCTTTGGCTCGCTCCCGTGGGGGAAACCATGTTTCCCCCACGAGCCCCCTTCTTCAGCCTTCGTGTGGGGGAACCTCCCGGTTCCCCCACACCCCCTCCCCTGCTCACGTGCCGGAGGAGCGGCTCGTGAGCGTCGCCGAGATCGAGGCTGCCCAGGTCGGGCGGGACACCGGCGGAGGCGGCCTCTGGAGCGACGCATGGTCACGGCTGCGCCGCGACAAAGCCGCACTTGTCGGCTTCGGGCTCGTCGGGACGTTCGTCTTCATCGCGATCTTCGCGCCCTTCATCGCACCGGAGGACCCGCGCTTCCAGGACCTCTCCCGGCTCGGCGGCAGCTGCTGCCCGGGGCCGTCGGCCGACCACTGGTTCGGGATCGACGCGCTCGGGCGGGACGAGTTCTCTCGGATCGTCTACGGCGCCCGCTACTCGCTGCTGATCGGGATCGTCTCCACGGCGGTCGGCCTCTCGGTCGGCCTCGTGTTCGGGTCGATCGCCGGCTATCTCGGCGGGGCGATCGACAGCGTGATCATGCGCCTGACCGACATCATGCTCGCGATTCCGGGCCTGCTGCTCGCAATCGGTATCGTCGCGATGCTCGGGCCTGGCCTCTTCCAGATCATGATCGCGGTCGGCGTCACGCAGGTGCCGATCTTCGCGCGCCTGATGCGCGGCTCGATCCTCGCCCAGCGCGATAACGACTTCGTCCTCGCTGCGCGCTCGATCGGTGTGCCGCGGCGGACGATCCTGTCCTCGCACATCCTCCCGAACGCGATCTCGCCCGTGATCGTGCAGGGGACGCTGGCGCTTGCGACGGCGATCATCGACGTCGCCGCCCTCGGCTGGCTCGGGCTCGGTCCGCAGGACCCCTCGACGCCAGAGTGGGGCACGATGCTGACCGACACGACGCGGTACCTGCAGACGGCACCGCACCTGGCGATCATCCCGGGCGTCGCGATCATCCTCTCGGTGCTCGGGTTCAACCTGATCGGCGACGGGCTCCGCGAGGCCCTCGACCCGAAGATGCGCGGTCGTGGCTAGGGAGCCGCTCCTCAGCGTCGACGACCTGCACGTCCGCTTCGGGACGGAGCGGGGGCTCGTCTACGCCGTCAACGGGATCTCCTTCGACATCGCACGCCGGCGAGACGCTCGGAATCGTCGGCGAGTCCGGCTGCGGGAAGAGCGTCACCTCGTTGGCCCTGCTCGGGATTCTGGCCCGCAACGGGCGCGTGACGAAGGGCACGGCGATGTTCGGCGGCCGCGATCTGCTCTCGCTGACGGACGACAAGCTGCGCTCGGTCCGTGGCCGCGAGATCGCGATGATCTTTCAGGACCCGATGACCTCGCTCAATCCGGTGCTGACCGTCGGCCGGCAGATCCGGGAGGCGCTTCAGACCCACTTCGCGATGGACAAGGCGCAGGCCGAGCGGCGGGCCTCCGAGCTGCTCGACCAGGTCGGGATCCCGAGCGCGAAGATGCGCCTGCGCGACTATCCGCACCAGTTCTCCGGCGGGATGCGGCAACGCGCGATGATCGCGATGGCTCTCGCAGGCGAGCCGAAGCTGGTGATTGCCGACGAGCCGACGACGGCGCTCGACGTCACGATCCAGGCTCAGATCCTCGAGCTGCTCAAGTCGCTCGTCGCCGAGCGCGACACCGCGCTGATCATGATCACGCACGACCTCGGCGTCGTCGCCGGCATGTGCGAGCGCGTCAACGTGATGTACGCCGGGATGTTCGTGGAGACGGGCAGCGCCGACCGGCTCTTCGCACGGCCGCGCCACCCGTACACCCTCGGCCTGCTCCAGAGCGTGCCGCGGATCGACGCCGGGCGCCGCCAGAAGCTGCAGCCGATCCCCGGCTCGCCGCGGAACATGCTCAGCGCTCCGGCTGAGTGCCCCTTCGCGCCTCGCTGCCGTTTCGAAGTCGAGCAGTCGCGGCAGGAGGTGCCGCCGCTCGTCGAGCTCGAGCAGGGCCAGCACGTGCGCTGCTTCAACCCCGTGCCGGCGGACGAGTGGCAGCGGACGCGACTCGGCGGCGCGGCGTGAGCACCAACGGGAGGCCGCTCGTCGAGATGGACGACCTCAAGGTCTGGTTCCCGATCCGGAGCGGGGTCGTGATGGACCGCCACATCGGCGATGTGAAGGCCGTCGACGGGGTCTCGCTGGCGATCGAGCGCGGCGAGACGCTCGGCCTCGTCGGCGAGTCCGGCTGCGGCAAGTCGACCGTCGGCCGCGCGCTGCTCCGCCTCTACGAGCCGACCGCGGGGACGATCACGTTCGACGGCACCGACATCTCCCACCTCAGCGAGGCGCAGATGCGCCCGCTGCGGCGTCGGATGCAAATGATCTTCCAGGATCCGTACGCGTCGCTGAACCCACGCCACTCGGTTGCGCGCATGGTCGGTGAGCCGCTGCGCGTGCACGGCCGCGGGGGCAAGGACCTCGGCACGAGGGTGAGCGAGCTCTTGCAGACGGTCGGCCTGCCGGCCGATGCCGGGACGCGCTATCCACACGAGTTCTCCGGCGGGCAGCGGCAGCGGATCGGTCTCGCACGCGCGCTCGCGCTCAACCCGGACTTCCTCGTCTGCGACGAGCCCGTCTCGGCGCTCGACGTCTCGATCCAGGCGCAGATCGTCAACCTGATGGAGGAGCTCCAGCACGACCTCGGCCTCACGTACCTGTTCATCGCGCACGATCTCGCCGTCGTCCGGCACATCTCCGATCGGATCGCGGTCATGTACCTGGGTCAGATCATGGAGCTCTCGCCGGCGGATGATCTCTACGACAACCCGCTGCACCCGTACACGATCTCGCTGCTCTCGGCGATCCCGATCCCGGATCCGGAAATCGAGCGAAAGCGGACGTCGATCCTGCTCCAGGGCGACCTCCCCAGTCCCGCGAACCCGCCGCACGCATGCCGCTTCCACACACGGTGCCCGTATGTTCAGCCGACTCGCTGCGAGGAGGACGAGCCTGAGCTGCGTCCGCTCGAAGGCCACCTCGTCAAGTGCCACTACGCAGAGGAGATCAAGGCCGGACAGCTGCAGCCGAAGCAGCGCGAGGTCGTCTTCGAGGTCGGCGCCGTCCCGAAGGCCTGGGAGCCACCGCCCGTTTGATGCTGCTGCGCGTCAGGGCAGGCGAGCTCGAGACCGGGCCGCAGTGGGTGTACGCGTGGCTCGCGCACGACGGTGTCGTCTACGTCGGCGCGACCACCATGCACCCCGAGACCCGGACGTGGCTCCACCTGCACCACGACGACCCCGAGATCGGCCGGATGCGCGCGCGCTTCGAAGAGCTCGCCGCGGAGGAGCTGGACGTCGTCGCGGTCGAGCTGCCGGACGGCGTCGACCGCCAGCAGGTCCGCAACGGTGCGGTGACGGAGCTCGGTGTGCGCGGCCTGCTCTCGGAGCGGCAGGTGTGCGATCCGCCGCTGGAGGCCGCGCCGTCGCCGGAGACCGAGCGCTTCGTCGCCGCGATCGAGCAGCGCCTCGGCTAGGCCGCAAGCGCGCGCCGCTCGACGAGCTTGTCGATCAGGCCGTACTGGAGTGCTTCGTCGGGCGTCATGAACCGGTCGCGGTCGATGTCCGCCATCACCTGCTCGACGAGCTGACCCGTGTGCCGCGCGAGGATCTCCGCCATCCGCCGGGTCATCGCGAGCACCTCCTGGGCGTGGATCTCGATGTCGGCCGGGGTGCCGCGGAAGCCTGCCGAGCCCTGGTGGATCATCATCTTCGCGTTCGGCAGAGCCATCCGCTTGCCCGCGGCGCCGCCCGCGAGGATCATCGCCGCCGCCGACATCCCCATCCCGACGCAGATCGTCGCCACGTCGGGCTTGACGTACTGCATCGTGTCGTAGATCGCCATCCCCGCGTACGCCGACCCGCCGGGCGAGTTGACGTAGAGCGAGATGTCCTTGTCCGGATCCTCCGCCTCGAGGAAGAGCAGCTGCGCGGCGATCACGTTCGCGATCTCGTCGTCCACCTCGCGGCCGAGGAAGACGATCCGCTCGCGCAGCAGCCGTGAGTAGATGTCGAACGAGCGCTCGTAGCGCCCGTCCGCCTCGACGACCATCGGGATCAGTGGGCTCATGCCGCTCCTTCCGATAAAGTGCAACTGATTGGTTGCACAGTATATGCAACCGTAGGGTTGCGCGACAAGGAGGCGATCGTGGAGGTGACGCGGGAGGTCGTGCTGGAGGCGCCGCTCGACGAGGTCTGGGACGCCCTGACCGATCCGGAGCAGCTCGAGGAGTGGTTCTCGGAGGACGGCGAGGAGCGGGACCTCGTGGTCGAGGAGGTCGAGCCGGGCAGGCGCGTCGCGTACACCTGGGAGGAAGGGCGCGTCGCGATCGAGCTCGAGGAGGTCGGCGCCGGCACGCGTGTCGTCGTCACCGAGACCGGCGAGCCCGGCTGGAACGCCGTCTTCGCGCTGCGCTCGCTCGCGTACGCCTACGCGTGAGCGACGTCTTCGACGCGCTCGGAGATCCGACGCGTCGGCACATCGTCGAGTCTCTCGTCCGTCAGGAGGCCTCGGCGACGCAGCTCGCAGCGGAGCTGCCGGTGACCCGGCAGGCGGTTGCGAAGCATCTCGCGGCCCTGCGCGAGGCCGGCATCGTCGACTCGCGCAAGCAGGGGCGGGAGACGCTGTACCGCGTCAACACCGAGCCCCTCGACGCGGCCGCGGCCTGGATCGTCCGCGTCGGCGGCGAGTGGGATGCGCGGCTCGCCCGGCTGCGCGATCTCGTTGCCTCGCGCCATGCCTGAGAGCCGGTTCTGCGCGGTCGACGTGGCGCCGCTGCACGCGGAGCCGGACTCGTCGAGCGAGCAGGTGACGCAGGCGCTGCGCGGCGAGCCGCTGACCGTCGGCGAGAGGCGGGAGGGCTGGGCGCAGGTGACGACGGCGTACGACTATCCCGGTTGGATCGGGGCGGACGCTCTCGCGGCGGAACCGCTCGGGCAGTGGCTGCCGGCAGTCCGCGACGGCGATCCCGTCGAGGAGGCCCGGGAGTATCTCGGCGCCCCCTACCTCTGGGGCGGCATGAGCGAGCGGGGGATCGACTGCTCCGGCCTCGTCCACATGGCGTGGCGGCGGCTCGGGCGGCTGGTTCCCCGAGACGCCGATCAGCAGGAGGCGGCGGGCACGCCCGTGGCCGCGCCGGCGTACGGCGACCTCGCCGTCTACGGCGCCGATACGGTGACGCACGTCGCCTTCTGGCTCGGCGGCGGGCGCATCCTGCACGCCGCCGGCGGCCGAGGCGTGGTCGAGGAGGAAGAACCCGCGTCGTTGCAGGAGATTCGGCGCGGATTCGTCCGCCTCCGTCCCTGAGCCGTTTACCTCTTTTGAGCTAAAGCGCGTCCCCGTTCGAGCCGATGAACGGCACGTGGACGCTGCTGAGCGCGAAGAGATCATGAGCCGCTACCTGGACCACAGCCGCCGTTTCGAGGCTGCTGCGGCGAGGCGGTCGAACGGCAACGCCGAGGTGATCCCGTTCGCCCCGCCGATGCGCGAGCTCGAGCAGGAGCCGACGACGCGCGAGATCGAGGTGCTCCAGCTCGTCGCCGACGGTCTCGTCAACCGCGAGATCGGCCAGCGCCTCTTCCTCTCGGAGGAGACGGTCAAGTCGCACGTCCGCCACCTGCTCGCGAAACTGCAGGCCCGCAGCCGGGCCCACGCCGTCGCCGTCGGCTATCGCCGCGGCCTGATCGGCTAGAGCAGCAGCTTTACACAGCTTTCTGAACAAACGACGAGCCGCGCCTTTCGGCGCGGCTCGGAAGATCTAGAAGGAGCGGGGTTCTTTTCCTCAGTTCCCACACCCTGTGGAGAACCACCCAAACGAGGGATGTCTACAAGGGTAGAGAAGGAGAGGATTCGTCGGCTTTTACCAGCCTTTGGCTTGACCCGTAACGGCGGCGCGGGCCACGAGGCGAAGAACAGACTGACGCATGTTTTGACTCCTGTTCGAGGAACTAACGGCTCGGACCAGCATAACCCTTTTGGGGGACATTGCAAGATTTGTCAGATAACTCGTTTGCGGTTCTCAGCGGCCCTGCCCGACAGGACGCTTCTCCCCGTGCCGTCTGGATCTACGCCGGTCTTCTCGGTAGTCTCGCCGCTCTCACGGCTGCCGCCCTGATCCTTGGCTCCGCGTCCATCGGGCCGCCTCTCGTGGTTCTTGGGCTTGCGGCAGCGGCGGCCTTCGCCGAGCGCGGGAGCGTGAGACTGAGCTCGACGGTGGACGAGTCGATTTCGGCTCTTCCGATGCTGTTTGCGGCGGTTCTCTTCGGCCCACTGGCCGCGATGATCGTCGCGGCTGCTTCGATGCTCGGCGATTTCACTAAGCCGTACCTGCGCTGGGGGATCTACACGAGCAGTCGCGCCATCACGGCTGCGATTGTCGGTACGGTTGCGCTCGCAACAAGCGGCATGATCGAAAACCGCTCCGTCGCAATTGCTGTGAGCACCATCGTTGCCGCAGTCGTAGCTCAGGCACTGGATGGTTTCTTCGCTTCGGTCACGGTCTATCTCCGCCGCGGCGGAGGTGTCGCAGAGACAGCTCGTCTGCTGCTCCCTGTTGCGGCTGCCGCGGTTCCGCTTTACGCGCCGCTCGTCGCGCTGCTCGCAATCGGCTACGACCAGCTGTCGGCGTGGGCGACGATGCTCTTTATCGTGCCGGCGTTTGCGGCTCAGCGTCTCTTCACGCTTTACCAGGAGCAGCGTCACCTGACGGAGGACTTGACGGACGCGAACGAGCAGCTTGAGCGCGCGAACCTGTCATTTGCAGCCGCACTGGTGGCAACCCTCGACGCGCGGGATCAATACACGGCGGGCCACTCCGCTGCGGTTGCCATCTACTCGCGTGATATTGCGCGACGGATGGGCCTCGATGAGAGCGAACAGCAGAAGGCGCACCTCGCCGGTCTTGTGCATGACATCGGAAAGATCGGTCTGCCTCCCGGTCTGCTCGAGAAAGCTGGCCCGCTGACGCTCGAGGAGCGCCGGGTCATGCAGCGTCACTCAGAAATCGGCGAGCGAATCCTCGTCAACGTGGATACATACAGCGAGATCGCCGACATCGTTCGGCACCATCATGAACGCATCGACGGGAACGGCTATCCCGACGGCCTCGCCGAACCGGAGATTCCGCTCCTTTTCGCGGATCATCGCGGTCGCCGACGCTTACAACGCGATGACGTCGAACCGACCGTACCGGGAGGCGATGCCAAGCCGGGTCGCGCGGATGAGGCTCGCTCAGGCGGTTGGAACTCAGTTCGACACGTCCGTGGTTGCTGCCTTTGAGGCGATCCTGGCGACGGCGGAAGAGTCGTACCGTCTCGGCCGTCGACGGGAGTTCGGTATCGGCTCACGAGCCGCCACCGAGGCACCAACGCCTGCGATCGCGGGCGTGGCCTAGTCGCGGCCGAGTTGACTTGCTCGAAGAGCCGCCGCGGCCCGCGAGCGAACCCCGAGCTTCTCGTAGATGTGTCGGACATGGACCTTGACGGTGATCGGGACTGATGAAGAGGGGCTGCCGATCTCGGCGTTCGAGAGTCCCTGAGCCACGAGAGCCAGGACCTCCTTCTCGCGTGGTGAAAGCGACATCACTGACCGCTCGTTGGTCGACGCCGACTCCGGCACCAGTTGTTGTCCCCCGCCCGTGTGAGAACGCGCTCAAGTGGCGCGTGCTGCTCGCGGTCCTGAAGGAGGCACACCAAGAGCTCGGGGCACCCGCGATACGCCGAGACAAACGACTCGATCATTCCCGTGTGTGCGTCCAAAGCGCAGTGCGCGCAAGGCTTGCGCCGCTGATGGTCTTCGGGTCTTATTGCGCAGACCGCGAGCGCGCAGTTCGCTGCGATACCGCTCTCTACTCCGATCGAAGCTTCGAGTGCCGACGCGGCGATCTGGCTGACGGCGTATCTGACCCAGCAGCCAGGAGCAAGTGCTTGAACCCCGTGAGTTCGCCCCAAGGACGTTCGGACGATGAGATCGTTGATGGCACGGGAAGCGGCGGCGTCGAACGAGGCCTGGGCGATGAGCAGGCGCATTCGCACGGCGGTCGAGAGCTGGAGGGCCGAACTGTCGCCCGCTTTCGACGCACGTTCGTCGGCTTCATCCAGAAGGCTTGTCTAGCGGGTAGGCGCGTTGGCCGCTTGCGACTAGCGCATGGATCGTGAGTGCATAAGGCACGACGAAGTCAAGCCTGCAGCGGTCGGCATCCTGAAGCTGATCGTCGTCAGCCGAGTAGCCTCGTCGAAGTGCGCTGGCTGCGAGCGCATAACCAAAGATGTTTCTGAACGAGGTCCTCGCGACTGGATCGGTGACGAAACGCAGCAGCTGGCTGGCGGCGCGGCCACCTTGAAGGTCAACCGGCGCCCCGAACCGAGTTTCGTAGACTCAGTCGCCTGTCTGCGAGCAGCACCTGCTCGCTCGGATCAACGGCGTCTCGTCGGCGAGCGTCGCCAACACGGCCTCGCTGTTGGATCCTCCAGCTCGATCATCGCGACGAGCTCGCCGAACGCCGCTTGTCTTGTCGCGCTGCGGGTCGGTTGTGAGGTCACGTGCTCGTGCGTAGTACGAACGCGCCCTGCGTCTCTCGTGATGCGACGTGTGCAGCCCGGCCGGCCACCAAACTCGACTTTGCAGCCATGTTCTGGGTCGGAGTCTGAATCGTTCGCGGCCAGTGCGGCAAGGGCCTCCGATTCGTGGAATCGCCCCTCGCGAAACGCAACTTCGGCGGTCGCCAGTCGAATTACGGGTGCCGTCGCGGTGGAGTCGCCTCACCCAGTTCGCGAGCGTCGTCGACCCGTCCGCTGGCGAGCAGCTCATCAAGCGACGCCTCAACCAACGCAACGAGCAGATCGCTCGCGTCCGAACTGTTCGATCAGGGAAAACGCCTCGTCCCATAGTCGGTGCTTGAGGAGAGTTCGCACTGCTCGATCCACAATCCCGGCTAGTGCTCGCGGGCGCTCCTCGCGAAGCTTGAGGAGGAGGAAGGTTCGCACTAGCGGATGGACGTCCAGTGCGACCGTCGTCTGTGTCGGTGAGAAAGCCGCAAGAGGTACCCGTCGCGACAACTCGTTGGGCGTGGTCGATCTGCATTTGTTGTATAGCGAGCTGTCGTCCTTCGATGCCGTACAGCGCCAACTCCGCGAGCCTCTGCCTTGTCTTGCGGTCAAGACGTCGGTAAATCTCGTCGGCGAAGAACGAGTGAAGGTGGGGCGCCCCCACGAGGTCCGGTGGCGCCTCGTCGAACACGGCTGCGAGTGCAAGCACGGCGGGCCAACCCTTCGCGAGCGCAACGAGCTCGCTGGTCTCCTCCACTACGGACTCCCAGCAGCGCAGCTGCTTCTCCGTCGCTCATGGCAAGCAACGGACGATCCAGCTCAAAGATCTCCCCGTAGAGTATGCGTCTCGCCGATGCCCACTTCGGCCGTTGGCGGGTCAGAAGCAAGACGTTCAGCGGGGCGTCGATCAGGAGTGATCTCGACAAAGTCCTCCGCGGGCGGAGCGCCGAAAGTTCGTGGAAGTCGTCGATCACGAGCCAAGCCGCATCTGGCCAGGTCGTGAGATCAGCCGAGAGCATTCCCGCCAGGAGACGCGCTTCGTCACTGGCGCGCCTCGTGACCGGAAGCCGTTCGACAAGCGCATCCCCGGCGCCTGGGCGATGCGCCGACCGCGTCCCGAAGCCCGGCCGCCAGCGCTGCCACATCCGCGGAGGCCGGTGTGGCCGTGTACCAGACCGCCTGCTTGTCGGCGAGCCACTGCCGCGCGAGGGTCGTCTTCCCGTAGCCGGCAGGAGCGACGAGCATCTTGATCCGGCCTTGGCTCTCGTCGAGCAGCCGGGTGAGGCGAGGCCGCTCGATGATCCTGCGGGGGCTGAGCTTTGAAGCCGTTGCGGTGCTCTTGCCCATCACATGTATGGGTTGCCACAAGCAACCCAAACTAAGCGTGACGGACCTGCTCGCCAATTTAAGGCGCGCCCGCGACCCCACAGGAGTCGCGGACGCGCTGCCGTCAGTCCCCCGACCCGCTGGGGTCGAGGCCCTGTGCGAGAGGGTCCTCGCCTGTGAGGCTTCGATATGCGATCGGCAGCTGGCGCCGGCGGCGGACGCCGAGCTTCTGCCGAAGAACGTCGCAGTGCGCCTTCACCGTCCTGGGGGAGATGCCGAGCCGCTCCGAGACCTCGTCGTTGGAGCACCCGGCAGCGATGAGGACGATCACGTCGCGTTGCCTGGGCGTGATCGACGGCACCCTCTCGACCGTTGAATTCGCCATGGAACCAGGCTACGGCCGATCCTCCGGACGCACCATCGCCCGCAAGGTGTAACCCTGGGCGTACTTGCGTCAGGGCGTCTGTGGGCGGCCGATCGCGGACGCGACGAACCCGCGCAGCGCCGGGATGATCTGCGGGTCGATCGTGTGGCCGACGGGCGACTCGTGGTAGGCGACGTCCGCCCCGGCGGCTGCGAGGGCGTCCCGGGCGGCGCGGCTGTAGTCGACCGGGATGATCGGGTCGAGCGTGCCGTGGGCGATCGCCACCGGGAATCCTTCGAGCCCGGTGAGCTCGAGCTCGAGCCCGTCGACCGCGGGCATGAACCCCGACAGCGGCAGGAGCGCGACGGGGCGCCTGTCGGGCGACCGGCCGAGGCTGAGCGCGTAGCTCATCACCGCGCCCTGCGAGAAGCCGCCGAGCACGACCGGCCCGTCGAGGCCGTCGAGCAGCTCGGAGAGCGCCTCGAAGCTCGGCCAGAACGTCTCCGGGCTCGGGCGTCGGGATGCCGCCGAGCCGGTACCAGTGCCGGCCTCCCGGCGGCAGCGCCAGCGGCCCACCGGGGGTCAACCCGCGCAGGCGCCGCTCGGGGTCGAGCGCGTCGAGCAGGGGATAGAGGTCGTGCTCGTCGGCGCCGCGGCCGTGGAGGAGGACGAGCGTTCCCGCCGGCTCGCCCGCGGGCGGCCGCTCGAGAGCGTCGAGCGTCATCCGCGCGGGTTCGGCAGCGGCGTCAACCGCGGCTCGATCTGCTCGCGGAGATGCTCGAAGTCGGGCGGCAGCGAGAGTCGCTCGCCGAGGTGCTCGGCGTCCTCGTCGGTGGCAAAGCCGGGGCCGAGCGTTGCGAGCTCGAACAGGATCCCGTTCGGCTCCCGGAAGTAGATCGACTTGAAGTAGAAGCGGTCGATCACCGGCGTCGGGCGGTGGCCCGCCTCGGCGACGCGCTGCTGCCAGGCCTCGTGGTCGTCGACGGTGGTCGCCCAGGCGACGTGGTGAACGGTGCCGGCGCCGGGGATGCCGCGGCCCTCGGGCGCGGTGTCGTACGCATACCAGCCGCCGCGCTGCTCGCCTCGCGCCTCCCACGTGTAGTCGCCGCGTGACCGGAAGCCGAGCGTGTCCTCGAGCAGGGCGGTGCTGCGATCGGGGTCGATCGCGTAGGCGCGGACGCCGTCGAACCCCTGCAATGCGTGCTCCTCCGGGATCTCCGGGCTCCTCGCCACGAGCGGCTCGTCCGTCGTCTCGACGACGCGCAGCTCGTGGCGCACGCCCTCCGGGTCCTCGAAGGTGAGGTTCTCGTCGGAGCGCGTCACGCTCGCGGCCTCGCCGGCGAGGCGCTGCTCCCAGAAGTCGAGCGAAGCGTCGGAGCCGACCCGCCAGACGATCGTGTGCACCATGCCCGGCCCGGCCTTGCCGCGCGCGGCGCCGGGGTACTCGAAGAACGTGATGTCGGAGCCGGCGCTGCCCTTCTCGTCGGCGTAGAAGAGGTGATAGACGGTCGGATCGTCCTGGTTGACGGTCTTCTTCACGAGTCGGAGACCCAGCACCCGCGTGTAGAAGTCGACGTTGCGGGGCGCGTCGCCCGTGATCAGCGTCACGTGGTGCACACCTTCGAGCAGCATCGGTCCATTCTGCAGCCGCGCGTAGACTCGTGCGGAGATGAAGGTGGGTATCGTCGTCCCGTTCTCGTGGTCCTTCTGGGGCGCGGTCGTGGAGCACGCGGAGCTGCAGGCCGCCGCCCTGCGCGAGCTCGGCCACGACGTGCGCCTCGTGATGGGGAACGATCCGCCCGGCCAGTTCACGCGCGCGCTGCATCCGCGCGTGGGACGTCACGGCGACCCGCCGCCCGAGGTAATTCCGATCGGCCGGTCGGTGATCGTGCCGGCGAACGGATCGCTGCCGAACATCATCCTCAGCCCGCGCTCCATCTTTCGGATCAAGCGCGTGCTCGCGCGCGAGGGCTTCGACGTGCTCCACCTGCACGAGCCGATGACGCCGACGCCGTGCATCGCCGCGCTCGCGCTCTTCGACGGGCCGATGGTCGGGACGCACCACGCGAGCGGCGAGCTCGGCTGGATGCGGCTGGCGACGCCGGTCTGGGGCTTCCTCGAGGAGCGTCTCGACCGGCGCATCGCGGTCTCCGAGCAGGCGCGGGCATCCGCTCAGCGCTGGCTCCCGGGCGACTACGAGATCGTCCCGAACGGCGTGCTCATCCCGGAGGGCGTCGAGCCCGGCGGGCGCGAGCACCGGGTCGTCTTCGCGGGGCGCCAGGAGCCGCGCAAGGGGCTCCAGGTCCTGCTCCGTGCCTGGCCGGAGATCCGGCGACGCACGGGCGCGCGGTTGCGGATCGCCGGCGCCGATCCCCTCGCGGTGCGGCTGCTGCTGACGCGGCTGCGCGTCTCGGACGACGGCATCGACGTGCTCGGCTTCCTCACCCAGGAGTCGCTGACGGCCGAGCTGGCCTCGGCCAAGGCGCTGATCGCGCCGTCGCTCGGAGGCGAGAGCTTCGGCATGGTGCTGACGCGCGCGTTCGCGTGCGCGACACCGGTCGTCGCATCGGACATCCCCGGTTACCGGGACGTGATGACGCCGGAGACCTCGGTCGCGGTCGCGCCCGGCGACCCCGCTGCGCTGGCGGACGCCGTCGACGCGCTGCTGGCAGACGAGGCCGGGAGGGTCGCTCTCGGCGCGGCAGCCCGGCAGCTCGCGATCGACCACTACTCCTGGCAGGACATCGCCCGCCGGCTGGTGCAGATCTACGAGGCCGCGCGCGGCGCCACGCCCGAGCCGGTGGCCGCATGAACGTGCTCCCCCGCAGCCGTTGGCTGCGCGCGGCGCTCGGCGTGCCGGTCCTCGCGAGCGTGGCGGCGCTGCTCTGGTGGCGCGGGCCGGACTGGAACGTCGTCTATCACGCGTTCGACCTCGTCAACTGGGCGTGGGTCGCGTTCGCGCTCGGCCTCAACCTCGTCTCGGTGTTCCTGCGCTCGCTCGCCTGGAAGCTGACGATCGACCAGGCGCTCGACCCGCCGGAGCCCCGCTTCAGCCAGGTCTTCTCCGCCTTCTCCGTCGGCCTGCTCGGAAACGCTGTGCTCCCGGGCCGGATCGGCGAGCTCGCCCGCGTCGCCGTGCTGCGGCGCCACCTTCCCCGCGGCGTGGGCGCGAGCGGGACGCTCGTCGGGACGGTCTTCGCGCACCGGCTCTTCGATCTCCCCGCGGCGCTGTTGCTGATCCTGTACGTGGCCCTGACGGCGAAGGTCCCACACTGGGCCGTCACCAGCCTCGTGATCGTCTCGATCATGGGTGCGGTGCTCTTCACCGTCGCGTTCGTGACGGCGCGCCGGCACCAGCGGCCGCTCGACGGTGCGCGGTCGCTGCGCCAGCTGCTCTCGATGGCCCGGCAGGGGCTCGCAGTGCTGCGCTCGCCGTGGCCGGCCTTCGGCGCGATCGTGCTCCAGTGCGCCGGCTGGTTCATGCAGCTGCTCGCGGTCTACGTCGCGATGCGCGCGTTCGACCTCCACCCCTCGATGGCGGCCGCAGGCCTCGTGCTGCTGCTGATGAACGTCGCGACGATCTTCCCGCTCTGGCCGGGCAACATCGGGCTGCTCCAGGCCGCGGTCGCGCTGCCGCTCGTCCAGTACGGGGTCCCCTACTCCGTCGGGTTCGCGTACGCGCTCGTGCTGCAGGTGATCGAGATGTCGGTGGGCGTCGGCGTCGGCCTGATCTTCCTCGCCCGCGAAGGGCTGTCGTTCGCCAGCCTGCGCGACATGCCCGATGAGAGCGAGACGGCGATGGACGAGGAGGGAGAGACCCATCCCCCCGAGAGACGCCGTGCGCGCGCTCGCGTGCCCGGCTAGCCTCAAAGGCGTCCTGACGGCCGCCGCCGCGGCGGCGGCGCTGGCGGAGGGACTGCGGGCCGCGGGCGCCGACGCAGTCGAGCTCCCGGTCGCCGACGGCGGCGAAGGCACGGCCGAGGCGCTCTGGCTCGCTCGCGGCGGCGAGTGGCGCGAGGCCGTGGTCGACGACGCCTTCGGGACGCCGCGGCGCGCGAGGTGGCTCGCACTCCCCGACGGCACTGCGGTGGTCGAGTCGGCGGCGGCGGTCCCCCTCGACCCCGACCGGCTCGAGCCGCTGACCGCGTCGAGCCGCGGCTTCGGCGAGCTGGTCCGAGCGGCGCTGGCGTCGGGGGCGAAGGGGCTCGTGCTCGGGCTCGGCGGCACGGCGACGATGGACGCCGGTGCCGGGCTCCTCGAGGTCCTCCCCGAGCTACCCGTGCCGGCTCTCGGGGTCTGCGACGTGACGGCGACGCTGGCCGAGGCGCCGTCTCTCTTCGGGCCACAGAAGGGAGCAGATCCGGCGGCGATCGCCGAGCTCGAGCGCCGCTTCGCCGAGGCGGACGCGCTCGCAGGGCTGCTGCACGTGCCACGGACGGGCGCGGCTGGTGGGCTGGGAGCGGCGCTCGCGTCGCTCGGCGTGGAGCTCGTGCCCGGCGCGGCCTACGTGCTCGACGCTGTCGGCTTCGACGCCAGCGCCTTCGACCTCGTCGTCACCGGCGAGGGCCGCGTCGACGCGACGACGGCGCTCGGGAAGGCGCCGGGGGAGGTCGTGCGCCGCGCCGGCGCCACCCGCTGCGTCGTCTTCGGCGGCGTCGTCGAGCAGGACGTGCCTGGCGCCGAGACGTTGGCGCTGTCGGGCGACCCGTCCCGCGCGTGGGAGGATCTCGTCGCGCTCGGGAGCGAGCTCGTCTAGCTCAGCGTGCGTCGGCTTCGCGCAGCCGATGCGCGAGCTCCTGGACGAGCTTCCCCAGCGGCGGTGAGACGGGCGAGGCGGAGTGGTACGGAAGCATCTCGTTCGAGGGCCGAGCCACGAAGCGATCCCTAACGAGGCTCCGAATCGGCAGGAAGCGGTGCCGTGCTCGCCGCGCGCTGGGCCAGCTCCTCGATCCGTCCCTCGGCGGTCTCGAGCCGCGTGAGGCAGAAGCGCAGCAGCTCCTCGCCGCGTTCCCAGAGCGCGATCGCCTCGTCGAGCTCCGCTTCGCCGCGCTCGAGCCGCTCGACGATCTGCTCCAGCTCCTTCTGCGCGGTCTCGAACGTCAGCTCACTCACGCACGTCCTCCACCCGGGCGCCGAACGAGCCCTCGGCGAGCTCGACCTCGACCGCCGCTCCGGCCGAGAGGCCGGCCGTGGTCCGCAGCACCGTGTCGGCCGAGCGCACGATCGCGTAGCCGCGGTTGAGCGTCGCCCGTGGCGAGAGCGCGGTCAGCCGGCCTTCTGCCCGCTCGATCGCGCTGCGACGCCGCTCGAGCAGCAGCACGGGCCCGCGCCGTAGGCGCTCTCCGAGCGTCGCCACTCGCCGGTGGTCGCGGGCGAGCGTCGTGCGCGCGCCGCGCTCGAGCGCCGAGCGGGTGCGGGCGAGCCGTTCGCGCTCCCGCTCGGTCGTCCGGCGGACGGAGCGCTCGAGCGAGCTCCGCGCCCGCGTCAGCTCGACACGAAGCGCCTCGAAGTCTGGCACGACCAGCTTCCCGGCGGCCGTCGGCGTCGACGCTCGCACGTCTGCCGCGAGGTCGCACAGCGGCGTGTCCTGCTCGTGCCCGACCGCCGAGACGACCGGGACCGGGCAGGAGGCGACGGCCCGCACGACCCGCTCGTCGCTGAAGGGGAGCAGGTCGTCGAAGCTGCCGCCGCCGCGGGTGAGGACGATCACGTCGATCCCGGGCGCGCGCGCGAGTGTCTCCAGTGCCTCGACGATCCCGGCCGCGGCGCGCGGCCCCTGCACGAGCGTCTCCGCGACGAGCACGCGCGCGGGCGGGAAGCGGACCTGGATCGTCGAGATCACATCCCGGCGCGCGGCCGCATCGCTGCCGGTGACGAGTCCGATCCGGCGCGGGAAGCGGGGGAGCGGCCGCTTCCGGGAGGCGTCGAAGAGGCCCTCCGCCGCCAAGGTCTGCTTCAGCCGCTCGATCGCGGCGAGGTGCTCGCCGAGGCCGAAGCGCTCGAGCGACAGGGCGCGGAGGCGGAACTCGCCTTTCGCCGCGAAGAGCTCGGGGCGGCCGAGCACGTGGATCCGCTCGCCCTCGGCGAGGTCGAGCTTGAGCGCGTCGAAGGTCCGGCGTGGGATCGAGGCCGGCAGGCAGGCGCCGTCGTCCGGATCCTTGAGCGTGAAGAAGACGCTGCCCCAGTTCGGGCTCCGCCGCAGCTCCGTCACCTCGCCCTCGATCCAGAGCGTCGGCAGCCGTGTGAGCCAGTCCGCGACCCCGCGGTTGAAGCCCGCGACGGTGAAGACCTTCTTGTCGCCGTAGAGCAGAGGCTCGACCTTCATCACGGTCGAGCGTAGATGATCGAATTCGTGACGGAAGCCGTCCCGCCGCTCGGACTCGCGCGCTACGGCGCCCTCTTCCGCGTCCCCCACGTGCGCCGGCTCGTGCTCAGCGGGATGCTGGCGCGCCTGCCTGCGGGGATGATCGGGCTGGCGCTGCTGCTCCTCGTCCGCGAGAACGGCGGGAGCTATGCGGCCGCGGGCGCCGTCTCCGGGGGCTACTTCGTCGCCACGGCGATCGGCGCTCCGATCGCCGGCCGCCGCGTCGATCGTCGCGGGCAGGCTCGGATCCTGCTCACGCGCGCCGTCGTCTTCCCGACGCTGGTGGTCGGCGTGTGCGTGCTGGCGCTGGCTCGACGCGCCACTGGCGTTCGTCGGCCTGGCCGCAGCTGCGGCCGGGGCGCTGATGCCTCCGGTCGGGGCCTCGCTGCGCTCGCTCTGGCCGCGGATGTTCGCCGATGCCGAGTTGCGCGCCGCCGCGTACGCGCTCGAGGCGTCGCTGCAGGAGATCACCTTCATCGTCGGGCCGCTGCTCGTCGCCCTGCTGACCGCGGCCGCGTCGCCGGTGCTCGCGCTCGGCGTCGCGGCGGCGACGGGAGGTGTCGGCACGCTGCTG
The DNA here is from genome assembly GCA_963737455.1 of uncultured Gaiellaceae bacterium. Taxonomy (GTDB): domain Bacteria; phylum Actinomycetota; class Thermoleophilia; order Gaiellales; family Gaiellaceae; genus Gaiellasilicea. Next base: position 99,915 of record CAVTSN010000020.1, on the reverse strand, counting down.
ATCGCGCTCGCCGAGCCCGTGCGCGCCTGGCGGCCCGAGGTCGAGAGGCACGCGTCGATCCTGGGAGCGCTCGCGTCGCGCGGCGTGCTGACCCTGACCGGGCTCTCGGCATGCCTCGGCATCGGCTTCGGCGGCACGGAGGTCGGCTTCCCAGCCTTCGCGGAGGGCCACGGCGGGGCCGAGCTCGGCAGCATTCCCCTCTCGCTCTTCGCCGGCGGCAGCCTCGTCGGCGGGCTCGTCGCGGGGGCGCGCGTGACGCTCCCGCCCCTGCCGATGCTGCGGATCTCTGCGGTGCTGCTCGCGTTCGGCCTCGCCCTGCCGCTGCTCGGCTGGTCGCTGCCGAGCATGGCCGTGCTCGCCTTCGTCGCCGGGCTGGCGATCGCCCCGGTCGTGATGTCGGCGTACGGGCTCGTCGATGCTGTCGCCGCGCGCGGGACGGCCACCGAGGCGTTCTCGTGGATCACGACGGCGGTCTTCGCCGGCTTCTCGGGCGGGATGGCGCTCGGCGGGATCCTCATCGACGCCTACGGCACCAAGGCGTCGTTCGTCCTCGCGGTCGCCGCTGCGTCAGCGGGCGCGGCGCTCGTGGCGGTCGGCCCCGGCCTCGACGAGGCGTAGGGAGTTACGGCAGGACGGGCCGCGAAGCGGCCCCTTCAGGGGTCTTCGCGCGGGCACCGGCTTTGCCGGTGTCCTTGCGCAGTGAATTCAGAGCAGGATCTCGGCTGCGGTGCGGGGATCGCAGCCCTGGTGCACCAGTTCGACTGCCTCGTGCAGGTCGGCGTCGAGCGCGGCCGCGATCTTCTCCGCGAGCGGGAGCGGATAGCCGGCCTCGATCAGGACGTGCAGACGCCAGGACTCGACCTTTGCCCGCTCGCTACCCCTGTCGATCAGCTCGGTGGTGTCAGCCATGGTGCGCGTGTTCGTGCTGCAAGAGACGTTCCCTGCGTGCGGTTGTTAGTCAGGAAATGTCTAGGCCCGGCGCAGTGCCGAGGCCTCGTCCACGCGGCGGTGGAGGTCGGATAGACGCTCGGAGATCGCGGTCCGCTCGGCCTCGGCCTCGGCGGCGAACGCGCCGAGCATCCGCCTGAGGTCGGCATCGGCCGCCGCGACGCGCTCCTGGAAGGAGGCGACGAGCTCGTCGCGCTGGCGCTCGAAGGCAGCCTGGGCCTGGCGCTGGCGCTGCTCGAGCCGCTGCTGGCCGGCGTCGCCCGTCTGTGTGAGCCGCTCGGCGAAGACGGTGTCCGCCTGGCGGACGAAGGTCTCGACCGCACGGTCGAGCTCGCGCGAGAGCCGCCCTGCCGCCTCCTCGCGCGCAGACCGCATCGTCGCGTCGAACTGCACCGCCGCCGCCTCGGCGTGGCGTTCCGCCTCGCGCGAGACCGCGCGCTGCAGTTGCTCGACCTGGCGGCGCTCGATGTCGGCGAACGACGCCTCGATCCGCCGCGACGCCTCCGTCTCGGCGCGCTCGACCTGCTCGGTGAGCGCCTGCTCGCGCCGTCGCAGCCGCTCTGCGATCTCCTCGATCACGCGCCGGCGCTCGCTCGTGTGCGCCTCGAGCTCCTCGAGGGCCTCCGCCACAGCCTGCTGCGCCGCGCGCTCGAGCTCCTCGCGCAGTCTGAGCACGGACGCGCGCTGCTCGTCCGAGGTGGCCACGAGCTCGGACGCCTCTGCCTCGATCCGCGCTTCGGCCTCGGCGATCAGCTGCTTCTGCCGCTGTTCGAGCCGCCGTTGCTCGGTCTCGAGCGCCTGCTGCGTGCGGTCGAGATCGTCGCGCCAGCCGCGGAGGCGCTCGTCGACGCGCCGCGTGGTCGCTGCCAGCGCCTCCGCGAGCTCGACGCCGACGGCGCGCTCCCGCTCGGCCAGCTCCTGGCGCCGCTCGTCGGCGATCCGCCGCTCGTCCTCGGCGAGGGTCGAGAGCGAGTCCGCGCGCAGCCGGGCCAGCCGCGCCTTCAGCTCGTCCGCGCTGGCGGCCGTCTGCTCGGCGACGAGCGTCTCGAGTTCGCTGCGCGCGGACTCGGTCGGGTCTGCCGGGCGCCTGCGCGCGAGCGCGAGCGCGGCGATCGAGAGCGCGAAGGCCAGGATCGCGAGCGTGAGTGCCGCCTCCTCGAGCACGATTCCATCGTATGTTGCGGCGATGACGCTGGCCGGGGAGCTCTCGCGGATCGTGGCGGCGACCGGTGCCGATGCCGTGCTCGCCGCCGAGCCGCACCCAGGCGAGCGGTTGTACGTCTGCGCGTTCGAGGAGGGGGACGGCGGGCGCACGTGGCTCGCGCTCGACGGCGACGGAGAGCCGGTCGCCGAGCGCCAGCGCCTCCGCGACGCGATCTCGATCGTCGCGCTCTGCGAGCTGGCGGAGGAGACGGCGGCGGGCGGCGACCTCGACGAGCTCCGCTCGCAGCTCGCGGCGCTGCGGGTGACCGAGAACCCGGCGGGGATCGAGGAGGCCGAGGAGGCGGCGCTCGAGCTCCAGCGCGTCCTCGGGGCGCCGCCCATGCTCGCGACGCCGGCGCGACTCGACGAGATCGGCGCCGCGACGCGGACGCTCGAGGTGGCGCTCGGGGGCGTCGCGCAGGGCTCGCCGTTCGCGGCCGCGATGAAGGGGGCGGGGGAGGTGGTCGAGGCGCTCTTCGCGGACGTCGCCGGCTCTTACCGAATCCCGCTCCGGTAACCTCGGAGCATGGAAGGCGGCGGTTTCGGAGGCTTCCCGTTCGGCGGCGATCCCGAGGATCTCCTGCGCGGTCTGCGCGAGTTCGCCGAGCAGCAGGCCGAGTCGGTGCACGAGGCGCAGCGGGAGCAGTTCGCGACGTTGACGCTGAACACCGCCGTCGAGCTGACGGCAGCCGCGCTGAAGCAGGTGCAGACGAGCGGTGCGATCGACCAGCAGGCGATCGCGCTCCGCGACGCGATGCGCGTGCTCTTCCCCGAGGCGGTGGCGCTCGTCTCGGCAGCCCGTCAGGGCTTCATGCAAGAGCGCTGACGCGCCGGGCCGCCGGCGCCACCGAGTGGGTCGAGCGCTGCCCCTGTGCGATACGGCGGCGCGTACGCTGGGTGTGCATCTCGGCTTGCTCCGAGGTGTCGTGCGCCAGGCAGTGACCGTTGTTTCCATTCCGACCGTTCGATTGGAGGAGACGAAGCATGGACCGATTCACCGGCGGTTGCCTGTGCGGCGACGTCCGGATTGTGGCGTCGGGACTCCCATACCGGGTCGGCATTTGTCACTGTCTCGACTGCCGCAAGCACCATGGGGCCCTCTTTCACGCTTCCGCGGTGTTCCCTGAGGATGCGGTCACGATCGATGGCGAAACACGCGACTACGCCGGGCGGTCTTTCTGTCCCCGCTGCGGCTCCTCCGTTTTCTCGCGCAGCGCAGACGAAGTCGAAGTCAACTTGGGATCCCTGGATGCCCCTGACCAACTGAGGCCAACCTACGAGCTCTGGACCGTCCGTCGCGAGTCCTGGTTGCCGCCGTTTCCGCTCACGAGACGATACGAGCGCGATCGTGACGCCACGAGTCGCTTTGAGCTCGGTGGGGCCGACGAGGCCAGCGGGCCGAGCTCATGAGCGTGCCCACAGCAAGCGTTGTACGCACGCTGGGTGTGTTGACGCCGCTGTGCACGCCCAGGCGCACGCCAGGTGCGTCAGCGGCGTCACCTGGCTAGAGTCTCGCGCCGTGTCCCTGCTCGACCGCGCCGTCGTCACGCTGCTCCCGGCCGTCCCGAAACGGGTCGTGGAGAAGCTCTCGTCCCGGTACATCGCCGGCCCGGAGCTCGCCGATGCGCGGCGGACCGTCGCCGACCTGAACGCGCAGGGAAAGCTCGCGACCGTCGACGTACTCGGGGAGGAGGTCGAACGCGAGGACGAGGCGGCGGCGATCGCGGCCGAGTACGTCGCCGCGCTCGACGCCTTCGAGCAGGACGGCCTCGACGCCAACGTCAGCGTCAAGCCGACCGGGCTAGGACTGAAGCTCGGCTATGACCTCTGCAAGCGGCACGTCGAAACGGTGATCGCCGCCGCCGAGCCGACGAACCGCTTCGTCCGGATCGACATGGAGGACTCCTCGACGACCGACGACACGCTCCGCCTCTTCCGGGAGCTGCGCGCCGAGGGCCACGGCCGCGTCGGCCCTGTGCTCCAGGCCTCGCTGAAGCGCACCGTGGACGATGCGGCCGCGCTCGCAGGGGCGAGCGTCCGGCTCTGCAAGGGGATCTACGTCGAGCCGGATTCGATCCAGTTCCGCGACGACCGCGCCGTGCGCGAGAGCTTCGTGCGCTCGCTCGAGACGCTGCTCGACGGCGGCTGCTACCCGGCGATCGCGACCCACGACGAGTGGCTCGTCGACGAGGCGCTGCGGCTGCTGCGGGAGCGGGAGCTGACGCCGGACCGGTACGAGTTCCAGATGCTGCTCGGCGTCCGGCCGGAACTCGGCGACCGGCTCGTCGCCGACGGGCACCGGCTGCGGATCTACGTCCCCTTCGGGCAGCAGTGGTACGAGTACTCGCTGCGGCGCCTGCAGGAGAACCCGAAGATCGCCGGCTACGTGGCCGGCGACCTCGGGCGATCCCTGTTCCGCAGGCGCTAGCGCCTACGGAGGCGGTGGAGCGGGTGCGACGTCCTCTTCCTCGACCACGGTCGTCCGGCGAGGAGCGGCGGCCGTCGTCGTTCTGACCGGGCCGCCTTCGACGTACGCGGCGCGGCGCCGGAAGCCACCCCAGCTCGACCAGAAGAGCATCGAGATGACGAGCCCGAGGATGCCGACGATCATCAGGATGACGCCGATGGCGTTGATGTCGAGGCCTTCGGCTTCGGTCGTCACGCCCCAGGTGAGGATTGCGCCGACTGCGATCAACAGAATGCTGACTGAGATTCCCATGGCCACGTTCCTCCCCGTGGCCGGGGTTTCCTAAGCGCCGGGCTTCTCCGCCGCCAGCACGAGGTGGCCCGGGACGTGGGCGTCCTTGCCCGGCCATTCCTCGAGCCCGCGGAGCTGCAGCCCCGCCGCCGCGATGGCGGTGACGAGCTCGCCGACGCCGACCGAGGCGAAGTAGTCGCCGCGCCAGCGGCCGAAGGCGTCGAGCGCTGCGGCCGCGGGATGCTCGTCGTGGAGGAGGAGCACACCGCCGGGGCGGAGCGCCGCCGCGACGCCGCCGGCGAACGGCTCGGCGGCGCGCAGGCGCCCGAGCGAGCCGTGGCCGAGGTAGACGAGATCCCAGCGGCCGAGCAGGAGCTCCGGCGGCAGCGAGTGCACGTCGGCGTGCACCCACGGCAGCTCGGGCGCCCGGCGGCGTGCCGATTCGATCGAGGCCTCGTCGTCGTCGACGCCGGTGACGAGGGCGCCGAGATCGGCCAGGTCGACGGATTCGCGGCCGGTGCCGCTGAAGAGGTGGAGGACCCGGTGGCCGCTCGCGCCCTGCAGCCGCTCGCGGATCCGGTCCGGCATCCCCGGCACCTGGAGCACGTTCTCGGAGGTGCGGTGCGCGTCGTCGAAGGCGCGGCGGTTGTGGTCGGTCGGCTCCATCAGGCGCGGAGGGAGTAGCCGCCGTCGACGATCAGCGTCTGGCCCCGGATCATCTCGGCCGCCGGCGAGCAGAGGAACGCGACCGCGTCGGCGAGGTCCTCCGGCCGCACGAGCCGCCCGGCCGGGTTGTCGCCGCCGAAGCGGAGCATCTCGTCCTTGTTCGGGAAGTGCTCGAGCGCGCCCGTGTCGACGACGCCGCCGGAGACGCCGTTCGCCCGGATGCCGTACGGGGCCAGCTCGACGGCGAGGTAGCGGATCAGCGCCTCGAGCGCCGCCTTCGACGTGCCGACGAGCGAATAGTTCTCGAGCACGCGCTGGGAGCCGAGGCTGGAGAGCCCGATGATCGAGGCGCCCGGCAGCATCTGCGGCGCGACCACGCGCGTCAGTGCGAGCAGAGCCCGCGTGTTCGCGGTCATCGTCCAGTCCCAGTGCTTGTCCTCGGTCTCGAGCGCCGGGCGGATCACGCCGGTGGCGGCGTTGTGGACGAGCACGTCGAGCGCACCCAGCAAGGCGACCTCCTCGAGCACGCGGTCGGAGGAGATGTTGCCGCGGATCAGGACCGGCTGCGCGCCGAGCGCCGTCAACTCCTCTGCCGTCTGCTCCGCGGCGCTGTCGGAGCGGAGGTAGCCGATCGCGACGCGCGTCGCGCCGAGGGCGGCGAAGTTGAGCGCGATCGCCTTGCCGATCCCCCGTGAGCCGCCGGTCACGAAGACCGAGGCGCCGCTGAACGTGGTCACCGCTTCGGCAGCGGCTCGTACGCCGGTGCGGAGCTCGGCAGCTCCGACCAGCCGATCCGCGTGCGCGGCTCCTTGCCGCCCTGCTCGGCCTTCGAGGACGCGTGCCCGAGGTCCTCGAGCAGCCGCGCCTTCTCCTCGCCGTAGCGCCGCACGGGATGGTCGGACGGGAGATCGCGGATCAGGTCGCGCACGCGGGCGCGGATCTGGAAGGCGAAGTGCGGCGTCGCCGGCCCGACGAGGGCGTCGATGTCGCGGATCGAGGGCTCGGCCATTCGCGGCCAAGCGTAACGAGTCCGGGGCTGCGTAGGCTCAGGCGAATGCGGCGACCGGTGAGCACGGAGCTGATGCTGCTGACGACGGTCGTGCTCTGGGCGCTCAACCTCACCGTCACGCGCTACATCCTCACGCACGGGTTCCAGCCGCTCGCCTACGCGACCGTCCGCTACGGCGCCGCGGCGGTGATCTTCCTCGGGATCGCGATCGTCGCCGAGCGGTCGCTGCGGATCCGACGCTCCGACCTGCTGCTCGTCGTCGTCGCGGCGCTCTGCCTCTGGCTCAACCAGCTCTCCTTCGTCTACGCGCTCGAGAAGACGAGTGCCTCGACGATCGCGCTGATCCTCGGCGCGACCCCGATCTTCGCGGCGCTGATCGGGCTCGCGTTCGGGCTGGAGCGGCTGTCGCGTCGGTTCTGGGTGGCCGCCGCGGTCTCGTTCGCCGGAGTGGGACTCGTGGCGCTCGGCGCTTCGAGCGGCCTCTCCGGCGACCTGCGCGGCGACCTGCTCGGGATCTCGACGGCCGCCACCTGGGCCGCCTACTCGGTCGCGATCGCGCCGCTGATGGAGCGCTACTCCGCGTCGCGGATCAGCGCCGTCGTCCTCTCGCTTGGCTGGGTCCTGATCGCGATCGTCGGTGCCCCGCAGACGCTCGAGCAGGACTACGCACTCGGCTGGGAGGTTTGGCTGCTGCTCGCGTTCGCGACGCTGGGGCCGCTCGTGACCACAAACGTGCTCTGGTTCCGCTCCCTGCACCGGATCGGCCCTTCGCGCGCGACGCTCGTCGCCAACCTGCAGCCGTTCGTCGCCGCCGTCTTCGCGGTCGTGCTCCTCGACGAGCAGATGACGCTCGTGCAGGTGCTCGGCGGGGTCCTGATCGCAGCCGGGATCCTGGCCGCGCGGCGGCGGCCACCCGCGCCCGCCTCCGAATAGCCGGATTACCGCGGCGCACCTGCGGGCACAACTCCTCCCGAACGGGCGCCTTGCCCGAAGAGGAGGAGTTAACAGATGGATACGTGGGTCTGGATCGTGCTTGCCGTGATCGTGCTCGCCGCACTCGTGCTCGTCGCGGCAGCCACGATGCGCAAGCGCCGGTCGGAGCAGCTGCGCGAGGGCTTCGGGCCGGAGTACGACCGTGTCGTCGAGGACACCGGTGACCGCCGCGCCGCCGAGCGTGAGCTGTCGGAGCGCCGGAAGCGGCACGATGAGCTCGAGATCGTCTCGCTCTCGGACGGAGTCCGGGCGCGGTACGCCGAGGAGTGGAAGCAGGTGCAGGCGCGCTTCGTCGACGAGCCCGAGGCGGCCGTCCGCGAGGCCGACGAGCTCGTCCAGCGGGTCATGTCCGACCGCGGCTACCCGGTCGCCGACGACTTCGAGCGTCGTGCCGCCGACGTCTCGGTCGACTACCCCGATGTGGTCGAGAACTTCCGCGACGGACATCGCCTCGCCGGCGAGAGCGACACGGAGTCGCTCCGTCAGGCGATGGTCCACTTCAGGTCGCTCTTCGCCGAACTGCTCGAGGGTGACCGCGACCGTGAGGAGGTCAGGTCATGAGCGAGCGCACCGAGACCGAGCGCGAGGCCGTCCAGGAGGACACGCGTCCGGGCACGGCCGACCTCGTCCGCGAGGCGGAGGAAGTCGAAGCCGGCGCGGATGAGACGCAGACGGACGCCGAGCGCGAGCCGCTCTTCGAGGCGGCCGACCGCGACCGTTTCGGCGAGAGCTGGACGAGTATCCAGGCCGCCTTCGTCGACGACCCCCGCGACGCGGTCAAGGAGGCCGACACGCTCGTCGCCGAGCTGATGCAGCGGCTGGCCGAGACGTTCTCGGCCGAGCGGTCGCGGCTCGAGTCGCAGTGGGACAACGACGAGGACGTCTCGACCGAGGATCTGCGGATCGCGCTCCAGCGCTACCGCTCCTTCTTCGACCGGCTCCTCTCCGCCTGATCACCTCGCCGGGGTGCGCCGCGAACGCGTGGCGCACCCCGGCGCCCATCCGCCGCCGAGTAAGATCGTCGCGGTGGCAGACACGGACTTCATGCCGCTCGACGGGTGGGATCACGTCGAGCTCTGGGTGGGAAACGCCAAGCAGGCGGCCTTCTGGTACGAGCAGGCGCTCGGCTTCGACCGCGTCGCCTACGCCGGGCCGGAGACGGGCGTCCGCGACCGCGCCTCCTACGTCCTCGAGCAGGGCGAGATCAGGTTCGTGCTCACGAGCGGGCTCCGCTCGGACAGCGAGATCATCCGCTTCGCGGCGAAGCACGGCGACGCGGCGAAGGACGTCGCCCTGCAGGTGCCGGACGTCACCGCGGCCTACCGCACCGCCGTCGAGCGCGGCGCCACCAGCGTCGCCGAGCCGCGCTGGGCGGAGGACGAGCACGGGCGCGTCGAGCTGGCCACGATCGAGACCTACGGCGAGAACGTCCACACCTTCGTCAACCGCGCCGACTACGACGGCCCGTACCTGCCCGGCTACGTCTCGCTCTCGGCAGAACGGCCGTGCCGGCAGCGGCGTCGGCCTGATCGCGATCGACCACGTCGTCGGCAACGTCGAGCTCGGGAAGATGAACGAGTGGGTCGAGTTCTACGAGCGCGTCTTCGGGATGACGAACATCGTCCACTTCGGCGACGACCAGATCCAGACCGAGTACTCCGCGCTGATGAGCAAGGTGATGGCGGACGGCGCCGGCAAGATCAAGTTCCCGATCAATGAGCCGGCCGAGGGCAAGCGCAAGAGCCAGATCGACGAGTACCTCGAGTTCAGCGAGGGCCCCGGCGTCCAGCACATCGCGCTGCAGACGTCGAGCATCGTCCAGACGATCGAGACGCTGAAGGACCGCGGCGTCATCTTCCTCGACACTCCCGAGGCCTACTACGACGAGGTCGAGGGCCGCGTCGGCGAGATCGACGAGGACTACGGCGACCTGAAGCGGCTGCGGATCCTCGCCGACCGCGACGAGGACGGCTACCTGCTGCAGATCTTCACGAAGACGGCGCAGGACCGGCCGACGCTCTTCTTCGAGGTGATCGAGCGGCACGGCGCGACGACGTTCGGCGAGGGGAACTTCAAGGCCCTCTTCGAGTCGATCGAGCGCGAGCAGGCCCTGCGCGGCAACCTCTGAGCTAGAGCGAGACCGAGAGCCGGACCGAGAGGGCGAAGCTCCGTGCGGCGCCGCCGGTGTTCGTCAGCGTCACGGCGCAGTCCTCGGCCGGGCCGAGGTCTGGACGGTCGATGCTGACGACCTTCATCCCTCTGGCGATGGTGCGCGTCGAGATCCGCCTGCCGTCGCAGCTCAGCTCGAGGCGCGCGCGGACGCCGGCCGCTGAGGCGCCCGCGACCTCGACCGTCGCGCGGACGCGCCGGCCGGGGCCGAGCAGGCCGAAGGTGCGGGTCGCGGTTCGGTTCGGCGCGAGCCTGCCGCTGCGCGAGAGCACGACCGGCTTCAGCTGCGGCGGCGTTCCGAGCGTGGGCTCCGGGCCGAGACCGAGATCGTGGAGGATCGCGGCGAGCACCGCCTCGTTGGGCTCCTCCAGCCACGGGATCCTGTGCCGGCTGCCCGGACGGGCGAGCCGCGCGTAGTCCTCGGCGAAGATCTCGGCGATGTTGCGGTCCCACGAGCGGACATAGCCGTGGTAGGCGCTGCGGAGCGCGACCAGGCGAGCGACGCCGCGGGCGCGCCACCATGTGCTCGAGCCGTTCGGCTCCCGCGCTCCCGCGACGCCGCGCGTCGCGTCGATGTGGTGGCCGTACTCGTGGACGAGCGTGTGCGCGTTCGCCCCGTTCTCCGCGGCGGCGACGGTGATCACCTTGCGGCGGTAGCAGCCTGCAGCCTGCTGCCCGCACCGATCGGCGAGTTCTGCGGGCGTGACGAGGTCGATCCGGACGGTCGAGATCTCGTCGGCGTGCGGCGCCGCTCGGAGCAGCGCGGCGTACCACTCCACGTCGGCCCCCTCGGCGAGCACGTCGAACCGGATCGAGCGGCCCTGGTCGTCCGCGACGACGACCTCCTCGGCCGCAGCCTCGCCGGCGAAGGCGAGCGAGAGAAGGACGGAGACGAGCAGGAGCGCGCGGCGCATCGACGTCACGGTAGCCACGGGGCGGTCAAGGCTCCGTAAAGCCGCCCGGGGCGTTTGCCGTCCGGTGCGCCGTGAGATAGTCCGGCGCATGGGAATCGGAGCAATCCTCGTCATCATCGGCATCGTCCTGCTGATCGCCGGCTACACCATCTGGGGGATCGTGCTCGCGATCCTCGGGCTGGCGTTCGGCGGCTTCCGCCGCGGCAGCTGGTACTGATCTAGCCTTCGCCGCATGACCCCGCAGCGCCGCACCGCGCTCGTCTCGATCGGCGCGGCGGCGACTCTCGTGGCGCTGAAGCTGGTCACCGGCCTCGCCAGCGGCAGCCTCGGCCTGATCTCCGAGGCGCTCCACTCCGGCACCGACCTCGTCGCCGCGCTGCTCACCTTCTTCGCGATCGGCGTCGCCGGCCGGCCCGCAGACCGCGCCCACCAGTACGGCCACGGCAAGGCCGAGCATCTGGCGGCGCTCGCCGAGGCGTCCGTGCTCGGGCTGGTGAGCGTCCTCGTGGCGGCGCTCGCGGTCACGCGCCTGACGGGAAGGCTCGAGAGCGAGGTCGACCCGACGTGGTGGGCCTTCGCGGTCGTCGGGCTCGTGCTCGCGATCGATCTCGGCCGCACGGTCGTCTCGCTCCGGACGGCGCGGCGCTACAGCAGCGAGGCGCTGCGCTCGAACGCGCTTCACTTCGGCAGCGACTTCGCCGGCACGCTCGCGGTGCTGGCGGGGCTGATCGCCGCGGCGGCCGGCTACCCCGGAGGCGACTCGATCGCCGCCCTCTTCGTCGCCGCGCTTGTGCTCGTGGCCGCGTCGCGGCTGATCCGGCGCAACGTCGACGTGCTGATGGACCGGGCGCCGGCCGACGCGGAGGCGGCGGCACGCGCCGCGATCGCCCGGATCGAGCCGCCGGTTCAGCTCGAGCGCCTGCGCCTGCGCCAGGCTGCCGGACGGACGTTCGCGGACGCCGTCATCTCCGTCTCGCCCGGCGCCGCGGTCGGGCAGGGGCATGCGACCGCCGACCGGGTCGAGGAGGCGCTCGAGCGTGCGCTGCCGGGGATCGACGTCGTCGTCCACGTCGAGCCCGGGCAACGGGAGGCGGCGCTGCGGGAGCGCGCGCATGCCGCCGCTCTCCTGGTCCCGCGCGTCCGCGAGATCCACAACCTCAGCATCGTCTCGCTCGACGGGCGACCCGAGCTCTCGCTTCACCTGAAGCTGCCGGGCGACCTCTCGCTCGAAGAGGCGCACGAGATCGCCGAGCAGGTCGAGCGCGAGATCCTCCGCGCCGTGCCCGAGCTCTGCTCCGTGCAGACGCACCTCGAGCCGCTCGCCGAGGTCGACGCGGGCGAGGAGGTGGACGCGGCCGAGATCGAGGACGCCGTCGCGCGGGCGGCCGGCGGGCCGCCCCGGCAGCTGCGGCTGCTGCGGACCGAGAAGGGCGTCGTCGCCTTCCTGACGCTCGGGCTCGACCCGGGCTCGACGCTCGCGGAGGCGCACGCGCGGGCGAGCCAGGTCGAGGAGCGGCTGCGCCGCGCCCGGCCCGACGTCGCCGACGTGATCGTCCACACCGAGCCCTGACGGGCGTTGCGCGCGGCTGGACCCGCGTTTAGGCTGACATGTCAGATGCGAGGGGTCGGCGACGAATGAGCACGGCGGGCGAGAGCGGCGGCGGCGTCGCGGCGGCCGACCTGGCGGCACGGCTGCTCGGGAACATCGAGACCGTCGTGCGCGGCAAGTCGGAGGAGATCAAGCTCGTCCTGACAGCGCTCGTCTGCGGCGGTCACGTGCTGCTCGAGGATGTGCCGGGGACCGCGAAGACGGTGCTCGCTCGTGCCATCGCGGGCAGCGTCGAGGGCGCCACCAACGCGCGCATCCAGTGCACGCCCGACCTGCAGCCGACCGACGTCACCGGGCTCTCGGTCTTCGACCAGAAGGAGCGCGACTTCGAGTTCCGCGCCGGCCCGGTCTTCGCGAACGTCGTGCTGGTGGACGAGATCAACCGGGCGATGCCGAAGACGCAGTCGGCTCTGCTCGAGGCGATGGCCGAGACGCAGGTGACGATCGACGGCGTCACCAGGCCGCTGCCCGACCCCTTCCTCGTGCTCGCGACCGAGAACCCGATCGAGCAGGAGGGGACCTTCCCGCTCCCCGAGGCGCAGCTCGATCGCTTCTTCATGCGCACCGCGCTCGGCTATCCGAGCGAGGAGGACGAGCTCCAGATCGTCGAGGCGCAGCTGCGCGCGCATCCGCTCAGCACGCTCCGCCCGGTCGTCGACCTCGACGGTGTCCGCGCCCTCCGCCACGCGGTCGAGGAGGTCTATCTCGACCCCGCGATCCGACGCTGGACGATTCAGCTCGTGCGGGCGACTCGCGAGTTCGACGGGGTCGCGATCGGCGCCTCGGTGCGCGGCAGCCTCGCGCTCGAGCGCGCGATCCGCGCGTGGGCGCTGCTCGACGGGCGCGCCTACGTCACGCCGGTCGACGTGGAGCGGCTCTTCCTCCCCGTGACGATGCATCGGATCGTCTTCACGCCGAGCTTTGTCGCCACCGCGCGTGAGATCGGCTGGGACGCCGCCGCGTCCCGCTTCCGCGAGCAATGCCTCGCGCTCGCCCCCCGGCCCGGCACGGAGCTCGAAGAGCCGGTCGCGCTCGCCGGGTGACCGCAACCTTTCCGCTGATCCCCCGTCGCCGCGTGCTCGGGCTCGCGTTCGGCGGCCTGCACAGCGCCCGCCGCGGCGCGGGATCCGATGTCGCCGCCTCACGGCCGTACCGGCCCGGCGATGACGTCGGCAAGATCGACTGGCCCGCCTCGGCGCGCCTCTCGCTCGCCCGCGGCACCGACGAGTTCGTCGTCCGCGAGCACTTCGCCGAGGAGGCGCCGCGTGTCGTCGTGCTCTGCGACCGGCGGCCGTCGATGTTCGCGTTCGGCGAGCCGTGGCCGTGGCTCGACAAGGCCGAGGCGCTTCGCCAGTGCGTCCGCCTGATCGGCGACAGCGCCGTTGCGGCACGCGGGCTGCTCGGCTACTTCGACGAGGGCGAGGAGGCGCCGTTGTGGCATCCGCCGCGGAGCGAGGGGGAGCTCGGCCAGCTCGACCTGAACCGCCCTTTCCGCGCCCCGAACGACACCGTCGCGCGCGGTCTGCAGCACCTGATCGAGCACCCGCGCGACCTGCCCGCAGGCACCTTCGTGTTCGTGCTCTCGGACTTCCTCGTCGAGCCCGAGCGCGACGACTGGCTCTGGGCGCTCGAGCGCCGCTGGGAAGTCGTGCCCGTCGTGATCCAGGATCCGGTCTGGGAGCAGAGCTTCCCGGACGTTGGCGGGCTGGTCGTCCCGTTCGCGCCGCCGGAGGGCTCGGCGGGCGGCGGGCTCGTCCGAGTGAGCACGGGCGAGGCCGCGCGGCGGCGCGAGCAGAACGAGGAGCGTCGCCGCGAGCTGCTCCGCCGGCTGCGCGCGCTCGACCTCGAGCCGGTGCTCGTCTCGTCGCACGAGCACCGCGACGTCCTCTTCTCCTTTCTCACCTGGGCCGACCAGCGGCTGTTCACGCGGGGGCGCGCGTGAGGAGGCTCGCGCTCGCAGCGGCGTCGATGGTCCTGCTCGCCGGTTGTGCGGACGACGGCGACCAGGCGGCGCCGCCACCCGGCCGGGACTTCGCGACGAGCCGGGCGCTGACGCCCACCGCCCATCTCTTCGGCGACTTCGTCCACGCGCGGGTGGACGTGATCGTCGACCGGGAGAAGCTCGATCCCGACCGCGTCCGGACGCGGCTCGATTTCCTCCCCTACCGGATCCAGGGCGGGGTCGAGCGCTCGCGGGAGGACTTCTCCCACTTCACGCGGCTGCGCTGGGACGCGACCCTCCGCTGCATTACGATCGCGTGCGTCCCGAGCCGCCTCGGCAGCGTGCTCGGCGCCCAGGAGGGCCGCGGCGAGCGCCGCACGTACCGGTTCACGCCCGCGCGGGTCGAATACGAGGACCCGGAGACAGGCAAGGTGCGGCGCCTGCGGAACGTCTTCTGGCCGCCGCTCGACGCGATCTCGCGCCTGAGCCCTGACGAGCAGCAGATTCCCGCGTACGCCTCGCTCGGTCCGGGCGGCGAGTTCGGCGCGACGCTGGCCCCGGTCGCCGAGCCGTCGTATCGAGCCCCCTCGTGGCTGCTCGGCGTCGGGCTCCTGGCCGCGGCGGTCGCGCTGCTCGCGTTCCCCGTCACGCTCGTCGTCCGCGAGCTGCGCCGGCGCCGGCCCCAACCGCAGGGGGAGGCGCAGCTCTCACCGCTGGAGTGGGCGTTGCTGCGGGTCGAGCACGCCCGCGACCACGGTGACGCCGAGGCGCAGCGCGAGGCGCTCGAGGCGCTCGCGTTCGAGCTCGACGGCGACGGACGGGCCGCACGCGTGCGTGCGCTCGCCTGGCAGCCGGACGCGCCCGCGGCCGCCGACACGACCGCCCTCGTCGCCGATCTGAGAGGAGCGCATGGGCTTCCCGCTTGAGCTCCGCAGGCCGATCCCGACGACCGAGCCGGAGCGGCTCCGGCCCGCGCTACGGCGCACGACCGCGCTCCGTGCCGCGCTCGCGTTCGGACTCGTCGGCTTGCTCGCGGCCGCGGTCCTCGTCGCGCGGAACATCGACCCGCGCCACGCGCCGCTCGTTCCGGCGGGCACGACCGGGATGCTCGTGCTCGACCTCTCGGCGAGCGTCTACGAGGACGCCTTCGGCCAGACGATCCGCAAGCTGGCGCGCTCCGGCGAGCGCACCGGCGTGATCGCCTTCTCCGACGCCGCCTACGAGCTGCTGCCGCCGGGCACACCCGCGAGCGAGCTGCTGCCGCTGCTCCGCTTCTTCCGGCCCGAAGCGGCCAGCGCGAGCGCTGAGCTGCCCGTCGACCCGTGGAAGGACTTCCGCGCCGGCACGAGGATCTCCGAGGGCCTCCGCGTCGCCCATGCCACCCTCCGCCGCGAGGGCACGACGAACGGCTCGATCGTGCTGGTGAGCGACCTCGAGATCCTCCCGGACGAGGTCGTCCGCCTCAGCGACGTCGCGGCCGAGCTGCGCCAGGACGGGATCGGCCTGCGGATCGTGCCGCTCTTCCCGACGCCCGCCAAGTACGCCCGAATCCGCCAGATCGTCGGCGACTCGGCGTTCCTGCGCGAGTCGTCGGCCGCCTCGCCGGTCGCCGCGCCGGAAGGCAGGAGCCTGCGCCATGCGCTGCCGTGGCGCTTCGTCCTCGTCGCGCTCGCGTTCGTGCTCCTGCTCGCCGCCAACGAGCGCCTGCTCAGCCGGCTCGAGGTGCGCCGGTGAGCCGCCGGACGTGGGCGATCCGGATCGCGGCGGTTCTGGCCGTCCCGGCCGCGATCGCGCTGGCGGTGCTCGCCGTCGACGTCCTGCGCGTGCCCGGCGACATCGCCGCGGACGACGTCCGCTTTCAGGCCGGCCCGCGCGTGCGGCGCTCGCTCTGGGACGACCTCGGCTTCCTCCCCGGCCACCCCGGCGCCCGTCTGCTCGGGACGGACGACGACATCGCGCACCGCAAGACGCTCGCCCTCTTCGCACAGGTGCAGCCGGGGAAGGTGGCGGTCACCTCACCGGAGCTGGAGGCGCTTCGCGGCCGGGCACAGCTGGAGGTGACGCTGCAGGCCCGCGTCGAGCGTGACCCTCACCGGCAGGCGCAGCAGCTGAACAACCTCGGCATCCTCACGATCGGCCGGTACAGCACCGACAGCCAGGAGGCGACCCAGATCCTCGCGCGCGCGGTCGGCGCCTTCCAGAGTGCGATCGAGCTCGACCCCGACAATCTCGACGCGCTTCGCAACCTCGAGATCCTGCTTCGGCGGCCCGAGGCGGCGACCCTGCCGCCGAACGACCCGAGCCAGGGCGGCGCGCAGGGCCGTGTCTCCGGGCAGGGACGCGTCGGCAGCGGGTACTGACGATGGACGTTCGCTTCCTGACCCCGCTCGGTGCCGTGCTTGCGCTGACGCTGCTCCTCCCGCTCGCCGTGCTCGTCCTCCGCGAGCGGCGTGCGCGCCGCGTCCGCGGGAGCCTCGGCCTCGCCCAGCCGCCGCTGCGGTCGCTCCTCCCGGTCGCCGCCGCGCTCGCCGCTGCTCCCTGCCTGCTGGGGGTGGCGGCGATGCAGCCGATCGTCGAGACGACCAAGACGATCGACGAGCGCACGGACGCCGAGGTGTTCGTCGTCGCCGACGTGTCGCGCTCGATGCTCGCGTCGGAGCGCTCGGGCGCGCCGACTCGGCTCGAGCGGGCCCGCGCCGGAGCCGAGCAGCTGCGGGAGAGCCTCCCCGGAGTCCCGGTCGGGATCCTCTCGCTCACGGACCGACTGCTGCCGCACCTCTTCCCGACCGCCGACGAGTCGGTCTTCCGTTCCACGCTCGCGAAGTCGATCGGGATCGAGCGGCCGCCGCCGGCGCTCTTCTTCTCCACGCGCGCTACTCAGCTGAACGCGCTCGCGGGCGTTCCCGAGCGCGGCTTCTTCTCACCCTCGGCCCGCAAACGGGTACTCGTCGTCTACACCGACGGCGAGTCGCAGCCCGTCGACTCCGAGTTGACGAGGGCGTTCGCCCGCACTCCGCGCGTGGAGACGATCCTCGTCCACGTCTGGGGAAGCGGTGAGCGGATCTACGAGACGGGCGTGCCGGAGCGGGGCTACACACCCGACACGGCCAGCGTCGGTGCCCTCGACCGCACGGCCGAGCTCGTCGGCGGCCGCGTCTTCGCCGAATCCGACCGAGCCGGCACGGCGGCCGCAGCCGCGGAGCTGCTCGGCGGCGGGCCGACCCGCGAACGCGTGCTCGAAGGCGAGCGGCGGGCTCTGATGCCGTATGCGACCATGCTCGCCCTGCTGCCGCTCGGCTTCGTCCTCCTCCGCCGCAACCTCTGATGCGACTGTGCATGTTCACCCCCGCCGACGCAGACCTCGAGCGCGGCTGGCCCGGCCGCATCGACGGCGACTCGGTCGTCCAGCTTGCGGCGCAGACGCTGCAGTCCTACTTCGCGAGCGGCTCGTCGGCCCGGGAGCACGCCGCCTATCCGCTCACCGAGGTGCGGCTGCGCGCGCCGGTGCTCGAGCCGCCCGCGATCCGCGTCTTCGACGCGCCGGGATCGTTCATGTTCGCCAACCCGACCGCGATCCGCTCGCCGGAAAGCGAGATCGTCCGGCCGGACGGCCGGCTCGACGCGGCGCAGCGGCTCGTCGCCGTGATCGGCGCCGACGGTGCGATTGCGGGCTGGACCGGCCTCGTCGAGTGGCGTGCGCCCGATCTCCCGGTGCCTAAGGACCGCGACTTCGCGCTGCTGCTCGGTCCGTCGGTCGAGACGTCCCTCACGGACGCGTTCGACTGGGAGGCGGCGCGGGCGCTGTCGGCCGAGAACACGCGTTTGCGGCCGGGCGACCTGCTCGTCGGGCCCGTGCTCGAGCTCTACGAGCGGATCGAGAGCGGCGGCTTCGTCGTCTCGTTCGACGGCATCGGCGAGCTCGCCGCCTTCGTCGCCTGACGAGTGCCGTCGCCTAGTAGTCCGGGATGAAGCCCGAGAGCCCGCTCGCCGCCAGGCGGTCGGCGTACTCGGCGCGGAAGACGCGCTTCGCCTCGCTCGCCGCGCGTGAGGCCTCGAGCTGGGCCTGCCAGAGCGCGTCGGCCGCGGGGTCGCCGTCGTAGTGCGCGACGATCCACTGACGCACGAGCCGGTCGTCGGCGAGCGAGGCGGTGATCGAATCCCGGAGGAGCGCCAAGGCTGTCGACAGCCCGCTCGGCGTGGAGAAGGCCGCGAGCTCTGCGTGGAGCCGCTCGCGCTGGCTGACGATCTCATCGATTCTCCCGATGGCCGTGGCACGGTCGAGCCCCGGCGCGCCGGCCCGGACGTCGGCGATCAGCGTCTCCGAGGTTGCCCTTGGTGCGCGCCGACTTGGCGAGAAGCGAGTTGAGGTCGCCTAGCGTCCACGCGAGCGAGGGAGTCCTGGCCACCGCCTGGTCGACGAACGCCGTCCGGGCCGGCAGGCTCCGCACGGTCTGAGGCGTCTCCGCGGACGACCCGATCACGCCGGCCTGGACGAGTACGGTCGTGAGCGCGACGATCGAGCCGAGCAGCGTCGCGAAGGCTGCGAGCAGCTTCGGCGCGCCCGTCCAGAACGACCCGCCCGAGGCCGCCTGCTCGGCTCCGATCTCGGCCGGCTCGAGCGGCGGCGGCGAAAACGTCTGCGCGGTGCCCATTGTCACCACGAGACGTATCGGGACCCGATCTTCTTCCCTCCGTGCGGCGGTATCCTCGGCAGATGCCCTTCTACCAGCGACTCGGCGACGTCCCGCGCAAGCGGCACATCCAGTTCCGCGACAACGGAACGCTCCTGACCGAGGAGGTGATGGGCCTGGAGGGCTTCTCCGGCAACGAGTCGATCCTCTATCACCTCCAGTCGCCCTGCCGGGTGCAGGAGGTCGGCGCCTTCGAGCCGATCGTGCGCGAGGAGTGGGTGCCCGAGACGCACCAGCACCGGATGCTGCACACGAAGGCGATCGAGGCCGGCGGCGACGAGGTGACCGGCCGCAGGCTGCTGATGTGGAACGCGGACGTCGAGATCTCGCTCTGCCGGCCGTCCGAGCAGATGGACTACTTCTTCCGCAACGGCGAGGGCGACGAGGTGATCTTCGTCCACGAGGGCTCAGGCACGCTCGAGACCATCTTCGGCGAGCTGCCCTACAAGGAGGGCGACTACGTCGTCGTGCCCCGGGGCACCACCTACCGCTTCCGCCCCGAGGTTTCAGGAGACGCTGCCGAGCAGCGCTACCTGATCTTCGAGACACCCGGGTTGATCGAGATCCCGCGCCGCTACCGGAACCAGTACGGCCAGATCATCGAGGGCGCGCCGTACTACCACCGCGACATCCATCCGCCGACTGAGTTGAACACGCACCGCGAGCGCGGCGAGTTCCCGGTCAAGGTGCGCGTGCGCGACGGCTACCAGACCTACGTGCTCGACTACCACCCGTTCGACGTCGTCGGCTGGGACGGCTATCTGTTCCCGTGGACGTTCTCGATCCACGACTTCGAGCCGATCACCGGCCGCATCCACCAGCCGCCGCCGTCGCACCAGACCTTCGCCGGGCGCAACTTCGTCATCTGCTCGTTCTGCCCGCGCAAGCTCGACTTCGACCCGCTCGCGATCCCGATCCCGTACCACCACTCGAATCTGCAGAGCGAGGAGATGATCTATTACGTCTCCGGCAACTTCGGCTCGCGGAAGGGCGTCGACGTCGGCTCGATCACGCTCCATCCCTCGGGCCTGCCCCACGGGCCGCAGCCGGGCCTCGCCGAGAAGTCGATCGGCCTGCACGAGACCGGCGAGCTCGCCGTCATGTGCGACACGTTCAACCCGCTTCGGCTGACGACGCTCGCGCGCGACCTCGACGACGGCAAGTACGCGCTCTCCTGGTACGAGGCCGATGAGGACGCCGGTCTCGACGCGGGCCTCACCTCGCACCTGTAGTAGATGGTCGGCCGGCGACCCCGCGAGCACTCCGGCCACCGGCCGACCATCTAGTTGCGTCTCTTCGTCGACTGGGACGGGACGGTCACCGTCGAGGACTCGCTCGTGCAGGTGATCCACGCCTTCGGCGACCCCTCGATCCTGGCCGAGCTGGAGCCGCGCGTCGGCGTCGACCTGACGCTGCACGAGGAGATAGCGGCGGAGTTCGCCGCGGTCGACGCGCCGCTCGCCGACGTCGTCGACTGGGTGCTCGCGAACGTCGAGGTCAGGGCCGGGCTGGCCGAGCTCGCCGACCTCCGGCCGGTGATCGTGTCGGCCGGCTTCCACGAGCTGATCGAGCCGGTACTGCGGCGCGAGGGGATCGAGCTCGACGTACTCGCGAACCGAGTCGAGGCCGGCCCGGACGGCTGGAGAGTCCGCTTCCGCGACGAGGCCGCCTGCGCCAGCTGCGGGGAGCCGTGCAAGCGCGCGGGCGTGGCCGGTGAGCCGTACGCATATGTCGGTGACGGCTACTCGGACCGGTGCGCGGCGGTCGGCGCCGACCGGGTCTTTGCGCGCGACTCGCTCGCGCGGCACCTCGACGAGCTGGGTATCGCCTACGAGCCGTTCGACGACCTGGCCGACGTGGCGACCCTCCTGACGCTAGACGAGACCCGCTTCGCGCAGTGGACGGCGCGCCCAAGCGAACCGGTCGCGGTACCACCCTGCGAACGGATGGAGGGTGGTGCCGTTGGCGGACGAGTGGACGAACCAGCCGCCGCCGAGGTAGATCGCGGCGTGGTCGACCTGCGCGGGCTTCGAGGTGGGCCCCTTCGCGCCCTGGAAGATCAGATCGCCGGGCTGCAGGTTCTCCACCTTCTTGATCCGCTGCGCCTGCGGCACCTCGCCGGACATCTCGTAGGTGGTGCGGCCGCGGAGGACCGAGGCGAGCGCGGAGGCGCCGGTGAACGGCTCCAGCTTGAAGACGCGCCAGACGAAGCCGGAGCAGTCGAAGCCGCCGGGAAGCCGCTTGCCGTCCCAGAGCTGCTGTGACGCCTCGGACGTGCCGCCCCAGACATAGGGCGAGCCGACGAGGGAGACGGCGCGGCGGAGCAGCCGCTGCTGCGGGCCGGTCAGCACGGGGAGCACGAGCTGCTCGGCCGCCGAGCGGATCTGCTCCTGCTCCCAGCCGGACAGGCTGAGCAGGCGTGCGAGCGAGTAGGCGGCCTCGGCCCGAGTGGCGACGTCGTTCAGGCCGAGCTCGAGCGCGTCTTCCGCCGCAGGATGGTTGAAGCGGAGCCCGAGCAGGCGAGCGACGGTCTCGGTGCCGACGCCGGCCTTCGGCGCGAGCCCCGCGGCGCGAAGTGCGGCGGTGACCAGGCGGGCCGAGTCGCCGAGGCCGAGGAAGCCGACGAGGGCGGCGTCGAGCTCGCGGATCGTGACGGCGCGGCCCGGCACGACGACCGGGTAGCGGTAGGCGACAGGCTCGGCCGCGTCCCGCGAGAGCGTCTCCAGTGCGGCGCCGAGCGCGCGCTGCGTCAAGGGCTTCTGCGGCTTGAACGCCGATGCGGAGTCGGCCAGCAGGCCCGCCTCGACGACGGCCTCGATCTGCGGCTCCGCCCAGGAGCGATCGGCCGCGGCTCCCGTCGAGGGCAGGGCGAGCAGGCAGAAGGCGATGGCGGCCAGGCGGCGCATTGACGACTCATCGGCAGGCCCCGCGGCCGACTTGAAAGCATGGCCGCGTGCTCGTCCCGCTCCCGCAGCCCTACGATTTCGAGGTCTCGACCGCCCGCTTCGACGTCTACGGCCTCGACCGTGCGACCGTCTGGCGCGAGGGCGGGATCCACCGGGTCTTCGACGGGCGCGAGCTGCGGATCGAGGCGGCGCCGGGCGGCGTCGAGATCTCCACCGACGACGAGTCGGTCGTGCCGCTGGTCGAGCATTTCCTCGGCCTCCCCTTCGACCTGGTCGGCTTCGTCGACTGGGCGGCCCGGGAGGAGCCGACGCTCGACCGCCTCGCTCGCGCGCTCGCCGGCTTCCGGCCGCCGCTGCAGGTGAACCCGTTCGAGGCGCTCGTCACCTCGATCACGGCGCAGCAGGTCTCGCTCCAGTCGGCGGCTGCGATCCGGAGCCGCTTCATCGAGCGGTACGGAATCGCGCACGAGCATGCGCACTCCTTCCCCGTGCGGGAGCGCGTGGCTCAGGCGACCGAGGACGAGCTGTTCGCGGTCGGCTTCTCACACCGGAAGGCGGAGTACGTGGTCGGCCTGGCGCGCAGCGAGCTCGATCTGGACGAGCTCGCCTTGCTGCCGGACGAGGAGGTGACGGCACGGCTGGTCTCGCTCCGCGGCCTCGGCGAGTGGACGGCCGACTGGTTCCTCGCACGGCATCTCGCGCGCCCGCATGCCTGGCCCGCGGGCGACCTGGGACTGCGGAAGGCGGTCGCGGCGTTCTATGGTGACGTGCCCGATCTTCGAGCCTTCGGCCAGCGCTTCCATCCCTACGAGAACCTGAGTGCCCACTATCTCTTGACCGGACTCCGTCTCTTCCCCGCCCCATGACCGTCCGCCACGCGACAGCCGACGACTTCGACGCGCTCCGCGTGCTCTGGGAGCAGTGGCAGGCCGAGAGCCCGCCGCCGCCGCCCTGGGCCGACGTCAGCTGGGAGGCAAACCGGCCCGAGTTCGAGCGGTCGCTCGACGCGAACGCGCTCTTCCTGGCGGAGGAGGACGGCGGCCCCGTCGGCTTCGTCACCGCCTGGCTCGACGATCACTTCGCCAAGATCGGCGACCTCTACGTCGCGCGGGCGGGACGCCTCCACGGCACGGGGCGACTGCTCGTCGACACGGTGATCGAGAACCTGCGCGCGCGGGGCGCCACCCATCTCTTCATGAACGCGACCCCGGACGCGCTCGACTTCTACGAGCGCCTCGGCTTCCGCGAGGAGTCGCGCAACCTGGTCCTGCCGCTCGAGGTGCGCGAGGTCGGCGGCGGCCGCTCGTTCGGCTCGATCCACGTCCAGACAGACGACCTCACCGCCGTCGAGCGCGCGGTGAAGCAGTTCGTCCCCAGGCTGCCGGGAGGGTCGCATGGCAGCGAGGTGACGTCGCCGCGCAACGGCTGGATCACCGTCTACGACGAGGCCTCCGACCGCGACCCGGCCACGTTGCGGCGGCTGGCCAAGGAGCTCTCCGAGCGGATGGGCGCGGTCGTGATCGCGATCGGGATCGAGCACGAACACGTCGTCCGCTTTGTCCTGCACGAAGCGGGCCGGATCGTCGACGAGTACCTCTCGGTGCCCGAGTACTACGGCCCGCTGCCGCCCGGCGACGCGATCGCGCTGGCGGCGAACCCTCGCGTCGTCGCCCGCCTGACCGGCGCCGACCCGACCGCGGTCCGCGCAGTCGCTCGCACGGCCGCGTCGCCGGACGAGCTGCCGCCGGCCCAGGAGCTGCTCGCGTCGATTGCCGGCGCGATCGGGCTCGAAGGCGCGGAACGGGGGTGGGAGGGCTGATAACGCTCTACGACGCGGCGCGCTGCCCGTACTGCGCGCGCTCCCGGATCGTCCTCGCCGAGAAGGGAATCCCCTACGAGACCGTCGAGATCGACCTCGCCGACCGCCCGTCCTGGCTCTACGAGATGAACCCCGTCGGCAAGGTGCCGGTGCTCGACGAGGACGGCTGGATCCTGCCGGAGTCGGCCGTGATCGGCGAGTACCTGAACGAGCGCTACCCCGAGCCGCCGCTCTGGCCGGACGACCCCGGCGAGCGCGCGGCGGGCCGGCTGCTCGTCTTCCGCTTCGACGACTTCTCGAAGCCCTACTACGCGATGCGCCGGGGCGAGGAGGGCGCTCGCGGGCGGTTCGAGGAGGAGCTCGGGTTCCTCGACGCGATGCTCGGCGGCGTTCCGTGGCTGAGCGGGCGCGCGTTCGGCCTCGCCGACATCGCCTTTCTGCCCTGGCTGCTGCGCGCCCGCGACCTGCTCGGGGTCCCGCTCGAGCCGTGGCCCGCGCTCGCCGATTGGGTCGACCGCTCGTGCCTGCGGCCGTCCGTCGCGGCCGAGCAAGTGCTGGTCGCAGCGCTGTGACCGTCGTCCACCTGCACGCCTTCCCGCTCGACGAGCGGATGTGGCCCGCGGGCACACAGGCGCCGCGGCTCTACGGCCTTGGTCGGTCGATGGACGACTGGGCCGACGCCGTGCTCGAGGCGCATCCCGGCCGGCTGATCCTCGTCGGCGCGTCGATGGGCGGGTACGCGGCGATGGCCGCGGCGAGGCGCGCACCTGAGCGGCTCGCCGGCCTCCTGCTCGTCGGCTCCCGCCCCGAGGCCGACACGCCCGAGCGCTACGCGAAGCGGGCCGAGACGATCACAATTGCGCGCGAGCGCGGGGCGGAGGGGATCTGGGAGGCGATGCGCGAGTCGCTCTTCGGCGAGCACAGCGATCCGGAGGTGCTCGCGCGTGCGCGCGAGCTGACGCTCGACCGCACCGAGGAAGAGCTCGTGACCGCGCTCGAGGCGATCCGCGACCGGCCCGACTCGACGGCGGCGTACCGGGCGCTCGGCGACCGCGCCTTCACGGTCGTGGGCGACCACGATCCATTCGTGCCGGTCGAGGACGCGCGCCGGTTCGAGCCGGACGCGGTCGTGATCCCGGAGTGCGGGCACCTGGCCAGCCTCGAGCGGCCGGCGGAGTTCGGCCTCGTCCTCGACGACGTCCTGGCGCGGTGGACGTAGACCGCGACGAGGTCGCGCGCCGGCTCGGCGAAGAGGGCTTCGTCGTCCTCGACGTGCGCAGCGCAGGCGAGTACCGGGGCGAGACGACGGCGCCCTGCGACCCCCGCGCAGGCCGCATCGCCGGCGCGCAGCACTTCGACCTGCAGGTGCTGCTCGCGCTGACTCCGGAGGAGATCCGCGAGCGGCTCGGGCCGCCCGAGGACGTCGAGCTCGTCTCCTATTGCCACTCGGGCTCGCGCTCCGAGCTGGCGACGCAGATCCTCGCCTCGCTCGGCTACCGCGCCTCGAACTACCGCGGCTCCTGGCACGAGTGGTCGCGCGACGACTCGCTGCCCGCCGAGACCGGCTAGGCCGCCTGGTTCAGTCGCCGGACCCCGGTGGCCAGGGCACGCGCGCCGGCGTGTACTCGCCCGGCCAGTCCGCGTACGCCTCGTCGCCGCTGCTCGTCTCCGTCGCGACCGACGCGCCGTGCTTCGCTGCGACCTCGCTGACCGGGTAGAGGAGCTCCTCCTGCTCGGGTCGGGCTCCGATCATCAGCACCGCGCACGGCCCGTCGCCGCCGACGACGACGTGACGTGTCCCGGCCGGGCAATGGAAGTAGTCCCATTGCCGCAGCGTTCGCTCCTCCTCCTCGACGATCAGCGTGCACTCGCCCGAGAGGACGAGGAAGCCCTCCTGCGCGCCCTCCGAGTGGTAGAGGCAGTTGGGGGATCCTGGCTGGAGGACGCGGACGTTGACGCCGAAGTCGTGGAACGGGGCCTCGCGCGGCTCGATCGGGTAGACGACGCCGCCCTTCTCGTCGTTGCGAACGGCGAGCGCCTCCGCGAGGTTGAGGGTGAACCAGCCGTCCGACGTGACGTAGTGGCCGTAGGGCGTCTCCTCCGAGCGAGCTTCCTCGACGGGCATCAAGTCCTCCTTTGGATGGTGTTCAGGAAGGCGGTGCACAGGCGGCGGCCGAGCTCGTTCCAGCGGTCGATTCGCCGGCGGGACTCGTCGAGCAACGCACCGACGTCGCCGATTGCCTCCGGCTCCTCCGCCGCCCAGCTCTCGATCTGGTCGAGCCGAACTTCCGGGTGGAACTGCACCCCCCAGGCGCTGCCGAGCCGCCATGCCTGGACGCAGACTTCGCTCCGCGCGAGCTCCGTCGCGCCTTCGGGGAGGCGGTGTGTGTACTCGTGCCACTGGAAGGCCTCGAACCTTGGCGGGAGCGCGGCCGCAAGCGGATCGCCGCCGTCGCCGACTTCGACGGGCAGCCAGCCGATCTCGGGCGCCGACGCGCGGTAGACCTCGGCGCCGGCGGCGCGGGCGATCAGCTGCGAGCCGAGACAGACGCCGAGCAGCGGCGTTCCGCGCTCGAGCTCCTGCTCGAGGAACCGGAGCTCCGGTGCGAGCCACGGATACCGGTTCTCCTGGTCGGGATGCATGGCGCCGCCGAGGATGATCGCCGCGTCGGGGCTCTCGTCCGGCAAGCCGCGGCGGGCGACGTTGCGCTCGACCAGCTCGTGACCGGCTGCCAGCACCGCGTCCTCGAAGACGCCGGGGCCGACGTTGTCGCCGTGCGTGAGCGCGAGGATCCTCACGGCGGCGAGCCTACCGAGCCAGAGGCACGTCGATCACCGGCCGACCACCGGGCACGCCTCCCTACAATCCCGCAGATGGACGAGCGGCCGATCGGCGTGTTCGACTCGGGCGTCGGCGGCCTGACGGTGCTGCACGAGTGCCTGGTGACGCTGCCGCACGAGGATTTCCTCTACCTCGGCGACGGCGCGCGCCTGCCCTACGGCCCGCGCCCGCTCGACGAGCTGCGCCGGTTCGCGCGCGAGATCGGCTCGTTCCTGGAGGCGCGCGGCGTCAAGCTCGTCGTCGTCGCCTGCAACTCGGCGACCGCCGCCGCCCTGCCCGAGCTCCAGACCGAGCTGCGCGTCCCCGTCGTCGGCGTGATCGCGCCCGAGGCGCACGCGGCGGTGCAGGCGACGAGGAACCGGCGGATCGGCCTGCTCGCGACGCAGGCGACCGTCTCGAGCGGCCGCTACGAGCAGCTCGTCCGCGCGCTCGACGCCGGCGCGAGCGTGCTCTCCGTCGCCTGCCCGCGGCTCGTCCCGCTGATCGAGGGCGACGACCCGTTCGCCGAGGAGACCGCCGTCGCGGTGCGCGAGTACGCGGCGCCGCTGAAGGAGGCGGGCGTCGACACGGTCATCCTCGGCTGCACGCACTACCCGCTGATCCGGCCGATCCTGCAGCGCGTCTTCGGACGCGACGTCACGCTCGTCTTCTCCGCCGAGGAGACGGCCCGCGAGGTGGCCGAGACGCTCGCGCGCAAGCGGATCGAGAACGACCCGGAGCGCGAGGGCACCTACAGCTTCCTCACTACCGGCGACACCGCGTCCTTCCGCGCGATGGGCCGCCGCTTCCTCCAGCTTCCGATCGCGGAGGTCGAGCACGTCGAGATCGCGGCGCTGGAAGCGGCGGCGGCATGACGCAGTCATTCGATTTCCCCCCGCGACCGACCCGAAGGCGAGGGAGGCGGCATGAGGGCCGACGGCAGGCAGCGCGACGACGAGCTGCGGGCGCTCGAGCTCGTCCCCGACTGGCTCGAGCAGGCGCACGGGTCGGTGCTCTACACGCAGGGAAAGACACGTGTGCTCTGCACCGCCATGGTCGAGGACGGCGTGCCGCGCTGGCTCTACCGTTCCGGCCGGGGCTGGATGACCGCGGAGTACTCGCTCCTGCCGGCGTCGACGGGCGAGCGCGTCGCGCGCGAGGCGGCGAAGGGGAAGCAGGGCGGGCGCACCGTCGAGATCCAGCGGCTGATCGGCCGCGCGCTCCGGTCGGTCTGCGACTTCCAGGCGCTCGGCGAGCGAACCCTCTGGCTCGACTGCGACGTGCTCCAGGCGGACGGCGGCACGCGCTGCGCCGCGATCTCGGGCGCATACGTCGCCGCCTCGCGCGCGCTCGACCGCTTCGGGCTCTCGAAGGCGCTCAACGGCCAGATCGCCGCCGTCTCCGTCGGCGTCGTCGACGGGCGGCCGCTGCTCGACCTCGACTACGCCGAGGACTCGAGCGCGGAGACCGACATGAACGTCGTCATGACTGCCGACGGCCGACTGGTCGAGGTGCAGGCGACCGCGGAGCGCGACCCCTTCTCGCGCGAGCTGCTCGACGAGCTGCTCGACCTCGCGGCGGCCGGATGCGACGAGATCGTGGCTGCGCAGGACGCCGCCGTCGCGGCCGAGCGTGCCTGAGCTCACGACAGCCGAGGCGCTGCTGCGGCTGCTCCTCGCCGCCGGGCTCGGGGGCGCGATCGGGCTCGAGCGCGAGCTGCGCGACCACGAGGCCGGCTTCCGCACGCACCTGCTCGTCTCGCTCGGCGCCTGTGTCTTCACACTCGTCTCCGCCTACGCCTGGACCGACTGGACGTTCTCGACCGCGTCCGGCGTCGTCTTCGACCCGACCCGGATCGCGGCGCAGATCGTGACGGGCATCGGCTTCCTCGGCGCCGGGGCGATCATCGTCCGCGGCATCTCCGTCCGCGGCCTGACGACGGCGGCGACGCTCTGGGTCGTGGCCGCGATCGGAATGGCGGCCGGCACGGGCTACTACGCGGTCGGAATCGGCGCCGCCGTGCTCGTGCTGATCTCACTGGGGCCGCTGAAGCTGATCTCGACGCGCCTGGTCTCGCGGGTGCGGCCGGAGGAGGCAGAGCTCGCGATCCAGCTCGTGCCGGAGGGCGAGGCGTCCCGCGTACTCACCGCGATCGAGGACCTGGCGGCGAGATCAGCCAGGTCGAGTTCGGCGACGAGCGCACGGTCGACGTGACGCTGCGCGCCTCGCGCCGGTCGGAGTCGGCCCGCGTGGCCGAGGAGGTCAACAAGCTCGACGACGTCGAGCGCGTGCAATGGCGGCCCTGAAGGGTCGGCTGGCGTCGGGGAACCGGCACAAGCTGGACGAGCTGCGGGCGGCGCTGCCGGGCTGGGAGCTGGAGCTGCTCGCGCCGGACCGGGACTACCCGCCCGAGGACGGGGCGACCTACTACGAGAACGCGCACGGGAAAGCCGCGTTCGGGCGTGAGTCCGCCGCAGCGGACGAGTGGGTACTCGGTGAGGACTCCGGGATCGAGGTCGCCGCGCTCGGCGGCAGGCCGGGCATCGCCTCCGCCCGCTGGGCCGCCGACGGCGTTGCGCAGCTGCTCGTCGAGCTCGACGACGTCGACGACCGCCGCGCCCGTTACGTCTGCGAGCTCGTCGCGCTCGGCCCCGGCGGCGAGGAGCGGCGCGGCACCGGGATCCTCGAGGGGACGATCGCGACCGAGCGGCGCGGCGACGAGGGCTTCGGCTACGACCCGATCTTCGTCCCGGCCGGGCAGGAGCGGACGGTGGCCGAGCTCGGTAACGACTGGAAGCGCGCCAACTCGCACCGCGCCCGCGCCGCCGCCGCGCTCTAGGCCAGCCCGGCGACCTCTTCTTCGTCGCGGCGGCCGTACCACCAGTTCACCTCGGCGCCGAAGACGATCACGTTCGCCATCACGTAGATCCAGACGAGCAGCAGCGCGGAGGCCCCGAGCGCCTGCACGGCGATCACCTCGTGCGAGACGCGGACGAAGATCGGCAGCACCTGGAACGTCGCCTGCAGCAGCAGGGCGGCGAGTGCCGCTCCCGGCCACACCTCGCGCAGCGTCAGCCGCACGTTCGTCAGCCGCTCGTACGCGGCGACGAGGAACGTGAAGACGGCTGCCGTCGAGATCAGCATCGAGAGGCTGTAGGCGACGAACGCGTTGTCGATGAAGTTCGGCGTGAAGCGCTGCATCAGGTCGTAGCCGAACGAGCCGAGGATCAGAGCCGCCGTGAGGATGATCAGCGAGCCGGCCATGAACAGCGTCGCGAGGAACTTGCCGCGCAGGAAGGGGCGGTTCGGCCGCGCGTAGACGATGTTGAAGGCCGACTCGAGCACGCTGAAGAGCGAGAGCGACGTCCAGAGCAGGAACGCGCCGCCGATCAGGCCGAGCGTCGTCGCGTTCGAGGTGATCGCATCGACGACCTTGACGATGTCCGTGATCGACTGCGAAGGGAAGAGCGTCTGCAGCTCGCGGACGAGGTAGCTCGACTCCTCGGCCCGACCGGTGTACCCGAGCAGCGCCAGCGCGAGGAAGATCAGCGAGACGGAGGAGAGGAGCCCGAAGTAGGCGATCATCGCCGCGAGGTGCGTTCCGCGATCGGCGAAGAACTTCGCGATGGGTTGGGCGAACGGGCGGCGCACGCCGTGAGTATCGTCTGGCCCGTGGATGTCGCGTCCGCTCTCGCCGACCTGACGGAGATTTCGTCCCAGGTCCAGGCCGTCGCCGTCGTCGACGCCGACGGCGCTGTGCTCGGCTCGACCGTCGCAGGCGAGCAGGCCGATCGGCTCGCCGAGGCCGGTGTCGGCCTGCTCGAAGCGGCCACGAAGCGCTTCGGCTCCAGCGGCCGTTCGGTGACGCAGCTGGAGGCGGCCCTGCGCGAAGGCAGCCTCTTCGTCGTGCGCGAGGACGGTCTCGGCATCGTCGCCCGGACGAGCGCCGGGCCGACGTCGGGCCTTGTCTTCTACGACCTCCGGACGTGCCTCAGGGCGGTCGCGGCGACGCGCAAGCCGAAGCCAAGGCGGCGCGCGGCGAAGAAGACGGAGACCACGGATGCGTAAGCTGCTCGCCCTCGCCGTGCTGGTCGCCGGCGTGCTCCACCTGCGTCGCCGCCGCGAGGCCGGCCGCGAGCGCGTCCACGTCCACTTCGACGACGGCTCCACGGTCACGCTGGCCGACGACGCCCCCGACGCGCAGCCGCTGCTCGCGGCGGCGCGCCGCGCGTTGTGAGCCTCTAGTGGACGAACTGGGCGTCAAGCTGCGCGAGCACGCGCTGCTCGAGGGCGACTTCGTGCTCCGCTCCGGGCGCCGCTCCAGCTACTACCTGGACAAGTACCGCTTCGAGACCCGGCCGGAGCTGCTCGGCCCGCTCGGCGAGCGGCTCGCCGCCGCCGCGCGCGAGCACGAGCCCGACGCCGTCCGCCTCGCCGGCCCCGCGCTCGGTGCCGTCGCGCTCGCGGCCTCCGCCTCGCTCGCGTCCGGACTGCCGTTCGTGATCGTGCGCGACTCGGCGAAGGAGTACGGCACCGCGAACAGGCTCGAGGGGCCGTTCGAGGCGGGAGAGGTCGTCTGCCTGATCGAGGACGTCGTCACTTCCGGCGGCGCGCTCGCCGAGGCCGTGGCCGCACTTCGCGAGGCGGGACTCGTCGTCCGGAACGCCGTCTGCGTCGTCGATCGCGAGGAGGGCGGCGCCGACGCGCTCGCCCGGCTCGGCGTCCGCCTGCGCTCGCTCTACCGGGCCGGCGACCTCGTCCCGGCCGCCGGCACTGCTCGAAATCCGCATGGTTGAGCCACGTAACCGTTGAGGCAGTCCGATCGGGCTGTTAGGGTGGCCGCGGGTTTCCGTACGTCCCACGAACAAAAGGAGTCGCAAGTGACAAAGCAGGAGTTCGTTGACGCGGTCGCGTCCAAGGCGAACCTCTCCCGCCGCGACGCCGGCGCCGCGGTGGAGGCGGTGCTCGACACGGTGACGGACGCGCTCAAGAAGCGCGACACGATCACCTTCACCGGCTTCGGCAAGTTCTCGACGAGCGATCGCGCTGCGCGCGAGGGCGTCAATCCCCGCAATCCGAGCGAGAAGGTGCACATTCCGGCGGCGACCGTGCCGAAGTTCTCCGCGGGCAGCCAGCTGAAGGCCGCGGTCAAGGGCGGCTAGGCAGTCACCTCTTCTCGAGGTCGAGAGGGCCGCGCAGGCGTCGCGGCCTTCTCTTTGCCGTTGCAGGCGAACATATGTTCGCTTACGCTGGTGGCATGCAGCTCTCGTTCGACGCGGCCGACCGGCTCGTGGAGCTCGTCGAGGCCCGGCACGGGCCGGTGCCGGCGGAGGACGCGGCGCGGGCGCTCTACGCGCTGCAGCACGTCCCCGCCGGCCTTGCCCGCTCCCTCCTCGCGGACGTCGTCGAGGGCGATGCCCGACTCGTCTGGCGCGGCGCGAGCGTCGGCCTGGCGGCCGCGCCAGGCGCAGCGCTCGCGCTCGAGGACGCGACCTACGTCGTCTTCGACCTCGAGACGACCGGCCTCTCGCCCGGCTCGTCCGCGATCTGCGAGATCGGCGCCGTGCGCGTGCGCGGGCTCGAGCTGGAGGCGCGGTTCGAGACGCTCGTGAACCCGCGCCGGCCGCTGCCGGCACCGATCGCGGCGCTGACCGGAATCGATCCCGGTGCGCTCCGCGGCGCTCCGCCGGTCGAGCTCGCCGTGCGCCGTTTCCTCGAGTTCGCCGGCGACGCCGTCCTCGTCGCTCACAACGCCCGCTTCGACATGGGCTTTCTCGACCGCGAGGTCGAGCGGCTCACCGGCCGTCGCGTCGCCTCGCCGGTGGTCGACACCGTCTGGCTGGCACGGCGGCTGCTCGAAGGACGCCAGAAGCGCGTCGGCCTCGCCTCGCTCGCGTATTTCTTCGGCACGTCGACCAGGCCGTGCCACCGCGCGCTCGCCGACTCGGAGGCGACGGCGGAGATCCTGCTCGCCCTGATCGGCCTCGCCCAGGAGCGCGGCGCAGAGACGGTGGCGCAGCTCGTCGACCTCTCGGCGCCGCGGGCGCGGCGGCTCGCCGGGAAGCGCTCGCTGGTCGCCGGGGCACCGCCGCGACCGGGCGTCTACCTCTTCCGCGACCGGAACGACCAGGTGCTCTACGTCGGCCGCGCCCGCGACCTGCGCGCGCGGCTGCGCTCCTACTTCCGCACCGAGCGCCAGCGGCCGGCCGTCGAGGCCGCGCTCGGCGCCCTCGAGCGGGTCGAGTGGCGGGTCCTCGGCTCTGAGCTCGAGGCTGGGCTCGAGGAGCTGCGGCTCCTCCGCGAGCTGCGCCCGCCGGCGAACGCGCGCAGCGCCCGCCCCGACCGCTACGTCTACCTCCGCCGCCGCGGCGCCGGCTGGTGCGTCACCGACGCGCCGGGGCCGTACGGCCCGCTCAAGAGCCGGCGGCGCGCCCAGGTCGCGGCCCGCGCGCTCGGCGACTGGGAGGGCGAGCCGGCGGACGCGCTCCCGGCGCTGCGCAGAAAGCTCAAGCGGCTGTCGGCGGAGCTCCGCTTCGAGGACGCTGCGCGGCTGCGCGACCGGATCACCGCGCTCGAGGAGGTCGCGGCGTCGCTTGCGGAGCTCGACCGGCTGCGCGCGCTCGAGCTCTGCCTGCTCGTGCCGGCGGCCGAGGACGGCTTCGAGCGGATGTATCTCGTCTCGGGCGGCCGCGTGGCCGCCGCCCGGACGCTGCTGCCGGGCGACGCGGGTCGGACCGAGGCGGAGGCGGGTCTCGCCGCCGCGGCCCGCGTCGAGCCGTCGCTCGGCCCGGCCGATGCCGACGAGCTGCTCCTGATCGGCTCGTTCCTGCGCCGCCCGCCCCCGGAGCTGCGCGTGGTGCCCCTGGCGGAGGTGCGCCTGGCTGCGTAGATGGCTGCCGATCGACCATCTAACCTCTGCGCATGGCCTCCGTCGCCACCGCGACCTTCGCCGACCGGCTCGCGGAGGCGGTCGAGCGCAAGCGCAGCCAGCTCGTCGTCGGGCTCGACCCTCGGCTCGACCTGCTGCCGGTCGAGCTGCGCGGCGAAGCGGTGCTGGGACGGGCCGAGGCCGCCAGCGCCTACGCGCGCTTCTGCTGCGGGATCGTGGACGCGGTCGCGCCCTACGTCGTCGCCGTCAAGCCCCAGGTCGCCTTCTTCGAGGCGCTCGGCGGCGACGGGATGTCGGCGCTCGAGCGGGTCTGCGACTACGGGCGTGCCGCCGGCCTGCTCGTGATCGCCGACGGCAAGCGCGGCGACATCGGCTCGACCGCCCGCGCGTATGCCGCCGCCTACCTGGAGCCGCGCGACGAGCGGGAGCCGCTCGCGGACGCGCTGACCGTCAACACCTACCTCGGCGGCGACTCGGTCGAGCCGTTCCTGCAGGCGTGCCGCCTGCACGGAGCGGGCATCTTCTGCCTCGTGCGCACCTCCAATGCCGGCGCGGGCGACGTCCAGGAGCTGACGCTCTCCGACGGCCGCCGCGTGTGGCAGCAGGTCGCCGAGCTCGTGGGCGAGTGGGGAGCGGACCTGACCGGCGAGCGCGGGCTCTCGAGCGTCGGGGCCGTCGTCGGCGCCACCGTGCCGCGCGCGGTCGCGGAGGCACGCAAGCTCTTGCCGCGCGCCGTCCTGCTGCTGCCCGGTGTGGGCGCGCAGGGCGCCACCGCCGCGGATGTCGCGCGGGCGTTCACGAGCGGCCCCGCGAGCGCGCTCGTCACGGCCTCCCGGTCGGTGATCTTCGCCTACCGCAGCAGCACCGACGACTGGCGGGGCGCGGCGGGCGCCGAAGCCGCGCGCCTGCGCGCCGAGGTCTGGTCGGTCTCGGGCTGGTGATGCGGGGCAGGGCCCGGCTCGCGCGGTACGCAGCTCCAGTCGCCTTCCTCGCCGCGGCGACGGTTGCGATCCTGCTCGTCCGCTCGGGCCTCGAGAACGGCGACACGACGACGCCGCCGGCCACGACCGCTGCGACGACGACCGCATCCTCGACGACCGAGCCGGGGACGACCGGCGGGACGACGACCAGCGCGGCGGGCGCCGAGTTCTACGTGATCCAGGCCGGCGACACGCTCGCCGTCATCGCCGACGAGCACGACACGACCGTCGAGCAGCTGCTCGTGCTCAATCCAGACGTCGATCCCGTGGCCCTGACGGTCGGTCAGCGGATTCGCGTCAAGTAAAGTCCGCTGCCCCGTGAAGCGGCTCGCTCTCCTCACCGCGATCGCCGCGGCCCTCCTGCTTGCGGTCGTCGCGGCCGCCGCCCCGCCGCCCGTCGACGCGGACGCCTACGTGGTCCAGAACTCCGGGACCGGCGAGGTGCTGGCTGCGCAGGGCGAGCGCGAGCACCTGCCGATGGCGTCGATCACGAAGCTGATGACGGCGATCGTCGCGCTCGAGCACGCCTCGCTCGACGACGTCGCGACGGTCTCGAAGCGCTCTGCCGCGGTCGGCGAGTCGACGATCAACCTCGTTCCCGGCGAGCGCGTGACGCTGCGCGACCTGCTGCGGGCAGCGCTGATCCAGAGCGCGAACGACGCCGCCAACGCGGTCGCCGCCTACGTCGGCCGCGGCTCGGTCGGCCGGTTCGTCGAGCTGATGAACGCCCGCGCGCGGCAGCTCGGGCTCGTCGACACGCACTTCGCGAACCCCGACGGCCTCGACGCGCCGAACCACTACTCGAGCGCCGCAGACGTGACCAAGCTCGCGCGCGTGGCGATGAACAAGCCCTTCATCCGCGAGACCGTCAAGCTCGTCGACGCCACGGCCGCGGGGCGGCAGCTCCACAACTGGAACGATCTGCTCTCGAGCTCGCCGAACGTGATCGGCGTCAAGACGGGACACACCGACGGCGCCGGCTGGTCGCAGGTCGCGGCCGCCCGCGGCGGCGGCGTCACGATCTACGCGGCGCTCCTCGGCGGCGAGACGCGCGAGGGGCGCAACTCCGACCTGTCGCAGCTGCTCGTCTGGGGGCTGTCGCGCTACCGGACCGTGTGGGCGATCGACGACAAGCGGGTCTACGGCACGGCGCGCACCGCCTACGGGAAGGATCCCGTTCGGCTCGTCGCCGCCAAGCCGGCGCTGCGGGTGATCCACGTCGAGCGGCCGCTGCTGGAGCGCGTCGTCATGCCGGTCGAGGTCGAGCTCCCCGTCCGCAAGGGTCAGCGGCTCGGCGAGGTTCAGGTTCTCGACCGCGGCACCGTCATCGCCAGCTCGCCGCTGGTCGCTGCGAACTCCGTCTCGAAGCCGGGTGTCGCCGGACGCGTAGGGTTCTATGCGCGCCGAACGCTCGACCACTTAGGGGGACTCCTCGGATGATCGTCACCGTCACGCTGAACGCCGCGCTCGACCGCACCCTGACCGTCCCGAACTTTCAGCGCGGCCAGCGCCACCGCGCCAGCCAGGTGCTCACGCTCGCCGGCGGCAAGGGGATCAACATCGCCCGCGCGCTGAAGCGGCTCGACGTGCCGGTCGTCGCGACCGGGCTCGCCGGCGGCCGCACCGGCACGCGCATCGTCGAGGAGCTGACGGCGGAGGCGATCCTGAACGACTTCGTCCGGATCGGCGAGGAGTCGCGGACGTCGACCGCGGTGGTCGATCCGACCGAGGGCTCGTACTCGGAGATCAACGAGTGGGGCCCGAAGGTGACGAGCGACGAGCTCGAGACCCTGCTCGAGAAGCTGCACTACCTCTCGCGCGGCGCCGACTTCGTCGTCTTCGCCGGCTCGCTGCCGCGCGGCGTCGAGGAGAGCTTCTACGCCGAGGCCGTTCGAGACCTCAACCGCCGCGGCGTCCAGGTCATCCTCGACACGGAGGGCCAGCCACTGCGGTTCGGCACGGAGGCCGAGCCGTGGCTCGTCTCGCCGAACCAGCGCGAGGCCGAGCACGTCGTCGGGCAGGAGCTCGAGGAGGAGGAGGACTTTCTGATGGCGCTCGACACGCTCGCCGAGCTCGGAGCGCGGAACGTGCACATCACGCTCGAGTCGGGCTGCTACGCGCTCTTCCGCGAGGACCGGCAAGTGCGCCGCTATCACGCGAAGGCGCCGGCGAGCGTCGAGGCGGTGTCGGTCGTCGGTGCGGGCGACGTCCTCCTCGCCCAGTTCATCGCCGCCCACCTCGCCGGCAAGACGGCCGAGGAGGCACTCAAGCTCGCCGTCGCCGCCGGCACTGCCTCGACGCTCGAGGTCGGCGCCGGCCTCTTCGAGCCGCGCGAGGCCGGCCGGATGGTCGGCACGGTCGAGGTCGTAGAGCTCGCGCCGGTCGGCTAGCGGCGTCCAGGGACGCTGGTACGCTGAGGCCTTGGAGGGGCAGGAGCTTTCGTACGAGGAGAAGTTCGGCCGTGAAGGCCTCACCTTCGACGACGTCCTGCTCGTCCCCGCCGAGTCGTCCGTGCTGCCGAACGACGTGCGCACCGCGACTCGGCTGACGCGGACGATCGCGCTCGAGATCCCGATCGTCTCCGCGGCGATGGACACCGTCACCGAGGCGCGGCTGGCGATCGCGCTGGCGCGCGAGGGCGGGATCGGGATCCTGCACCGCAACCTCTCGATCGCCGACCAGGTCGCGGAGGTCGACAAGGTGAAGCGCTCCGAGTCGGGGATGATCGTCGAGCCGGTCACGCTCCGGCCCGACGACTCCGTCGCGGACGCGCTCGAGCTGATGGCGCGCTACCGCATCTCCGGCGTCCCGATCACGGATGAGTCCGGTGTCCTGGTCGGGATCCTGACCAACCGCGATCTCCGCTTCGAGTCGAACGTGCGCCAGCCCGTCTCGGCGCTGATGACCTCGCGCAGCCTCGTCACCGCGCCCGTCGGCACGACCCTCGACGAGGCGAACTCGATCCTGCACCGGCACAAGATCGAGAAGCTGCCGGTCGTCGACGCGGACGGCCACCTGAAGGGCCTGATCACCGTCAAGGACATCCAGAAGCGGATCGAGTTCCCGCTCTCGACCAAGGACGAGCAGGGCCGGCTGCGAGTGGGCGCCGCGGTCGGCGTCGGCCCGGATGCGTTCGAGCGGGCCGGTGCGCTGATCGAGGCCGAGGTCGACGTGGTCGTCGTCGACACGGCGCACGGCCATTCGGCGTCGGTGGTCGAGATGGTGCGGCGGATCAAGACGGAGTGGGAGGTGCAGGTGATCGCCGGCAACATCGCGACCGCGGAGGCCGCCGAGGCGCTGATCGACGCCGGCGCCGATGCGATCAAGGTCGGGATCGGTCCCGGCTCGATCTGCACCACCCGCGTGGTCGCGGGCGTCGGCGTGCCACAGATCACGGCCGTGTTCGAGTGCGCGGAGTACGCGATCCGCCACGGCGTCCCCGTCGTCGCCGACGGCGGCATGACCTCGTCCGGCGACATCGCGAAGGCGCTCGCCGCCGGCGCCGACACGGTCATGCTCGGCTCGATGCTCGCCGGCACCGACGAGAGCCCCGGCGACGTGATCCTCGTCCAGGGCGAGCGCTTCAAGGAGTACCGCGGCATGGGCTCGCTCGGCGCGATGAAGGCGCGCTCGTTCTCGAAGGACCGCTACTTCCAGGGTGACGTCGAGGACGTCGACAAGCTCGTGCCGGAGGGAATCGAGGGGCGCGTCCCCTACAAGGGCCCCGTGCAGCAGATCCTCTACCAGCTCGTCGGCGGGCTCCGGCAGGCGATGGGCTACACCGGCGCCGCGACGGTCGAGGCGCTCAAGCTCGACTCGCGCTTCGTCCGGATCACGGGCGCAGGCCTGCGCGAGAGCCACCCGCACGACATCACGATCACGAAGGAATCGCCGAACTACCGGCGACCCTGATGGCCTCCGTGCACCCGCTACCCGTGCCCGAGCCGTCGGCGGAGGAGCGGCCGGTGCTCGTGCTCGACCTCGGCGGCCAGTACGCGCAGCTGATCGCACGCCGCGTCCGCGACGCGCGCGTCTACTCGGAGCTCGTGCCGCACACGCTCAGCGTCGAGGAGGTGCGGCGGCGGAACCCGGCCGCGCTGATCCTCTCCGGCGGCCCCGCCTCGGTCTACGCCGAGGGCGCCCCGCGGATCGACGCGCAGCTCTTCGAGCTCGGGATCCCGACGCTCGGCATCTGCTACGGCGCCCAGCTGCTCGCGCTGGAGCTCGGCGGCGAGGTCGCCCGCACCGGCGCGTCCGAGTTCGGCAAGACCGAGCTCGACGGCGGCAGCGGCGCCCTCTTCGCCGGCCTGCCCGAGCAGCAGGTCGTCTGGATGAGCCATCGCGACACGGTCGTCGCGCCGCCCGCGGGCGCGGTCGTCACCGGGACGTCCGCCGCCACCCCGGTCGCCGCGTTCGAGGACGAGCGCCGCCGGGTCTACGGCGTCCAGTTCCACCCCGAGGTCGTGCACACGCCGCACGGGCAGGACCTGCTGAAGAACTTCCTCTACGACGTCGCGGGCGCGCCGCCAGCGTGGACGCCGGCGGCGGTGATCGAGGAGCAGGTGGAGCGGATCCGCGCCCAGGTCGGCAGCAGCCGCGTCATCTGCGGGCTCTCCGGCGGCGTCGACTCGGCGGTCGCCGCGCTGCTCGTCTACAAGGCCGTCGCCGATCAGCTCACGTGCGTCTTCGTCGACCACGGCTTCATGCGCTCGAACGAGGCCGAGCAGGTGGCGGAGACGTTCGGCGGCCACTTCAACGTGCCGCTCGTCCACGTCCAGGCCGAGGAGCGCTTCCTCGCCCGGCTCGAGGGCGTCGACGAGCCCGAGGAGAAGCGGCGCCGGATCGGCGAGGAGTTCATCCGCGTCTTCGAGGAGGAGGCGGGGAAGCTCGGCGACATCAGGTTCCTCGTCCAGGGGACGCTCTACTCGGACGTGATCGAGTCGGGCGGCACCGAGGGCGTGGCCGCCAAGATCAAGTCGCACCACAACGTCGGCGGGCTGCCGGAGGACATGCAGATGGAGCTCGTCGAGCCGCTGCGGCTGCTCTTCAAGGACGAGGTGCGCCGTGTCGGCGAGGAGCTCGGTATGCCCGAGCGGATGGTCTGGCGGCAGCCCTTCCCGGGGCCGGGCCTCGCGATCCGGATCATCGGCGAGGTCACGCGCGAGCGGCTCGAGATCCTGCGCGGCGCCGACGCGATCCTGCAGGAGGAGGTGCGGCGAGCCGGCCTCTACCGGGATCTCTGGCAGAGCTTCGCCGTCCTGCCCGCGATCAAATCGGTCGGTGTCCAGGGCGACGAGCGCACCTACGCCTACCCGATCGTGATCCGCGCCGTCACCTCCGACGACGCGATGACGGCCGACTGGGCGCGGCTGCCCTACGACCTGCTCGAGACGATCTCGAGCCGGATCATCAACGAGATCCCCGGCGTCAACCGCGTCGCCCTCGACATCAGCTCGAAGCCGCCCGCCACGATCGAGTGGGAGTGACTGGGTGCAGTTCCGGCGGGTCGACGCGCTCCCGCCGTACGTCTTCGCGCATATCTCGGCGCTGACGGCAGACCTTCGCCACCAGGGCGAGGACGTGGTCGACCTCGGGTTCGGGAACCCAGACCTCCCCTCCCCGGACATCGCCGTCGAGAAGCTGGCCGAGGCGGCGCGCCGTCCTCGGAACCACCGATACTCCGCGTCGCGAGGGATTCCCAACCTGCGGGCGGCGGCCGCCGAACTCTACCGCCGCCGCTTCGGCGTCGAACTCGACCCCGAACGTGAGGTGCTGAACACGATCGGGGCGAAGGAGGGGCTCTCGCATCTGATGTGGGTTCTGCTCCAGCCGGGGGACTCCGCGCTCGTGCCGAGCCCGAGCTACCCGATCCACGTCTACGCGCCGATCTTCGCCGGGGCCTCCGTGACGCAAGTCGCCATGGGGCCTGACGAGGATCTCTTCGGAAACCTCGAGGACGCATATGCACGCGCCCGGCCGCGGCCTCGCGTGGTGATCCTGTCGTTCCCGCACAATCCGACGACGGCGACGGTGGAGCGGGACTTCATGGAGCGCGTCGTCGCCTTCGCGAAGGAGCGGGAACTACTCGTCGTGCACGACTTCGCCTACGCCGACATCGCCTTCGACGGCCACGAGCCGCCCTCGATACTCCAGGTCGAGGGGGCGAAGGACTGCTGCGTCGAGCTCTACACGCTGACCAAGTCGTTCTCGATGGCCGGCTGGCGCGTTGGCTTCATGCTCGGCAACGCGGACGTGATCGCAGCACTCGCGCGGCTGAAGTCGTACCTCGACTACGGCACGTTCCAGCCGATTCAGATCGCCGCGACGGTCACGATGAACGAGCGTCCCGAGCATCCGGTCGACGTCTGCCGGATCTATGAGTCTCGCCGCGACGCGCTGTGCGACGGGTTGGCAAGGGCGGGGTGGCAGATCCCGAAGCCGCGCGGGACGATGTTCGTCTGGGCACCGATCCCGGCGGCATACCGCGAGTACGGCTCGCTTGGATTTGCGGAGCACCTGGCGCGCGACGCGAACGTCGCCGTGAGCCCCGGCATCGGTTTCGGCCCCGACGGGGACGCGTTCGTGCGGTTCGCCCTCGTCGAGAACGTCCAGCGCATTCGGCAGGCAGTCCGTGCGCTTCGCCGCCTGCCCGGTTTGAGGTGACCCTCAGCGGATCGTCGAAGCCGGAGAGGCCTTCCGGCTCCTCGGTGACGACGTCGACCCAGTCCACGCGTGCGCCGCGCGGGCCGTCGCGCATGAAGCCGACGAGCAGGTCGACCGCCTCGCGCTCGCCCTCGAAGACCGCCTCGACGCTGCCGTCGGGAAGGTTGCGCACCCAGCCGGCGACGCCGGCGGAGAGCGCGCGGCGCCGGGTCGTCTCGCGGAAGAAGACGCCCTGGACATGACCCTGGACGGTGACGCGGCGGCGCTGCACGGCTTCTAGGCTAGAGCGCGATGACGACGGGATTCGTCGAGCGGCTCGCCGCGGCGCGGATCGGCGGCACCTTCAACCAGTACGCGGGCTCCGGGCTCCGGCGCGCGCGTCTCGCCCGCTACCTGCACGAGCGGCGGCGGGCGAGCCTCCTGCTCGTCGGCGAGGCGCGCCGGCTACCGCGGCGCGCGCGTCTCCGGGATCCCGTTCACCTCGGAACGGCAGCTGTCCGGGACGGGGCCGGCGGAGGCAACGGCCACGATCATGCGCCGCACGCTGTTCGAGCTCGGACTCGAGGACGACGTCCTGCTCTGGAATCTCGTGCCGACCCACCCGGGCACAGCCAGTTCGAACCGGCCGCCGACCCGGCCCGAGATCGAACAGGCGGAGCCGTTCCTGCGCGAGCTCGCGGCCGGGCGCCGCGTCGTCGCGATCGGCCGGCTCGCGCACGCCCGCCTCGGCGGCCCCTACGTTCGCCACCCGTCGCATGGAGGCGCGGCCGCCTTCCGTTTCGGTCTCGCCGAGGCAGTGCTCGGATAGGGTCGGGCGGTGGAGCGCTTCCCGGTTCGCCGCAACACGATCCTGCTCGCGGCGACGCTGACGTCGCTCTCCGGAATGGTCCAGCTCGCCGTGGCCGTCGGCACGGTGACGCTCGTGCTCGTCACGGACATCGAGGGGATCCTCGGGCTCGGCCCGGCCATCTTCCTCACCGCCGGCGCGCTCGCGGCGCTTCCCGCCGGACGCCTGATGGACCGGTACGGCCGGGTTCCCGTGCTCGCGGGCGGCTGCTTCGCGGGGATCGGCGGCTGCCTGACGACGGCGCTCGGCTGCGAGGTCGACTCGGCGGTGCTCGTGATCGCCGGGTTTGCCCTCGTCGGGATCGCGCAGGGCACGATCCTGCTCGCCCGCGCGGCGGCAGCCGACATGTACCCGCCCGAACGGCGCGCCCGGGGGATCTCGTACGTCCTCTTCGGCGCGCTCTTCGGCGCCGCGCTCGGCCCGCTCGTCTTCCGGCCGCTCTTCGCCGGGAAGGAGCTCGATCTGGAGGCGCTCGTTGTGCCCTGGATCGCCGCGGCGGGGATCATGGTCGATCGGACTCGCGCTCGTCCTCTGCGTCCGGCCCGACCCGCGCACGATCGCCCAGCAGCTCCACTTCGACGCGGGCGGCTCTGAGTTCGACGAGGCAGCGTCGCTCGGCGAGATCGTCCGCCGGCCCGGCGTGCTCACGGCTCTTGTCGCCGCCGTCGCCAGCTTCGCCGGGATGGTCTCGGTGATGAACCTGGCCGGCTATGTGGTGATCGACCACGGCCATCACCAGGCGGACGTCTTCACCGTGATCAGCCTCCACATCGTCGGGATGTACGCGCTCGTGCTCGTGATCGGCCAGCTCGTCGACACGGTCGGGCGGCGGCCGTGCCAGGTCGCGGGCCTCCTCCTGATGGGCATGTCCACGCTCGGGCTCGCCTGGTTCGAGAGCGTCTTCTGGATGTCCGCCTCGCTCTTCCTGCTCGGGCTGGGCTGGAACGTCTCGTACGTCGCGGCGGTCGCCGACCTCGCCGACCGGGCGCTGCCGGCCGAGCGCGGGAAGCTGATCGGGCTCACCGATCAGGTCTCGAGCTTCACCGGCGCGGCACTCGTGCTGGTCGGCGGCGCCGCCTACAGCGAGTTCGGCATCGAGGCGCTGGCCCTCGCCGCGACGGCCTTCGTGGCCCTGCCCGCGGCCTGGATTCTGCTACGATCCGCCGCCGGCGCACCCGATGTGCGCCCTTTTCTGTTAAATGACACAGCCTGTGAAATGAAGACCTACAGCGCAAAGCCGGGCGAGATCGCACGCGAGTGGTACGTCGTCGACGCCGAGGGCAAGACACTCGGCCGTCTGGCGACCCAGATCGCGGACACGCTGCGCGGCAAGAACAAGCCGGCCTACACGCCGCACGTCGACACGGGCGACTTCGTCATCGTCGTCAACGCGGAGAAGATCGCGGTGACCGGCCAGAAGCTCGACCAGAAGATGTACCACCGCCATTCCGGCTATCCCGGCGGGCTGCGCACGCGGACGCTGCGCGAGCAGCTCGAGCGGCGGCCGACCGAAGTGCTGCGCAAGGCGGTCAAGGGCATGCTTCCGCGCAACCGGCTCGCGCGCCGGCAGATCACGAAGCTGAAGATCTACGCCGGCCCCGTGCACCCGCACGAGGCGCAGGCGCCGAAGACGTTGGAGGTCTCGTAGTGGCAGAGCAGGCTCAGTACCTCGGCACCGGTAAGCGGAAGACCTCGGTCGCACGCGTGATCCTGCGCCCGGGCGACGGGAAGACGTGGTTCAACGGGCGGACGCTCGAGGACTACTTCCCGCGCGCCACGCACCGGACACTGGCGCTCGCGCCGCTGAAGACGGCCGGCGTCGAGGGGACGTTCGACATCCGCGTCCGCGTCCACGGCGGCGGCCCGTCGGGCCAGGCCGGCGCGGTGCGGCACGGGATCGCCCGCGCGCTCGTCGAGGCCGACCCCGAGCTGCGGGTGCCGCTGAAGCGGGAGGGCTTCCTCACGCGTGACGCACGCGTCGTCGAGCGCAAGAAGGCCGGGCTCCACAAGGCCCGCAAGGCGCCCGCAGTTCAGCAAGCGGTAATTCCCGGCTTGCGCCGGTACTTCGGGACCGACGGCGTCCGGGGGGTCGTCGGGCAGGATCTGACCCCGGAGCTCGTCGAGCAGCTCGGCAAGGCCTCGACGCTCTGGTCCGGCCGCGGCCGCGTCTTCGTCGGCCGCGACACGCGCGGCTCGGGGCCGGAGCTCGAGGAGGCGTTCGCCCGCGGCGTCGTCGCGGCGGGCGGCAACGCGGTGCTCGCGGGCGTGCTCCCGACGCCGGCGGTGGCGCTGCTCGCGCTCGACCTCGGCGTCGTCATCTCCGCCTCGCACAACCCGCCCGAGTACAACGGCGTCAAGTTCTTCGACGCGCACGGCAGCAAGCTGACCGACGCCTCCGAGGAGGAGATCGAGTCGCTGCTCGACGCGCCGGAGCGGGGCGGGGGGTCGGTCGACCGGGTCGGCGTCTACACCGACAGCTACCTCGAGCACGTGCTCGAGCGTTTCGGCTCCGACCTCACCGGACTGCGGATCGCGGTCGACTGCGCGAACGGCGCCTACGCCGGAATCGCGCCGGAGGCGTTCGAGCGCCTCGGGGCCGAGGTGACGGCGATCGGCGACGAGCCGAACGGCGAGAACATCAACGAGGGCTGCGGTGCAACCGACCTCGCGCTGCTCCAGGAGACCGTTCGCGCCGGCGGACACGATCTCGGCGTCGCGTTCGACGGGGACGGCGACC
Organism: uncultured Gaiellaceae bacterium; assembly: GCA_963737455.1. GTDB lineage: Bacteria > Actinomycetota > Thermoleophilia > Gaiellales > Gaiellaceae > Gaiellasilicea. Next base: position 55,411 of record CAVTSN010000020.1, on the reverse strand, counting down.
GGATGCTCGCGGTCGACGGCGACGGCAACGCGATCGACGGCGACCAGATCCTCGCGATCCTCGCGCTCCACCTCGGCGTCGACCTCGTCGCCGTCACCGTGATGACCAACCTGGGCTTCCACCGGCTGATGGAGGAGCGGGGGATCCGGGTCGTGACGACGCCCGTCGGCGACCGCTACGTGCTCGAGGCGCTACGGCGCGAGAACGGCATCCTCGGCGGCGAGCAGTCGGGGCATGTGATCTGTCTCCGCGACCACGTCACCGGCGACGGGCTCGCCGCGGCGCTGCTCCTCTGCGACGCGGTCCGCGGCCGCACGCTCGCCGAGGCGGCGGCCGTGATGCCGCGCTATGCCCAGGCGAAGGAGAACGTCCGCGTCTCCCGGCGCGAGGTGCCGCAGGAGGCGCTGGCGGAGGCCGAGCGCCTCAACGCCGAGCTGAACGGCGCGGGCCGCGTGCTCGTCCGGGCGTCCGGAACGGAGCCGCTCATCCGCGTCCTCGGAGAGGCCGAAACGGAGGAGAAAGCCCTGCAATACTGTGCTAGGATCGCAGCCCTCGTGAAGAGGGAGCTCGGCTAGCCCGCGACGAAGCGGGAGGTGTGCCGGGCTCTTACGCGTTCTCGGACGCATTCGGCTTGAGACGGACGAAGTGGGGGTCGTGCATGTGCGGAATCATCGGATACGTCGGGCCCAGGGAGTGCAAGCAGCTCCTGCTGCAGGGCCTCGAGCGGCTCGAATACCGCGGCTACGACTCCGCCGGGATCGCGCTGCGCGAAGCCGGCGGGCTCGAGTACGTCCGCGCGATCGGCAATCTTCAGAACCTGAAGGAGGCCGCGGGGCCGAACGGCTCGAAGGCGACCCATGGCCTCGGCCACACGCGCTGGGCGACCCACGGCGGCGTCACCGAGGCGAACGCGCACCCGCTGACCGGCTGCGACGGCGCGAAGATGTCGATCGTCCTGAACGGGATCGTCGAGAACTACCGCGAGCTGCGGGAGGGCCTGATCGCCGAGGGGCACGCGTTCAGCTCCGAGACCGACGCTGAGACCGTCTCGCACCTGATCGAGCGCCACTACGACGGCGATCTCACGGAGGCGGTGCAGCGCACGTTCGCCGAGCTCGAAGGGCACTTCACCTTCGTCGTCATCCACCACGACCACCCCGACGTTCTCGTCGCCGCACGGCACCAGACGCCGCTCGTGGTCGGGATCGGCAACGGCGAGATGTTCCTCGCCTCGAACGCGGCCGCGTTCCTGAAGGAGACGCGCCAGGTGCAGTTCCCCGACGACGGCGACATCGTCACGATCACGCCCGAGGGCTCCGTCTTCTCACGCGTCCGACGGCTCCCGGGTCGAGCACGATCCGGTCGAGCTCGACTGGGACGACGAGGGCGCCGAGAAGGGCGGCTACGAGACGTTCATGCTCAAGGAGATCTACGAGCAGTCCGAGGCCGTCGCCGAGACGATCGGCGACCGCGTCCGGCACGGCACGCTCGTCCTGGACGGGCTTGGCCATTCCGAGGACGAGCTCAAGGAGCTGCGCCGGATCGTGATCCTCGCCTGCGGCACCGCGTACCACGCGGGCGTCGTCGGCCGGTACGTGATCGAGGAGTGGGCGCGGATCCCCGTCGAGCCGGACATCGCCTCCGAGTGGATCTACCGCAACCCGGTGATCGACAAGGACACGCTCGTGATCGGAATCTCGCAGTCGGGCGAGACGCGCGACACGATCGAGGCGATGAAGCTCGCGAAGCGAGAAGGGCGCACGCACGGTCGCGATCACGAACATGATGGGCTCGCAGATCACGCGCGAGGTCGACTCCGTCCTCTACACCCGCTGCGGGCTCGAGGTCGGCGTCGCCGCCTCGAAGACCTTCACTGCGCAGGTCTCGCTGCTCTATCTCGTCGCGCTGAAGCTGGCGCAGATCCGCGAGACGATGCCGGCGGGCGAGATCTCGTTCATCCTCGACAAGGTCTACGACCTGCCGAAGAAGATCGACCAGTTCCTCGACGGCGACCACCCGATCGAGGAGATCGCGCAGCGCTTCGTGCACCAGCCCTTCTTCCTCTACCTCGGCCGCCACATCGGCCTGCCGGTCGCGCTCGAGGGCGCGCTGAAGCTGAAGGAGATCAGCTACATCCCGACCGAGGCGTACTCCGCCGGCGAGATGAAGCACGGCCCGATCGCGCTGCTCGACGACGACACGCCGGTCGTCGTCGTCGCGACCGACATCCACGTCTACGACAAGCTCGTCTCGAACATCCAGGAGGTCCGCGCGCGCGGAGCGCATGTGATCGCGATCGCGACCGACGGCAACGAGGACATCCAGCACCACGCCGACGACGTCATCTACGTCCCGAAGACGCCGAACTTCCTCCAGGCCGTGCTGGCGATCATCCCGCTGCAGCTGCTCGCCTACCGGATCGCGCGCCTGCGCGGCCTCAACGTCGACCAGCCGCGCAACCTCGCGAAGACGGTCACGGTCGAATAGGGGCGAGGCTGCTGCTCTCGCTGGTCGCTCTCGTCCTCAGCGGCTGCGCGAGCGAGGCTGATCGGCCGCCGCCGGGCGAGCTCGCGCGCGCGGCGGGGCGGGGCGACCTCGAGGACGTGCGGCGGCTGCTCGACGACGGAGCATCGCCCGACGACCGCGGCGAGGGCGGGCGGACGGCCGTGACGGCGGCCGCCTACGCCGGTGCGGCGGACGTCGTGCGCGCCCTCGTCGACGCCGGTGCCGATGTCGACCTCCAGGACGACACCCGCGCCAACGCGCTGCTGTCGGTCGGAGAGACGGGCGACGTCGAGGTGCTGCGCGAGGTGCTTCGTGCCGACCCCGATCTGACCCGGACGAACCGGTTCGGCGGCACGGCATTGATCCCGGCCGCCGACCGCGGGCACGTCGAGGTCGTGCGACGGCTGCTGGAGACGGAGATCGATGTCGACCACGTCAACGACCTCGGCTGGACTGCCCTGCTCGAGGCCGTGCTCCTGGGCGACGGCGGCCCGGACCACCAGGAGATCGTGCGGCTGCTCCTCGCCGCGAACGCAGATGTCGATCTCGCCGACCGCGACGGTGTCACCCCGCTCGAGCACGCTCGCCGGGCCGGTCACGACGAGATCGCGGCGCTGCTCGCCGCCAGGACGGGCTAGTAGAAGTCCGGGTCGTCCACGGGGTCGTGCCGCTCGACCATCCCGTACTCCATCGCCTTCCAGATCGCGAACCAGATGATCGGCGGGATGAAGAGCAGCAACGGGTCGAGCAGGGCGAGGGCGAGCCAGACGAACGGCGCGGCCACGTAGACGCACCAGCGCTGCAGACGGTCGCTCCGGATCCGCTCGATGCGCTCGACCATCAGGCCAGACTCCGCCGCCGCCGCAGGCGTGCGAGCTCGTCGGCGTTGGGGGACGGGCCGCCGCCGAGCACCTCGTCGTAGAGCGCCTGGGCTGCGGCCAGCAGTGCGCCGGCACGTCCGGCGAGGCTGGCCTCGCGCTCGGCGAGCGCCCGCTCCCGCTCGAGCAACTCTTCCTCGAGCGCTTCGAGCGCCTCCAGAGCCGCCCGGTCCGGCGCGGCGTTGGCGGCCTCCTCGGCGACCTCGGCGGCCTCGACCTCGTCGACGGCGAGCGCGTCGGGAGCAGCGTCCGGCGCTGCGACGAGCTCGAGCTGCTCCTGCTCGAGGCCCAGGTGGGCGCGAAGCCCGGTTCCGAAGTCTGCGGCTGACTCCATCATTTCCTAACAATTGAGATGCCAGTTGTCGAGAAAACCTGCGCTGTACTGTTTTGCGGGTGAAAACGCCTGCGCAGAGCACGTCCCGGGTGCAGGTGACGCGGGTTCCGGGTGGCGAGGCCGGTGATCTCGTCGCGGTCGAGGAGCCGCTCGAGATCCGACTCGGGGGCACTCCCGTGGCAGTGACGATGCGGACGCCGGGGCACGACGAAGAGCTCGCGCTCGGCTTCTGCCTCTCCGAGGGCCTGCGGCCGCTCTCGGCGCGCGTGCCCGACGACCTCGCCGCCAACACCGTCGACGTCGACGCTCCCGATGCCGACGTTGGCCGGCTGCAGCGCAGCTTCTACACGTCGTCCTCGTGCGGCGTCTGCGGCAAGGGCGCGCTCGACGCCGTGGCGGTCGAGGCGCCGCGGGTCGAGAGCGACCTGCGGGTCGAGTCGGCGCTGGTCGCTCAGCTCCCCGACAGGCTCCGCGAGGCACAGGCGGCATTCGAGGCGACCGGCGGGCTGCACGCGACCGGGCTCTTCTCCGCCGACGGCGAGCTGCTCTGCGTGCGCGAGGACGTCGGCCGCCACAACGCGCTCGACAAGGTCGTCGGCCGCGCCTTCCTCGACGGGCTCCTGCCGCTCTCCCGCTTGCTGCTCTGCGTCAGCGGCCGCCTCTCGTTCGAGCTCGTCCAGAAGGCGGCCGTCGCCGGCTGCCCGCTGCTCGTCGCGGTCGGCGCGCCCTCGTCGCTCGCCGTCGAGCTCGCCGCCGACCGCGGGATCACGCTCTGCGGCTTCGTCCGCAACGGTTCGCTCAACATCTACACCGAGCCGTGGCGCATCCGTGACTGAGGATCACTTCGGCGAGAGCGTGGCCGCACGCTTCGACGAGCGGTACGCCCATCAGGCGGACCCGGCCGTCGTGGAGCCGATCGTGGCGTTCCTCGCCGACCTGGCCGGCGACGGTGCGGCGCTCGAGCTCGGTATCGGCACCGGCAGGATCGCTCTCCCGCTCGCCGAGCGCGGGGTGCCCGTCCACGGGATCGACCTCTCGGCGGCGATGGTGGCGCGGCTGCGAGCGAAGCCGGGCGGGGATCGGGTGGGCGTAACGATCGGCGACTTCGCCGGCGCAACCGTCGATGCCACCTTCGCGGTCGCGTACCTGGTGGCCAACACGATCATGAACCTGACCACGCAGGACGAGCAGGTCGCGTGCTTCCGGAACGCCGCCGCACATCTCGAGCCCGGCGGCTGCTTCGTGATCGAGGTGCTCGTCCCGGGGTTGAGACGGCTTCCGCCGGGCGAGAGGTTCCAGCCGTTCGACGTCAGCTCCACGCACCTGGGATTCGACGAGTACGACGTCGCCCGCCAGGGTCTCGTCTCCCATCACTACTGGCTCGACGCGGACGGCGTCGAGGTTCTCTCACCGCCGTTCCGGTACGTGTGGCCGTCGGAGCTCGACCTGATGGCACGACTTGCCGGCATGAGCCTCCGTGAGCGCTGGAGCGGCTGGCTGCGCGAGCCGTTCACGAGCGAGAGCACGAAGCACGTCTCGGTCTGGGAGAAGTCACGATCGGCGGCGTGACGGGCGTCCTGCTCGTCGGCGGCGCCTCGACGCGGTTCGGCTCGCCCAAGGCGCTGGCCCGGTTCGAGAGCGAGACGCTTGCCGAGCGCGGGTGGCGAGTCCTCGGGACGGCGTTCCCGGCGCGGCTCGCGGTCGGGAAGGGCGATCTCGAGCTTCCCTTCCCCGTCGTCGTCGAGCCGGCGGAGCCGCAGGCGCCGCTGGCCGGAGTCATCGCCGGGCTCCGTGCGGCCGCGACGGAGACCGCTGTCTTCCTCCCCGTCGACTGCCCGCTCGTCACGCCCGCGCTGCTGCGCGAGCTGGGCGAGCGGCGCGCGGTCACGCAGACCGGGCCGCTTCCGGGCGCCTACTCGAAGGCCGACCTCCCGGAGCTCGAGCGCCGGCTTGCCTCGGACGACTGGTCGCTGCGGGGCGTCAATCCGCGCGTGCTCGAAGCCGACGCGCGGCTCCTCGCGAATGCGAACACCCCGGCGGAGCTCTCAGCGCTCGAACGAGACCTCGCCGCTCTCGACGACGACCAGGCCTGACTCCGTCGTCACCGCCAGCCGACCGTCACGCGTGATCATCTGCGCCGTCCCGACAATGCCGTCGTGCGAGACGCGGCGGCCGCGGAGGAAGTCGCGGGCACCGAGGTCCTCGTACAGCGAGGCGAGCCCGTCCTCGCGCCACGCGTCGTAGCGCCGCTCGAGCTCGAGCAGGAGGTCGGCCAGGATCGGGCCGCGGTCGTACTCCCGACCCGTCACCGAGTAGAGCGACCCCGCCGGCACCTTCGTCTCGGCCGGCAGCTCGCCGGGCCGCTGGTTGACGTTGATCCCGATCCCGAGCACGACGGCACCGTCCTTCAGTTCGGCGAGCCCACCGGCCACCTTGCGCCGGTCGAGCATGACGTCGTTCGGCCACTTGATCTGGGCCGCGAGCCCCGTCTCACGCTCGATCACGACTGCGACGCAGACGCCTGCGAGGAGGGTCAGCTCAGCCGGGCGGCGCTCCGGAGGCGGCCGCAGCAGCGTCGAGACGAGCAGCGACGAGCCCGCCGGCGCCTCCCACCGCCGGCCCATCCGCCCGCGACCCTCGGTCTGCTCGTCCGTGACCGCGACGGCACCCTCCGGCTGCGCGGCGTCGAGCATTCGCTGCGTCGTCTCGGTCCGGGCCAGGTAGAGGTACGGACGGCCGAAGCGGCCGCGCAGGAGCGGCTCGGCGAAGGCGGGTTCGAGCGAGGTCATACGCGCTCCAGCCGGACCGCCGAGACCTTGTACTCGGGCGTCCCGATCAGCGAGTCGCCGACGTCGTGGGTGAGCCAGTTCACGCGCGCTTCGGCGAAGTGCAGCGCCATCCAGACAAGGCCGGGGTAGACGCGCTCGGAGAGCTGTGCCCGCGCGGTCAGATCCCCGCGCCGGGAGACGAGCCGCACCCACTCGCCCTCCGCGACGCCGAGCGCGGACGCGTCCTCGGCCGCGATCTCGAAGAACGGATCCACCTGCTTGTCGGTGATCCCGGCCTCCCGCATCGTCATCCCCGCCGAGTTGTAGTGGTAGAGCGTCCGCCCGGTGGAGAGGACGAAGGGGTACTCCGAGTCGGGCTCCTCGATCGGCGGCTGGTACTCGACGGGGTGGAACTTGCCCTTGCCGGAGGGGAGCGAGGGGTGACCCTCGTGCAGGAACATCGTCCCGGGATGGTCCTCGGTCGGGCACGGCCACTGCAGCCCGTGCTCCTCGAGGCGCGGGTAGCGGACACCGGACCAGTTCGGCGAGAGGTCGGCGAGCTCGTTCCAGACGGACTCCGCGTCCGGGTACTCGGGCCAGTTGCAGCCGAGCGCCCGCGCCAGCGCGATCACGATCTCGCGGTCGCCCCGCGCGTTCCCGGGCAGCGGCACCGCCGCGCGGACGCGGTTGATCCGGCGCTCGGTGTTGGTGAACGTGCCGTCCTTCTCGGCGAAGCTCGACGCGGGCAGGACGACGTCGGCGTGCCGGCGTGACGTCTCGTTGAGGAAGATGTCCTGCGAGACGAGGAACTCGAGCCGCTGCAGGCCCACCTCGACGTGGTGCGCGTTCGGCTCGGTCTGGGCCGGGTTCTCACCGACGAGGTAGAGCGCCTTGATCCGGTCGTCGTGGAGCCCGGACATCATCTGGTCGAGCCGGTAGCCGGCCCGCTCCGGCAGCTCGACGCCCCACGCTGCGCCGAACTTCGCCTGCACGTCGGGATCGTCCCAGGACTGATAGCCGGGGAAGTAGTGGGGATTCGCGCCCGAGTCGTTCAGGCCCTGGACGTTGTTCTGGCCGCGGAGCGCGTTCAGCCCGGTCGACTCGTAGCCGAGATGGCCCGTCATCAGGACGAGGTTCGCGAGCGACCAGATGTTGTCGACGCCGCAGGCGTGCTCGGTGATCCCGAGCGTGTAGAAGATCGCCGCGTGCCGCTCGGTCGCGTACTCGCGCGCCGTGGCGCGGATCGCGTCGGCGCCGACCCCGGTGACGCGCTCGGCCGCCTCGGGGGTGTAGCGGCCGACGACCTCGCGGACGGCCTCGAAGTCCTCGCAGTGCTCGGCGATGTAGGCGTCGTCCTGGAGACCTTCCTCGAGGATCACGTGCATGAGCGCGTTCAGGAGCCAGACGTCCGAGCCGGGGCGGAGCTGCAGATGGCGCTTGGCGAGCTTCGTCAGCCAGATCGCGCGCGGATCGGCCACGACGAGCGTGGCGCCGTTCCGCACCGCCTTCTTGATCCGCAGCGCCAGGACCGGATGCGCCTCGGTCGTGTTCGAGCCGATTACGAACAGGAAGCGGGCGTTCTCGATCTCCGGGATCGAGTTGGTGGAGGCGCCTCTGCCGAACGACCTGACCAGGCCGTAGAGGGTCGGAGCGTGTCAGGTGGCCTCGCACGAGTGGACCGAGTGCGTCTTCAGCCCCGTCCGGGCGAGCTTCTGGATCAGGTAGTTCTCCTCGTTCGTCAGCCGGGCCGAGCTGAGCACGCCGACGTGCTGCGGCGAATGGCGCTCCATCACCCCCTTGAGCCCGTCGGCGGCAGCCTGCAGCGCCTCGTCCCAGGAGGCGGGATGGAGCTCGCCGTCCTCGCCGCGGATCAGCGGCTCGGTCAGGCGGTCAGGATGGTGGACGAAGTTGAACGCGAAGCGGCCCTTCACGCAGAGGTTGCCCTCGTTCGAGACGTACTCCGGCTTCGACGTCACCTTGACGATCCGCTTCGTCTCCGGATCGACGTTGAGGTCGAGCTGGCAGCCGACGCCGCAGAAGGTGCAGGTCGTCTTCGTCTGCTCGAGCGCGCGCTCCTCGACGCCCGTCCCCTCGAGGAACTTCTCGTAGATGGCGCCGGTCGGGCAGGTCGAGAGGCAGCCCCCGCAGAGCTCGCACTCGGTGTCGAGCCAGCTCTTTCCCCACGTCGGCACGATCCGTGCCTCCGGCCCGCGGCCCTCGAGCGAGAGCGCCGAGCACTGCATCACCTCCTGCGTGTAGCGCACGCAGCGGTTGCACAGGATGCACGTGTCCGGCTCGTAGCCCATCAACCGGTTCCGGTCGGCGTACGCCTCCCGCTTCGCGTCGGGGAGCAGGAACGGCGCCTCCGCGCCCAGCTCGGCGGCGAGATCTGTGAGCTCGTTCGGCCGGCCGCCGGGATCGGCGTTCACATGCTCGGCGAGGAGCATCTCGGTCAGCGTCTTCCGGAGCTGCGGCACGTTCGAGTTGGTGGAGACGACCATCCCCTCGCCGACGCGGGTCGCGCAGGCCGGCAGCGGCCGCGGCGACCCCTCGACGCCGACCACGCACATCCGGCAGCCGCCGTAGGGGGCCAGCTTGTCGTCGTGGCAGAGCGTCGGGATGAAGACGCCGTTGCGGGCCGCGGCGTGGACGAGCAGCTCGCCCTCGGAGGCCGTGGCGGTGCGGCCGTCGAGCGTGAACTCGATCATGCGGTCATCTTCTCGAACAGCTCCGGCCAGTGCACGAAGGCGGTGCGGACCGGGATCGGCGCCGCCTGGCCCAGGCCGCAGATCGAGGTGAGCGTCATCGCCTCCAGCCACTCCTCCACCTGGTGCGGCGGCATCGTCCGCTCACCCTCGAAGAGCGCGTGCAGCGCGCGGTTGCCGATCCGGCAGGGAGTGCACTTCTGGCACGACTCCTCGGCGAAGAACCGCATCGTCTCGGCGAGCAGGCGGACCGGCGAATACGTGCGCGGGAAGACCTGGACGGCCGCGGAGCCGACGCCGCAGCCCCAGTCGGCGAGCCCGTCTCGCGTCAGCGGCGTGTCGAGCGCCGCCGGCGGCAGGATTCCGCTCGCCGCGCCGCCGGGGACGATCGCGCCCGGCTCAGCGGTGAAGCCGCCTGCATGCTCCTCGACCAGCGCGCGCAGCGTGATCTCGAGCGGCGCCTCGTAGCAGCCGGGCTTCGCCACCGCCCCGGACACGGACCAGAGCCGCACCGGCTGCCAGTCGCCGCGCAGGATCAGCGCGACGTGCGCCAGCGTCTCGACGTTGTTGATCAGCGTCGGCCGGCCGAGGTAGCCGGACTGGGACGGGAAGGGCGGCCGCAGCCGCGGCATCCCGCGCCGGCCCTCCATCGACTCGAGCATCGCCGTCTCCTCGCCGCAGATGTAGGCGCCGGCTCCGATCACGAGCTGGACCGGAAGGCCACGGGCCGAGATCGCTTCCGCCAGCACCGCCCGCGAGGTCGCGTACTCCTCGCGGAGGTAGATGTAGGCCTCGTCGGTCTCGCAGAAGCGCATCGCGGCCTCGAGCCCTTCCAGCAGGAGCTGCGGCCGGAGCTCCATCACGTAGCGGTCCTTGATCGTGCCCGGCTCGCCCTCGTCCGCGTTGACGATCACGACCCGCGGCGACGGCTCGCGCCGGACGGCGTCCCACTTGCGCCAGGTCGGGAAGCCGGCGCCGCCCATCCCCGTCAGGCCGGACGCCTCGAGCCGCGCGATGACCTCGTCCTGCGAGAGCTCCTGCGGCGCCCGCTGCTCGTCCGGGTCGAGCAGGAAGCCGTTCGTCGAGTGGCTGACGCCGCCGCGGACGACGTCGCCGTCGAGCACGACCGGCGCCAGGTCGCAGTGGCCGAGGCACGGCACCTCGATCGCGTCGCCCGTGAGCAGCTCGCGCGAGCCGGCGCAGTCGCACACGGGGCCGGTGCAGACGCGCACGGCATCCACCGGGACCTGCAGGAACGAGTAGAAGGAGACGACCTCGTGCACGTCGCCGCGGCGCAGGTTCATCCGGTCGGCGAGGGCGTCCGAGAGCTCGGGGGTGACCGGGCCGACCTCGCGGCGAATGCGGCCGAGGTTGTCCAGCAGCCGCGTCCGCTCCGTCGGCAGCTCCTCGAGCAGGCTCGCGAGCCGGAGCACGTCCACGCAGCGAGTCTAGACCGAGAGAGGCCGCGCTAGTCCGGCGGCCGGCGGCGGAGCTGCTTCGTCGTCGAGCGCCGCTTCTTCGACTCGAGCCGCTTCTCGCGCGACGCCTTCGTCGGCTTCGTCGCGACGCGGCGCCGCGGCACCTTCAGCGCCTCGCGCAGCTGGTCGGCGAGGCGCTCGACCGCGAGCTCGCGGTTGCGCAGCTGGCTCCGCTCGTCCTGCGCGACCGCGCGCAGCGTCGATCCCGCCTTCGCGACCACACGCCGTTTCTGCGTCTCGGTCAGCGCGGACGACGCCTCGACGTCGAGGATCGCCTCGACGCGCGTCTCGGCCGTGTTCGCGTGCTGGCCACCCGGGCCGCTCGAACGGGAGAAGCGCAGCTCGATCTCGGCGAGAGGCAGTAGGACTGATCGTGTCACCCGGATAGCATCCCGCTCCATGGCCGCCATTCTGCTGGACGTCGACGGCGTCCTCCACGTCTCGGGCGAGCCGATCCCGGGTGCGGTGGAGGCGGTCAGCCGCCTCCGCGCCGAGGGGCACCGGCTCCGCTTCGTCACCAACAACTCGACCCGGGCCCGCGCCGCGCTGGCGGACGAGCTGCGCGAGCTGGGCCTCGAGCTCGACGACGCGGAGCTGCAGACGACGCCGATCGCGGCGGCCGAGCAGCTCGGCGGCCGGCGCGTCTACGGGCTGATGATGTCGGCGATCCTCCCCGACCTGGCCGGCGTCGAGCTCGTCGGCGAGGGCGCCGACGCCGTCCTCGTCGGCGGCTGCGACGAGACGACCGAGCCGAACCAGGTCTTCAGCCACATGAACCTGGCACGCGCCTTCTCCGAGATCCAGGCGGGCGCCGACCTCTTCTGCCTGCACAAGAACGCGTGGTGGCAGACGGCGCGCGGGCCGATGCTCGACGGCGGCGCGTTCGTCGCCGCGCTCGAGTACGCGACCGGCGTCGAGGCGACCGTGATCGGCAAGCCGAGCGCGTCGTTCTTCGCGGCCGCCCTGGCGGCTCTCGACGCCGAGCCGGAGCTGACGTGGATGGTCACCGACGACCTCGAGCAGGACGTGCGCGGCGCACAGCTCTTCGGGATGAAGACGCTGCTCCTGCGGACGGGCAAGTTCCGGCCGGAAGCGCTCGAGCGCTCCCCCGTGGTCCCGGACGCGGTGCTCAGCTCGATCGCCAACGTCCCGGACTGGATCGACCGTTCGCTGTGACCCGCGTCGGCGTCGACCTGATCGAGATCGCGCGTGTCCGCCGCTCGCTCGAGCGCTACCAGGGCTTCAAGGACCGCTGCTTCACGCCCGCCGAGCAGGCCTACTGCGACTCGCGCAAGAACCCGGCCGAGAGCTACGCGGGCCGGTTCGCCGGCAAGGAGGCGGTCGGGAAGGCGCTCGGCTTCGGGGTCGCGCGGGCGTTCGCGTGGAAGGACATCGAGATCGCCGGCCGCCCGAAGCCCTCGGTGCGGCTCTCCGGGCGGGTCGCCGCCTGGGCGGAGCGGGTCGACGCCGGCCCGATCGACCTCTCGATGACGCACTCGCGCGAGCTCGCCTCCGCGGTCGCCGTCGTCAGCGACGGTGCTTGAGCCGCTCTACACCGCCGACGAGGCGCGCGCCGCGGAGGAGGGCCACGACGTCGCGGAGCTGATGGAGCGCGCCGGCGCCGCCGTCGCGGGCGAGGTGCTCCAGCGCTTCCCCGACGCCCGCCGGATCGCCGTCGTCTGCGGCGGCGGCTCGAACGGCGGCGACGGCCGGATCGCGGCGCGGATCCTGCGTGAGGAGGGCCGCGACGCCGTCGAGACGACGGCGGTCGAGCAGGCCGACGTGATCGTCGACGCGCTGTTCGGAACCGGCTTCCACGGCGAGCCGCGCGAGGAGGCGGCAGCCACGATCGAGCGGATCAACGCCGCCGGCGCTCCGGTCGTCGCCATCGATGTCCCGTCCGGGATCGACGCGTCCACCGGCGAGATCGCGACGGCTGCGGTCCGGGCGGCGGTGACCGTGACGTTCCACGGCCGCAAGCTCGGGCTGGCGGTCGCGCCCGGCCTCTTCCACGCCGGCGAGGTCGTGGTCGCGGACATCGGGCTGGAGCAGGCGGAGACCGAGAACCGGCTCGCGACCGCCGCCATCCTGACGCTCGTCCCGCGCAAGCGCTCCGAGGACAGCAAGTACAGCGCCGGCTCCGTGCTCGTCGTCGGTGGCGCACCCGGAATGACCGGCGCCGCCTGCCTCGCCGCCGAGGCGGCGTTCCGGGCCGACGCCGGCTACGTCGCGGTCGCGGTGCCGGAGCCCTCGCTCCCTGTCGTCGAGACGAAGCTGCTCGAGCCCGTGAAGCTGACCTGGGCCGGCGCCCGCGAGGCTGCGGACAAGGCCCGCGCGCTCGCGATCGGCCCCGGCCTCGGCCGCGATCCCGCCGCGAAGGCGATTCGTGACGAGCTGATCGCGGGCGGAGCACAGGCGCTTGTGCTCGACGCCGACGCGCTGCACGAGTTGGAGCCCGGAGACTGGGGCCCGAGAGCCGTCCTGACGCCCCACGCCGGCGAGCTCGGGCGCCTGCTCGGCGAGGGCTCCGCCTGGGTCGATGCGCATCGGCTCGCAGCGGCGCAGCGATGCGCCGAGCGGTTCGGCTGCGTCTGCCTGCTCAAGGGCGCCGACACGATCGTCGCCGCACCGGGACAGGGCGTGCTCGTCGCGCTCGCGGACGCTCCCGGCCTCGCCACCGCCGGCACCGGCGACGTCCTCACCGGCGTCGTCGCGGCGTTCCTCGCCAAGGGGCTCGAGCCCCGCCTCGCCGCCGCCGCGGCGGCGACTGCACACGGGCTCGCCGCCCGGAGCCTGCCGCAGCGCGGCCTGATCGCGAGCGACGTCGTCTCGGCGCTGCCCGGCGTGCTCGCATAACCCTCGGTCTAGCTACCCCGTTCGGGGGAGCGTTGGTCACCGAAAGCCGCCGAAATCTACCCGGTAGCGCGTGACTCCCTCTCCCCTCGATCTTGGAGTAGACGACATGAAGCGAATCAACGGACGGAGCCGGATCATCGGCATCCTGGTCGTGGCGGCCGCCCTGGCGACAGGCGCGTATGCCTTCACGGCGACGAACACGGTGCCCGCCTCGAGCGCAGGCTCGGGCAGCGGCACGATCAGCGGTTACACGGTCTCCGCGATCGCGTACCAGCTGAACGCGACGACCCCCAGCAACATCGACTCGATGACCTTCACGCTGAACGCGGCTGCGACGACGGTGAAGGCCAAGATCGTCAGCGGCTCGACGACGTACACGGACTGCTCGATCGCCGGAGGCGTCAACGTGACCTGCGACTTCAGCCCGGACATCGCCATCACGACCGCCGACCAGCTGTCGGTGATCGCGACCTCGTAGGGCTCGACGGAGACCGCCGGGCGAGGACGACGACTCCTCGCCCGGCACCCTCTCACTCGCCGCATGAGCACGGGACGCATCAGCGGAATCGCCACGAGTGTCGTCGCGGCACTCGCGCTCGTCGCCGCCTGGATGTTCTTCGCGCCGACGCAGGCGGGCGGCGGCACCTCGTACGCGATCCTCGTCGGCAACTCGATGGAGCCGAAGCTCCACCGCGGCGACCTCGCGGTCGTACGCAAGCAGAGCGTCTATCGCGCCGGCGACGTCGTGCTCTACGACAGCCGTGAGCTCGGCTCGAAGGTCCTGCATCGGATCGTCCGAGTCGAGGACGGCCGCTTCGTCCTCAAGGGCGACAACAACGACTTCCTCGATGCCGAGCATCCGACTGAGGAGCAGATCGTCGGCAAGCTCTGGGTGTCCGCGCCCGCCGTGGGCCGCGTCACCGAGTGGCTGCGGGAGCCGCTGCACAGCGCGCTCCTCGTCGGTCTCGTCACCCTGATCGCCCTCGGCGGCGGGCTCGGCACCGGCGCCGCCGTCCGCCGCGGCGCCCAGCCTCGCAGGCCGCAGCCGCGCCTCGCGCCGCCCCCGCGCGCGCCTCGCAGCGTCCCCGAGGAGCTCAAGCCGGTGCTGATCGGCCTCGGCCTCGCGGCGATCGCGTGTGTCGGGCTGGCCTTCGTCTCCTTCAGCCGGCCGGTCAGCACGACCGCGACCGTCGAGGCCGCCTACGCGCACCAGGGCCGGTTCGAGTACGAGGCACGGGTGCCGAAGTCTCCGGTGTACCCCGACGGGCTCGTCAGCACCGGCGAGCCGGTCTTCCAGCGCCTCGTCCCGCGCCTGCGCGTCACCTTCAACTACCGGCTCGAGTCGGAGCTTCCCGTGACGGCGCGTGGGCGGATCGCGCTCGACGCCAGGATCAGCGACGGCCGCGGCTGGGAGCGGATCCTGCCCCTGGCGGCCGAGCGGCCGTTCGCACAGGGCGGCGCGACCGTGTCCGGCGTGCTCGATCTCGAGCAGCTGCAGCGCCTTACCGACCAGGTCCGTGATCTCACCGGCTCCGCGCAGTCCGCGTACACCGTCGCGGTGCTGCCGCGAGTCGACGTGGCCGGCGACGTCGGCGGCGAGAAGGTCGACGCCACCTTCGCGCCTGCGCTCTCCTTCGACGTCGGCGATCTCCGCCTGCAGCCCAGCCTCGAGGGGGGCGAGGGCGTCGGCCCGTTCGCGCCCCGCGAGCCCGGCAGTGGAACGCGCGCCGTCCCGGCCGAGGTGTCGCTCGGCGCGCTCTCGCTCACCGTCGGAACGGCGCGTCGCGTCTCGCTGCTCGGAATCGCCGCGCTGCTGCTGCTCGGCGGCGTGGCTCTCGCGGCACGACGGCGGCGGCCGGAGGACGACGAGGACGAGCTCATTCTCGCCCGCTACGGGCGCCTGCTCCTGCCCGTCTCCTCGCGCTCCGGCGACTGGGAGCACGTCGTCGAGCTCGCCGACATGGACGCGCTCGTTCGCGTCGCGGAGCACCAGGGCAAGCTGATCCTCCAGATCAGCGACGGGAGCGACCGCTCGTACGTCGTCGAGGACGGCAGCACGGCGTACCGGTACCGCGTGCACGCGCCGGAGCCCGTCACGGCGATCGCGTGGCCGCCGCTCGCCGCCCGGGATCTCGGCGCACGTCGATGAGCCTCGGCAGGCTCGTCCGCTACGCCGCGGTCGGAGCGGTGCTCGGGTCCGTACTCATCTCGGCGCTCGCGGCCACGAACACCGTCTCGGCGTCGCGTCTGGGGCAGAACGTCACCGCGATCACGGCCGACCAGAAGAAGCCGAAGCCGACCTGCAATGCGATCACCGTCACCGCGATCGTCACGGGCGGCGCCAACGGCAGCAACGCCGACGAGCTCGTCCTCGGCACCGCCGCGGCCGAGGGCAACCTGCGCGGCCAGAACGGCAACGACTGCATCCTCGGCGGCGGCGGCAACGACACGCTGC
Organism: uncultured Gaiellaceae bacterium; assembly: GCA_963737455.1. Lineage (GTDB taxonomy): Bacteria > Actinomycetota > Thermoleophilia > Gaiellales > Gaiellaceae > Gaiellasilicea. The sequence goes on along the minus strand of CAVTSN010000020.1, from coordinate 39,432 downwards.
GCGGCGACAACGGCACCGACATCTGCATCGGCGGCCCGGGCACCGACTCGTTCCACGCCACCTGCGAGACCCAGATCCAGTAGCCACTAGCATCGGACGCATGGCGCGGTCCGACCTGATCGTCGACCTGGGCGCGATCCGGCGGAACGCCCGGACGCTGCTGGGGGCGCTCGAAGGCGCGCAGCTCTGGGCGGTCGTCAAGGCCGACGGCTACGGGCACGGCGCCGTCGACGTCGGCGGCGCAGTGCTGGGCGCGGGGGCGACGGCCCTCTGCGTCGCGACGGTGCCCGAGGGCCTGGCGCTCCAGCACGCGCTCGGCTCTGTGCGGATCCTCGTGATGGGGCCGGCGACGAGTCGCGAGATCGCCGACGCCCGCGACGCGGGGCTCGAGCTCGTCGTCGCCGACGGGGAGATCCCCGAGGGCGTGCGGGTGCACGTCAAGCTCGACACGGGCATGGGCCGCTGGGGGCTGGCCGAGCTGCCCGCTCCGGCGCGGGAGGTGGTCGGACTGATGAGCCACTTCGCCTCGGCCGACAGCGATGCGGCGTTCACCGAGCTCCAGATCGAGCGCTTCGCCGCGGCGACCGCCGAGCACGCCTTCGCTGACGCGCCACATCGCCAACAGCGCGGGGGCGCTCCGCTACCCGGCGGCCCGCTTCGACGCCGCCCGCTGCGGGATCGCCCTCTACGGGATCTCGCCCTTCGGCACGGATCCGGCCGAGGACGGGCTCGAGCCGGCTCTTCGCTGGGAGTCGCAGCTGGCGCAGGTCCGGCAGGCGCAGCCGGGCGAGTCGACCGGCTACGGCCGCCGCTGGATCGCCGAGCGGCCGACGTGGATCGGGATCGTCCCGGTTGGCTACGCGGACGGCTTCCGGCGCGATCTCACCGGGACCGAGGTGCGCGTCGCCGGTGAGCCGAGGCGCGTCGTCGGCACGGTCTCGATGGACGCGCTCGCCGTCGAGCTCGACCGTGAGCTGCCTGTCGGAACGCCGGTGACGCTGCTCGGCCACGGCGTTCAGGCCGAGGCGCACGCCCGCGTCGCCGGGACGATCGGCTACGAGATCGTGACGGGGATTCGCAGCGCCCCCGAGCGGACACGCCGCTCCGTGATTGACGGATAATACCCCCTGGGGGTACCATGGGCGACATGGAGATCACCTACACCGTCAGCGGCATGAGCTGCGGCCACTGCAAGGCGGCGGTCGAGGAAGAGGTCGGGCAGGTCCCCGGCGTCGAGTCGGTCGACGCCGACCTCGACAGCAAGCTCGTCGTCGTGCGCGGAGAGGGCCTCGAGGACGCGGCCCTGCGTGCCGCGATCGACGAGGCCGGCTACGAAGCGGCGTGACTCGGGTCGCGCTCTTCGTCGCCGGCCTCGCCGGCATCTTCCTCGCCGCGCTGGCGCTCGGGAAGGCGGTCGACCTCGAGGACCGGACGCTCGGCGACGAGGCCCACGCAGCCGCGAGACGAACCGCACGCCGGCTCCGCACCGGCCGGGCTCGCGCTCGAGCAGGACGGCTACCGGCTCGTCCAGGAGCGCGACGCGTTCGTCGCCGGCCGTTCCGAGGCATACGTCTTCCGCATCTTCGGGCCGGACGGGTCCGTGCTCCGCGACTACGACGTCGAGCACGAGCGGCGCCTGCACCTGATCGTCGCCGGCCGCTTGCGCCGACGCGCCGTTCCTGCACCTGCACCCGGGCAGCGCCCTGACGGCGCTGGACGGTGCCGCTGACGCTGCCCGTGAACGGCTCGTACCGGGCCTTCGCCGACTTCACGACCGGCGGCGAGCGGCGGACGCTCGCGATCGACCTCACCGGCCACGGCGGCCCCGAGCCGGCGACGGTCGCGTGGTGGGACTCGATTACGTCGTCACAGCTCCACGAGGAGGGCGACCGGCTCGTCTTCTACGTCCGCGGCGACGCCGGCGCCGGTCGAGACGCAGCCGTACCTCGGCGCGGCGGGCACCTCGTCGTGCTCCGCGACGGCGACCTCGCGTACGTCCACGCGCATGCGGACGAGGACGAGCTCGCATTCGACGTGCCGTTCCCGAGCGAGGGGCGCTACCGGCTCTACCTCCAGTTCAAGGTCGGCGGCAAGGTCGAGACCGTTTCGAGGTGCGAGCGATGAGCGGCGTAGGCTCGCCGGAGCCGCCCAGGAGTGGAGGGTCGGCTTGGCCGGCACCGGAACGGGAACCGTCCAGAAGCTCGAGCTCCCGATCGAGGGGATGACCTGTGCGTCGTGCGCCGTCCGCGTCGAGAAGAAGCTGAACAAGCTCGAGGGCGTCTCCGCGGCCGTGAACTACGCGACCGAGCGCGCGTCGGTGGAGTTCGACCCCGGCGCCGTCTCGCCGGAGCAGCTCGTCGCCGCCGTGGAGTCGGCCGGGTACAAGGCCGCGCTGCCGACCGACGAGTTCCGCCGCGGAAGTCCAGGCGGACCCGGCCGCAGCGCTCCGCTTCCGCCTGCTCGTCTCGGCGGCGCTGACGCTGCCGGTGCTCGCGCTCGCGATGATCCCGCCGCTCCAGTTCGACGGCTGGCAGTGGCTCTCGCTGCAGCTCGCGACACCCGTCGTGCTCTGGGGCGGCTGGCCCTTCCACCGTGCCGCGCTCGTGAACGCGCGCCACGGCGCGGCAACGATGGACACGCTGATCTCGCTCGGCACGCTCGCGGCGTGGGGCTGGTCGGTCGTCGCGCTCTTCTTCCGCGACGCGGGCGACCCGGCGATGCGGATGGAGTTCGAGCTCGCGCTCGGCGCCGGGTCGGGCGGCGGCGAGATCTACCTCGAGGTCGCCTCGGTGGTCGTCGTCCTGATCCTGATGGGCCGGTACTTCGAGGCGCGCGCCAAGCGCCGCGCCGGGGCGGCGCTGCAGGCGCTGCTCGAGCTGGGTGCGAAGGACGTCGCCGTCGTCGGTCCGGACGGCGAGGAGCGCCGCGTGCCCGTCGAGGAGCTTGCGCGTCGGCGATCTGTTCGTCGTCAGGCCCGGCGAGAAGATCGCCACCGACGGCGTCATCGAGTCGGGCCGTTCCTCGGTCGACACGTCGCTGCTGACCGGCGAGAGCGTCCCGGTCGACGTCGGTCCCGGTGACGAGGCGATCGGCGCGACCGTGAACGTCTCCGGGCGCCTGGTCGTTCGCGCGACGCATGTCGGCGCCGACACGGCAGTCGCCCAGATCGGCCGGCTCGTGACCGAGGCGCAGGCGGGCAAGGCGCCGGTGCAACGGCTCGCCGACCGCGTCTCCGGCGTCTTCGTCCCGATCGTGATCGCGATCGCGGTGGCGACGCTCGGCTTCTGGCTCGGCAGCGGCTCCGACCCCGCGTTCGCGTTCGCCGCCGCCGTCGCCGTGCTGATCGTCGCGTGCCCGTGCGCGCTCGGGCTCGCGACGCCGACGGCGCTGCTCGTCGGCTCCGGCCGGGGCGCGCAGCTCGGCGTGCTGATCAAAGGCCCCGAGATGCTCGAGCAGACGCGCCGCGCGACCACGATCGTCCTCGACAAGACGGGCACGGTCACCGAGGGCCGGATGACGCTCGTCGGCGTCGAGACGCTGAACGGCGCCTCGCGGGCGGACGTGCTCCGGCTGGCCGGTGCGGTCGAGAACGCGAGCGAGCATCCGGTCGCCCGGGCCGTCGCCGAGGCGGCGCGCGCCGAGATCGGCGTGCTCCCCGTCGCGACCGAGTTCCGCAACCTCCCGGGCGAGGGCGTCGTCGGCTTCGTCGACGGGGTCGAGGTGACGGTCGACCGCGCAGGGGTCCACTGGGGCGGAGAGCTGCGCGCGCGGCTCGTCGTCGAGGACACCGTCAAGCCGACGAGCGCCGAAGCGATCCGCGAGCTGCGGGCGTCTGGGGCTGACCCCCGTCCTGCTCACCGGCGACAGCGAAGCCGCCGCCCGCCACGTCGCCGCCGAGGTCGGGATCGAGCGTGTGCTCGCCGAGGTCTACCCGGGCGACAAGGCGGCCGAGGTGCGGCGGCTCCAGGAGCAGGGAGAGGTCGTGGCGATGGTCGGCGACGGCGTCAACGACGCGCCGGCGCTCGCGCAGGCCGATCTCGGGATCGCGATCGGCACCGGCACCGACGTCGCGATCGAGGCGTCCGACCTGACGCTCGTCTCCGGCGACCTGCGCGGAGCCGTCGACGCGATCAGGCTCTCGCGGCGCGTCCTGGCGACGATCAAGGGCAATCTCTTCTGGGCTTTTGCCTACAACGTCGCCGCGATCCCGCTCGCGGTGGCCGGATACCTGAACCCGATCGTGGCGGCGGCTGCGATGGCGTTCTCGAGCGTCTTCGTCGTCACCAACTCGCTGCGGCTGCGGGCCTTCAGGAGCGTGCGGACATGAGCGAGCACGAGCACGGCTACGACAAGGATGCGATCGGCAAGCGGCTGCGGCGGATCGAGGGCCAGGTGCGCGGGATCGAGAAGATGGTCGAGGAGGAGCGCTACTGCATCGACATCCTGACGCAGATCGGAGCGGCGATGACCGCGCTCGAGAGTGTCGGCCTGAAGGTGCTCGACGACCACGTCAACCACTGCGTCGCGGGCGCGATCGCATCCGGTGACGAGGCCGAGGCCCGCGCCAAGACCGACGAGCTGCTCGCGGCCGTGCAGCGCTTCGCGAAGACGCGCTAGGCGGGCGGGGCGCCTGTAGCCGGAGCGGGCGACGAGGCGGGCCGACACTCCCGGCAGCACGGCCTGGGCGAGCGCGAAGAGCCGGTACCAGCGCGGCACGAAGAACTCCCGCTTGCCCGACTCGACCCCGCCGGCGATGCGATGCGCGACGAGCTCCGGCGTGATCACCATCCGGCGGAAGAATGGGCTCCGGAGCACAGAGCGCTGCGGGAAGCCCTCCGTCTCGACGAAGCCGGGCAGGACGGTGTGCACCTTGACGCCGCGCGCGGCCAGGAGGCCGGCGAGCGAGCGTGAGAACGCCAGCTGGGCGTGCTTCGACGCGGCGTATGGGCCGCCGGGAGCGAACGCGACGGTGCCGGCCACCGAGACGACGTTGACAACGTGCGAGCCCGGCTGTAGCCCGGCGTCGAGCGCCCGGACCATCCAGACGCAGCCGAGGTAGTTCGTCTTCAGCACCGCCTCGATCCGCTCCGGCTCGAGCGAGAAGAAGGTCCCGCGCCCGGGGATGCCGGCGTTGTTGACGAGGAGATCGACGCGGCCGTGCCGCTCCAGGATCGCGGCGGCCGCGCGGTCGACGTCGTCACGCTCGGAGACGTCGCAGAGCTCGTACTCGCCGCCGAGCTCGGCCGCGAGCTGCTCGAGGCGCTCCCGGCGTCGCGCGACGAGCACCGGCCGCCACCCGCGTCGCGCCAGCTCCCGCGCAGTCGCCTCGCCGATGCCGCTCGAGGCGCCGGTGATGACCGCGATCTTCACGCGGCGGAGCTTACGAGCAGTTGCGGGCGACGCGCTGGGCCTCGGCCGTGCGGCCCTTCGCGTCGGTGACGACCGCGCGGAGCGTGTGCCTGCCCTTCGCCGCGCCGCGGCGCCAGGTCGCACCGTAGATGCCGGCTGCGCCGCGGCGCACCGTGGCGATCGGCTTCTTGCCGTCGAAGAACCTGATCGACCGGATCGCGGCGGTCGAGCCGGCGAGCACGGCCATCGACGTCCGCGCGGGTACGCACTCGCGGATCTCGGGCGTGAGCCAGGTGATCGTCGGGCCGTCGACGACGCTGACCGGCCCGCCTGCGAAGGCGGTGTTGGGCAGCAGCTCGTCGCCGACGGAGTCGACGTTCTTCGACTCCTGGAAGTCGGCCGCGGACGCCTGCACCTGGCGCTTGCCCGCTTTCAGCGCGGGCGCGCCGTCCGGGATCGGGAAGAGCGCGATCCCGCTCGCGGGGTCGTAGGCAACCGCTCCGATGAGCGTCTGGCCGTAGCCGATCACGAGCGAGTACGGGTCGACGCCTGCGCCGAGGTCGAGCACGCGGAGGGCGATCGTGGGCCGTCCGGCGGAGACGCGCTGGGTCAGCAGGCCGAGCAGCGGTGGCTGCACGTCGTCGACCCAGGCCTGCAGCACGTAGGCACCGCCGAGCGAGCGGCCGGTGAAGAGGTCGCGCCCGGAGTCGACGGAGACGTAGTACGCCTTCGTGCGCGGGAAGACCGTGCCCGCCGCGCCGATGTCGAGCGGGTAGTCGATCGTCAGGTTGTTGACGTTCACCGGCAGGCCGGCGTAGCCCTGGACGTCGTTCTCGTCGGGCGAGCCGAGGAACCAGGGGTGCACGAGCGAGCCGGGGGTCGAGACGATCACCGCGGCGCCGACGTTCACGGCCGGCTCGTCGAGCCGGATCCGGTAGAGCGTCTCGCCGCCGTCCTCGTTCACCGGCGCGCCGGTGTAGTTGGGCGCCGGCCCGAAGGCGGCGGCCGGGTACTTGTAGGCCGAAGCGCGCGAGACGCCGCGACGCGTGTCGCCGGACTGGATCTGCCGCAGCTGGATCACCGGGGCCGACTCGAGCCCGGGGCGCGTCACGAGCAGCGCGTAGGCGACCTTGCGCGTGACCGAGCCGCGGCGGAGGAGCAGGAAGCCGTAGGCCTCGCCGGCGGCCGCGTTCGCCGCGGCGTTGGCGGTGACCGGAATCTGCGCGCCGCCGCCGGAGGCGATCGTGACCGCGCCCGGGACGACGATCTGGACGCCGCTCGGCTGTCCCTGCGGCTTGACCTCGATCGTCCAGGTTCCGGCGCCGTCGCCGGCGTCCGCGATCCCGAGCAGCAGTGACTTCGAGACCGCACCGCGGTTGACGTTCAGGTCCGAGTACGAGAGTGAGACAGGGTCGGTGAACAGCTTCGGGTCGTTCGCGGCCGGCAGGTCGACCTCGCCGGAGCCGGACGTGAGCACCGGCGCCTCCACGGTGCGCGCGGTGTCGGCCCAGGCGGTTGTCGCCGTCGAGACGAGCGCCGACTTGACCTGCAGCGGCGACCAGTTCGGATGGCGCTGGAGCAGCAGCGCGGCGGCACCGGCGACGTGCGGCGCGGCCATGCTCGTTCCGTCGAAGACGGCGAACGGGCCGCCCGCGCTCGGCAGCGTCGCCGAGAGGATCTGCCCGCCAGGCGCGCCGACGTCCGGCTTCAGCAGGTGTCCGAAGGCGGTCAGGCCGGCCGAGGAGAAGCTCGTGACGACGCCGCCCCTGCCGGTGGCGAGGTCGCGCGGGCCGCCGCCGATCCGGACGGTCGTGCGGCCGCCGCGGCCGGCGAGGAACGCGCGCAGCTGCTGGCCGTCGAGGTCGGCGATCATGCCGCCGCGGACGTCGAGCTGGATCGGGATCGGGTTCGCCTCGCCGGGGCGGTTGTCGACGACGACGATCCCGATGCCGCCGGCGGCCTTCACACGCGTGCTCTTGAGCGCGAACGTGCAGATACCGCGCGAGACGAGAGCGATCGCGCCGTTCAACGAGCCGGCGGGAAGCGGGTTGGGGCCGCCGTCGAGGTTCCCGGGCGGGCCGCAGAGGTCGCGCGGCACCGGCTGGCCGTTGGTGCCGACGATCGTGCCGACGTCGACGAGCTGCTGGTCGGCCGTCGCCCAGCCCGCGGGCGTCGCCGGGCCGGCGGTGCGCACGAACGGGATCCGCGTCAGCGGCTCCGGCGTCCCTGGCGCGGTCACGGAGAGGGCGGGCGCGTAGACGTGCGAGTTCGAGAGGGCCGCGACCGAGATCGCGTCGGGTGCGCTGCCCGGCGAGCCGGCGGAGCCGACGCCGTAGTCATCGCGATCGTTCCCGGCCGAGATCACCGGCACGACGCCCGCCGCTGCCACGTTCCGCACCGCTTCGATCAGCGCGTCGCTGAGCGGGTCGGTCTGCGGGCCGCCGCCGGAGAAGTTGATCACGTCCATACCGTCGCGGACGGCTGCCTCGAAGGCGGCGACGATCTCCGGCGTGTTGCCGACGTGGCCGACCGGCGTCGGCACGTTGAAGACGCGGTAGTTGCCGACGTAGGCACGGGGTGCGACGCCGGAGAGCCCGGTCGTCTGCGGATGGTCGGAGCCGGCGGGCGCCGTCGTGTCGGCGTTGCCGGCGGCGATCCCGGCGACGTGCGTGCCGTGGAACGAAGCCCGCGGGTCGACGGCCAGCGGTGTGCGCTCGTCTGCGCCGGTCCCGACGAATGAGCGAGCGACGATCACCTTCGGCGTCGTCCACTTCGTGCCGCCCTTCGGGAAGCCGGCGGGATAGCTGTAGCCCTGCGGGTTGAAGAAGGCGTTGGTCTGGTCGATGCCGTCGTCGACGACAGCGATCTTCATCCCCTCGCCGCTGCCGCCGCCGCCGGCTGCGAGCGCGCCCGCGCCGATCAGGCCCGGGCTGCGGTTGAGGGCGAGCGTGTAGCGGTAGCTCGGGTACAGCTTGCGGGCGAAGGAGAGCTTTGCCGCCTTCGCGAGCTGCGTGGCCGGCAGCTCGACGGCCATCCCGTTCAGGAGCAGCGTGTAGTTGCGCTCGACCGTGGCGCTCGGGATCGCGCGCTTCAGCGAAGCGGTGGCGGCCCGCTGCGCCCGCTGCAGCTTGGCGACGTACGCCTTCGCGCCGCGGCTCTGCACGTTCAGCCTGCGCGTGCCCGTGCTGCCGGAGAGTGTGCGCGAGTAGGCGGCGAGCGGCGGGTCGGACAGCGTCAGGATGACGGTGATGCGGCCCTTGCGGTGCGCGTCCGGGACCGTGATCTTCCCGGCGCGGACACGCGGGATCTCCAGCTCGCCGTGACGTCGTTCGATCGGCTGGAAGGCAGCGGCAGCAGCCGACGTGGCGACGAGCGCCACGCCGAGTGCTAGGAATCCGACGAGGCGGCGCACAGCACGCCAGAGTAGCCGTAGGATCGCCACGTGGCACGATTCGCGGGCAAGCGCGCCCTGATCATGGGCGTCGCCAACAAGCGCTCGATCGCGTGGGCGATCGCGAGACGCCTCGCCGACGAGGGGGCCGAGCTCGCCTTCACCTTCCAGGGCGAGCGGATCGAGAGCAACGTGCGCGAGCTGGCCTCGTCGGTCGGCTCGAAGCTCGTGACCCCCTGCGATGTTCGCGCCGACGAGGACATCGACCGCGTCTTCGGTGAGGTCGCCGAGACCTGGGACGGCCGGCTCGATCTGCTCGTCCACTCGGTCGCTTTCGCGGCGGCCGAGGATCTCGAGGGCCGGTTCACGGACACGCCGCGTGACCGCTTCTGGCTCGCCGTCGACATCAGCGCCTACTCGCTCGTGGCGGCGTCGCGGGCCGCGGAGCCGCTGATGGCCGCCGCGGGCGGCGGCTCGATCGTGACCATGACCTACCTCGGCGGCGAGCGCGCCGTGCCCCACTACAACGTCATGGGCGTCGCGAAGGCGACGCTCGACGCCTCGGTGAAGTACCTCGCCTGGGATCTCGGCGCGAAGGAGATCCGCGTCAACGCGGTCTCGGCGGGGCCCGTGCGAACGCTCGCCGCGCGCTCGATCGCCGGCTTCACCGACATGGAGACGATGTTCGTCGAGCGCGCGCCGCTGCGGCGCCACATCGACGCCGACGACGTCGCGGCCGCGTCCGCCTACCTACTCTCGGACGACGCGAAGAACGTGACCGGCACGACCCTCTACGTCGACGCCGGCTACCACGCCATGGGCATGTAGGGCGGCGGAGCGAAAGCTCCGCCGCCCTCTGCCACGCAGCGGCTAGGCCTGGCCTTCGACCGGCCGCTCCACGTCCACCCGCGCGGGCGCCTCGCCGTCGTGCGGCGCCTCGATCGTGATGTTCGGCAGCGCGCGGTCGAGCCAGCGCGGGATGTACCAGGACTTCTCGCCCAGCAGGGTGAGGAAGGCCGGCACGAGCGTCATCCGTACGACGAGCGCGTCCGTGATGATCGCGACCGCGAGCAGGATCCCGAACTCCTTCGAGATCCGGTCGGACGTCAGGATGAACGCCGCGAAGACCGTGCCCATGATCACCGCCGCGGCGACGACGACACGGCCGATCGCGGCGATCCCGTGCTCGACCGCCTCACGCGTCGGCAGGCCGTGCACGTGCTCCTCGCGGATCCGGCTCATCAGGAAGACCATGTAGTCCATCGAAAGGCCGAAGAGGATCGCGAACGCGATCGGCGGCACGAACGTTTCGATCGGCCCCGTCCGGTCGAGGCCGGTCAGCCCGAGCAGGTAGCCCTCCTGCACCACCAGGGTCAGGACGCCGAAGCCGATGAAGGCGGAGAGGATCGTCGTGATCGCGGCCGTGAGCGAGATCACGATCGACCGGAAGGCCATCGCGAGCAGGATGAACGTCACCCCGATCACGTAGAGCAGGAAGATCGGCAGCCGCTCCATGATCCGGTCGGCGATGTCCGCGAAGGCGGCCGTAAGACCGGAGACGTACGCGATCGCGTCCCCGCCCTGGGTGGCAGCCGGCACGACGTCGTCGCGGAGGCGGTGGACGAGCTGCTCGGTCTCCTCGTCCTGGGGAGCCGAGTCGGGGGTGACGAAGACGATCGCGACCGTTTCCTCGTCGTTCAGCTGCGGCTCGCTGGCCGAGGCGACGCCCTCGAGGCCGCGGACGCCCTCGTAGACGCGATCCGGCGCCTCCGGGTCCCCGTTGACGTCGATCACGATCGGGATCGGGCCGTTGAAGCCGGGGCCGAAGCCCTCCGCGAGCAGGTCGTAGGCGCGTCGTGCGGTCTGCTCCTTCGGCTGTGTTCCCTGGTCGGAGGCGCCGAGCCGCACGAGCCCGGACGTCGCGGCGAGCGCGAGGCCCGCGATGAGGAGGATGATGAAGACCGGTTTCGCGTTCCGGGTGACGAAGCGTCCCCAGCGTGCGACCAGCGTCTTCTCCCGGGCCGCCTCGGAGTCGTCGAGCGGCGGCAGGAACGGCACCTTCAGCCGGTCGACCTTGTGGCCGAGCAGCCGGAGCACCGCGATCAGGAGCGAGTTCGCGATCAGCACCGTCGTCAGCACGCCCAGTGCCGAGCCGATGCCGAGCTTCGTCACGAAGTCGAGCCCGAAGAAGGCGAGACCGGTGACGGAGATCGCGACCGTCAGCCCGGCGAAGAGCACCGCCCGGCCTGCCGACGCGCCGGCCTCTGCGGCGGCGTCGACCGGTGCCATGCCCTCGTGCAGCGCCTGTCGGAAGCGGGTGACGATGAAGAGCGAGTAGTCGATCCCGACGCCGAGCCCGATCATCGAGACGAGCAGTGGCGTGATCGTGTTGATGTCGGTCAGGCCGGCGAGGATGAACAGGAGCAGGAACGCCGTCATCAGCGCGACGAGGGCGAGCGCGATCGGGATCAGCGTCGCGACGAAGGTGCGGAAGACGACAAGCAACACGAGCAGCGCCGCGAGCAAGCCGAGCAGCTCCTGCGTGCCCTGCTCGATCGGCGGGAACTCGGCATCGCCGTTGTACTCGACGGTGACGCCGACGGGCGCGACGGCCTCGCGCACCGAGTCCTGTACCGCGAGGACTGCCTCACGATCCGTATCGAAGATGACCCGGTCGAACTGCGCCTCCGCGTAGGCGATCCGGCCGTCGTCCGAGAAGCTGTTCTCGTCGAAGGGGTCGCCGACCTCGGAGATGCCGGCCGTGTCCTCGGTTGGCTTGAACTCGTCGCTCTTCAGCTCCGCGACCGCGTCCTCGATCGCCGCCTTGCGCTCGGGCGTGTCGAGCCGCTCCCCCGGCGGGGCCGCGAAGACGAGGTTGAGCACACCGCCCTGCTCCTCCGCGAACTCGGACTCGATCAGGTCGGTCGCCTTCTGCGTGTCCGAGCCGGGGATGTCGAACTCGTCCTTGAGGCTGCCACCGACAGTCGCCACGAGGACGATCAGGCCGGCGATGATCGCGACCCAGCTGAAGACGACGCGCCAGGGGTGCGTCGCGCAGGACCGCGCCCAGCGCGCAAGGCTCCCAGTGGCGAGGCGTTCGTGGGCTGCGCGGCGTTCGGGGGTCTGGCTCTCGGCCATTGCGGTGGCTCCTCCTTGTTCGCTAGCTGTAGAGGTTAGACATGCGGGGACACCCGAACTCATCGTTCACGGCTTCGTAACCATTCGCGGGACGCCGTCGCGGTACTCGACGACGACGCTGACACCCAGTTCCCGCGCTCGCTCCGGCAGCTGACGGGCGACGCGAAACGCCTCCGGCGGCGCCGAAGTCGCGTAGCCGAGCGGCCGCTCGCGCGGCGCCTGCATCGCGTAGTAGAGGTAGACGCTGCCCGCGTAGGCGTCGGGCGGGAGCGCGGGCAGCTCGAGCAGCCGCCCAGCCGGCGCGTCCGCGGCGCGGGCGTAGACGGAGTTGTCCTCGTCGGCGACGAGCGGGTCGTAGAGCGGCACCCAGAGGTCGACAGCGACGACGACGACAGCGGCGGCGGCGACGAGGCGCGCGCGCCGACGAGCTTGTGTTTCTGAAACACAAGCCACCGCGACCGCCGCCAGCGCACCGAGGCAGAGACACGCGATCGGCAGGAGACGCTCCGGCACCCGGGTCGAGTGCAGCGGCGTATTCCGCCAGAGCAAGCCGTATCCAGGCAGGTTCGCGCCGAGCGCGAGCAGGCACGGGACGAGCGCGCCGAGACCGAGGACGAGGGCGAGGCGCCGCCCGGAAGAGATTGTGTTTCTGAAACACAAGCAGCCGAGGCCGACCACGGCGAGGAGCGGCAGCAGCCAGCCGAGATAGACGAACTGCTCGAACTCGCCGGGGTCGCGCGAGAGAAAGTCGCCGAGCGTGGCGGAATAGCGCTCGACCTCCGAGAAGGGGCGCTCGACCGTGTCGCGGAGGCTGAGCGCCCAGACGACGACGCCGGCGGCGATCGCTGCGCCGGCCGCGACCGCTCCGAGCCGGAGCCGGCGGCGGGCGAGCGCGTACGCGAGCACGAACGGGATCGCGCCGAGGGCGAGATGCACCTGGCCCGACAGGGGGATCGAGGCGAGCGCGGCGGCGGCGAGCCACGCCTGACGCCGCTCGACGCCGTAGAGCGCGAGCGGGAGGAGCATCGAGATCGGCCCGAGCAGGTGACCGGTCGACTGCGCGACGCGATAGGGAGCGAGGGCGAAGGCGAGCCCGCCGACGAGCGCCGGGCCGAGCTCGAGGCCCAGCGACCGCAGCCAGAGGGCGGCGAAGCCCCCGGCGCCGACGTAGGTGAGCAGGATGAAGACGTTCCAGCCCGCGACCGTTCCGAAGAGCGCCTGCAGCGGCCCGTAGACGGCCGCGAAGGGCCAGCCTGCGAAGTTCACCCGCGGCTCCACCTCCGGCTGGAAGCTGTAGGGGTCGAGCCAGGGCGCCGCCCCGCGGCCGAGTTGATGGCCGGGCAGCCAGAGCGCGTAGGCGGTCTGGAGATGGTCGCCCGGCGTCACCCGGCCCTCGCGCGGCTCGCCGTAGCCGAGGAAGCGGTCGGACTCGAAGACTGCAGGCGAGGTGGCGAGGAGGCCTGCGCCGAGGTAGAGGGCGACGACTAGTCCGACAATGCCTGCACGGCCGCGAGCAGCTCGTCGAAGTCGGGCACGTCCGAGTCCTCGTAGCGCCACGATCCGAGCACCGTACCGTCCTCGCCGACGAGGATTGCGCTTCGGCGCGGCACGTCCTCCATCCACCGCCACACCCGCGCGGCGCCGAATCGCTTCGCCAGGGCGCCGTTCCAGTCCGAGATCAACGGCACGTCGACGTCGAGCACGTCCTTCCAGGCCCGGTGCGACCAGTGCGAGTCCCGGGAGACGCCGAAGACGCGCACGCCGGCGCGCTCGAATGCCGGCCTCCTGTCACGCAGGAGGCGTAGCTCCTGGGTTCAGGTCGGCGACCAGTCGAAGAGGTAGAAGAGAAACAGCACCGGCCCGTCCTCGAGCAGCTCCTCGAGCTCCATCTCGGCGCCGGTGTCGAGCCAGAACACACGCCGAATCTAGTCGGCCCGCTGCGGCGGTGCGCTCGCGCGGCGATCAGGGCGACGTGGTCGTTCGACCCGAGCTCGAACCGGACGGAGCGCGTTGTGGCCGGCGCCTCGTCCTAGACGGCTTCCGGGACGGCCTCGGTCGCCTTCGCGATCTCCTCGACGACCTCGGCGATGTCGCGGTTGGCGTTGAAGACGCGCAGCTGGCGGTCGGCGCCGTTCCCGCGCGAGAGGATCTCCGCGATTCCTTCGAGCTCGCGGTCGGAGCCGAGCTCGCGGGCGTGCGGCTGCAGCTCCTTCAGCGTCCGCCGGATCAGCTGGGCGACCGGGATCCGGTTGCGTGCGCCCGTGGCGAGGTCCATCACCGGCGCCTCCAGGCCGTAGCGCGCGGCGAGCCACTTGTTCTCGGTCGTCAGGATCCGGTGGTACGAGGGGATCTGCTCGCCGCGGTCGTGCTGCTCGGAGAGCTGCTTCACGAGCGCCTGGCAGTAGGCGGCCAGCGCGACCGCGTCCTCGACGCGCGTGACCGCGTCGCAGATCCGGATCTCGACCGTGCCGAGCCGGGGATGCAGGCGGATGTCCCACCAGATGTGCGTGTAGTCGGCGATGCAGCCGGTGCGCTCGAGCTGGCCGACGACCTCCGCGTAGTCGGAGTAGTCGCGGAAGCGCGGCGGCGGCCCCGAGCGCGGGAAGGCGGCGAAGACCATCTGCCGGCTCGAGGAGAGCCCCGTCGGCTCGCCGCGCCAGAACGGCGACGAGGCCGAGAGCGCCAGCAGCGGGCCGAGCTGGGGGAGGAGCCCGTTCACGACCTGGATCGCCTTCTCCGGATCGTCGACCGCCACGTGCACGTGCATCCCGAAGATCAGCTCGCGCCGGGCGATGTACTGGAGCTGGTCGACGAGGTTGCGGTAGCGGTCGCGGGCCGTGATCCGCTGGCGCTCGAAGAGGCTGAACGGATGCGTCCCGGCCGACCCGACGCGCATGCCCTGCTCGCGCCCGACCTCGCTGACGTAGGCACGCAGCTTCAGCAGCTCCCGCTGCACGTCCCCCGCCGTCCTGCACACCGGCGTCGCGATCTCGAGCACCGACTGCATCAGCTCGGCGTTGATCCGCGGCTCGAGCTCGTGGCCCGAGATCGCCTGCAGCACGGTGTCGATGTGCTGGACGAGGTCGAACGTCTCGCTGTCGAGGAGCATGTACTCCTCCTCGACTCCGAGCGTGTACGGGTCGGACTGGCCGAAGGTGTGGTCGAGCACACTGCCGCCGGCGACAGCGCCCTTGCCGGTGATCGAGTTCGGATAGATCTGCTTCACGGCAGCACCGCGTCGGCCTCGATCTCGACCCGCCAGCGCGGGTCGAGCAGGGCCTTGACGACGACCGCCGTCGAGGCCGGCCGGATCTCGGAGAAGACCTCGCCGTGTGCGCGCGCCACCTCCTCGTAGTCGCCGGCATCGGTCAGGTAGATCCGCGTCCGCACGACGTCGGCGAAGCGGGCGCCGGCCTCACCGAGCGCGCCGCCGACGATCTCGAGGCACAGGCGGGCCTGCTCGTACGCGCTCTCGGGCGGGTCGCCGTCGCGCGGGATCGGCGCAGTGCCGGAGACGTGCACGTGGGGGCCGCTGACGACCGCCCGCGAGTACCCGACCACCGGCTCGTACGGCGAATGCCCCGGGATGAGGCGGCGCTCCACGCGGCCAGTGCCTTGAGGGCTCACGACGCCGAGTCCCCAACGTGCGAAAACCAAGCCAGGCTAGGACGCAGGGAGCGTCCATGCCCGCATGGCATGGACGCGACTGAGGACGCCGCATGGCGCCGGTTTGCAGCCGTTGGGGGCCGGTGCTCGTGGGCTCTCAAGGCACTAGTATCGCCGCCCGTGGAAGCGCTCCGCCAGATCGAAGCGTGGCCGGCGGAGCATGCGGCCGCGGGCGTCGCGACCGCCGACGTTGTGATCGCCCACCACGGCGCCGTCGACCACCGGCTCGGCTGGGGCTCGGTGACGAAGCTGCTCGTCGCGCACGCGACGCTGGTCGCGGCCGAGGAGGGGGCGCTCGACCTCGACGAGCCCGCAGGCCCCGAGGGCTCGACCGTCCGCCACCTGCTCGCGCACGCGTCCGGCCTCTCCTGGGACGGGCCGAAGCCGATCGGGAAGCCGGGCGAGCGGCGGATCTACTCGAACACGGGCTACCTCGCGCTCGCCGAGCACCTCGAGCGCCGAGCCGAGATGCCGTTTCCCGATTATCTCCGTGCCGCGGTGCTCGAGCCGCTCGGCCTCGCCGCGACGCTCGACGGCGACGCGGCGGGCGGGATCGTCGGCACGCTCGGCGACATGCTCGCCTTCGGGCGGGAGGCGCTCGCGCCGACGCTGATCGCACCCGAGACGCTCACCGAGGCGACGAGCGTCCAGTTCGCCGGCCTCGACGGCGTCCTGCCCGGCTTCGGCCGCCAGACCCCGAACGACTGGGGCCTCGGCTTCGAGCTGCGCGACCGGAAGTCGCCGCACTGGACCGGCTCGCGCAACTCCGAGCGGACGTACGGGCACTTCGGCTCGAAGCCCGGGACGGCGACCTTCCTCTGGATCGATCCGGAGCGGCGGCTGGTGGCCGCGGCGGTGGCGGACGAGTCCTTCGGCGCGTGGGCCGCGAGCGCGTGGCCCACGCTCTCGGACGCCCTACTGGAGGAAGTCGAGCAGTAGCCGGTTGAGCTCGTCCGGCCGCTCGAGGCTCGGCAGATGCCCAGCGCCGGCGATCGTCTCGAGCCGGGCATCGGGCAGCTCGCCGGCCAGCCGTTCCGCCAGCGCCAGCAGCTCCGGCCGGTCGCCGTCGCCGACGACGAGCAGCGTCGCCACGTCGAGCTCGCCCAGACGGGTCTCCGCCGACGGCTCCGGCCAGACGCCCCGCACCTCCCCGTCGACGGGAAGCTGCTGGTCGTACGAACGAACGGTCATCGCACGCGTCAGCTCCCGCACGTCGTCGGAGGCGTCCGGGGCGAGCCACATCCGGGCCTGCTGCTCGGCGGCTCCGGTGAGATCGCCTCGTTCGAGCAGCGCCTCCTCCTCGGCGAATCCCGCCTGCGTGTTCTCCGTCCAGTCGGTCGAGTCGAGCCCGGGTGCGACGAGGACGAGCTTCTCGACGAGGTCCGGTTTCGAGCCGGCCAGCTCCAATGCAACCCGTCCACCGAAGGAGCAGCCGACGACCGCCGCAGGCCCGTCGAGCAGGCCGGCCGCGAAGGTGACGTAGTCGACGGTGGGCGGCTCGAGCGCGGCGTCGCCGAACCCGGGCAGGTCAGGCGCCAGCGACGTGATGGCCGGCAGCCTCGAGCGCGTCGACCTGCGGCGCCCACATCCGCCGGTCGGCGATGCCCGCGTGCAGGAGCAGGACGTTCACTCGTCGGCGAAGAGGGGCCGCAGCAGCTCGTCGAAGGCCGCCTGGTCGCAGCTGGCGACCACCGCGGGCGTGACGGCGCGCACCGAGGCCGTCCGCGGGATCCCCATCGCGAGCGCGACCTCGCCGAAGGCGTCGCCCGGCCGCAGGATCCTGCGCTCGCCCAGGCTCTCCTGGCTCACGTTCAGCATCCCCGAGAGGACGATGTAGAAGCGGTCGCCGGGATCGCCTTCGCGCACGACCGTCGCTCCGGGCTCGACCTCCTCGCGCTCGAGCCGGGCAGCGAGCTTCGACAGGTGCTCGCCCGGCAGGCCGGAGAGGAGGCCGACGCGGGTCAGCTCGTGGACGGTTGCAGGCACGTGGCGCGGCACGGGAAGTACCGTAGCGCCGTGGGCGTCCTCGACGGTTGGCGGTTCTGTCCGCGCTGCGGCGTCGAGGGCGAGCACCGCGGCCACAACTTCGCCTGCCCGGCCTGCGGGCACGTCGTCTGGTCGAACCCCGCCCCGGCCGTGCAGGCGCTCGTCGAGCGGGACGGCAGGCTGCTGCTCGGGCGGCGCGCGTTCGACCCGAGCGTCGGCATGTGGGACCTGCCCGGTGGCTTCCTGGAGGAGGACGAACACCCGCTCGAGGCGCTCGTTCGCGAGCTTCGAGAGGAGACCGGGCTCGAGATCGAGCCGCAGGGCTTCGTCGGCGTCTGGATGGAGCCCGGCTACCAGGGCCGCACCGTCCTCTGCCTGACCTGGGACGCGCGCGTTCTCGACGGCGTCGAGCGAGCCGCGGACGACGTCTCGGAGCTGGCGTGGTTCGCGCCGCACGAGCTGCCCGCCGACGACGAGCTCGCGTTCCGCCACTTCCCGGAGCTACTCCGGCTCTGGCGTGCGCGGCACGAGCACGCGTAGCGCCAGCGGCTCGATCCGGAAGCGCACGGGCGCGTCGAGCTCGACCGGCTCGCCGTCGATCGCCGTCCGCAACCGGGGTTGGGGGGCGCCGATCTCGAGCTCGGTGCACGAGTGCTCATCCCACGTGATCCGGCGGAAGCCGTGCGGGATGTAGACGTGGAGCTTGCCCTCGTCGAGGCGCTCGCGCTCCCCGAGTGAGAACAGGTCGAGGATGTAGTCGTTGTTCGAGACGAGTACGAGCCGCGCCCGCACCGTGCGCCCGTCGATGGTGAAGCGCTGGCGGCGCCGCCGGTCCTGGACGGTAAGCGCCAGCGCCCGCAGCCGCGCCAGAGCGTCGCGGCGGCGCCGGTGGTGCTCGCGCCGGTGCACGAGCCGGGCGTAGATCCCGAGCGAGACGTTGTTGAGGAAGAGCCGGTCGCCCGCGCGCGCGACGTCGACTCGCCGCTCGACGCCGTCGCCGAAGGCGGCCAGGGCGGCGATCGGGTCGTCGCGGTCGAGCCCGAGGTCCCGCGCGAAGTGGTTCCTGGTCCCGAAGGGGATGCAGACGAACGGCACGTCCTGCTCGAGCGCGACCGCGGCGACCGCGGCGAGCGAGCCGTCGCCGCCGGCCATTCCGAGCACGTCCGCTCCGGCGTTCCGCGCGAGCTCCTGCAGGTCGTCCCCGTCCTCGAGGAAGCGCACCTCGACGCCGCGGGCGCGAGCCGCCTCGCGAAGCTCGTCCGCGCTCGGAGAGTCCGTGCCGGAGGTGGGGTTGACGATCAGGAACTGCCTCATCGAGTGGGGTCTCGCCGGCCCGAAAGATAGGCCGTTCGGCCCATGCAGCCGGCAGGGCCGGTGTCGATCATCAGGCCAAGATGAGCGAGCGCGGCCTCCATATCATCGAAGACGACCTCTCCGAGACCTGGGTCGAGGACTGGGCGGCGGTCGGCATGAGCGAGATCGAGGCGCTCCTGGCCAAGCACGCGGCCTTCCTCGGCTATCTCGAAGAGGCTGTCGACGAGTCGTAAGTCTCGGCGTTTGCCACGGCGCCGCGGCGGAAACGCTCGGCGCAGATGGCGCTCGACTTCCTCTATCGCGGTACACCGGGTCATCCGCTTCATCCCCCGCTGACCGACGCCACGATCGGCACCTACGCGTTCGCCACGGTCGCGGCGGTGTTGAGCAAGGTGGGGGTGGCCGAGAGCGAGGCCGCACAGGCCTGGACGCTCGCGCTGATCGTCGGCCTGATCTTCAGCGCGCCCACGGCGATCACCGGCTTCGCCGACTGGCTCCGGATCGCGCGGAGCACGCCGCTCTGGCGTACAGCGACGGCGCACATGATCGCGATGCTGATCGCGACCGCGTTCTTCCTGATCTCGATCGGCGCCGGCTACGGGGACGGCATCGACGGCGCGGTCGGTGACGGCGCCTTCATCCTGACGCTCGTCGGCTTCTTCATGCTCACCGTCGGCGGCTGGCTCGGCGGCGCCGTGGTCTTCACCTACGGCATGCGGGTGCTCAACCTGGTCGAGGAACCGGCGAGTCGTGCCACCTCGCCGATTCCTCAACCGGAAGCTGAAGCCAGGGAGAACTAGCTACTCGGCGGCCAGGCCCAGGCTGCGCTCGAGCGCGCCCTTGGGCTGCGCGCCGACCGCCACCTGCGACGGCTCGCCGTCCCTGAAGAGGATCATCGTCGGGATCGAGCCGATCCCGTAGCGCTCGGCCAGTCCGCGCTCCTCGTCGATGTTGACCTTGACGAGCTTCACCTCGCCGTCGCGCTCCTCGACGATCCTGTCGAGAACCGGCGCCACCGCGTGGCACGGGCCACACCACTCTGCCCAGAAGTCCACGATCACGGGCTTGTCGCTCTGGAGCACCTCCTGCGTGAAGGTGTCCTCTTTCACTGCTGTTGCCATTCGGGCGTTCCTTTCGGATTGATAAGAAGGCCGGTTCCCCGGCCTCGCCTAATGAAAACGACGGAGGCGGACAGACTGTTCCCTAGAATCGAAACGCATGTTCAAGCCGCTTCCGGACAAGCCCGACCACCCCGCGCTCGAGCTCGAGATCCTCGAGCTCTGGGAGCGCGAGAGGACGTTCCAGCGGCTCCAGGAGCAGAACCGGGGCGGCCCGAAGTTCTCGTTCGTCGATGGCCCGGTGACGGCGAACAGGATGGTTCTCGGCGTCCACACCGCCTGGGGGCGGACGTTGAAGGACGTGTTCCAGCGCTACAAGGCGCTGCGCGGGCACGAGCAGCGGTATCAGAACGGCTTCGACTGCCAGGGGCTCTGGATCGAGGTCGGGGTCGAGCGGCAGCTGGGGCTCAACTCGAAGCGGGAGATCGAGGAGTTCGGGCTGGCCGAGTTCGCGCGCCGCTGCCGCGAGGTCGTCGTCCAGTCGTCGCGTGCGCTGACCGAGGGCTCGATCCGGCTCGGCCAGTGGATGAACTGGGGCGACGACTACTTCACCTTCAGCGACACGAACATCGAGTACATCTGGCGGTTTCTCCGCGCGGTGCACGAGCGGGGCTGGCTCTACCTCGGCCATCGCTCGACGGAGTGGTGCCCGCGCTGCGGGACGTCGATCTCGGCGCACGAGCTCGTCGGGTCCTACGTCGACCGCGCCGACCCCTCCCTCTACGTTCGCCTCCCGCTGCTCGATCGGCAGGGCGAGGCGCTCGTGATCTGGACGACGACGCCGTGGACCCTGCCCGCGAACGTCGCCGCCGCGGTCAGGCCCGACGCCGAGTACGGCCGGCGCGAGAACGGGGAGTGGGTCGCGGTCGGCCGCTATCCGGACGAGACGTTCCTCGAACAGAAGCGCGGCGAGGAGCTCGTCGGCTGGCGCTACGCCGGCCCGTTCGACGAACTGCCGCCCGGCGCGGGCGTCGAGCACCGCGTGATCCCCTGGGAGGAGGTCACGCTCGACGACGGCACCGGCGTCGTCCACATCGCGCCGGGCTGCGGCGCGGAGGACTTCGAGCTCTCGCGCGTCCACGACCTGCCCGTGCTGACGCCGGTGGACGAGTCGGGCAGGTTCTACGACGAGTACGGCTGGCTGCACGGGCTCTCGACCGTCGAGGCCGCCGAGCAGATCATCGGCTACCTGGAGGAGCAGGGCCGCCTGGTCGAGGCGGGCCTCCACGAGCACCGCTATCCCGAGTGCTGGCGGTGCCACACGCCGCTGATCTTCCGGATCTCCGACGACTGGTTCATCGCCGCCGACGAGCTGCGACAGGAGCTCCGAGACGCGAATGCGGAGGTCGAGTGGGTCCCCGAGTACATGGGCAAGCGAATGGACGACTGGCTGGTCAACATGGGCGACTGGAACATCTCCAGGCGCCGCTACTACGGCCTGCCGCTCCCGTTCTACCCCTGCGGCTGCGGGCACCTGAACGTGATCGGGTCGAAGGCGGAGCTCGAGCAGCGGGCGGTGCGCGGGCTCGAGGGCCTGGAGGAGCTGCGGCGGCCCTGGATCGACGATGTCGTGATCACCTGCGAGTCGTGCGGCGAGGAGCTGACGCGGATCCCAGAGGTCGGCGACGTCTGGCTCGACGCGGGCATCGTCCCGTTCTCGACGCTCGGCTGGCAGAGCCCGGACCGGATCCATGAGGGCTTCGGGACCGGCGCCGCCCGGGGCCTGACGAAGGCCGACCTCCCGGACCACGACTACTGGGAGGAGTGGTTCCCGGCCGACTGGGTCTCCGAGATGCGCGAGCAGATCCGGCTCTGGTTCTACTCGCAGCTCTTCATGTCCGTCGCGTTGACGGGCAAGGCGCCGTTCCGAAAGGTGCTCGGCTACGAGAAGATGCTCGACGAGACGGGTCGCGAGATGCACAGCTCGTGGGGGAACACGATCGACGCTCCGGACGCCTTCGCGCGGATGGGGGCGGACGTGATGCGCTGGCAGTTCTGCACGCAGCCGCCCGACCGGAACCTGCTCTTCGGCTTCGGCCCCGCGCACGAGATCAAGCGGAAGCTCCTCACGCTCTGGAACTCGGCCCGGTTCCTCGCCGACTACGCGACGATCGAGGGCTTCCGGCCCGACTATGGCGCCGCGCCGCCGGTGGAGCGGCCGCTCGACCGCTGGCTCGCCGCGCGCACCGACCAGCTCGTGGCCGAGGCGACGGCGGGGTACGACGCGTTCCTGACCGTCAACGTGACCCGCGCGTTCGAGGAGTTCGTCGACGACGTCTCCAACTGGTACATCCGGCGCTCGCGGCGTCGCTTCTGGGACGGCGACGCGAGCGCGCTGCAGGCGCTCTGGCACGCGCTCGTGCAGGGAATCCGCGTCGTCGCGCCCGTGATGCCGTTCCTCGCCGAGCATCTCTGGCAGAGCCTCGTGCGCGAGGCGGCCGGCGACCCGCCGGCGTCGGTGCACCTGGCGGGCTGGCCCGAGGCTGGGGCGGCAGACACGGAGCTACTGGAGGAGGTCGCTGAGCTGCGACGTGTCGTCGGGCTCGGCCATCAGGCCCGTGCCGCCGCGCAGCTGAAGCTGCGCCAGCCGCTACGCCGACTCATCGTCGAGGGAGCGCCGCTCGCCGAGGGCCACGCCGAGGAGCTGCGCGAGGAGCTCCGCGTCAAGGACGTCGAGTTCGGCCATGTCGACGCGACGGAACTGCACGTGAAGCCGCACCTGCCGGTGCTCGGCCCCAAGCTCGGCAAGGAGCTCGGTGCCGTCCGCGCCGCGCTCGCCGCCGGCGACTTCGAGCAGCTCGACGGCGGCGGCTTCCGCGTCCTCGGCCACGAGCTCGGCGCCGACGAGGTGCTCGTCGAGCGCTCGGGCAAGTCGGGCTGGGCGGTGGCGTCGGACGAGGGCGTCACCGTCGCGCTCGATACGGCCGTCGACCCCGAGCTCGAGCTCGAGGGCCGCGTCTACGACCTGATCCACACGCTCAACTCGATGCGCAAGGAGCAGGGGCTCGAGCTGACCGACCGGATCGCGGTGACGCTCCCCGCCGCCGACGCCGACCTCGTCGAGCGGCACGCGGAGTGGATCAAGACGGAGGTGCTGGCCGTCTCGCTCGAGACCGACGGCGTCGAGCAGCCGCGGATCGCGAAGGTCTAGCTGCGTTCTAGGACTGCGACTCGGCGAGCGCCAGCTCGCGCCGCAGCTCGACCGGCAGCCGGAAGGTCACGTCCTCGTCGACCATCCGGAACGGCTCGATCCGCTTCACCCCTCGCGCCCGGAACCAGTCGCAGACACGGTTGACGAGCTTCTCCGGCGCCGACGCGCCCGACGTGACGCCGACGGTGCGGACGCCGTCGAGCCAGGCCGCGTCGATCTCGGTCTCGTCGTCGATCAGGTAGGACGCGACGCCGCCCGCGCGTGCGACGTCGACGAGCCGGTTCGAGTTGGAGGAGTTGCGGGAGCCGATCACGAGCAGCAGGTCGACCTCGGTCAGCATCTCCTTCACCGCCCACTGCCGGTTGGAGGTCGCGTAGCAGATGTCCTCCTTCTTCGGCGCGTGGATCGCGGGGAAGCGCCGGCGGAGCACGCCGATGATCTCGGAGGTCTCGTCGACCGAGAGCGTCGTCTGGGTGATGTACGCGAGCCGGGCGTCCGGCGGCAGGTCGAGGGCCTCTGCCTCGGCGACGTCCTGGACGAGCACCGTCGCCTCGGGCGCCTCGCCCATCGTCCCGACGACCTCCTCGTGGCCGGCATGGCCGATCAGGACGACCGTATATCCGTCCGCGGCGTACCTGCGCGCCTGCACGTGTACCTTCGTCACGAGCGGGCAGGTCGCGTCGATGACGTTATGGGTGAGCGCGGCCGAGGCGGCGTTGACCGCCGGGGCGACGCCGTGCGCCGAGTAGACGATCGTCGCGCCCTCCGGCGCCTCCGACTCGGAGTCGACGAAGATCGCGCCTCGGGCCTCGAGATCGCGGACGACGTGGATGTTGTGGACGATCTGCTTGCGTACGTAGACGGGCGGGCCGTAGTGGTCGAGGGCGAGCTCGACCGTCTCGACGGCGCGCTCGACCCCGGCGCAGTAGCCGCGGGGCGAGGCGAGAAGCACGCGTTCGACCATCGCCGCGATCGTAGCTCCGATGTAGCGGCACGAGGGAAAACAGCCCTGCCGCGTCGGGGGGGTCGTCGCGACAGGGCCGCTTCCAATGCTCCCCGCGGGTACGCGGGTCGCATCGCCCAGTGCAGCCACGCTATTCCCCGGCCGGGTAACTGCCAATAGGCCAGACGGCCCATCTTTCAAAGCGGCATGCGGGTCTCTATCATCGTGGACTCCAGTGGACGCTGCGACTCAGGCGGTGCTGTTCGACGCGGTGCCGTTGCTCGTGGCGGTCCTCGCTCTGGCTGTCGGCCTGGCGATCGGCTACCTGGTGCGGCGGAAACGGGCGGGCGAGCCTGGCGGGCAGCACGACCGCGAGGCGATGAGCGCCGGGCTCTCACAGCAGCTGCTCGATGCCTCCGAGCCCGCCGACGTCGCGAAGGTGCTCCTCGACGAGCTCGCCCGGGCATTCGCGCTCGATCTCGCAAACCTGGCGCTGATCGACGCCGACGGGATCTCGGCCGTGATCGTCTCCGCCCGCGAGGGCGGGAAGGATCACACCGGCCTTGTCGGCAAGCGGATCGCGCTCGACCGCGAGCCGTCGGGGATCAACGCCGCCGTCCGCGAGGGAACGGCGTTCGCGGTCTACGACGCCGAGCACTCCCCCGTCGTCAACCAGCGGCTGAACGCGATCGCCAAGGTGAAGAGCTGCGTCTTCGTGCCGGTTCGGGCCCGTGAGGAGTTCGTCGGCGTCGTCTTCGGCGCCGTTCGCCGCCCGCGTGTCTTCGACGACGACGAGCTTCGCCGGATGCAGGCGTTCGTCAACGAGGCCGGCCTGGCGCTCGAGCGCTCGCGCGCGACGATCGCCCTTGCAGACGCGCTCGAGCGCGAGCGGCTGATCTCGCACATCTCGCTCGAGCTCCGGTCCCGCCGGAACGTCGACGAGGTGCTGCCGGCGGTGCTCGCAGAGATCGGCGTCGCCTTCGACGCGGTTCGCTGCTTCGTCAGGCTCGGTGAGCAGGACGATGCGGCGGTGGTGGCCGCCGAGTGGGATGCGGAGGGCGTGCCGCCGCTCGGCGACTCCAGCCTGCTGCCGGTCGTCAACCTCGCCACCCGACTGGGGCGCACCGTCGCCGTGGCCGACGTCCTCGACGCTCCGGTGCTCGACGACGCCGCCCTCGGCGACGTCCACAGACTCTCCGAGCACGGCGTTCGCGCCGTGCTCGCGACCCCGATCATCGCCCAGGAGCGGCTGCTCGGCGTGCTCGCGTTCCACCGCGCGCCTCGTCGGCGACTGGAGCCCGACCGAGATCGCGCTCGCGGAGTCCGTCGCACGGGAGGCGGCCGTGGCGCTGGACACGTCGCGCCTGCTGCGCGAGAGCGACCGCCGTCTCGCCGAGCAGCACGCTCTGCTGAAGGCGGGGGAGGCGCTCACGAGCGACCTCCGCTTCGACACGGTGATCGAGCGCCTCGTCTCGGAGCTGCGCGCCCTCGTCAACGCCGATGCGGCCGATTGCTGGACACTGCTTCCCGGCGGCTCCGAGCTCGTCTGCCGTGCCGTACTCGGGCTCCCGGAGGAGCAGGTGGGCCGAGTGACCCCCGTCGCCGGCACGATCGGCGAGGCGATCACCACGGGCAAGCCCGTGCTGCGGCGCGACTTCGCCGAGACGGAGCAGCCGCCGCCGGCGGGCAGCTACGCGGCCTTCGCCGAGGTGATGGACGCACCGATCTCCTCATTCGGCGAGATCCGCGGTGTGCTCGGCGTCTGCTCACGCGATCCCGGGCGCTTCGAGGAGTCCGACCTGCGCTTGATCGAGGCGTTCGCGAGTCTCGCCTCGATCGCACTCCGGAATGCGGAGGCGTACGAGGAGAGCACGCGGCGGACTCAGATCGAGCGTGGCTTCTACCGGATCGCAGCCGTGCTGAGTGAGCCACTGTCCGAGCAGGAGACGCTCGACGCGGTCGCGCAGGCGGCCGCCGAGGCGCTCGGCGGCGACTCGGCCGCCGTGCTCCGCTCCGCCGGCTCGGAGCTCGAGCTCGCGGGCGGCTACGAGCTCTCGGACGGGCTGGCGGCGCACCTCCGCGAGAGCGCGTCAGAGCTGGCGCTCTGTGCGCGCGGCGGCAAGGTGCTGGCGTCGAGGCGGCTCCGCGAGGACGACCGCTTCGGGGACGGGCTCGGAGTCGCGGCCGCCGCGGCCGACCGAGGCTCGCTGCTCGCCGTCCCGCTGCAGCAGCCGGGGGGCGAGGGGGCGGGGCTGGTGCTGGTCTTCTTCCGCGGGGAACGCGCTTTCGACGACGGCCAGCTCGAGCTGGCGGCGCAGGTTGCGGCGGCCGCCCGCGGCGCGCTCGAGCGCAGCGACCTGTACGAGCGGGAGCGCCGGTCGCGGCATCTGGCCCAGCGCCTCGCCCAGTCAGGGCGCGAGCTCGCGGGCGAGCTCGATCCCGACAACGTGCTCGACCAGGTGGCGCGCTACGCGGTCCGCCTGCTGCGGAGCGACGGTGCCTCGGTGCGGATCCTCGAGGGCGACGAGGTGGTCGTGCGCGCCACTGCCGGGCCGGGCGGGACCGACGCCATCGATACGAGCGCTCCGTCGACGGCCTGGCTCGTGGGCGACATCGTCCAGACGCGCGCGACGCGGTCGATTGCGGACGTCGGCGTCGATCCGCGGGTGGGTGAGGCCGACCCGATGTTCGCCGCAGGCTACGCGGGCTACCTCGGCGTCCCGATGATCGGGCCGGAGGAGTCGGCGCAGGGGATCCTGGCCGTGTACTCGACACGCCCGCGGGAGTGGCGCGAGGAGGAGGCGGAGGCGCTGCTCGCACTCGCGGCCACCGCCACCGCCGCACGCGTCAACGCCGAGCTCTACCAGGGCGTCAGCCACGAGCAGCAGCGCGGCGAGGCGATTCTCGCCAACGTCGCCGACGGGATCGTCGCGGTCGACCGGGTCGGCAAAGTCGTGCTCTGGAACCCGGCCGCTGAGCGCGTCACCGGTGTCTCACAGGCGGAGGCGCTCGGGAAGACGCCGACGGAGGCGCTCGGGAGGCCGCTCGACGCTACCGGCGGAGCGCTCGGCGGGAGCAGGCTGCTACCGATCCGCCGCGGCGCCGAGGAGGTCTGGCTCTCGCTCAGCGAGGCGGTGATGACCGACCCTGCCGGCGCTGTCGCCGGCCGCATCTACGCGTTCCGTGACATCTCCGCCGAGCGGAGCGTGGAGCAGATGAAGTCCGACTTCGTCTCCACGGTCTCGCACGAGCTGCGGACGCCGCTGACCTCGATCTACGGCTTCGCCGAGACGCTGCTGCGCCAGGACGTCCTCTTCGGCGACGAGGAGCGTTCGACGTTCCTCCGCTACATCGCCTCCGAGTCCGAGCGGCTGACCTCGATCGTCGACCGGCTCCTCTCCGTTGCGCAGCTGGACACCGGCGCGATGACGGTGCAGCTCGCCGAGACGGACGTCGGCGCCGTCGTCAGCGAAGCGGTCCGCTCCGCCCAGGGGGCCGACGGCCAGAACGGGCACCGCTTCGTCGTCGATCTCGCCGACGAGCCGCTCGCCGCCGAGGCCGATCGTGAGAAGCTCGGCCAGGTGCTCGCCCACCTGCTCGACAACGCCGTCCGCTACTCACCGGCCGGCGGCACCGTCACGGTGGCGGCCCGCCGCCGAGACGACGCGGTCGAGGTGAGCGTCGAGGACGAAGGTGTCGGCATCCCGCACGCGGAGCAGGAGCGGATCTTCCGCAAGTTCTATCGCGGCGATGCGGCGGCCGGAGCCGTCGGCGCCGGTGCGGCGGGGCTCGGCCTCTTCCTCGCCGAGGGTCTCGTCACGGCGATGGGCGGCAGGATCCGCGTCGACTCGGGCGAAGGCAGGGGGTCGACATTCGTGCTCGAGCTACGCGCTGCGGAGAGTGAGACATGACACCCCCGGGTAACAGGCGACGCAGATGACGACAGTGCTGGTGATCGACGACGAGGCGCCGATCAGGCTGCTCTGCCGTGTCAACCTCGAGGCGGAGGGAATGCCGGTGCTCGAGGCGGGGGACGGCCCGACGGGGCTCGAGACGGCGCGGACCGAGACACCCGACGTGATCCTGCTCGACGTGATGATGCCCGGGCTGGACGGCTGGGGCGTGGCCGAGGCTCTGCTCGAGGACGAGCGTACGTCCGACATCCCGATCATCTTCCTGACCGCGCGCGCCGAGTTCCGCGACCGCGCCCGGGGGCTCGACATCGGCGGCGTCGACTACATCACGAAGCCGTTCAACCCCGTCGAGCTGGCGCCGCTCGTGCGCGGGCTGCTCGACCGGCTCGAGCGCGGCGAGCGCGACGAGCTCCGCCGCGAGAAGCTGACCGAGCTGCGCGGCCTGATGGCCGAGACCTAGCGAGCAGCGCGGCCCAGCGGCTCAGCCGCTCTTTCGCCAAACCCTCCTAGCGACCGGCGAAGTCGGCGGTGAAGACAGTGGCGCCGGCGTAGCCGAGGAAGTTCCCCTTGAGCACGCCGAGGCCGATCCGCTGCCAGCCCGGCCGCAGCAGGTTGGCGCGATGGCCGGGGCTGGTCATCCAGCCGCGGACGACGTGTCGGGCCGTCGCGGCGGACCTGACTCCCCAGGCGAGGTTCTCGCCGTACATCGGGCCGCGCGCGCCGGACTGGACGAGACGTCCGTACATGTCGCCGTGCGTGAAGACATCGGTGCGGATCAGCGTCGCCGTGTACGAGCGTGCAGCTCGTGTGAGAGCAGCGTCGACACGGAGCGGTCGTAGGTCGTGGTTCGTCCGCACCTCGTTGACGACGCTCAGGAGCGAGCGCTCGCGCTGGTTCAGCGCCGCACCATGCGCATGTGCTGCCGGTGCGAGGGCGCCGAGGACGAAAACTGCGCCAATTGCAGCGCAAACTGCTTTCGAAACCTCCAACAGGAGTCAAACGTTAGCGGCTCAGCGGGCCGTTTGCGCAAGCAGGATCGCCGTCAGCACGATCGCGCCGCCCACCAGCTGGGCCGAGCCGAACGACTCCCCCAGCCACAGGAACGCGACCGCGCTCGCCGCCACCGGCTCGAGCATGGCCACGATCCCGACGCGCGTCGCCGAGATGTGGCGGAGCGCGGCGGCGACGAGGAGGAACGTGATCATCGTCCCGGCGACGACCACGTAGAGCAGCAGCAGCCAGACGGGCAGCGAGAAGCGCTCCAGGTGCCCCAGCAGCGAGACGCTGTCGTCGAGCCGTCCGGCCGGGAACCGCCACACCGGCTGCACGGCCGCCCAGAAGAGCGCCGCGAAGAGGAACCCGTACGCGGTCAGCGAGGCGGGGTCGCGCCACTTGACCGCGCGCTCGGCCATCAGCACGTAGACCGCATAGGCCACTGCGGCGCACAGCGCCGCGGTCACGCCGAGCCCGTCCAGCGTCAGCCCGCTCCACACCTCGACGACGACCGCGAGCCCCACGACGGCGAGCACCAGCGCGACCCAGATCCTGCGGCGGATCGGCTCCTTGAACACCGACCACGCCCAGAGCGCGATCAGGATCGGCGCGATGTACTCGATCAGGAGCGCGATCCCGATCGGCAGCCGGCCGATCGAGACGAAGTAGAGCCACTGCACGAGCGCCACGCCCGCGATCCCGAAGACGATCAGATACGGCACCTCGCGCCGGGTCAGCCGCAAGCTCTCGCGGCGGGTCACCGCGAGCACGAGCGCGAAGCCGAGAAAGGCGCCGGTCGCGCGCACCTGCGTCAGCTCGAGCGACGAGATCCCGGACTGGAGCACGACCTTCGAGACCGTCCCGTTCAGCGCGAAGAGCAGCGCCGCCGAGATCACCATCGCGTAGCCGATCGCGGGTCGCCGCTCGCGCCCGGCCTCGCCGGGGATGTAGGCGACGTCGGCCACTCCCGGCGAACCTACCAGCGTCTAGGCTTCGATCGGTGAGGGCCCCGCGTCAAGCGGTCGAGATCGTCTTCGATCACGCGACCAAGCGGTACCCCGGCCGCGCCACACCGGCGGTCGACGATCTCTCGATGACGATTCCGGCCGGCGAGGTCTGCTGCCTGGTCGGCCCCTCGGGCGGGGGGAAGACGACGGCGATGAAGCTCGTCAACCGGCTCGTCGAGCTCACCTCGGGCGATGTCCGCGTCGACGGCACGAGCGTCAAGGCACTCGACGAGACGGCGCTGCGCCGGGGGATCGGCTACGTGATCCAGCAGGTCGGCCTCTTTCCGCACATGACCGTCGCCGAGAACGTGGCGACCGTGCCGAAGCTGCTCGGCTGGTCGAAGCGCGAGACGGAAGAGCGCACCGACGAGCTGCTCGACCTCGTCGACCTGCCCGCGCGCGACTACCGCTCCCGCTACGCCTCGCAGCTCTCAGGCGGCGAGCGCCAGCGGGTCGGGCTCGCGCGCGCCCTCGCTGCCGACCCGCCGCTGATGCTGATGGACGAGCCCTTCGGCGCCCTCGACCCGATCACGCGGACGAGGCTCCAGAACGAGCTGCTTCGGATCCAGCAGGAGCTGCGCAAGACGATCATCTTCGTCACCCACGACATCGACGAGGCGATCCTCGTCGGCGACCGGATCGCGATCCTGCGCGAGGGCGGCGTCCTCGCCCAGTACGACACGCCCGAGCAGCTGCTCGCCCACCCGGCGGACGACTTCGTCGCCCGCTTCGTGGGCGCCGACCGCGGCCTGAAGCGGCTCTCGCTCACCAAGCTCGACGAGGTCGAGCTCGAGCCCGCGAACGGCGCAGTCGGGCCGCTGCTGGACGGCCAGACGACGCTCCGCGACGCGCTCTCCGCGATGCTGACCGACGGTGCCCGCGCGGTCGTCGTCGAGTCCGGCGACGGGACGCGGAAGCAGCTGACGCTCGACCGGCTGACGGAGCTGCTGCGGTAGTGGCCGAGCCCGTCATCCCCGACTTCGGCGAAGCGAGCGACTGCGTCGCCGAGAACCGGCTCTTCTGCACCGACTGGGTGCGCGAGAACTGGGACCCGGTGCTCCAGCCGGCGCTCATCGATCACATCAAGCTGACCGTGATCGCGGTCGGCGTCGGCTTCGTGCTCTCGCTGGTCGCGGCGCTCCTGGCCCACCGCTTCCGCCACGTCGAGCGGCCGGTTGCGTTCTTCTCAGCGGTGATCTACACGATCCCGAGCCTCGCCCTCTTCCAGCTGCTCGTGCCCGTCACCGGGCTGACCGTGACGACGGTCGAGATCGCGCTCGTCGGCTACACGCTCCTGATCCTCTTCCGCAACAACCTCGCCGGGCTCCGCTCGGCTCCGCCCGAGGTGCTCGAGGCCGCGCGCGGGATGGGCTTGACCCCGAGCCAGACCCTCTGGCGTGTCGAGCTGCCGCTGGCGCTGCCGGCGATAGTGGCCGGGCTGCGCATCGCCGTGGTCTCGACGATCGCCCTCGCGACCGTGGCCGCGTTCGTCGTCTCCGAGGGGCTCGGCGGTCCGATCCTCGGCGCGCTCCGGCTCGACTTCCGGACGGAGATCATCGCTGCCGGTGCCCTGGCGGTCGGCCTCGCGATCCTCGCCGACGTTCTGCTCGTGCTCGCGCAGCGGGCGGTGACGCCGTGGGCGTCGGCCAGGAGGGTGACGTGATCGTCGCCGCGCTCGACGTCTTCGTCGACAGCCTCCAGTTCATCGTCGACGAGCGCGACCTGCTGCTCGAGAAGACGTTGGAGCACATCGTCCTCTCGGCTGTGGCGCTGCTCGTCGCGATCGCGATCGCCGTCCCGCTCGGCATCGCCCTCGGCCACCTCCATCGCGGCTCGCTGGTGGCGGTCAACGTCGCGAACATCGGCCGGGCACTGCCGACCCTCGTCGTGATCGCGGTCGGCTTCATCTTCCTCGGCATCGGCTTCACGACCGTCATGCTCGCGCTCGTGGTGCTCGCCGTGCCGCCGATCCTGACCAACGCGTACGTCGCCGTCGACGAGGTCGACCGGGACGCGGTCGAGGCCGCGAAGGGGATGGGGATGACGCCCTCCCAGGTGCTGTGGCGCGTCGAGCTGCCGCTCGCGCTGCCGCTGCTCTTCGTCGGGATCCGCACCGCGGCCGTCTTCGTCGTCGCGACCGCCACGATCGCCGCGATCGCAGGCGGCAGCGGCCTCGGTGAGATCCTCGTGAACCAGGCGGCCTATGACGTCGAAGGACTGGTCGCCGCCGCCATTTGCGTCTCGCTGCTCGCGCTTGCCGCCGACGCGGCGCTCGGCGTCCTGCAACGGTGGCTGACGCCCGCAGGATTGAAAGAAGAGGTTCCGACGTTCGAACCGGATGTGCGCCCGGTCGTCTAACCGGGTGGATCCACGACAGGGAGGTGGGGTAGTGATCAGGAAGCACAATCGCCGGGCCGCCAAAGCGGCCTTCGCGGTCGCCCTCGGAGTAGCGATCGTGCTCGGTGGAGCCGCTGCGGCGCCGGCCGCGGTCGAGAAGGGGCAGGCGACACCGATCATCATCGGGACGAAGAACTTCCCCGAGCAGTACGTGCTCGGGCAGCTCTACAAGCAGGCCCTGGAGGCGAAGGGGCTGAAGGTGCAGTACAAGGAGAACATCGGCTCGACCGAGCTGATCGACGCTTCACTGCGGAGCGGCCGCGTCACGCTCTATCCGGAGTACACCGGGATCATGCTCTCGGTCACGTTCAAGCAGAAGACGCTGCCGAAGACCGCCCTCGGCACCTACAGGGCGGCGAAGACGCGGTACGAGAAGAGGGGTCAGACGCTCTTGAAGGCAACGCCGTTCCAGGACCGGGACGGGATCGCCGTGCTCCGGTCGACGGCGTCCAAGTACGGGCTGAAGACGGTCGGCGACCTGCGGAAGGTGCCCGACCTGACGCTGGCCGCGTTCCCCGAGTTCGAGACGCGGTGGCTGCCGCAGCTCGGGAGCCGCTACGGGGTCAAGAACGTGGAGTTCACGCCGCTCGCCGGCATCAGCGCCTACACCCTCCTCAACCAGGGGAAGGTCGAGGCGGCGGGCATCTTCACGACCGATCCGCAGCTGATCTCGAGCAAGTACGTCGTCCTGCAGGAGCCGCGGAACATGTTCGGCTTCCAGCAGGTGGCGCCCGTGCTCTCGAAGAAGCTCGTCAGCGAATACGGCTCGAACCTGACGAGCACGCTGAACAAGGTCAACTCGCTGCTGACGCTGCGGGCGATGATCGCGATGAACAAGGCGGTCGCGCTCGACAAGAAGTCGGCCGCTTCCGTCGCCCGGGCCTTCCTCAAGGCGAACAAGGTCACCTAGCTGCGCGACGTGGGGCCGTCCGTGCGGGCGGCCCCACGGTCACCGTCAGGCATCGATCCGGTGAAGGGGGTTCCGTCGCGGGCGCTGTCCTGATAGACCGCCCCCGACAAGGGGAGACCCGAAGGGAGGATTGCGACATGTCGAAAGCTCTGATCGCCGCCGCGGCGGCGGTGCTCGTGCTCGTACCGGCCTCGCTTGCGGACGGCGGCAGGGCCGCCGATGCCCGCTTCGCGACGTTCAACGCCTCGCTCAACCGCTCGTTCGCCGGCCAGCTGATCATCGACCTGAGCACGCCTGCGAACCAGCAGGCGAGGAACGTGGCCGAGACGATTCAGCGCGTCAGGCCCGACGTCGTCCTGATCAACGAGTTCGATTACGACGCGAACGGAACGGCGCTGAGGCTGTTCCAGGACAACTACCTGTCGATCTCGCAGAACGGCGCCGCGCCGATCAGCTACGGGTTCCGCTACGCGGCCGAGTCGAACACGGGGATCCAGACGGGGCTCGACGTCGACAACAGCGGCGGAGCTCCCGGCGGGCCGAACGATGCCTACGGCTTCGGGTTCTATCCCGGCCAGTTCGGGATGGCGGTCTACTCGCGGTATCCGATCGATCAGACCGGGATCCGGACGTTCCAGAAGTTCCTCTGGAAGGACATGCCGGGCGCACTGCTCCCGGACAACCCGGCCACGCCCGCCCCGGCAGATTGGTACTCGCCCGCGGTGCAGAACATCTTCCGGCTCTCCTCGAAGAGCCACTGGGACCTGCCGATTCTCGTCGGCGGCAAGGTCGTGCACTTCCTCGTCAGCCATCCGACGCCGCCCGTGTTCGACGACCCGCCCGCCTACCCCGCGGGCGTCGACTTCAACGGCCGCCGGAACTACGACGAGATCCGCTTCTGGGCCGACTACATCACGCCCGGCAGAGCCGGCTACATCTACGACGACGCCGGCGGCACCGGCGGCCTGAAGCCCGGCTCGCTGTTCGTGATCGCGGGCGACCAGAACTCGGATCCGCTCGACGGGGACAGCATCCCCGGCTCGGCCCAGCTTCTCCTCGAGCACCCGCTCGTGAACGCGAAGTCGACGCCCGAGAGCGCAGGCGCCGTGCAGCAGAGCGCACTCCAGGGCGGCGCCAACCTGACGCACGAGTCCGATCCCCGCTTCGACACGGCGGACTTCGCGGACGGCGCGCCCGGCAACCTGCGGGCGGACTACGTCTTGCCGCGGAAGAACATGCAGATCGTCGACTCCGGCGTCTTCTGGCCGCTGAACACCGACCCGCTCTTCCGGCTCGTCGGGACGTTCCCGTTCCCGACCTCGGACCACAGGCTGGTCTGGGTCGACACAGCGATCCCTTCCGGCTAGATCCCGTCAGGCTGCGACTGTCACGAGACCTTCGCCGGCCTCGTGGCAGTCGCGGCAGCGCGCCTCGTACTGCTCGTTCGCGCCGACCACGATCGTCGCGCCCGAGTACGGCGCCGGCCTGCCGTCGACGAGCCGCTGCGTCGTCGTCGCGCCGCCGCCGCAGCGGTGGCAGACGGCCTGCAGCTTGTCGACGAACTCGGCGTGCGCGAGCAGCTCCGGCATCGGCCCGAACGGGAGCCGCCGGAAGTCCTGGTCGAGGCCGGCCGCGATCACGCGCGCGCCGCCGTCGGCGAGCGCGAGCGCCGCGCCGACGATCTCGTGCTCGAAGAACTGCGCCTCGTCGATCCCGACGACCTCGAACCCCCGCGCATGCTCGACGAGCTCGGCGACGGAGCCGACCGGGATCGCGCGCATCCGGATCCCCGCGTGGCTGACGACGTCGGCGGCGTCGTAGCGGTCGTCGATCCGCGGCTTGAAGATGACGACGCGCTGCGCCGCGATCTCCGCGCGGCGCATCCGGCGGATCATCTCCTCGCTCTTGCCGCTGAACATCGGCCCGCAGACGACCTCGAGCCAGCCACCACTTTTCGGATTGATCCGGATCACGGTTTGCGATCGTAGGAGACGCGCCGGACGGTCTGTCGCTCGAGCGCTGCTTCTCGCGCCGATGTTGCTACACTCTGCCCCCGGCGCGGGGCGGCGTAGCTCAGTTGGTTAGAGCAGCGGAATCATAATCCGCGTGTCGCAGGTTCGAGTCCTGCCGCCGCTATTCCTCAGAAGCTTCTTCAACCGAAACCGAGAGAACACGATCTAGATGGCAGCCGGAGTTCGAGTCGCGATCACGCTCGCCTGCACCGAGTGCAAGCGGCGGAACTACCAGACGAACAAGTCGAAGCGGAACACGCCCGACCGGGTCGAGTTCAAGAAGTACTGCCGCTGGTGCGGCCAGCACACGGTTCATCGGGAGACCCGCTAATGGCCCGCGAGACCCGTCGGCAGCGCCGCGACCAGCGGAAGAGCTCGGGCGCGCAGAACCCGCCCGCGCAGCGCAACCGCAGCCAGGCGGCGGCGGTGCGCCCCGGCATGCAGCCGGCTTCGACGCAGACGGGCCGGCGCGAGCCGCGCCAGCGCGGCCGCTTCGTCAGGGAGTCCTGGGCAGAGCTGCAGAAGGTCGAGTGGCCGAGCCGCGCGCAGGTCGTCCAGGGGACGATCGTCGTGATCATCGCCTGCGTCATCGTCGGCACGTACCTCTACGCCGCCGACCAGGTCTTCAAGCCCTTCGTCCGCACCGTCCTCCTGGGGGAGTAGGCACTGTTCCGCTGGTATGTGATCAACACCTATTCCGGACACGAGAACAAGGTGAAGGCGAACCTCGAGCACCGGATCGTCTCGATGAACCAGGCGCCGCGCTTCCGGCGCGTCGTCGTCCCGACCGAGCAGGTGATCGAGACCAAGGACGGCCAGAAGGTCCAGATCGAGAAGCGTGTCCTCCCCGGCTACGTGCTCGTCAACATGGATTTGAACGACGAGGCGTGGACCGTCGTGAAGAACACGCCCGGCGTCACCGGCTTCGTCGGCGCAGGCGCGAAGCCCGTGCCGCTGGCGCAGGGCGAGGTCGACCGGATCCTGCACACGGGTGCCGCCGCCACCGGCGCGGCGCTCCGCTCCCAGGTCGAGTTCACGCTCGGCGAGTCGGTCAAGGTAACCTCCGGCCCGCTGTCGGACTTCGACGGCGAGATCGTCGACGTCAACGCCGACCAGCAGAAGCTGAAGGTGCTCGTCGACATCTTCGAGCGCCAGGTACCGGTGGAGCTCGGGTTCGACCAAGTCAAGAAGCTGGACTGAGGACAGGAAGAATGGCGAAAAAGGTTCTGACACTGATCAAGCTGCAGATCCCGGGCGGGCAGGCCAATCCTGCGCCGCCGGTCGGCCCCGCGCTGGGTCAGCACGGGGTCAACATCATGGAGTTCTGCAAGGCGTTCAACGCGCAGACGGCGCAGGAGAACGGCCGCATCACCCCGGTCGAGATCACCGTCTTCGAGGACCGCTCCTTCACCTTCATCACGAAGACGCCGCCGGCGGCCGTGCTGATCAAGGAGGCGCTCGGGCTCGACAAGGGCTCGGCCGAGCCGAACCGGAACAAGGTCGGCAGGATCACCCAGGCGCAGCTGCGCTCGATCGCCGAGATCAAGCTGCAGGACCTGAACGCGCGCGACGTCGACCAGGCGATGCTCGTCATCGCCGGCACCGCCCGCAGCATGGGCGTGGAGGTGCAGCGATGAGCAGCCACGGCAAGCGCTACAACGAGGCGCGCTCGAAGATCGAGCGCGAGAACCTCTACTCGCCGGCCGAGGCGGTCGCGCTCCTGAAGGAGTTGCCGGACGCCAAGTTCGACGAGACGGTCGAGGCGCACTTCCGCCTGGGCCTGAACGTCCGCCACGCCGATCAGCAGCTCCGCGGCACGCTGATGCTCCCGCACGGGACCGGCAAGACCGTCCGCGTCGCCGTCTTCGCCGAGGGCGACAAGGCTCGCGAGGCCGAGGAGGCCGGTGCCGACGTCGTCGGCGCAGCCGATCTCGCCGCGAAGATCGAGGGCGGGTTCACCGACTTCGACGTCGCGATCGCGACGCCCGACCAGATGGGTAACGTCGGCAAGCTCGGGCGCGTCCTCGGCCCGCGCGGCCTGATGCCGAACCCGAAGACCGGCACGGTCACGTTCGACGTCGCCAAGGCGGTCACCGACGCCAAGGGCGGCAAGCTCGAGTACCGGACCGACCGTGGCGCCAACGTCCACGTCTCGATCGGGAAGAAGAGCTTCGACGCGAAGAGCCTGCTCGAGAACTACGCGACCCTGATCGAGGAGATCGTCCGGGCGAAGCCCGCGTCGGCCAAGGGCCGCTACATCGAGCAGATCACGATCACGACGACGATGGGCCCCGGTGTCCGCGTCGACCCGGCGCGGGTCCGCGGGATCCTCGAGGAGCTCGACCAGAAGGAGGCCGTTCCGGCCTAGGTTTCCAGTCCATAGCCCGTCGCCGAAGAAAGGAGGCAGCCGGCTGCACTGACGAAGTGCGGTGCCGGCAGAGGCCCTCCCGAGGTGGCGCTCAGAAGGTGCACCCGCCTCTTTCCGAGCCCGCCTCCGTGCGGGCTCGACCGTTTCAAGGAGGTGAGAGATGCAGAAGAGTGAGAAGGAACGAGTCGTCGCAGAGCTGACCGAGCGGCTGCGAACCTCGGAGACGCTGATCGTCGCCGACTACCGCGGCCTCACGAACGCCGAGATCGAGGGCCTGCGCTCGAAGCTGATCGAGCACGGCGCCCGCTTCGCGGTCGTCAAGAACACGCTCACCCGCCGTGCGGCCGAGGCCGCGGGGGCGGAGGCGCTGCTCGCGCTGCTCGAGGGCCCGTCGGCGATCGCATTCGTCGAGTCCGACGGCGACCCGGCCGCGGTTGCGAAGGCGCTCCGCGACGCCGCCACGAGCACGAAGATCCTCGCGATCCGCGGGGGTGTGCTCGAGGGTGTCGCCATGTCGGCCGACGAGGTCGAGAGCCTCGCCAAGCTGCCGCCGGTCGACGTGCTGCGCGCGCAGCTCGTAGGGGCGATCGTCTCGCCGCTGACCACCGTCGTGGCGCTCATCGCCGCGCCGCTGCGCGACCTCGTCGGGCTGATCGATGCCCGGATCGAGCAGTTGCAGGAACAGGGAGACACGTCCGAGTCCGAGCCGGCCCCGGCCGCCGAGGCCGAGCCGGCCCGACCCGAGGAGCCGGCCGCCGAGGCCGAGCCCGAGGCAGAGGCGGGCGCAGAGCCCGAGGCGAGCGCAGAGCCTGAGACCACAGAAGAGACCACTGACACTGAGACGCAGGAGGAGCAGGAGTAATGGCAACGGATACCGCGAAGGTGCTCGAGACGCTCGGCAAGATGACCGTGCTCGAGCTCGTCGAGCTGAAGAAGGCGATCGAGGAGGAGTGGGGCGTCACCGCCGCCGCTCCGATGGCGGTCGCGGCCCCCGGCGCTGCGGCGGCGGGCGGCGACGGTGGCGGCGAGGCGGAGGAGAAGACCGCCTTCGACGTCGTCATCACCGCGGCAGGCGACAAGAAGATCCAGGTGATCAAGGTCGTCCGCGCGGTCACCGGCCTCGGCCTGAAGGAGGCGAAGGACCTCGTCGACGGCGCCCCCGGCACCGTCAAGGAGGGCGTCAACCAGGAGGAGGCCGACTCGATCAAGGCGCAGCTGGAAGAGGCCGGCGCCGGCGTCGAGCTGAAGTAACGGGACCGCGACAACCACCGGCGCACTTTGTGCGTTGTAAGTAGGGGTCACCGCCGAGGGCGCCGATTGGCGCCCTCGGCTTGTTCTTGGCACGTCTGGTATCCTGGGTGCACGATTCGGCCCGCGCCGCGGCTCAAGCTTGCGGCGAGGGGCCTGCGTTCGCTACCCTTCTGGGTTGCGCCGCCGATCGCCGTTCCGCTCTGCCCACTGAGAATTCGCACGTAGCTATAAGGGAGGCTGTTACCACTTGAGCAGCACTGCTGTCGCGCCCCGTGCGCGCAAAAGCTTTTCACGCCTGAAGCACGTCCTTGACCTCCCCAACCTGATCGACATTCAGAAGGCCTCGTTCGAGTGGTTCAAGAACGAGGGCCTGCGCGAGACGATCTCTGACATCTCGCCGATCGAGGACTACACCGGCACGCTGGCGGTCGAGTTCGGCGACTTCGAGTTCGGGGAGTCGCAGTTCACGATCCAGGAGTGCCGCGAAAAGGACCTGACCTACCAGGCCCCGCTCTCGATGACGG
>CAVTSN010000019.1:0-71627 GCA_963737455.1 uncultured Gaiellaceae bacterium | reverse complement strand
GCATCGCCACCGACTAATCTCAGCAAGCGGTTGTGTTGACGCGGTTCCGTCACAGAATCCGTCTCCGGTGGCCGGGCCGCGCTGCGAGGCCCGCTGCGGGCCGCCTGGACGCGAGGTCCGTGGCCCTCGCTCGGTCCCCCAAGGCTTCTCGCGCGGCCATGAACGCTGAGACGGCCACCTCCGAACGGCTTCGCGCCAGAACTGCGTCCACACACGCAGGGTCCTGGGATTAGGATTCAAGATTTCCAGCGGGTAGCACCCGGTGCGCACTTGGGTTGACGTAGCTGTGACGTGAGTCCGTTGGGAGGTTGCCGGCCAGAATTCAGGACCGCGCGGAGCTCTCGGGGGGTGCAGGCCAGCTCACGGAGCTGGCCGGCCAGCGGCCGAACCCGTCCTCGGAGCGCGGTCCGGCAACCGGACACGGAGTCACGGCGCAGCTACGTGACCCCCCCAGAACCCACACCGGCATTAACCCACTAACTGCTGCTGGGCCTGCGCGAGCAGCCGGCGCAGCAGCTCCGCGGTGTGATCCCACCGGCGGAAGTTGCTCTTCGTGCCGTCGGCGATCATCAGC
Organism: uncultured Gaiellaceae bacterium; assembly: GCA_963737455.1. Lineage (GTDB taxonomy): Bacteria > Actinomycetota > Thermoleophilia > Gaiellales > Gaiellaceae > Gaiellasilicea. The sequence goes on along the minus strand of CAVTSN010000019.1, from coordinate 71,053 downwards.
GGCGTGGTCCCGTCCTTGTCTTTCGCATCCAGGCTCGCGCCGTGCTGGTGCAGAATTTCGACGACGGCATTGACGCCACCGGTGGCGGCGCCATGCATCGCCGTCTCCTCCAGCTTGAGCGTCTTCGCGTGCACGTCGGCGCCGAGGTCGAGCAGGAGCTTCACCGCCTCGAGACGGGCGGCGGGCGCGCCGATGCTCTGCCCCTGCACATAGCCCATGCCGGCCGCCACCATGAGCGGCGTCACGTTGTCGGTCGTCGAGATCGTGGGATCCGCCCGTACTCCAGGAGCAGCCGCATGAGCGTCGGATCGGCCGCCCGCGCAGCCACCAGGAACGGCGTCGCGCCGTTCAACCGCAGGTAGTTGTTGTCGAAACCTCCCTGACGCGGCAGCGGCTTCTCGATCCGCGCGTCGGGGGTCGCACCGTGCTCGATGAGCTTCCGGACGAGATCGAGCGCGTCCATGTTGCCGGTCTGCACCGCCTCAGGCCTGACAACCGTGCCGTACTCGTAGTTGCGCGTGCGCGTCAGGGCGTGCAGCGCGGTGCCGCCCGGCATGTCGACGTTCGGATCCGCGCCCTGGTCGAGCAGGAAGGCGGCCAGCTCGAAGTGCGCATTCACGATCGCGATGGCCAGCGCCGTCGTCCCCTCACCGCCCGTCTCGTTGACGTTCGCTCCGGCAACCAGGAGCGCGCGCACGATGTCGAAGTCGCCGCCGCGGACCGCGAACAGGAATGGCGTGAACCCCTTTCCGGTCTTGGCGTCGATGTCGGCGCCGTTCTCGAGCAGGATGCGGACCACGGAAAGGTGCTTCTCCGCGATCGCCCACATCAGCGCCGTCTGCCCGCGCCACGTCTCCTTCCCGTTGACGTCGGCCCCGTGTTCGATGAGCAGGCGGACGAGAACCGGCGCTGCCGGTGCGCGCCGCGGTCATGAGCACGGTTTCGCCTTCCGCGGACGCGCTGTTCGGATCCGCGCCGGCCTCGAGGAGCAGATCGGCGACCGCCGGTACTGCCATTCGTGCACGCAAGCACCAGCGGGGTCACGCCGTACCGGTTGCCGACCTTCACATCGGCACCGGCATCGATCAGCAGACGGACCAGTTCGACGGCATCGCGATGGACTGCCCAGTGCAGCGGCGTCGTGCCGTCGGGCGCCGACGCGTTGACGTCCGCACCTTGCGCAAGGATGCGGCGCGCTTCCACGGCGTCTCCTTTTCGAACGGCCTCGTTCAGCGGGGGATCGCCCGGTGCCGCCCCGAGCGTCAGGCAGGCCAGCAGCGGCAGGAACAAGGCACGCCCTCGCGCGACATTCATAGGCTGACCCACTATGCCACCGGTCCGAGGGAGCGACAAGGGCCTGAGTGATAGAATTCGTCCGTGAATCTGGCGCGCAGTGTCGTCTCTGCGGGCATCGTGATCTCGCTCTTCGCGGGTGCCTTCTCGCCGCGGCCGGTTCAGAGCGCCGGCATGGGGCATGCGCCCGCCGCGCAAGCGACACCCGCACCAGAGACCGTCGATCTCACCGCGGCGCGCGCGATCGTCAAGCGCTATTGCGTCGGCTGCCATAACGAGCGCCTGAAGACCGGTGGGCTCGTGCTCAGTACGCTCGACCCGGCCGAGGTGAGCCGACACCCCGAGATCTGGGAGAAGGTTGTCCAGAAGCTGCGGACCGGGATGATGCCACCCTCCGGTCTGCCGCGGCCCGACAAGGCGACCTACGAAGCGGTGACCGCCTGGTTCGAGCGGGAGCTGGATCGCGCCGCTGAAGCGAATTCGAATCCCGGCCGGCTCCCCGCCTTCCACCGGTTGAACCGCGCCGAGTACCACAACGCCGTGCGCGATCTGCTCGGCCTGCAGATCGACGTCGCCTCCATCCTGCCCTCAGACGATTCCAGCTATGGCTTCGACAATATCGGCGACATCCTTCGCATGTCGCCGACGCTTGTTGAAAGTTACCTCGAGGCGGCGCGGCGGATAAGTAATGAGGCGGTGGGTGATCCGAGCATCGGGCGCGAGACGTTTACCTATCGAGTCGCCGCCGACCTGACGCAGGAGTATTGGCTCGAGGGTCTGCCCTTCGGCACCCGCGGCGGCATGAGCATGGAGCATCACTTCCCGGTCGATGGCGAGTACGTGATCAAGGCCGAGCTGCTCCGGAGCTTCATCGGTACCGTCATGGGACTCGCCGAGGCGCACCAGGTCGAGTTCCTGCTCGATGGCCGGCGCCTGGAGGTCTTCTCTGTCGGCGGGCGGCGTGGGAAAGACGACCAGCAGGCGGAGGCCCAGCAGGCGGCGCAGCGCAGCAGCGAGCGGCCGGCCGACGCCGATCTCGAGCTGCGCGTCAACGTGACGGCCGGGGTGCACACCGTGGCGGTCACGTTTCCCCAGCGGCCTGCCGTGCAGGGCGAGGAGCTGCGGCCGCCCTATCTGCGCAGCTATGCGGTGCTGAGCGACTTCAACAGCGGTCAGCCGCACCTGGCGAGCATCGCCATCACCGGCCCCTTCAACGGGAAGGTGGGCGAGACGGCCAGCCGCGCCCGCATCTTCGCCTGCCGTCCCGCGTCGCAGAGTGATGAGCGCGCGTGTGCGACCAGGATCCTGTCCACGCTGGCACGGCGCGCCTATCGTCGACCAGTCACCCAGACCGATTGGGACGCTCCTCGGCTTCTACGAGGCGGGCCGGAAGGCGGCAGGGTTCGAGGCGGGCATCCGGCGCGCGCTGCAGCGGCTGCTCGTGAGCCCCGAATTCCTCGTCCGAATCGAGCGCGATCCGCCGAACATCGCGCCGGCCACCAATTACCGCGTCAGCGAACTGGAGCTCGCCGCGCGCCTCTCGTTCTTCTTCTGGAGCAGCATCCCCGACGACGAGCTGCTCGAGGTGGCGGAGCGGGGGCAGCTGAAGGACCCGGCGGTGCTGGAGCGCCAGGTGCGCCGGATGCTCGCCGACGAGCGCGCCGCGGCGCTCGTGAACAATTTCGCCGGGCAATGGCTCTATCTGCGCAACGTCCCGTCGACCCGTCCCGACACGCAGCAGTTCCCCGATTACGACGACAACCTGCGGCAGGCCATGCGCCGCGAGACGGAGCTGCTGTTCGACAGCATCATCCGTGAGGATCGGAGCGCGCTGACCTCCTCAGCGCGCGCTATACGTTCGTCAACGAGCGGCTGGCGCGCCATTACGGGATGCCAAACATCTACGGCAGCCACTTCCGCCGGGTTTCGTTGTCCGACGACGATCCACGGGGTGGGCTGCTCGGGCAGGCGAGCATCCTGACCGTCACCGCGTATCCGAACCGGACCTCCCCGGTGATCCGGGGAAGTGGATCCTCGAGAACATCCTGAACGCGCCGCCGCCGCCGCCGCCGCCGGACGTGCCGGACCTCCGGGAGCGGAGCGCGGAGGGCAAGGTGCTCTCGATGCGCGAGCGCATGGTGCAGCACCGCACGAACCCGGTCTGCGCGACCTGCCACACGATGATGGACCCGCTCGGCCTCGCGCTCGAGCATTTCGACGCCATCGGCCGCTGGCGCGACAAGAGCGAGTCGAACGAGCCAATCGACGCGTCGGGGACCATGCCCGACGGCACGTCGTTCAATGGCCCCCGCGAGCTCCGACAGGCGCTCCTGGGGAATCCAGACCGCTTCGTCGCCACCTTCACCGAGAAGCTGTTAACCTATGCGCTCGGCCGGGGGCTGACCCATTACGACGCGCCGGCGGTCCGCGCGGTCACGCGCATGGCCGCGCAGCACGAGTACCGGCTGTCGAGCGTCGTCATGGGCATCGTCACCAGCCCGTCGTTCCAGATGAGGAGATCGCCGTCATGATGATCACGAGGATGGCGCTGCCGCGGCGAACGTTCCTGCGCGGCGTCGGAGCCACGCTGGCGCTGCCGCTCCTCGACGCGATGGTGCCCGCGCTGACCGTTTTCGCCAAGACCTCCGCCCGGCCCGTCAGCCGCCTCGGCTTCATCTACGTGCCGAACGGGGCCGTCATGGAGAAGTGGACGCCGGCGGCGAGCGGACGGGGCTTCGAGTTCTCGCCGACGCTGGCGCCCCTCGAGCCGTTCCGCGATCAGACGCTGGTCGTGAGCAACCTCGCCCAGCTGCAGGCCAACTCCTCGGTGCCGTACTCGAGGTCGTACGTCGCCTCGACGGTCTCCCACGGCAGCTTGCCCGGCTTGCGGGCCGGCACGAAGCCGCAGCCGAGCCGGTCGGCGAGCGCCGCCGAAGATGAAGCCGCGCGCCTCCGCGCCGAGGATGATGTCCGGCTGCCGGGGCCCCGCCAGCTCGGCGAGCCGGTCGATCGTCTCGCGGAAGTACACCGCGTCGGCGACCAGCGGCATCAGGTCCTTGAAGACGATTCCGGGCTTGGGGAAGTCCGGCACGTCGCGGACACGGTCACGCAGGTCGAGTGCTGCCTCCGAGCTCACCGGCAGGAGCCTACCGCTCCGCCAGCTGGCGCAGCTCGCGCCAGAAGAGCAGCTGCGAAAGCTCCTGCGACGCCTCGGCGAGCGACTGCAGATCATCGAGGCCGGCCTTGCGCCGCTCGGGGTTGCGCGAGCGAAGCGCCGGCGCGACGAGCTGCTCGAGCAGGCTCGACTCGCGTCCCGGCCGAGTTCTTGAACGTGCGCAGGTGGCGGGCGTCGATCCCGAACTGGGCGAGCCGGCCGCAGGCGGCGGCGATGTCGGCGTCGCCCTCGCGGTAGAGCCGCTCGCCGCCCTCGACGCGCGGTGAGAGCAAGCCGTACTCCTCGAGTGCGCGCGCGAGCGCCTGGTCGATGCCGGCGCGCTCGCAGAGCTCGCCGAGGTCGAGCTCCTGCTCGCGGTCGCCGAGACCGGCCGGGCGGCTGCGCTTCCGCGCCGCGCCGGCGCCCGAGGCGAGCTCCTGCCGGATCACCCGCAGGGGCAGGAACTCGTCCCGCTGCAGGCGCAGGATCGTCTCGAGCCGCTCGACGTCGTCCTCGCTGAAGAGCCGGTAGCCGCCCCGCGTCCGCTTCGGGGTCAGGAGGCCCTGATCCTCGAGGTAGCGGATCTTCGAGATCGAGATGTCCGGGAACTCCGGCTGCAGGCGGGCGCAGACGGCGCCGATCGTGTGCAGCCGCTGCTGCTCGGGCTGACGGCGCTCTGTGGCTGCGGTGGTCATCGGCGGAGGAAGGTGAGCCTGTACTTGCCGATCTGGACCTCGTCGTCGTCCTCGAGCTCGGCCGACTCGATCCGCTTCTTGTTGACGAAGGTGCCGTTGAGGCTGCCGAGGTCGCTGATCGTGAACGTCTCCCCCTCGCGGAGCAGCTCGGCGTGCTTGCGCGAGACGGTGACGTCGTCGAGGAAGACGTCGCACTCGGGCGAGCGCCCGATCAACGTGCGCTCACCGGAGGGGAAGAAGCTCTCCCCCGCCCTGCCGCCGCCGGCGCGGACCACGAGCGCGGGGCCTTTGCCGCCCAGGTCCTGGAGCGCGGCGCCGGGATCGTCCGAGATCTCCTCGGGCGTGAAGGTCATCGTCTGCTCACCGGACTCGCCTTTCTCGAGGCGCGCGCCGCAGCGCGAGCAGTAGTTGGAGGCCTCCGGGTTCTGGAAACCGCACTCGCCACAGTAGACGTGGCTCAAGGCCTACACGCCCTCGTCGTTCTGGGGCGCGCTGCGGGAGGAGAGGATGTCGGTGAGCGCCTCGACGTCGACGTCCGAGACGCCCTTCCCCTTCAGTCGCGCCGTGCGCTCGGCGCGGAGGATGTCGATGCGCCCTTGGAGCAGGCGGCGGCGGAACGACACCTCGTTCTCCTCCTCCGTCAGCTCGTCGATGAGCGCCTTGAGGTCGTCGTCGGAGAGCGTGGCGAGATCGGGAAGCGATTCCATGTCACCTTTCGGGTGGATGACTCAGCGATCAGTAAAGCAGCACGTGTGCCGAGGGGTCAACCTCAGCTTGAGGCTTCTACAGAGGTTCGCGTTGCGTCGACGTCTCCCTGCATGATCTCCTCGACGAGCTCGCGCACCTCGCGCTCCAGCTTCTCCGATGCCTCCATCGTCTCGCCCTCCGCGTAGACGTGGACGATCGGCTCGTCCGGGTCGGGCAGCACTTGCGACCAGCCGCGTCCATCGACCAGCTTGATCCCGTCGGTGAGGTCGAGGTCGCGGCCGGCGAGGCGCTCGTTGAGGACGCGCATGACGACGCCCTTCTTCGCCCAGGGACAGGCGAGCCTACGGTGGATCAGCGTCGGCTTCGGCAGCTCGGCGACCAGCTCGGAGAGCGGCCGCCCCGTCGGCGCCAGCAGCTCCAGGAGCTTGGCGAGGCTCGCGATCGCGTCGTACGCCGGGAGGAACTGCGGGAAGACGTAGCCGCCGCCGACCGCGCCGGCGAAGACGACGCCTTCGGCCGAGGCGGCCTGCGTCAGGTCGGTGAGCGAGTTCGGCGTGCGGATGATCTCGAGCCCGTCGCCGGCCAGCTCCTCGACCTTGCTCGTGACCGTGACCGGGAAGGCGGCCTTGCCCTCGATCCCGCGATCGGCGAGGAGGCGCACGTAGAGCAGGAGCGTCTGGTCGACGGGGACCTCGTGGCCCTGGTCGTCGACAAGGTAGAGCCGTTCGCCCGATTGGTCGAAGACGGCGCCGAGGTCGGCGCCGATCGCCGTCACGAGCCGTTTTGTGTGCCCGATCGCCTGCGCGAGCGACTCGCGCTCGCCCAGCTCCTCGGCGAAGAAGCCGTGGGCCGAGATCGCCTCGACGCCGAGCGGGCCGACCACGAGCGGGAGCACGAAGGACGCCGCCGAGTAGCCATAGTCGACCACGATCCGGAAGTGGCGCGCGCGGATCTCCTCCGGCGTCGAGCGAATCGAGCAGGTCCTGGGCGTAGCTCTCGCGGACGCGGGCCGGATAGGAGACCGAGCCGACGCCGCCCGCAGCGACGCGCCGGAGCTCCTGGCGCGTGAAGTTCTTCTCGATCTCCTTCTGCAGCCCGGAGGTGAGCAGGATCCCCGGCGGCTCGTAGATGCGGATGAAGATGGCCTCCGGATCGAGGTGGCTCGAGCCGACGTGGACCGCGGCTGCGAAGGCCTGTGTCTTGAGGACGTGCCTGCTGACCGCCGGCGGCGAGACCCGCAGGTCGGCGACGTCGACGCCGGAGGCGTTCAGGCCCGAGATCATCGCCCGCTTGATCATCCTGCAGCCCGGGGCCGAGTCGCGGCTGGCGACGACGCGTGCCCCGCGCTTCAACGCGGTACCCAGCGCGGTCGCGAGGCGCGCGGCGGTCTCGGGCGTGAGATCGACGTTGACGAGGCCTGAGACGCCGTCCTTGCCGAACAGGCGCGAGGAGGCGCGAGTCTCCCAGATCAGGTTCTCGTAGACCTGCGAGCCGGTCTCGACCTCCTTGTACGGATAGATCCGGACGTGCGGCGCGATGTTCGACTCGGAGCCGATCGTGACCTCGTCGCCGATCGCCGCGCCCTCCTGGATCCGCACGTGGTCGCGGATGTCGCAGGCGCGGCCGATGATCGCGCCCTCGATCAGTGCGCTCCTGCCGACGTGCGTCGCCGCGTCGATCACGGTCCGCGTCGTTCGCGCGCGCTCACGCAACGTGACGCCGTTCGAGAGCACGGTGTAGGGCCCGATCGAGGCGTCGCGCGTGATCCGGCAGTGGTTGCCGATGAAGGCCGGGCCCTCGATCTCCTCGACGTCGTGGATGTCCGCGCCCTCGCCGATCCAGACGTTCCCTCGCAGCCGCACGCCCTCGACGTTCAGGCGCACGCTCTCGTCGAGCGCGTCGAAGTTCGCCTGCCGGTACTGGTCGAGGTTGCCGATGTCCTGCCAGTAGCCCTCCATCACGTGACCGTAGATCGGACGGCCCATCTCGAGCAGGAGCGGGAACAGCTCCTTGGAGAAGTCGTAGGGACCGTCGGTCGGGATGTGGGTCAGCACCTCCGGCTCGAGGACGTAGATGCCGGTGTTGATCGTGTCCGAGAAGACCTGGCCCCAGGACGGCTTCTCGAGGAAGCGCTCGACCTTGCCGTCGTCGTCGGTGACGACGATCCCGAACTCGAGCGGATTGTCGACGGACTTGAGCCCGATCGTGACGGCAGCGCCGGACTCCTTGTGTCGGTCGACGAGCGCGCCGAGGTCGACGTCGCAGAGCGCGTCGCCGGAGATGACGAGGAACGTGTCGTCGAGCTTCTCGCTCGCCAGCCGGACGGAGCCGGCCGTTCCGAGCGGCAGCTCCTCGACGGAGTACTCGATGCTGACGCCGAGCGACTCGCCGTCGCCGAAGTAGCTCCTGATCGCCTGCGGCATGAACGCGAGCGTGACGACGACCTCGTCCATCCCGTGCCCGCGCAGGAGCTCGACGATGTGCTCGATGCACGGCTTGCCGACGATCGGCACCATTGGCTTCGGCTGGTTCGAGGTCAGCGGCCGGAGCCGCGTCCCCTCCCCACCCGCCATCACGACGGCCTTCACGCTTTCACCTCACGCCGCGCCTTCTGCACGTACTGGAGCGCGGCTACGAGCGCGAGCCCGACGCCGATCCAGAACAGCCAGACCGGCCAGTCGACGCCGTCGTTCGTGACGATGACGAGCCCGATCGCGAGGTAGAGAACCCAAGTCGCGAGCTTCCCGATGCGCGTGACCTCGAAGTCGTAGCCACGATTGGCGACGAGCTTGTAGCCGACGACCATGAACAGGTCGCGCGCGAGGATGACGAGCGCCGCGTACCAGGGCAGGCGGTCGGTCACCCAGAGCATGATCGCGGCCGCGTCGATCATCAGCCGGTCGGCGAGCGGGTCGGCGATCTTCCCGAACTGCGATTCGACGTGCCAGCGCCGTGCGAGGAAGCCGTCGACCTGGTCGGTGACGCCGGCGACCGCGAAGACGATGCCCGCCGGCCAGTTCGCGGGATCGTCGGCGAGCATGAGCACGACGAAGAGGGGGATGAGGGCCAGCCGCAGGAGCGTCAGCGCGTTCGGAAGGTGCGCGAGCGGTGCCGGGACGGCGCGGGAGGCCACAGACGAAGGATACGGCGCCGCGGGTCTCAGGAGGGTGACAGAACGACGGGACGACGCGCGTGGAGTCGGGTTCGAGCACGGGCGGACCGCGGAGTCTACGCTCCGGCGCATGGCCGAGACGCTCACGCTTCCGGGCTTCGTCAACGCCCACACCCACACGTTCCAGCGCGCCCTGCGCGGGCGCGCCGGCGGCGGCGACTTCTGGGCGTGGCGCAAGCTGATGCTCGCCGAGGCGGAGCGGCAGACGCCCGAGCGTGTCCGCGACGCTCTACGCGCTGACCTACGCCGAGATGCGGAGCGCCGGCTATACCGCGGTCGGCGAATTCCACTACCTGGGTCTCGACGAGGCGCGCGCCGCCGCGGAGGCCGCCGCCGAGGCCGGAATCGAGCTCGTGCTGCTCCTGGCCGCCTACGGGCGAGGCGGCCTGCCTCGAATGCGCCAGGACTCCCCCGCGGACTACCTGCGCCAGCTCGAGTCGCTGCGGGATGCCGGCCTGCGCGTCGGCCTCGCCCCCCACTCCGTCCGCGCCTGCCCGCGCGACTGGCTCGAGGAGCTCGGCCGCTACGCGGCGGCGCAGGGCCTGCCACTGCACGTCCACGCCTGCGAGCAGCCGCGCGAGATCGAGGAGTGCCTGGCGGAGCACGGCCGGCGGCCGATCGAGCTGCTCTCGGACACGGGCTGCCTCGGCGCCCACGTCACGGTCGTGCACGCGACGCATGCGGACGGCGCCGAGCTCGACCTGCTGGCCGAGAGCGGCGCCACGATCTGCGCCTGCCCGACGACCGAAGCCGACCTCGCGGACGGCTTTCTCCCCGCCGCACGCGTCGACCACCGCGCGATCCCGCTCTGCATCGGCTCGGACTCGAACGTCCGTATCGACCCGCTGGAGGAGCTGCGGGAGCTGGAAGGGATCGCGCGCCGCCAGACGGGCACGCGCGGCGTCTTCTCGACCGAGCGGCTGCTCTGCTTCGGCGCCGACGAGGGCGCACGCTCGCTCGGGCTCGAGTCATGGCCGGAGGCCGAGGTCGACCTCGGGCACGAGTCACTGAACGGCGTCGAGCCCACCGACGTCTTCGACGCGCTGATCTCGAGCTGCTCTGCGGACGTCCTCAGCGCCGCATGAGCCGCTGGACCCAGAACGCCGTCCGATCCAGGTACGCCGTCTCGGCGGCGCGTCCAGACAGGCCCCAGGCGCCCTCGTACGACGAGTAGCCACTGCGGTCGCCGCGGGCGGGCTCGATCTGGGTGCCCTCGTGCCACTCGTTGTAGCTCGTGACGGTGACGATGTCCGCGTCGGCACGCACCGCACCGCGCCACATCCCGTCGTAGCGGGCGCCGTCGCGCCGCGGCTTGATCCGGAGGTCGGCGGTCGCGCGGCGGGCGTCGTAACCAGGCCCGACGGAGGGCGCACAGAGCAGGTGGAGGCGCCGTGCCTGCCGGCACAGCCGCGGGAAGAGAACGCCGTCGAAGAGCAGGACGTCGTAGGTGTAGAGGCCGTCGAAGCCGCCCGCCGCCGCGCGGCCGGCCAGGTTGGTGTTCGCGAAGACGCGCGTTCCCTCGACCCGCGCGTTCATCGCCGCCCACTCGGAGCTGGGGAGCTCGCTGGATGCCCAGACGTAGACGTCGGTGATCCCGAGCCCGCGGAGATAGCCGATGTCGGCCTCGGTCGACTCGACCGTCCGACCGCGGTACGGCTCGAGGTGCGCGGCAACGGAGAGCCCGTGCCGCCGTGCAGCACCGAGCAGCTGCGGCAGCCGGCGATCCTCCCGTGAGCCCCGTCCCCACCATGACGAGATCACGACCCCGATCCCGGCGGCCGCGATCTCACGCATCTGCGCGTCGACGACGAGCGTGTCGGCGGAGGAGTAGACGCCGCGCACCGGATAGAAGCTCGAGGCTACATCCGTTGGCGGCTGCATGCCGCTCTGATGCCAGTGGGCGTACCGGCCGTCGTTCTGGGGCGTCGCGAACCAGGGGTAGTAGAAGATCCCGACGCGCGGCGACGGCGCCTGCGGGCCGGGATCGAGCTCGTGGGAGATCGCTGCTGCAGGCCAGGCACACGCGGCCGCAACGAGGACAAGGGCAAGCCGCAGGAGCCTCAACGTCGGCGGATCGTACTCGCTCAACCGACCGATATCTACTGACTTCTGAGAGATGTTCGCGCGTCTCGTCCGGAGCGGGAAAGAAACCCAGCAGTACGAGCCTCTTACCAGGTATGAGGCCGTTGCAGCTGGGGTGGTTCTTCGTGGCAGTGTGGGCGGTGGTGTGCGTGCTGCTCGCGGTCGCGATCATGGCAGTCACCGTCCTCGGCTAGCCGCGGGCGCGCACCGCAGGAGTAGACTCCAGCACCTTGGGCGGGATTGCAGGGCCGAGACGGTGCCGCAGCCGGCTCGGCCCTTCCTTTCTCACGAACGACGCCGGCAACCGACGGCCTCGAGGGAGCCTCACGCCTCGGGCGTCGCTGCCTCTGGGGCGCGGTTCGAGGACGAAGATCTCTCAACTGGGTCGGGACGGAGTACTGTGTGAGTGCGCGACGTCCGCCGGGCTGTTCACCGCTCTCTCATCCTTACGGGCGCTATGCCTTGCGAGCGGGAATCGAGCTGAGCTCGTGCCAGAGATGTCCTCAACGGCAGGCGTCGCCCGCGGTCACTCCGAGCTGTTGCTCAACGAGCACTGTCGCGCGGTCGCGGCTCCGCAGTTCGACAGCACCTGGGAGGTTCGCGTCGAGCTCGGCAACGCCCCTCGCAACGTCCTGCCTCTGAGCCTCGCCGCAGCGAGGGAGTGGTGGATCGCGAGGTCGCGGCTCGGTCACGTTGGACGAGCACCTCCTCCGCGGGAGCAAAACAGGGGTTCAGGATGGAGATGACGACCGTTGAAGTACGCGATCGAGTTCAGTGGCTCGCCCCAGGACGTCACGATCACGACGTTCGGTCCTGCCAGCCGCGAAGGGCTCGTCGGGTTCGTCCAGGACCTCGTCGACGACCCCCGCTACCGCCCGGGGATGTTCATTCTGGTCGATCACCTCGCACTCGACGCCACCACCATCACCGGCGACGATGTCCGAGCTCAGGCGGAGCGCGTGATCAAGCTCGAGGAGCGCCTGGGTCAGTGCAAGCTCGCGATCGTCGTCCCGACGGCGCTCGCCTTCGGGTACGCCCGTATGTACGAGCTGCACGCCGCTGAGACGCAGGTTCACTCGCGCGTCATGTACACGCGTGCCGAGGGGCTTGCCTGGCTCGACGCGAAACGGCAGGCGCAAGAACTGCCCGCCTGACGAGGGAAGCGAGTGACCGGGTCCGCAACGGCGACCCTCCCTCGGCTGTCCCCGAGGCCCATCGGCTACGCCTCGATGTTCTCGCGAAGGCGCAAGCTCCGGCGGCCGTGAGCATCTACTGAGTGGGCGCGCCCGAGATGAGCGGCTCCTCACAGCGGCTTGTCCCTGAAGCCCTCACGGGTGACAGGCGGCCAGTCGCGGGCGCGCCCACCGTTTGGAGCTGTGCCCGTGCTGCGGTTCGAAGAGTGCGGTCGGCCTCGACGGCTATCGGGTGGCGGCGCAGATCGCATTCACGCGCAGGAACCACTCCGTGTCGGTCGCAACGACCTCATGAGCGGTGGCGAGCCACGTGTCTTCGTCGAGGGGATGACTGGCCGCAAGCGCGATTTCGTTCGGGGTGGAGATCATCGCCCGGCCCCATGCGCCCGCGCCGCCGCCCAGCAGGCGCTTGCCCGGCGGACAGTCGACCGTAATCTGCCGCTCGGGACTCGACGAGAAGCTCGAGCCCGCCTGCACAATCTCGATGCCCGCGATGCCGGCCGTGCCGGGATCCCCCTTCGGCCCCTGCAGTCCCCTCGGTCCGACGCGGCCGCTGAGCGCCCGCCGCGCCGCCGGCGACATGTCAAGCGCTCGAAGCGAGCCGTCGCGTACGTCCAACGAGGTAACCGCACCGCTGCGGAGCTGTGCGGCGCCGACGCTGTCCCTTTTGGTTTCAGCCGCTACGTCATGACTTCCGCGCCTCGCAGGCTCGGGCGCGTGGAACAGTTCCGTTCCTACTCAGTCGAGGCGCAGGATCGTTTCCTCGATCTCCTCACCGCGACCGGACGCGAAGTCGCGGTTGACGCCAACACGTCGGAACCCAGCTTTCTCCAGTACTCGAAGCGAACCGACGTTGTCCGAGGCCGCTCGGGCGTACAGCGGCCGTTCGGCAATCTCGGCAAGAAGAATCTGTAGTGCTGCGCTCGCGATGCCTTTCCCCCATTGCGTTCGGTCCACCCAGTAGGTCACCTCAGGCTGATTGTCGATTCGGAAGAACCCGATCGTTCCAGCGGTTGCTCCGTCGACATCGATGACTCGGAACGAGACGCTTGTATCGGCCCGCAGGCGCGACATCCGGTTGAGAAACGCCCGGCGATCCGTCTGATCCTCGGCTGTGAAGGCGGCCATTCGGATCGACTCCGGATCCGTCACTTGCTGATAGATCGCGTCGAGATCCCGGTCCTCGAGCGGCCTCAGCGAGACGTTCATCTGGGCGATCCTAAGGGTGTCGTTGCCTGGGCGGTTCCCGGGAGCCGCCTGGCCAGAGTTCGCGAATCTCCCCTGAGCGCGGGTCTGCCCGTCGTCAACTGGCCGCGATCATCTCTGCGGCGTCCTGATCCGCTCGACGAAGCGGCCGAGTGTGCTGCCGGCCAGGTAGGCGAGCCACCAGATCCCGGCGACGATGACGGCGAACACCGTTGCCAGGTCCTCCCAGCACTCGCCGTCGTCCGCGCACGGGACCGCACGAGCCAGGACCATGACCCACACGATGAGGCCGACCGTTGCGGTCGTCGTCACGGCGAGGGTCGGACGGCGGATGAGACGTCGCAGCGTTTCGAAGAGGGCGGCGAAGTACAGCACGATCACCGCGCCGCGGAGAACGCGCCAGCTGTCCTGACCGTGGGCGAAGAAGGACGGGAGGATCTGCTCCGCGTCGTAAAGCGGACCGCCGGGCTCGGTGCGCGTCCCTTCGTACCTACGTAGCGCGTCCCGGCGCAGGTCGACGAGCGCCGGCGAAAGGACCGGCCCCCAGTCCTCGAGCGTGCGGCCCCATGTGCCGCCGCCTTCGGGCCCGAGCAGCGCGTCGATCCGCTCCACCGAGACGAGAGCGACGAACGAGAGCGCGAGTACCGCGATCGCGATCCCGAGCCGGATGTCGGTCCGGCGTCTCACCACGAGCGCCGCAGCCGCGAGCAGGATGCAGAGCACGCCTCCAGCGACAAATGCCCAGGCTCGGGGCGAGATCTCGACCAGGGAGAGCTGGCGCGCGATCCCGGTGCAGCGTTGTGCCTGGCCACCGCCGCCGCAGGCAGAGCCGCCGAGGACGAGACCGCGCTCGCTCAACGGTGCGAGCGCGATCACGGCCCCGAGGGACGCCGCGACAGCGACGAAAGCAACGTCCGCGACCCGGTCGAACGACCTGCGCACGGGCGGAATATACGGCGTCTCAGGCCGCGTGAACGACTTCGTACTTGTCGGTCGGCCGATAGAAAGACCCCGATTACCGGGGCTTTTCGGTAATCGGACATGCGCCTTAACCTCCCCCGCGCTCCGAGTGAGCTAAGGTGTCGAGACTGGCCCTGCCGGCCAGAACCCCGGCCGAAAGCCCGCAACCTCCCGACGCGCCAAGGCGCGCGAGACGCAGGAGCCTAGGCGAACAGGATTCGACTTGCAGGGCCAGCTTTCGTTGCAACAGGCCTCGGTAAGAGCTCTGGCGTCGATCCCTTGGGCGTCCCCTACCGCTTCTCGCCGATGGCGGCGAGGGCGGTGCTGGCTCGCTGGATCGCCGAGGTCGAGGGCGACCTCCGTCTCGGCGGAGCGTGCAGAGCCACCTTCACGAGCGGCTGGGAAGGCCCCGGCCGAGTTGACGCCTGCGACCCTCCGCGGCACCTACTCGTGACCATGACCCCAGGACGAGAGGAGGAGACCGTCATCGAGGCCGTGCTCGTCGCCGACGGCGACCAGACGAGGCTCGTGGTCGAAGAGCGTGGACTCCCCTTGGAAGAACTCGCCGCACACGGAGCCGGCTGGCAGGCGCACCTCGAGGACCTCGCCGCGCATAGCGCCGGAAGAGAGCCCACTGATTGGCGCACCCGCTGGAGCGAGCTCACACCCTCATATCGAAAGCAAACAGCCAGCCCCACATAACCGCTGGAGTCGCGGCACCTTCCCCGCGTGCCCCACGCCAACCCTGAAGGAGTTGACCTCGCCTGGGCCAGCGTTCGGGAATGACGCCTGAGCGGGCGGCCGATTTTTGGCCTTAGTACGTCGAGACGCGGGTAATCAGTGCTTGATGCGGGACGCCGGCGAAACTGTAGGGATCTTCGCCAGCCGCGGTGGCGGGACGCTGCTAGGAGCCGCCGTCGTCGCTGCCGCGATGGCGGCATCACGACTGCATTGGTCCCTTTTACGAGGCGGCGGCGCCTTGATCATCTGTGTGCTCGCGGTCTGCACTGCGTGCGCGACCGGAAGCGACTCGACCTCGGGAGGACTGACCGTCACCCGCGAGGACGGCAGCATCGTCGAGTTCGAGGGCTCGGTTCGCGCATGGTGTGGCCCGCCGCGGGACGGAGGCGGAACGGCGCTCCAACTCGGCTCGGGTGTGCCTGTCAGTCAGTCGCGCCCCGGCGGAACCCGCGAGACCGAGGGTCCGCGAACGTACTGGCTCCTCTTCAGCCTGATCGAGCGGCTCGACCGCGCTCCCGTGCTCTCCCTCCGCGAGCGCCCGATCGACTCGACCACCTGGACTTTCTTTGTCAACGACCTCGAGACGGGCAACGAAGCCGCTGCGAAAAACGAGCGAAGCTCCGGCACGATCGTTGTCACCCGGTGGGGCTGCGATCGCGGCGACGCGGTCGAGGTCACGTTTAACGGGGTCGTCGGGAGCGAGTTCGGCGACGGCGAGGTCGTTCGCGCTTCCGGGACCGTGACGACGGAGATCGGCGACCCGCCGCAGTAGCTCGGCCGCCTGCTCCAGTGTTCGGGAATGTCGCCTGACGGATTGCCGTTTCGCACGCCGTGCGGCGCGGCATCACTCAAGAATCGTCCTCGCCGCCGTCCTCGTCGCAGGTGGCCTCACCGTCGGCCTAATCGTTGGGCGATGGTGGGCTCTGATCGCCGCACCCGCCGTTTGCCTCGTCGTTGCCCTCACGGGTGATTTTCGCGGCCCTGCGTGGGCTGTCGCCATCGGCATGGCGCTGCTCGCCGCGCTCGGGATCGCCGTCGGCGTAATCATCCGAAACATCGCCAAGCCCTCCTAGCCTTCGCCTGAGCGAGCGTCCTCTCGCCTGAGCGTGGTCTCGTTCCAACAGGCGGGGCGGTCTCTGAGGCGTCTGCGTTGCGGCTTCCAGACGTTGCTCGTGCGCGTTAATTAGCGCGCGATGCATCCTCGCGGGGCTGGCGCGTTCGGATCCGGGACTGTGAAGTTCACCCGATCGGTTCGGGTTGGATTAACGGGCCTTAGGCGCAGCGTCGTCGTCAGTGTCAGCGCCACCGGCGGCGTGAGGTCAAGCGCAATCAGTCCAATCCCGCCCTTCTTGAGCCTGAAAGGAACCGTCCTGTTCAATCCGATGGACGCCGCCACGACCCGCAGCGTCCCTCTCACTCCGCCACCGCCCACGGCGACCACCTTGACGATCAGAGCCGTGGAACCTTCATTCAAGTCGCCCGTGCTGTAGGTGCAGAGCTTCAAGGGGCCGACCTTCGACGTGGTCGAGGAACTCGCGTTCGCACCGACCGACGTAACTGCGAAGACCGCCACGACTACCGCGCTAAGCAAGAGAGGCGCCGGAAACGTAGGCATGATCACTCCTCTGTTTCGCAGGTCTAAGCCCGTGCTACCCGCTGGACGCGGCCAGAAACCATCCGCCGCAGCCTCTCCCGCTCGTTTTTCCGGCGCATGGATGGAGTCAGTGGAGTCGCAGCTTCTGCTTGGCCTGCCGGAGTCGGCGGCGGACACCGATGCGCGGCAACGGGACCGAGGCGCCGTTACGCCCAGACATAAGCTGGGCCGTCCGCCGTCTCCGTGAGGGCGTAACCGCCGAACGCTTCGGGAGCTGTGTCCGAGCGTCGCCCGAAGTCCCGGACCACCGCGCGCAGGTTCGGCGGCCCAGCATCTGCGACTTCGTCAAAGAACGTAGCCGGATCGAGGTCGAGTCGGATGGCGCAATCGTGGTAGGGCGCGAGGCTCCAGAGGACGTCACAGACGTCCGGCTCCGTGCCTGCGCTGTCATATCGAACGAGCATCGTCAGGAGTCCTGCACGAAGTACGTCAGGCGAACGCTGGCGGAGTGCTCTTGTGGGCGCCTCGATCATCTCCGGAGGATCCCACGTCTGGGGCGCAGGAGGCGGCCTGGGCCAGCGTTCGGGAATTTCCCTGAGCCCTGGCAGAATCCGCGCGTGGCGTCACCGATGATCTGTGACCAACACGGCACGTCCCCGCCGACCGTGGTCTGCCGCCATCTGTTCGAGGCCGGAACTGAAGCAGAGAACCGCCTTGACTTCATTACGGCGTTCGAGCCCGACGAACCGAGACCCACCGCGTGGTGCCGAGAGTGCGAGGCAGTAAGGGCGCGCGAGAACCAGTGGTCAGCGGGAGCTGAAGCGGAAGCAGCGTGGATCGCGATCTGCAGCTACTGCTACGAGGAACTCCGCGCACGGCATCTTGCGCCACCGTAGGAACGGGTGCTCATGAACCATGAGGTCGCCGGGCCGCAGAACATGGTCTGGGCGAGCGTGCTCTCGTCTGGTCGTCTGCCAAGGCTCGAGCTGCTCTAGATTCAGCACGAGTCTGTTCGCCGCGGGAGCATCGCGGGAAGATCGACTGCTGTGAAGTGGTCGTGGCCCGTAACCGTCCTCGCGGTAGCCGCCGCAGCAGCAGCGTCGAGCACGGCAGTCGTGGCGCATGCCCCCGGTTGTTTCGCTGGGAGCACATTTCCGAGGGGTAGCGTCTACCGCGTCTACGCGACCCCTCATGGCTGCACCTGGCTGTATCGGCCGCGCGATGGCCGCTTCTCGATCGGGCCGCAGATCAATACTCGCGTCCATGGCTCGAACGACGGTGCGGCGCTCGCTCGCGACCCGATAGGCGAAGCCGCTGCGGTCTGCGGACTGAGCAGCTTCGTCGTTTCGTGGCCGAGGTTCGTCGTCACGGCTAGGCGTGTCGCCTGGGGCGACGGCACCGGCTGCCACGACCTTCCGGCGGGCCGCGCTGTCACCTGGGCGGGCCGGTTCGTCTGGCGAGCACGCGAGGGGCGTCGCCCGCCCAGATGGGAGCCGGTGCTCACACGGTCGTCACCGCCGCTTCGCCGCGACGAAGGCTCATCAGGTCCGCACTAACCAGGTGTCTCAGGTGATCGTCTCGGCTAGCGTCCTGGCGATATCGAGGAAGGACAAGGAATTCGTGCGCTTGCCATCGCGATCACCCTTGCGTTGGTAGCAACGCTTGCCGCGTCGATGGAACAGGGATACAGCTTCTTCCTCGGCATGTTCGCCATACCCTTTGGCCTCTACGCAGCGCTGGCGGTGCGGCACCGGTCGCTCATGGTGGTCGCGATCGCCTCAGCGGTTACCGGCGTGGCTGTGATCGTTTACTGGATCTACAGCTTCTTGACGTTCCCCTGGGGCAGCTAGACACCCGATCCGTTTTCTGACGAGAAACGACGGCCATAATCCAGTCCGGGTATCGCGGCCGCCTCATTCGCGTCCGCTAGCCAGCGGCCCGCGGCGACCCGTACTCGTTACGTCCCAGGCCACACCGCACACCGGCCATACGATGAGCCCGTACTGCTTCCCGCTCGAGGTCGGGGTGCCTAGGAAAACCGCCGGCCACGGTGCCAGAACACGATGCCGAGTGTGGCGGCGAGGGCATAGGCGACCGGGAACACCATGATCGCTCCGAGGCGGGCGAGCGCAACGCCGCGGTGCTGCACCACGACCGGCTCCACCTCGTTCCCGAGCAGCCTGCACTCATACGACGGCGGCCATACGTCCGCAGCAGTCCTGTACGCGCCGTACTCGGCCCGGCCGTCAAGGTCGTCGAAGCAGAGGTCCTCGGCATACCGGGCCACGCCGATCACAGAGGCTCCCCACAGCACGACGCCGGCCATCGCAAGTGCGATGACGAGCGCGGCACCAACCAATAACGTCCTTCCGGTTACCATCGGAGCATTGCATACCCCGCCTTTTCTTAGGGATAGTGGGCTTCAAGAGTCCGCTCTCCTGCGGCACGTCCCCCCTGCGCTGCGTCCTTCTGGCCCCGCAATTGGGATGCAATGACGAACGTCGGGATGTCATTGCCGCGCACTGTCTTCGGTTCATCCGGTACGGGCCGAGCGGCAGCGGGCTCCGGCAGTGGGACGCCGCGCACGTCATCCCGGCCGGGGTCTACCTCGAGGAGTAACCGTTTGGGCCACTATTGGGCCACGAACCTGACGGGGGATCATCCGTCACTAGCGCGAGAAAGCCCCGGTTTCCGGGGCTTTCGTGGTATCGGGGCGCCGAGATTCGAACTCGGGACCTCTAGTCCCCCAGACTAGCGCGCTAACCAGGCTGCGCCACGCCCCGCGACGGTGCGCACGGTAGCAAGCGGGTTCCTACCCCGCCGACGACGCCCTTCCCCGCTTCTACCCATGCTGACGGCCGCGCGGCGCGCCGATCCGCGTCACGAGTGGGCCGGTGCGCGGAGGGCGCGGGCCTCCGCACGCGCCTCGCGCCACCAGATGAACTCGTAGGCGTGCAGTGAGACCCAGACCGTGCTCGCGAACGCGAGCGCGACGAGCGCGGGCACCGAGGTCGCGAGCGGGAAGAGGAGCACGAAGACCGCCGCGGTGACGAAGCGGCCCCGGCTCAGCCTGCGCGTGGTGCGGATTCGAATCGCAGCGAAGGTGAGCAGGTACAGGGCCGACCCGCCGCAGAGGGCGACCGCCGGGATCGTGCCGAGCTCGTCGCCGACGTGCGCGAGCGTCGTCTTCATCGCCAGCGCAGTGAGCACGATGCCGGCGACCAGCGGTAGGTGCAGGTAGCTGAAGATGTCGCGGGCGAGGGCGCTCCGCTCCGTGCCGCTCGCGTCCGCGAGTAGCTGCGGCGCGCGGATGGAGAAGAAGTCGAAGTACGCCAGCCACATCGACGTTGCGACGACGAGCCCGAGCACGGCCGTGAGGATCACACCGGCGTCGATCGTCGCGTCGGCGGCGCCGACACCCATCGCGATGAAGGCCTCACCGAGGGCGATGATCAGGATCAGGGCGTGACGTTCGGCGAAGTGGCCCGGACGGACGCGCCAGCCGCTCGTGCCGACGACGAGCGGGCCGATGTAGTCGATCGCCAGCGCGGCCAGCCAGAGCACGGGCTTGAGCCCGTCGTCGGCGAAACCTGCCGCGATGATCAGCCCGGCGCCGAGAAGCGTCGACGGCGTGATCCGGAGCACGGCCGCCGACAGATCGCGGTCGCCTCGGCCGGCGAGCGAATAGAGCGCGACGTGCATCACGCGCACGATCAGATAGGCCACACCGAAGACGACGCCGTGGCGGCCGAAAGCCTCCGGTACCGCGAGCGCGGCGATGAACATCGCCACGATCGCAACCAGCATCGCGCCGCGCACCACGCCCTCGTCGGGATCCACGGCGTTCGTCAGCCAGGCA
This sequence comes from uncultured Gaiellaceae bacterium, assembly GCA_963737455.1. GTDB lineage: Bacteria > Actinomycetota > Thermoleophilia > Gaiellales > Gaiellaceae > Gaiellasilicea. The sequence continues at coordinate 50,396 of CAVTSN010000019.1, read as the reverse complement.
TAGCCGACCCACGCCCACCACAACGCCGCGAGCACGAGCAGCCCCTTGCCGAGGCCGCCCCAGGTCGGGTCGTCGGCCATCAGCGTCGAAACCTGCGTGAACGCGAACACGAACACGAGATCGAAGAACAGCTCGAGCGGCGTGACCCGGTGCTCGTGCTCTGCCTGAGATTCGCTCACCAGCGGACCGTACCGTGCCGGAACCTGTGCAAATGGTGGCGAAAGCGGTCCGTTTGGCCAGATGTCGCCCTAGGTCGCGGCTCACACGCGCGAGCCGTCTGACATCCTTCGGCCGTGGGGGCTCTCGGGCAGCGGTTCCATCGGCTGCAGGCTGTGACCGACGCTGCGCTCGCGTACGCCGGGCCGGACGCTCCCGACGTCCTGCTCGACAGCATCCGAACGCTCCTCGACGCCGACACCTGCGCGATCCTGCTCCTCGACGAGGAGCGGCACGAGCTCGTCGCGTATGCCGCGCTGGGGATCGAGGAGGAGCTGGAGCAGCGATTCCACATCGCCGTCGGCAAGGGCTTCGCCGGACGGGTCGCCGCCGAGCTGCGGCCCGTCGTGCTCCCCGACGTCGAGCACGCCGACGTCCTCAATCCGCTGATCCGCCGCAAGGGGATCGCCAGCATGGTCGGCGTCCCGCTCGTCGTCGACGGCAGGCCGATCGGCGTGCTCCACGTCGGCACACTGAAGCGCCGCGATTTCACCCGGGAGGACGTCGATCTGCTCCAGCTGGCTGCCGACCGCGTGGCGATCGCGCTCGCTCACGCGCGGGCACTCGAGGCCGAGCAGGCGGCCCGGATACGGCTCGAGCACGTGCAGGCGATCGTCGACGCGAGCCTCGCCCACCTCGAGCTCGACGCGCTGCTCGCGGAGCTCCTCGACCGCATTCGCGCGATCCTCGGCGTCGACACGTGCGCCGTGCTTCTCGTCGACGCCGAGCGGCGCGACCTGGTCGCCCGCGCTGCGGTCGGGCTCGAGGAGGCTGTGGAGCAAGGGATCCGGATCCCGCTCGGCAAGGGGTTCGCCGGCCGGATCGCGGCCGAGGGCCGGCCGATCGGCCTCGCCGACGTCGACCACGCCGACGTGTACAACCCGCTGTTGCGCGAGAAGGGGATCAAGTCCCTGCTCGGCGTGCCGCTCGCCGTTCGCGAGCACGTCATCGGAGTGCTGCACGTCGGCACGCTGACGCCACGCCTGTTCACGCGGGACGACACCGAGCTGCTTCAGCTGGTCGCCGAGCGCCTCGCCGTCGCGATCGAGAAGGCGCGCGTCCACGACGAGATGATCGCGCTCGACGAGCTGAAGCTCAGCTTCGTCGCCGTCGCCTCGCACGAGCTGCGCACGCCTGCGACTGCGATCTACGGGATCCTGACGACGCTGCGCGAGCGCGAGGGCACGCTCGACGACATCGTCCGCCGCCAGCTCGAGCAGACCGCCTGGGAGCAGGCCGACCGGATGCGGCGCCTGATCGACCAGCTGCTCGACCTCTCCCGGCTCGACGCGCACTCTGTCACCATCGATCCTCAGCCGCTCGTGCTGCGGCAGGTGCTCGAGGAGGTCGTGGAGGCGACAGCGCCCGGCGTGGTCAGCCTCGACGTCGACCCAGGCGTCGCCGTCGTCGCCGATCCGCTCGTGCTCGACCGCGTCGTCTCCAACCTGGTCGGCAACGCCTCCCGCTACGGAAAGCCGCCGATCCGCGTGGAGGCGACCCAGCGGGACCACTTCATCCGGATCGTGGTCTCGGACGCCGGCGAGGGCGTCCCCGACGAGCTGGTGCCGCGGCTCTTCGACCGGTTCGAACGAGGCACGAGCGGGCAGGGCAGCGGCCTCGGGCTCGCGATCGCAAAGGCGTACGCGAACGCGCACGGCGGCGAGTTGCTCTACACGCCCACCGAAGGCGGTGCGTGCTTCGAGCTGATCCTTCCGCGCGGCTAGGCGCGACGCCTAGATCGCGAGGCGCCGGTAGAGCCGGTCGACGAGCTCAGGTCGCTCCTCGAGCCGGTCGGCGATCACGCGCAGGCGGTACTCGCGGAAGTGCTCGGGCTCGACGCCGAGCGCCGTCGCGAGGCGCGCGACGACGTCCTTCGACGGCACGGGCCGGTTCCCGTGCACGAGGTGGTTGAGGTAGCCGGCCGAGAGGCCGGTCTTGGCAGCGAGACCCCTGTACGTCAGCCCCGTCTCCCCCATCAGGCGCTCGATGGTGCGCCCGAAGTCCTCCTCGCTGAACTTCCTCCTGCGAGCCATCAACGTGCGACTACCCGTTTTGCGACATCTAAACGCGCAATCCGGGATTCTTCGCCGCCGACGCGGTCTTTCAGGTCGACTGCGCCGTCTTCGAGCGTCTTCCTGCCGACCGTGACGCGAAGCGGGCAGCCGATCAGGTCGGCGTCGGCGAACTTCTCGCCCGGCCGCAGCTCGCGGTCGTCGAGCAGCACGTCGAGACCTTCCGCCGAGAGCGAGGCGGCGACCTCCTCGCCGATCGCGACGAGCTCCGGGCTGTCCCAGCCCAAGACGACGACGTGGACGTCGTACGGCGCGATCTCGTGCGGCCAGACCATCCCATCCTCGCCACCGTGCTGCTCGACCGCTGCGGCGACCACTCGGCCGGGGCCGATCCCGTACGAGCCCATCACCATCGGTTTCTCGACCCCGTTCTCGTCCAGGTACTTGGCCCCGAACGCCTCCGAGTACGTGGTGCCGAGCTTGAAGATGTGCCCGACCTCGATCGCCGTCTGGAAACCAAGCTTGCCGCCGCAGTCCGGGCACGCGTCGCCCTCCTTCGGCTGGCGGAGATCCGCGAACTCGGGCTCGTAGTCGCGGCCCGCCGCGACGCCGCGCAGGTGCCAGCCGGTGCGGTTCGCGCCGGCGACGAACTGGCCCTCCCGAAGCGCCTCGTCCGCGATCACCGGCCCCGAGAAGCCGACCGGCCCCAGCGAGCCGCCTTCGGCCCCGAAGCCCTCGACGATCTCCTCGTCGGTCGCGGGACGGAAGTCGGCTCCGAGCGCGCTCAGCAGCTTCGCCTCCTCGAGCCGGTCGTCACCGCGGAGCAGCGCGAGCACGAGCGTGCCGTCCTCCCGCATCACGGGCATCGCCTTCGAGGTCGCGGCGAGGTCGATCGAGAGCAGCTCCGCGAGCGCCTCGCAGGTACGCGTGTCCGGCGTCTCGACCTCGGCGGGCGCATCGAGCGAGTCGGGGAACTCAGGCGCCCGCGGGACGCCGCGCGCGATCTCCAGGTCGGCCGCGTAGTCGCCGTTCTCGCAGGTGACGAGCGTGTTCTCGCCCGAGCCCGAGGGCGCCAGGTAGTCGAGCGACTCGCTGCCGCCCATCATCCCGCTCTCGGCCTGGACGCCGTACGTCTCGAGCCCGCAGCGCTGCCAGATGCGCTCGTAGGCGCCCCTGTGCGCCTCGAAGCTGACGTCGAGGCCGGCCTCGTCGCGGTCGAACGAGTACGAGTCCTTCATGATGAACTCGCGGACGCGCAGGAGGCCGCCACGGGGGCGCGGCTCGTCTCGACCCTTCGTCTGGAAGTGGTACCAGGACTGCGGCAGCTGCCGGTAGCTCTGGAGCTCGACCGCGTGGAACGTGAACGTCTCCTCGTGCGTGAGCGGGAGGATGTAGTCGCGGCCGTTCCGGTCCTGCAGCCTGAAGAGCTCGGGGATGCCGTAGCGGCCCGATGTGATCCAGAGCTCGGCGGGCGTCAGTACCGGCGCGAACATCTCCTGCGCGCCGATCGCGTCCATCTCCTCGCGGACGATCTGCTCCACCTTCCGGTGCACGCGCCAGCCGAGCGGCAGGAATGTCCAGAGGCCGGCGCTGAGCTGGCGGATGAAGCCGCCGCGGACGAGCAGCTTGTGCGACAGCGCCTCGGCGTCGGCCGGAGCGTCGCGCAGGGTCGGCAGAAAGAGCTGGGAGGCGCGCGCGATCATCGCAAGAATCTAATCGAGGGGGATCAGCGAGGCCTCGGCCATCGCGAGCGCGGCCGGCTTTGCCATCTTCAGCCGCTTCGGCCGCTGCATCCCTGCGTCGATCCAGCGGTCGATCTCGAAGAAGAGCTCGTCGATCAGGATGTCGGAGCTGACCTTCTTGAGGACGCGGCCGTGCGCGTAGATGAAGCCGACGTCGCGGCCGCCGGCGATCCCGAAGTCGGCGTCGCCCGCCTCCCCCGGCCCGTTGACGGCGCAGCCCATCACCGCCACCTCGAACGCCTGCGGGTACTGGCGAAGCCGCTCCTCGACGACGACCGCGAGCTTCTCGACGCCGACGTTGTCGCGGCCGCAGGATGGGCACGAGATCATCACCGGCCCGCGCTCGCGCAGGCCGAGCGCCTTCAGGATCTCGAAGCCGGCCTCGACCTCCTTGACCGGGTCGGCGGTGAGCGAGACCCGGATCGTGTCGCCGATCCCGTCCGAGAGCAGCGCGCCCATGCCGACAGCGCTCTTGATCGAGCCCGAGAACGGCGTCCCCGCCTCGGTGACGCCGAGGTGGAGCGGATACGGCACCTTCGCGGCGAGCATCCGGTAGGCGCGGATCATCGTCGGCACGTGCGTCGACTTGACGGAGATCTTGAAATCGCGGTAGTCGAGCCGTTCGAGCAGCTCCACCTCCTCGATCGCCGCGGCGACGAGCGCCTCGGCCTGGTCGGTCTGGGCGAGCTCGTGCAGGTGCTTCGGCAGCGACCCGGAGTTGGCCCCGATCCGCATCGGAATCCCGGCCTTCTTCGCCGCGGTCACGACCTGCTCGACCTTGTCCGGGCCGCCGATGTTGCCCGGGTTGATCCGGACGGCGGCGACGCCCGCGTCGATCGCCTTCAGCGCGAGGCTGGCATTGAAATGGATGTCGGCGATCACCGGGATCGGGCTGAGCCGGACGATCCGGGCGAGCGCCTCCGCGTCCTCCGTCTTCGGGACGGCGCAGCGGACGACCTCGCAGCCGGCGGACGCGAGCGCGGCGATCTGGGCCGTCGTCGCCTCGACGTCGCGCGTCGGCGTCAGCGTCATCGACTGGACGACGACCGGTGCGCCACCCCCGATCGCGACGTTGCCGACCTTGATCCCGACCTCCGAAGCCACCGAGACAGCGTATCGAGAGCGAGATTCCGGGCCGCGAAGCGGCCCTATGAACCCAGCCGGCCGATGTCGTTCGTCAGCCCGATGAAGAAGAGGAGCAGCACGACGGCGATCCCGACCACCGAGACGCGCTCGTAGACCTCGCGCGCGACCGCACGACCGCGGATCCCCTCGATCAAGGAAAAGGCGATGTGGCCGCCGTCGAGCGGCAGCAGCGGCAGCAGGTTGAGCAGGGCGAGCGAGAGGCTGATCAGGCCGAGCACCCAGAGGTAGGTGTCCGTCCCCTGATCGACCGCCTCGGACGAGCCCTGGACGATCCCAACGGGGCTCGAGACGTCGCTTCCGTCGCCCGTCACGAGCCGACCGACCGACCGTCCGATCTCCTGCGTCACCTCCCACGTCACCTGGAACGACTCGCCGATCGCGCCGACGACGCCGAACTCCTCGGACTTCTCGGGCCGGACCGGCTGGAGCTCCACCGTGTTCCCGTTGCGTTCGACGGTCACGGTCACGGGCGCGCCGCGCGAGTCCTGGATCGTCGGGCGGATCGACTCACCGTCGACCTGCTTCCCGTTGATCGCGACGATCCGGTCGCCCGCCTGGATGCCGGCATCCTCCGCGGGCGAGTCGGCGAGCACGTCGTTGACCGTCGCGGTGACGCTGTTGGTCGTGCCGCGGAGCTCGAACCCGAGCCGGTAGCTGCCGCTCAGCGACATGAAGAGCGCGGCGAAGATGACGACGGCGAGGACGAGGTTCGCGGCCGGCCCGGCGAAGATGACGGCGACCCGCTTCCACGTCGGCGCCCGCCAGTACGCGTCCGGCGCGAGCGAGTCCTGGATCTCCGACAGCCCCCGCTCGGCCGAGCGCTGTGCGAGTGGCGAGAGCGAGGCGTCGGGAAGTGCGGCCCGGACGCGCTCCAGGGCTCCACCGGCGCCGGCGTAGTCGTTCTCCTCCAGGTGACGGCGGAGGTCCCCGACCGGCCGCCCCAGCGGGGGCGCCTCCTCGATCGCGCGGGCGAAGTGGTAGTCGAGGTCGCCCGCCGCCGGCCGGTGCATGCCGGGAATCTTCACGTAGCCGCCGAGCGGGATCGCCCCCACCCCGTACTCGATCCCGTTTCGCTTCGTCTTGACGACCGCGGGCGGGAAGCCGAGATAGAACTTGCGTGGGTTCATCCGGACGCCGCGGGCGACGAAGAAGTGACCCGCCTCGTGGATCAGGATCAGGAACGCCAGCCCGAGCAGCGAGACGAAGATGCTCATGCGACGAGCACTCCCCGGCCCGCGAGCCGACGCGCCTCGGCGTCTGCCTCGACGAGCTCGGCCAGGTCGTGTGCGGGCGCGCCGTCGGCGGACTCGAGCGTGGACTCGACCACCTCGGCGATCCCGAGAAACGGGAGCCGGCCGTCGAGGAAGGCGGCGACCGCGACCTCGTTGGCCGCGTTGAGGACGGCCGGGTACGTCCCGCCCGCCTCGCCGGCGCTGCGGGCGAGCGCGAGCAGCGGGAACGTCTCCAGGTCGGGCGCGGCGAACTCCAGGGTCAGGCCGGCGGCGAGGTCGAGCCTCGGCACGTCCGTCGCGGCGCGTTCGGGATAGCTGAGTGCGAAGGAGATCGGCACGGTCATGTCCGGGTAGCCGAGATGCGCGAGCGCCGCACCGTCGCGGAAGCGCACGAGCGAGTGGACGATCGAGGACGGGTGGATCACGACTTCGATCCGGTCGTACGGGACGCCGAAGAGGAAGTGGGCTTCGATCAGCTCCAATCCCTTGTTGGCGAGCGTGGCCGAGTCGACGGTGATCTTCGGACCCATGCTCCACGTCGGGTGGGCGAGCGCGTCGTCCACCGTCACGCTTTGGAGCTCGTCGCGGCTGCGACCGCGGAACGGCCCTCCGGAGGCGGTCAGCACGAGCGAGTCGACCGAGCCGGGGTCCCGGCCCTCGAGGCACTGGAAGAGTGCGGAGTGCTCCGAGTCGACGGGCAACAGTCGTCCTCCACCCCGCTCCTTCGCAGCGAGGGCGAGCGCTCCGGCGGCGACGAGGCTCTCCTTGTTCGCAAGCGCGAGCGTGACACCGCGCTCGAGCGCCCAGAGCGTCGCGCCGACTCCGGCGAAGCCGACGACCGCGTTCAGGACGACGTCCGGCTCCGCGGCCTCGAGCAGGCCGGTCACGTCACCGCCGACCTGTGTGTGCGCCACCCCGTGCTCCCGGGCCAGCGCGGTCAGATCGGACGAGCCCGATGCGAGAGCACAGAGCTCCAGCTCGGGGTTCCGCTCCACGACCTCGATCGCCTGCCGGCCGATCGAGCCGGTGGCGCCGAGCAGCGCTATCCGCTTCACGGTCACAGTGTGCCCTACGCCAGGGCTATGACCACGTAGAAAGCCGCCACCGAGGCGAAGAGCAGCGAATCGATCCGGTCGAGCATGCCGCCGTGGCCGCCGAGCAGCTGGCCGGAGTCCTTCACCTGCAGGTCGCGCTTGAGCGCCGACTCGAAGAGGTCGCCCGTCGCCCCCGCAAGCGCGATCGCGGCGCCGAGGACGATCGACTCGGGGATCGAGAGGAAGTCCTGCTCGTAGAGCGCGAAGAAGGCGACGGCGATCGCGGCGAGGGTGCCGGCGACGAAGCCCTCCCAGGTCTTCCCCGGTGACAGCGAGGGCGCCAGCTTGTGCCGGCCCAGCAGCCGCCCGATCAGGTACGCGGCGGTGTCGTCGGCGAAGACGGCGAGCAGGACGGTGAAGACGGCGAGTCGGCCATGCTCGGGCACGTCCCGGAGCAGGAGCAGATGCCCGAGCCCGAGTGCGATCCAGGCGACGCCCATCACCGTCACGCTCATCGTCACCGTCGCGGGCTGGCGCGTCTCCGAGATCCCGTAGAGCAGGAACGCAAGCACGAGCGTGAGCATGAAGCCGCCCAGCATCCACTCCGGCCCGCCGAGCTGGCCGCCGAGCAGCGTCGCCAGTGCGCCGGCGTAGCCGGCCAGCACCAGCGGCCGGAGCGATCTCGCCATCACGTAGAGCTCGTGCAGTGCGATCACGACCGCGAAGGCGGCGAGGCCGAAGAGCCACCAGTCGCCGAGGTAGACGAAGTAGAGGACGACGGGAACGCCGACGACGGTGACGAGGACGCGCGAGAGGAAGTTGCTCAGGGGTCGTGACCCCTTGAGCATTAGGGGGTGTGGGGGTCCGTGGGGAAACATGGTTTCCCCCACGGGAGCGAGCAGGATGCGAGCGACGCTCATCTGCCGCCGAAGCGACGCCGCCGCGTCGCGTAGTCCGCAAGTGCCTGACGGAGGTCGGCCTCGCCGAAGTCGGGCCAGAGCGTGTCGACGAAGACGAGCTCGGCGTATGCCAGCTGCCAGAGGAGGAAGTTGGAGAGCCGCAGCTCGCCGGAGGTCCTGATCAGGAGATCGGGATCGGGTAGCTCCGGCGCGTACAGCTGCGCGCCGAACGTGTCCTCGTCGACGTCCTCGGGGCGGACGCCCGCCTCGATCAGCCTGCGCGCGGCTGCGGCCAGCTCGGCGCGGCCACCGTAGTCGAATGCGATCCAGAGCGAGAGCCGGTCGTTGGCGGCCGTCTCCGCCTCGAGCGCGCCCATCCGCTCCAGCAGCCAGCCCGGCACCCGGTCGCGGCGGCCGATGAAGCGGGTGCGCACGCCCTGCCGGGCGAGGTCGGGGAGCTCGCGCTCGATCGTCTCGCCGAAGATCTCCATCAGCGACTCGACCTCGTCGGCCGGCCGCGTCCAGTTCTCGGTCGAGAACGCGTAGACGGCGAGTGATTGCACGCCGAGGTCGATCGCCGCCTCGACCGTCCGCCGCAGCGCCCGGGTGCCCTCGCGGTGGCCGTCGGCCACCGGCAGTCCGCGCCGCTCCGCCCAGCGGCCGTTGCCGTCCATGATGATCGCGACGCTGCGGGCGAGGTCGGTCGATTTGAGGTCGGTGGCGACCTCAGACCTCCATGATCTCTGTTTCCTTGTGCCGGATCAGCTCGTCGATCGCCGTCGTGTGCTCGTCGGTGAGCTTCTGCACCTGCTTCTCGCCGCGCAGCTCCTCGTCGTCGCCGACCTCGCCGTTCCGGACGAGCTCCTCGAGGTGCTTCATCACGTCGCGGCGGACGTTCCGGATCGCGACCTTCCCCTCCTCGCCGTACTTGCGGACGAGCTTGACGAGCTCCTTGCGGCGCTCCTCGGTCAGCTGCGGGATCGGCAGCCGGATCAGCTTGCCGTCGTTCGACGGCGTCAGCCCCAGGTCGGACTCCTGCACGGCCTTCTCGATCGCCTTGATCTGGCTCGGGTCGAAGGGCTGCACGGTGATCAGCCGCGGCTCGGGCACGCCGATCGTCGCCATGTTCTTCAGCGGCGTCGGAGTGCCGTAGTAGTCGATCGAGATCCGGTCGAGGAGCGCGGCCGAGGCGCGGCCCGTGCGCACGCTGTTGAACTCGGTCCGCGTCGTCTCGATCGACTTGTCCATGCGGCGCTTCGCGTCGTCCAGAAACTCCTCGATCGTCGGCATCAACGCTCCTTTGGCTGCTGTGAATGTGATGGCGTGGAGATGACGGTTCCTACCTGGGCTCCGGTGGCGACGCGGAGGATGTTGCCCTCGGCCAGCTCGAAGACGTGGATCGGGAGCGCGTTCTCCATGCAGAGCGAGAGCGCGGTCGTGTCCATCACGCGCAGGCCGCGCTCGATCGCCTCGAGATGCGTCAGCGCCGGCAGGAAGGTCGCATCCGGGTCTTCCTTCGGGTCGCCGTCGTAGACGCCCCGGGTCCCGCTCTTCGCCATCAGGATCGCCTCGGCCCCGATCTCGAGCGCGCGCAGCGCCGCAGCCGTGTCGGTGGTGAAGAACGGGTTGCCGGTACCGGCCGCGAAGATGACGACTCGCCCCTTCTCGAGGTGGCGCATCGCGCGGCGGCGGATGTACGGCTCGGCGACCTCGGAGACCTCGAGCGCTGAGAGCACGCGCGTGTCGGCGCCGAGCCGCTCGAGCGCGTCCTGGAGCGCGAGCGCGTTGAGGACGGTGGCCAGCATGCCCGCGTAGTCCGCGGTGGCGCGGTCCATGCCCTCGGCCGCGGCCGAGATACCGCGGTAGATGTTGCCGCCGCCGACGACGATCGCGAGCTCGAGCCCTTCCTGCTGGACGCCGACGATCTCGCGCGCGATCCGGTCGACCGTCTTCGGGTCGGTGCCGTAGCCCAGGTCTCCCATCAGCGCCTCGCCGGAGAGCTTGAGGAGAACGCGGCGGAAGGCGGGAGCGGCGCCCGCGAGCGCCTGCTCCGCCAGTTCCTCGTGTGTGGTCACGCGCCTATTCTGCGACAGAGAAGCGCTTGAACGCGACGACACGCGCCCCGGCCTCGTCCAGCGCCTGACCCACCGACTTCGCCGAGTCGTGGATCCACGGCTGCTCGGTGAGCGTGCCGCCGGGCTGCATCGCGTAGAACCGCTTCGCGAGCATCCCCTCGACGATCTTCTCCTTCGCCTGCTCGGGCTTGCCCTCGAGCTCGTCCGAGTTGAGATAGACCTGGCGCTCGGCCTCGACCGTCTCGGCCGGTACGTCGGCCTTGCTCAGCCACTCGGGCGCCGCGAACGAGATGTGCATCGCCAGCTGCCGCGCCAGCTCCTCGCTGCCGCCCTCGAGCTTGACGAGGACGCCGATCTTGTTCGCCGGCGGGTGGGCGTACGCGTTGACCACCTCGCCTGCGCCGATCTCGTAGCGCTCCGCGCCGACGATGACGATGTTCTCGCCGAGCTTGGCGCCGACGTCGACCCGATCCTGCTCGAGCGATGCGAGCGCGTCCGGGCCGTCCGCGTGCACGGTCTCGAGCACCTTCTTCGCGAAGGCCTGGAAGGCCTCGTTCTTCGAGACGGGCTCGGTCTCGCAGCCGACGGCGGCGATGGTGCCCTTGCCGCCCTCGATCCGGAAGCCGACGAGGCCCTCCGTGGTCGCACGGCCGGCGCGCTTCGCCACCTGGGCCATGCCCTTCTCACGCAGCAGTGTGCGCGCTGCGTCGAGGTCGCCGCCCGTCTCCTCGAGCGCGCGCTTCGCGTCCATCATCGGCGCGCCGGTGGCGTCGCGAAGCTCCTTCACCTGGGATGCGGAAATGGTCGTGCTCACGCGGTCTCCTCCTCGCTCGTCTCGGCGGTCGCGGCCTCGACGGCCTCGGGCTCGGCCGCAGGCGCCTCCGGCTCGGCTGCAGGTGCTGCCTCGGCTGCAGGCGTCGTCTCGGCTTCGGGCGTTGCCTCGACTTCAGGTGCCGCCTCGGCCTCGGGCGCGGGTGCCGCCTCGGCCTCCGGCGCGGGCGCCTCCTCGGCGGCGGCGCCGCCGTTGTCGCTCCCGTTCGTGGCCGCGGCCATCTCCTTCGGCGTCACCTTGCTCTGGCCGGCGGCGATGCCGTCGGCGATTGCCTTCACGATCAGGCTGCACGAGCGGATCGCGTCGTCGTTGCCCGGGATGATGTAGTCGGCCTCGTCGGGATCGCAGTTCGTGTCGACGAGCGCGATGATCGGCACGCCGAGCCGGCGCGCCTCGCGCACGGCCAGCTGCTCCTTCTTCAGGTCGACGATGAAGACCGCGTCCGGCTGGCGGCGCAGGTCGGCGACGCCGCCGAGGTTCGACTCGAGCTTCTCGAGCTCGGCGAGCAGCGTGATCCGCTCCTTCGCCGGCAGCAGCTCGAGCTGGCCTTCGGTCTTCAGGCGGCGCAGCTCGTGCAGGTGCGCGATCCGGTCGGTGATCGTCCGCCAGTTCGTCAGCAGCCCGCCGAGCCAGCGGTTGGCGACGTACGGCATGCCGACGCGGCCGGCCTCCTGCGAGACCGCGTCCTGCGCCTGCTTCTTCGTGCCGACGAAGAGGATCGTGCCGCCGCGCTCCGCCAGGTTCCGCGCGAAGTCATACGCCTCCTGGAGCAGTTCGGAGGTCTGGGTCAGATCGATGATGTAGATGCCGCCGCGCTCGGTGAAGATGAAGCGCTTCATCTTCGGATTCCAGCGGCGGGTCTGGTGGCCGAAGTGGACGCCGGCCTCCAGTAGGTCACGCATGGATACGACTGCCAACGGATTGGCCCCTTTCACGGTTGATTGCGGTGCAAGCCGGCGGGGCGCGGGCGGAACCGCTCGCAAAGAGCGGCACCCCCACCCGTCCTGGTCGCCGGGACGGAGGGACTACGACGCAGGCAGTGTAGCTGGGCTCAGGCGGCGTCGCGGGCGCGCGCGAGCGCCGCGGCGAGGTCGTCGGGCAGCGGGGACTCGACGTCGACGCGCTCGCCGGTGAAGGGATGGTCGAAGCCGAGCCGCGACGCGTGGAGGAACTGACGCTCCAGGCCGAGGTCGCCGGCCGAGCCGTAAACCGGGTCGCCGGAGATCAGGAGCTCGATCGCCTCCAGGTGGACGCGGATCTGGTGCGTGCGTCCGGTCTCGAGCCGCAGCTCGATCAGCGCGCGCGGGCCGAGCAGCTCGAGCACCTCGAAGTGCGTCACCGCGTCCCGCGGGGTCGCCGTGTCGAGTGAGTGGCGCGTCTTGTCGATGCGATCGCGCCCGATCGGCGCCTCGATCCGGCCGGTGCGGGAGCGCGGCACGCCTTTCACGAGCGCGAGGTAGCTCCGCTCGACGGCACGCCGCCGGATCAGGTCCTGCAGTCGCGAGTGCGCCTCGTCGGAGCGGGCGACGACCAGCAGACCGGAGGTGTCGCGGTCGAGTCGGTGAACGATTCCGGGTCGGTCCTCGTCCCCGCCGGCGGCGTCGTGCGCGAGCAGGCCGTGGACGAGCGTGCCGCTCTGGTGGCCCGTCCCGGGGTGGACGACGACGCCCGCGGGCTTGTCGACCACGAGCAGGTGCTCGTCCTCCCAGACGACGTCGAGGTCCATCTCCTCGGCCGCGAGCGGACCGGCCTCGGGCGGCAGCTCGACGACGACCTCCTCCCCGCCCTCGAGCCTGTGGCTCTTCGGCCGCTGCGCACCGTCGACGAGGACGGCACCGTCGGCGATCAGCCGTTCGGCGAGCGAGCGTGAGCCGACCTCGTCCCGGCCTGCGAGAGCCCGGTCGAGGCGCTCGCCCTCAGGGGCGGGAAAGCGGAGAGTGGACAACGCTGCTCGGCGGCCGGCGCTTGGAGCGGTCGCCGCCCGCGAGCGCTCCGAAGAGGGTCGCGACACCGACGACGATGAAGACGTCGGCGAGGTTGAACGCCGGCCAGAAGCGGAAGTCGAGGAAGTCGGTGACGTGGCCGAGGCGGATCCGGTCGAGCAGGTTGCCGATGCTGCCGCCGAGCACGAGCCCGAGCGCGACCGGCAGCACCGGGTGCCGCCCACCCGAGCGGGTGAAGAAGACGAGCATCCAGCCGACGGCGATCGCGGTGACGACGATCACGATCGAGGTGGCGCTGGCGAAGAAGCCGAAGGCGATCCCGGAGTTGCGGACGTGGTGGATCGAGAACGGGCCGGCGATCTGGACCTCCTCGCCGAGCGCCAACGCCCGCGCGACGACCTCCTTCGTCAGCTGGTCGGCCGCGACCGCGGCGACGACGATCGCCCCCAGGCTGACCCAGTGGCGGAGCCCGGCGCCCAGCGGCCGCTCGGCGGCGAGGATCGGCCGGAGTGCGTTCGTCGACGACCCGACGCGGACGTCGAGTGGAAGCGACTCACGGCGGGCCGGCTCGTTCACCGGGCGAGGCGCCTCGCGTCGTCGATGCACAGGGTCGTCCAGGGCACTGCCTCGAGGCGCTCGACCGGGATCTCCTTGCCGCAGATCTCGCAGCGGCCGTACTCCCCGGCCTCGATCCGCGCCAATGCCTTGTCCACCTGGTGCAGCTGTTCGCGCGCATCCTCCTCGAGGCCCTCGTCGAGCTCGCGCTCGTAGGTCTCCGTCGCCGTGTCCGCCAGATGGTTGTCCGCGGCCGAGAGGAGCTCGCCGGTCTCCTCCTCGAGCGAGGCGTTGCCGATGTCGTGGTGCTCGATCGTCTTCATGATCCGCTCGCGGACCTGTACGAGCTCCTCCTGGAAGTGTGCGGTGTCGATGCTCATCCGGTTTCCGTCTCCTGTCCGCCCGCCGTGGCGAGCCGTCGCTCGATCTCGTCCGGCGCGATGCCGGTCAGCTCGACGACCTTGTCTCGGGAGGAACCGCCCGCGACGAGCGTGACGCTCGCGCGCGGCACCGCCAGGGTGTCGGCGAGGAGCTCGAGGACGGCGTCGTTCGCCTTCCCCCGCTCGGGCGCCGCTGCGACGCGCACCTTCCAGGCATCGCCGTACCGGCCGACGACGCCGGGGGCCGACGCGCCGGGCGCGACGCGGAGCCGCAATCTGGTCGTGGGCGCAACCACGACGCCATGTTAGTCGCGCAGGATGACGCATCCGCGGGAGCGGATGCGTCATCGCGCCAAAACCCCTAAAGGGGCCGCCTTGCGGCCCGGCCGCCGACGGACCGCCGCCTGCGCTCAGCTGATCAGGCGGCGGATCTCGCCCGTTTGCTCGCCGACCGGCTCGCGCTCGTCGACCGACGCCTCGTCGAGGCTGTCGAGCGCCGAGTGGAGCAGCGACTTGATCCGGCGCAGCTCCGTCTCGAGCCGCTCCTTCTCGGCGGTCGCCCGGCGGGCGATCGCCCGCGCCTCGGCATGGGCCTCGCCGACGATCGTCTCGGCCTCCTTGCGTGCCTGCTCGCGCAGCTGCTGGGCCGCGCTCTCGGCGGAGACGAGCGTCGTCCGCAGCAGCCCTTCGAGCTCCTTGTGGCGGACGAGATCGAGCTCCAGCTGCTCGACCTTGTCCGCGAGGTCGGCGCGCTCGCGCCAGACGTCCTCGAAGCTCTCCGCGACCTCGACGAGCAGCGTGTCGACCGAGTGCCGCTTGTAGCCGCGGAAGCCGCGGCCGAGCCGGATGTGGCGGATCTCGACGGGCGTGAGTGCCATCGCGCCTCCTTTCCTTAGAGTCGCTCGAGGAGGGACACGAGCACGTTCTGGACGATCAGGAGCACGAAGATCGCGACCATCGGCGACAGGTCGAGCGGCCCTAGCGGCGGCAAGAAGCGCCGGAAGATGCGCAGATACGGGTCGCAGACGTCGTAGAGGAAGCGCTGCACGCGGTTCAGCCACGGCCGGTACGGCAGCCGAATCCACGACGTCAGGATGTACGCGAACAGGAGCAGGAGGTACACCCAGAGAAAGACGTAGACGAAGTTCGCGAGCGTGTCGCCCATGCGCGGTTCCTTCGTGCCGCCGCGGCGCTTTCCTACGCCTGGTTGAAGAAGCCGCCGCGCTCCAGCATGCGGGCACGCTCCTCTGCCGACACCTCGACGTTACGCGGGGTGAGCAGGAAGACCTTGTCCGCGACCCGCTGCATGCCGCCGTCGAGTGCGTAGGTCAGCCCGCTGGCGAAATCGATCAGGCGCTTCGAGAGATCCTGGTCGGCGCTCTGCAGGTTGATGATCACCGGGACGCCGTCCTTGAAGCGGTCGGCGATCTGCTGGGCGTCGTTGAAACTCCGCGGCAGGACGAGGTGCACCTTGACCGAGGCCGGATTGGGCACCGCCTCGACGCCGCGCAGGCGGCTCGGCGGCCGTGCCACGGCGGTGGCTGCAGCCTCGGGCTCCGAGTCGGTCCAGTCGTCGAAGTCGCGGCCGCGGCGCGGCTGCAGGCGGCGGACGTTCGCCCGCTCACGGGCGCCGTAGCTCCGCTCCAGGTCCTCGTTCGTCGCGTAGCCGTCCTCGTCCCACTCCTCCTCCTCGGCGATGCCGAAGTAGACGAGCGTGCGGTTCCAGACGTCTGCAAATCCCATCTCAGCGGGAGATTATCCCCGAAACAAGACGGATCCGAGGCGGATCAGCGTCGCGCCTTCCTCGACGGCGACGCGGTAGTCCTGCGAGGTGCCCATCGACAGCTCGGCCAGCCCGTGCTCGGCTGCGAGCTCGCGCAGGCGGCGGAAGTACGGCCTCGAGCCCTCCGGGTCGGCGGCCGCCGGCGGCATCGTCATCAGCCCGCGAACGTCCGGATAGGCGGCGAGGAGTGACGGCAGCTCCTCGGGCGTCACTCCCGACTTCGACGCCTCGCCGGAGAGGTTCACCTCGACCAGGGCCGGGATCGTCAGACGCTGCGCGGCCGACGCCGACGCCAGCGAGTGCACGAGCTCGCACAGCGCGTTCACGACCTTCGCCTTGTTCGACTGGAGGTGGCCGATGAAGTGCCAGCGGAAGGCGTCGCCGTGGGCGGCGTGCTTGCGCTCCAGGTCCTGGGCGCGGTTCTCCCCCACGACCTCGACACCGGCCGCCGCCAGGACGCCCATGTCCTCGAGCGCCACGTACTTCGTCGCCGCGACGATCGTCACGTCCGAGCCGACCTCCGCCCGGATCCGCTCCAGGTTCGCGCGGACGGCGTCAGGCGACACAGGCGATCACCCCCTGGACGCCGCGCGGCTTCCCGGTGCGCCGGTGCGAGAAGAAGCGCTCCGGGTTGCAGGACGTGCAGAGGTCGATGCGGAGCACGTCGTCCACCCCGGCCGCGTTCAGTGCGCGCTCCGCGGCGCTCCAGAGGTCGAGCTTGCGGCCGCGGACGACGTCGGCGCCGAAGGCAGCGGCGAACGGATCCGAGACCTCCTCGCCCACCTCGTAGCAGCAGGGCCCGATCGCCGGGCCGACGGCTGCCTGGAGCGGGCCGCCGCCCAGCCGCTCGGTGCCGACTGCGACGATGCCGGCGAGCAGCCCGCGCCAGCCCGCGTGCAGCACCGCGATCGCCGGCTCGCCGCCGCTGCGCGCGAGCGCGATCGGCAGGCAGTCCGCTGTCATGGCGAGGATCGGCTGGCCGGGCTCGTCCGTCCAGAGGCCGTCACCCGGCTCGCCGCGCGCGCCCGGCTCGGCCCGGTGGACGAGCGTCGAGTGCACCTGGCGGTTGAGCGCGAGCCGTTCGGCGTCGGCGCCGACCGCCGCGCAGAGCCGGCGGCGGTTCTCGTCCACGCGCTCGACGTCGTCTCCGGTCATCCGGCCAAGGTTGAGCGACTCGTAGGGGCCTTCGCTGACGCCACCCTCCCGGGTCGAGAAGACGACCGAGTAGCCGGACGGCTCCCAGTGGATCATGCGAGCTCCCGCGCGCGGTCGAGCAGCTGGTCGCGCCGGTTCCGCTGGGGGTCCTCGACGACCTCGTCGAGGAGTGTCTGCAGGGTCTGCCCGAGACGCGGTCCCTCCGAGAAGCCGAGCTCGATCAGATCGGTGCCGTCAACAGCCAGATCGGCGAGCCGGTACGGCTGCGTCCGCTCCTGCTCGACGAGGGCGCGGAACCGCTCGACGCGCTCCTGCGCGCCGGCGGGTGGCGTCTTGCCCGCCAGGTCGGCTGCTCGATGCGAGATCAGGTCGAGCGCAAGGCGCTCCCCGTGGCGGGCGAGGAACCGCCGCGCATCGAGCGCCGTGGGCTCGTCAAGGCTCGCGAACGGGTGCTCCCGCACGAGCCTGACGACGTACTCGCGCAGCCTGGACGGGTAGCGCAGCCGGCGCAAGACGCGGCCGGCGATGACCGCACCGATCGCGGCGTGGTCGCCGCCGTCCTGCTCCGCCTCCGGCTTGCCGAGGTCGTGCAGCAGCGCCGCCAGCCGTACCTCCAGCGGGGCGCCGGCATCGCCGGCGGCCTGGACGACGGCAAAAATGTGCTCGTCGAGCGTCAGGTGCTGGAACTCACTCCGCTGGTCGTAGCCGATCGTGGGGGCGAACTCGGGGACGACGTGCACGAGGACGCCGGTGTCCCGGGCCAGCCGCAGCGCTTTTGCCGGGTGTGCGCCGAGCAGGAGCTTGGAGAGCTCGCCCATCCCGTCCGCGGCCAGCCCGCCGCCGATCCGCTCGCCGGAGACGTGCTCGATCCGCGGCGCCCACTCGCGCATCTGGCGCAGCGTGTCCGCGTCGGGGTCGACGTCGAGCTGCGAGACGAAGCGGAGGCCGCGGACGATGCGGAGCGGGTCGTCGCGGAAGCTCGCCGGCCCGGTCGTGCGCAGAACCCCCTGCTCGAGGTCGGCGCGGCCGCCGAGCGGGTCGAGGATCTCTCCCGTCTCGAGGCGGCGCGCGATCGCGTTGATCGTGAAGTCGCGGCGCGCCATGTCCTGCTCGAGGGAGATCTCGCGGTCGGCGACGATCTCGAAGTCGTGCCTGCCCGGGCCGGTCGAGCGTTCGACGCGCGGGGGCGTGAACTCGATTCCGGCGGGCTGGAGCGCCCGCGCCGCCTTGTCCCGCGGCAGCAGCCGGACGCCGACGCGCTGGTCGGCGACGACGAGGTCCTCGACCCGGCCGTACGGCTCGAGCGCCGCCCTCAGCTCGGCATGGCCCACGCCCGGGACGACGAAGTCGAGCTCCGGCGGCGTCCGCCCGAGCAGCTCGTCACGGACGGCGCCGCCGACGAGGTAGGCGTCGAGCCCGAGCGAGTGCACGTAGTCGGCGACCGAGTCCCACATGTCAGCCGTCGCATGACGGACATCCGCAAGAGCGGATGCCCGTCGCGCAGACCCCTGAAGGGGCCGCTTCGCGGCCCATCCGTTCGAGCAATGCTCACCGTCAGAGCAACGCGATGGCTTCGATCTCCACCAGTGCACCGGAGGGGAGCTTCGCGACCTCCACTGTCGAGCGCGCGGGCGGCGCGTCGCCGACGTGGGCGGCGTAGACCTCGTTCATCGCCGCGAAGTCGCCGAGATCCTGGAGGAAGACGGTCGTCTTGACGAGGCGGCCGAGGTCGCTGCCCGCCTCCTCGAGGATTGCGCTCAGGTTCTGCAGCGCCTGCTCGGTCTGGGCGGTGATCCCCTCGACCGGCTCCTTGTCCCCCGGCCGCAGCCCGAGCTGGCCGGCGACGAAGACGAGACCGGCCGCCTTCACCGCCTGGTTGTAGGGAGCTCCCTGGAACGGCGCGGGTGCGCGCTCGGTGCGGACGATCTCCTTCTCGGGCACGGGTCTCCTTCGGCTTAGAGGGGGCGGGACGCGGCGGCGAGCGCGGCGCCGAGAGCCTTGAAGATGGCCTCGAGAACGTGCCGCGAGTCGTCGCCGTCGATCAGCCGGACGTGGAGGTTGACACCGGCCGCGTCCGCGAACGCGTCGAGGAAGCGGGCGGCGAGGTCGCCGCCGAGACCGCCGGCGCGGGCCTCCGTGAGGTCGACGTTGCTCGCCACGAGCGGCCGGTCAGAGACCTCGAAGACGATCTGTGCGAGCGCCTCCTCTGCCGGCATGAACGCAGAGCCGTGGCCCGGGAAGCCGTCCGTGCGGAGAACGTCCGCGAACGACTCGCCGAGCGCCGTTCCCGCGGCCGCGACCTCCGCCTCACCCTCGCCCGGCGGCAGCTCGAGCGCGAGCTCGAAGCCGCCGCTGCGCGCGAGCAGCCCGAGGAGGTGGTCGAGGACGGGGATGCCGGTGGCGACATTCGAGCTCCCGCCACCGGGCGCGATCCGGGCGCTCATGCCATCGAGAGTAGCCAAATCAAGAGGGGATGAATTCGGCCAGGAATCACCGTGGACCGTGACGGTGCCGCGCGCCGCCCGGCGCGAGCCCTCCTAGGTGTCGACGCGTTCGATCGAGGCGCCGAGCGCCCGCAGGCGCTCGTCGATCCGCTCGTAGCCGCGGTCGATCTCACCGACGTTGCCGATCGTCGAGATGCCCGTCGGCGCAGAGCGCCGCGATCAGCAGCGCCATGCCGGCACGGATGTCCGGGCTCGTCAGCCGCTCCCCGTAGAGCTGGGCGGGGCCGGTGACGACGACGCGGTGCGGGTCGCAGAGGATGATCCGGGCGCCCATGCCGACGAGCTTGTCGACGAAGAACAGACGGCTCTCGAACATCTTCTCGAAGACGAGCACGGTGCCGTGGGCCTGGGTCGCGGTCACGATCGCGATCGAGGTCAGGTCGGCGGGGAACGCGGGCCAGGGGCCGTCCTCCACCTTCGGGATCTGGCCGCCGAGGTCGTCCTGGATCTCCAGGCGCTGGCCGGGCGGGACGCGCACCGTCGACTCCCCCACCTCGACCTGGACGCCGAGCCGGGCGAAGGCGGGCAGGATCGAGACCAGGTCCCTGGGCTCGATGTCCTCGATCGTGATGTCGCTCCCGGTCGCCGCCGCGAGGCCGATGAAGCTACCGACCTCGATGTGCTCGGGCGCGACGCGCCAGTCGCCGCCGTGGAGCTCGGTGACGCCCTGGACCCGGAGCACGTTCGACTCGATCCCCTCGATCTGGGCGCCGAGCGAGACGAGAAAGCGGCAGAGGTCCTGGACGTGCGGCTCGCAGGCGGCGTTCCCGATCACCGTCTCGCCCTCGGCGAGCACGGCCGCCATGACGACGTTCTCGGTCGCCATCACGCTCGCCTCGTCGAGGAAGATCGACTTGCCGCGGAGCTTCGGCGCGCGCATCTCGAAGCGGCCGTTGATCTCGATCTCGACGCCGAGCTCGGCGAGGCCGTGGATGTGCGGGTCGAGCCGGCGCCGGCCGATCACGTCGCCGCCCGGCGGAGGCACGGTCGCGCTGCCGAGGCGCGCGAGCAGCGGGCCGGCGAGCAGGAACGAGGCGCGGATGCGGCGGCAGAGCTCCTCGTCGAGCTCGGACTTGTGGACGCCGACCGGGTCGATCCGGATCTCGTTCTCGCCGAGCCACTCGGCATCGGCGCCGATGTCGACGAGCAGCTCCACCATCGTCTGGACGTCGCGGATCCGCGGCACGTTCGAAAGCTGCACGGGCTCCGACGCGAGCACTGTGGCGGCGAGAATCGGCAGTGCGCCGTTCTTGTTCCCGGCCGCCCGGACGGTGCCGCTGAGCGGTCTCCCACCCTCGATCACGAAGGCCTGCATTCCGGTGGAGAGCGTAGTCGTGCTCACGAGGCGGGTTATCGTAGACGTCCGATGGAGCTGACGCGTGAGAGGGCGTGGGAGACGCTGACGACGTACACGAAGAGCGAGTCGCTGCTCCGGCACGCGCTCGCCGTCGAGGCCTCGACGCGGTCGTACGCGCGCCGGTTCGGCGAGGACGAGGAGCTCTGGGGCGTCGTCGCGCTCCTGCACGACTTCGACTACGAGATCCACCCGACGCTCGACAAGCACCCGCAGGACGGCGCCGCGATCCTGCGCGAGGAGGGCTATCCGGATGAGGTGATCGAGGCGATCCTCTCCCACGCCGAGCACCTCGAGCTCCCGCGCGACACGATGCTGAAGAAGACGCTCTTCGCCTGCGACGAGCTCTCCGGCTTCGTCCACGCGTGCGGGCTCGTCCGCCCGGCCGGGCTCGACGGCCTCGAGCCGAAATCGGTGAAGAAGAAGCTGAAGCAGCCGTCGTTCGCGGCGGGCGTCCACCGCGACGAGGTCTACGCCGGCGCGGAGCTGATCGGGCTCGAGCTCGACGAGCACATCGCGAACGTCGTCGCCGCACTGCAGCCGATCTCCAAGGAGCTCGGACTGCGAACCGCCGCAGACGCGGCCTAGCTCGCCTGGATCGCCGCCACGAGGCGCTGCAGGTCGTCCTCGTTCGTCCACCAGCCGCAGGAGACGCGGACGAGGCCCGTCTTCGGGATCTCTCGGACCAGCACCCGCTCCTCGGCGAGCCTCGCGACGAGCGCGGGCGGGTCCTCCGCCCGGAAGGCGACGAGCGTCGCCTCGCCCGGCACGACGTCGGCGAGCGGCGCGAGCAGCTCGCGGCAGCGCGCCGCCTGCGCCGCAGCGTGGTCGTGGGCCCAGTCGGGGCGAAGCGCGACCGCGGCGAGCAGACCGGCGAGGACGGCGCTCGAGAGCCAGCCGGGATCGAAGCGCGCGGCGCCCGCGGCCGGCTCGAAGCTTCCGGTCGGCTCGTACGCCGTCTGCGAGAAGTAGCTCGGGCGGGCGATGCGGAGGCGCTCCGGGTCGGCGACGACGAGCGCGCCGGTCGAGTCGGGGCCGCAGAGCCACTTCTGGCCCGAGATCGTGAGGAAGTCGAGGCCGGCGGCGTCGACCGGGACGGCGCCGACGGACTGAGCGCCGTCGACGAGCACCGGCACGCCGGTCTGCTCGCGGAGCTCCCGCACCGGCAGCGCGCGGCCGCTCGTCCAGAGCACCTGCGAGAGAGCGAGCAGGCGCGTCCGCGGCGTCACGGCCGCGAGGATCGCGTCGGGATCCGGGTCGACGGCGAGGACGCGTGCGCCGCTCGCGTGGACCGGGCCGAGCAGGCCGAAGTGCTCCTCGGTCGTCGTCACGATCTCGTCCTCCGGCTGCAGGTCGAGGCCGGCGACGACGATGTTGCAGCCGTCGGTGGTCGAGCCGGTGAGCGCGACCTGCTCCGGCTCCGCGCCGACGAGGCCGCCGAGCGCTGCGCGCGCCTGCTTCCGCAGGTCGAGCATGCGCTCGAAGTACTCCTTGCCGAAGCGGCCGTCGGCGAGGTCGGCGTCGAGCTGCTCCTGCACCGCGGCGGCCGTCGGCCGTGCCAGCGGCCCGAACGTCCCCGCGTTCAGGTACGCGAGCCGCTCGAGCACCGGGAAGAGCGACCGCGCCTCCTCCGGCGTCACCCGATCCTCATCTCGACGGGGGCGTGATCGGACAGCACCGCGCCATTGTGCAGACGCCGCTCGTCGGGCCACACCTCGAGCGGGCCGTGATCGACCTCGGCGGCGACGATGTGGTCGATGTTCGGGCCCGGCAGGCCGGGATCGCGAAGGTTGAAGTCGCCGGCGAGCACGCGCGGCTGCCCCGGCGCGGCCATCGACTCCACGAGCGCGTGCGCGCGCGTCAGCTCCCCGCGCGGCACCTCGACGTACTTGAACTCGTTCGACGCATGGACGTTGCCGACCACGATCTCCTCGAGCCGGACCGCGTGACACACCCGCCGCTCACGCCCCTGCACGCTGATCCGGACCGTGCGGTGCTCGAGCGGGACGAGCGGCGGCGCCAGCAGGATCGCGTTCGCCTGGCCGGTGACAGCGGAGCGAAAGCGCGTCGGGTCGTGCCGCTGGAGGGTGCGGCCGAGCCAGCGCGGCAGCAGCGTCCGTTTCGCGACTGCGCTCACGGCCGTCATCCCGCTCCACTTCTCGAGCTCGGAGAGCGACCAGAGCGGCAGCTCCTGCAGACAGAGCACCTCCGGCCGGTCGCGGGAGGCCAGCTCGACCATCTCGCGGAGAAAGAGTCGTCGCCCCGGCGGCGAGGTGCGGCCGTGGTAGACGTTCCAGCTGCGAATCAGCACGGGCACCAGCCCACGGGCACTAGCCTACGAACCCCGTGCGTGTCGTCGTCGCCGACCCCCCAGCATTCACGCCGCCGTACGACCACGCACTCGCGTCGGCGCTCGCCGAGGCCGGAGCGGACGTCGAGCTCGTCACGTCCCGCTTTCGCTTCGGTGCCGTCCCCGCGCCGGACGGCTACCGGCGGCGCGAGTTGTTCTACCCGCTCTCGTCGCGGCTCTTCGGGCGCTCGCGCCTGCGCGTGCCGCTGAAGGTGGTCGAGCATCCGCTCGGGCTCGCTCGGCTCGCTGCGACGCCGGCGGACGTCGTCCACCTGCAGTGGCTGGCGGCCCCCGAGCTGGACTCCTGGCTGCTCCGCCATCGTGCACCGCTCGTGCTGACCGCACACGACCTCCTCCCGCGCAGGACGGCAGAGAAGACGGGGCTCTGGCGCCGGGCGTTCGGCCGCTTCGAGCGGATCGTCGTCCACTCCGAGCGCGGACGCGAGACGCTCGCGGCGTTCGGTGTCCCGGCGGAGAAGCTCCGCGTGATCCCGCACCCTGTCACGCCCAGCGACCCGGAGCGGGCGGACGACGGCCGCACCGTGCTTGCACTCGGCCTCGTGCGTCCGTACAAGCAGCTCGAGCACGCCCGCGACGCCGTCTCGCGCGTGCCCGGCGCCCGGCTGCGCGTCGCGGGCGACGCCGACGCGTTCCTGTCCGAGGCGGAGATCGACCGCGCGCTCGGGGAGTCGACCGTCGCCGTCTTCCCCTACCGCCCCGAGCTCGACCAGAGCGGCGCGCTCCTGCGCGCGCTCGGCGCCGGCGTGCCCGCCGTCGTCTACGACGTCGGCGGCCTCCCCGAGCCCGTGCGGGCATTCGGCGCGGGTCGCGTCGTGGCGCCGGACGACGTCGACGGGCTGGCGGCCGCGATCCGCGAGCTCGTCGACGACGAGGCGGCGCTGGCGGAGGCGCGCGCGGGCGCGCTGCGGGCGCGCAGCGCGCTGACCTGGGAAGCGTCCGCGCAGGCCCACCTGTCGCTCTACGGCGAGCTCGCATGAGACTCCGCCGCGACCGCTTCGGCGAGCTGATCCGCCGCCAGCTCGACCTCTTCGTCGAGGACGAGGCCGAGCTTCTGCGCGAGGCCGAGGAGGCGGAGCGGGCGTACGACAACGCAGAACGCGAGGTTGCCGAGGACGCGTACGGGGATTACCAGCTCGTGCTCGAGGCCATCGCAGACGCCCTCGCCGACCTGCGCGACACCTACGCCGCGACGCTCGATGACGACACGCGGGATGCCTACGAGCGTGAGTTCGACCGCGCCGCCAACCGACGCTTTCGCTCGCTCACGGGAGGCGTCTGATGCTGATCGAGGACTACGGCCTCATCGGCGACCTCCAGACCGCGGCGCTGGTCGGTCGCAACGGCTCGATCGACTGGCTCTGCTTCCCGCGGTTCGACTCGGGTGCATGCTTCGCCGCCCTGCTCGGGGATGAGAGCAACGGCCGCTGGCTGCTCGCCCCCGACTGCAAGGTCGAGCGGGTCGAGCGGCGGTATCGCGAGCACTCGCTCGTGCACGAGCTCGACTTCCACACCGAGCACGGCAGCGTCCGCGTCACCGACTTCATGCCGCCACGCGGCCAAGCTCCGGACGTCGTCCGGATCGTCGAAGGGCTCGAGGGGAGCGTGCCGATGCGGATGGAGCTCGTGATCCGATTCGACTACGGCTCGATCGTCCCCTGGGTGCGCCGGCTCGAGGACGACACCAGGATCGCGGTCGCCGGGCCGGACGCGGTCGCCTTCCGAACGCCGGTCGACGTGCGCGGCGAGAACCTGAGCACCGTCGCGGACTTCACGGCGGACCCGGGCGAGCGGATTCCGTTCGTGCTGACCTGGTTCCCGTCTCACCTCGACCCGCCCCGCGCGATCACGCCCGACCACGCGCTACGACGACACGTGCGAGTACTGGGACGAGTGGCTCGTCACCTGCACGTTCGGCGGCCGCTACGCCGAGGCCGTCTTCCGCTCGCTGATGGTGCTGAAGGCGATGACGTATGCCCCGACTGGCGGCATCGTGGCCGCGCCGACGACCTCGCTTCCGGAGCAGATCGGCGGCGTGCGGAACTGGGACTACCGGTACTGCTGGCTCCGCGACGCCAGCTTCGCGCTCTCCGCGCTCGTCGGCAACGGCTTCGTCGAGGAAGCCGGCTCCTGGCGGGCCTGGCTCCTGCGCGCCGTCGCCGGCGACCCGGAGGACATCCAGATCATGTACGGCCCCGCAGGCGAGCGGCGACTGCTCGAATTCGAGCTGCCGTGGCTCGACGGCTACGAGGGCTCGAAGCCCGTCCGAGTCGGCAACGGCGCGAGCACGCAGTTCCAGCTCGACGTCTACGGCGAGGTCGCGGACGTTCTCTACGAGGCGCGTCGGCGCGGGCTGCCGGCCGACGACAGCGCCTGGGCGCTGCTCCGCCACCTGCATCCAGAGCCTCGAGACCCGCTGGCAGGAGCCCGACGAGGGGATCTGGGAGGTGCGCGGGCCAAGACGCCATTTCACTCACTCGAAGGTGATGGCCTGGGTCGCGTTCGACCGGGGCCTCCGGCTGATCGACGAGCTCGGCCGCGACGGCCCCGAGGAACGCTGGCTGGAGATCCGCGACGACGATCAAGGCCGAGGTGCTCGAGCGCGGCTTCGACGAGGAGCTCGGCTCGTTCGTCCAGTCCTACGACTCGAAGCGGCTCGACGCGAGCCTCCTGACGATCCCGCTCTACGGCTTCCTGCCGGCCGACGACCCGCGGGTGCGCGGCACGCTCGAGGCGATCCGGCGCGACCTGCTCGTCGACGGCTTCGTCCAGCGCTACCGCCACGACGTGAGACGCGGAGTCGATCGACGGGCTGCCGCCCGGCGAAGGCGCCTTCTTCCTCTGCTCGTTCTGGTTCGTGGACAACCTGATCCTGCTCGGCGAGCTCGACGAGGCGTGCGAGATGTTCGAGCGGCTGCTCTCGCTCCGCAACGAGCTCGGGCTGCTCTCGGAGGAGTACGACCCGAAGCTCGGGCGCCTCGTCGGCAACTTCCCGCAGGCGTTCTCGCACATCGGCCTCGTCAACACGGCGCTGCGGCTCGACGCCGCCCTGTCCGAGCGCGAGGGCGGCTAGCCGTCCCAGTGAGGCGCCCACCCAAATGAGGGTTGAAAACGTTGCAGTTGCCACCTACGCTGCGCACCGCCTTGACACAACCGAGGGGGAACATGCGTAGACACATCACCGCGCTCGCCATTCTGGTGATCGCTGCTCTCGTCGCCGTCACATCGGCGACGGCCCGCACGGACGCCGACAGAGGCGCCGACCGGTACATCGTCGTGCTGAAGCCCGGTGCGAACGCCCGTGCAGTGGCGAGCGAGCACGCAGCGGCGCACGCCGCGGTGATCTCGTTTGTCTACTCGCACGCGCTCAGAGGCTATGCCGCAACGATCCCGAACGCCCGTCTCGCGGCGGTCCAGGCCGACGAGCGGGTCGCGTACGTCGAGCCCGACGGCGAGATGAGCGCCGTCGCACAGACGCTTCCTTGGGGCATCGACAGGATCGACGCGGATGTCAGCTCCACAAGGGCCGGGGACGGCTCGGGCGCAGTCGCGAACGTCAACGTCTACGTCATCGACACCGGCGTCGACGCGACGCATCCCGACCTCAACGTTGTCCGCCACGTCGCCTTTGCCGGCGGCCCGAACCGTGACTGCCACGGACACGGCACGCACGTCGCGGGGACCGTCGCGGCTCTCGACAACACGAGCGACGTCGTCGGGGTCGCGCCCGGAGCTCCGATCACCGGGGTCAAGGTGCTCGGCTGCAACGGCAGCGGCTCCAACTCGGGCGTGATCGCCGGCATCGACTGGGTCACCGCGAACGCGATCAAGCCCGCCGTCGCCAACATGAGCCTCGGCGGGGGCGCGAGCCAGGCGATCGACGACGCCGTCCGGCGCTCTGCCGCGAGCGGCGTCTTCTACGCGCTCGCAGCGGGCAACGAAGGGACCAACGCATGCACGCGCTCACCCGCTCGGGCGGGGGCCGGGACGACCAACGGGATCATGACCGTCGCGGCAACGGATAACGCCGACCGCGAGGCGTCCTTCTCGAACTACGGCACCTGCGTCGACCTCTGGGCGCCGGGCGTGAGCATCCTCTCGACGCGGAAGGGCGGCGGGACGACGACCATGTCCGGCACATCGATGGCGTCGCCGCACGGCGCCGGCGGCGGCGCGCTCTACCTCTCCACGCACACAGGCTCGAGCCCGAGCGCCGTCGAAGGCGCACTCACGTCGGCCGCACAGGCGACGGGGACGACGAGCAAGGACGGCCGCGGCATCGTCCGCGAGCACGTGGGCGGCTTCTAGCCGCTAGCGATGGCCGAAGTGGTGGGCCGCCGGGCAGGCAGGCGCCCACCTCCGGCCGTAGGAGATCCGGCGTGCGAACGGGCCGAGGCTCTCGAGCGACTCGACGACGATGTTGCGGTTGTCCTTGATGTGCTCGAAGCGGCCACGGACGAGCAGGAGCGGCTCGCCGCGGACGACCGCGCGGTTCCGCTCGTAGAGCTCCGGCGAGACGATCAGGTTCACCTGGCCGAGCTCGTCCTCGAGCAGCATGAAGACGATCCCGTGCGCGGTCGACGGCCGCTGGCGCGCCACCGCCATCCCGGCGAAGGCGACCTTGCTCCGGTGCGGCGCCTCGTTCAGCCGGTCGCTCGGGAGCACCTCGGGCGGCAGGTGCGGCCGGAGCAGCGTCAGCGGGTGGACGTCGATCGAGACGCTCGTCGTCGCGTAGTCGGCGAGCATCCGCTCCCAGGCGGTCAGGTCGGGCAGCTCCGGCGTCGCCACGGTCGGGTCGAGCTCGAGCGAGAGCTGCTTGTGCTCGCGCTGGACGGTCTGCGGTCGGGTGACGAGGCCGAGCTCCCAGAGCAGGTCGCGCCGTTTGCCGAAGCGATCGCAGGCGCCGCTGCGGAGGAGCGCCTCGAGCTCGCGCGCGTCGAGCGGCAGCCGCCGCGCCAGGTCGCCGACGCTCTCGAACTCCCCGCGTGCCTCCCGTTCGGCGACGACCGCCTCGGCGTCGTCCTCCCCCACCGACTTCACGTACTTGAGCCCCATCCGCACGGCGCCCTCGTCCCAGGTGCAGTGGACGTCGCTCAGGTTGACGTCCGGCGGCCGCACCTCCACCCCCCGCCGCTGGGCGTCGCGCACCAGGCTCGAGGGCGGGTAGAAGCCCATCGGCTGCGCGTTCAGGAGCGAGCAGAGGAACTCGGCCGGGTAGTGGTGGCGTAGCCACGCCGACTGGTAGGCGAGGAGGCCGAACGCGGCCGCATGCGACTTGGGGAAGCCGAAGCCTGAGAAGGCTGCGAGCTTGTCGTAGACGCTGTCGGCCGTCTCGGCGTCGACGCCGTTCCGCGCCGCACCCTCGACGAACCGCTGCCGGAACGCCTCGATCGCCTCCTCGCTCCGCTTCCGGCTCATCGCCCGCCGCAGTCCCTCCGCCTCGCCGATCGTGAAGCCGGCAAGCGCCATCGCCACGTCGAGCACCTGGTCCTGGAAGACGACGACGCCGTGCGTGTCCCGGAGCGGCTCGCGCAGCAGCTCGTGGTCGACGGGCGGCACGTAATCCGGGTCGACCCTGAGCCGCTCGCGCGCGTCGATGTAGGGGTGCACGGCCTTGCCCTGGATCGGCCCCGGCCGCACGAGCGCGACCTGGACGGTCAGGTCGTCGAGGTTCTCCGGCTTCGTCCGCAGCAGGCTCTGCATCTGCGCGCGGCTCTCGATCTGGAAGTCGCCGATCGTGTCCGCCCGCTGGATCTCCGCGTAGACCTCGCGATCGTCGAGCGGGATCCGGGTCAGGTCGATCGGCTCGCCGTACACCTCGGCGATCTGCTCGACGCAGTCCTCGACCGCCGAGAGCATCCCCAGCCCGAGCAGGTCGATCTTGAGGAAGCCCGCGTCGGAGCAGGAGTCCTTGTCCCACTGGCAGATCTGCCTGCCGGTCATCGCCGCCGGCTGCACCGGCACGAGCTCGACGAGCGGCCTGACTGGAGATCACCATCCCGCCCGGGTGCTGCGAGATGTGGCGCGGCAGGCCGGCGATCTCGCGCGTCAGCTCGGCGAAGGCGCGCCAGCGCGGCGAGAGCAGGCGACGCTCCGCCTCGGGGAGCAGGGCGAGCTCGTCGGCGACCCGCTTCGCGTTCCAGCCGTCGGAGACGCGTGCGAGCCGCTCCAGCTCGGCGAACGGGAGCCCAAGCGCCTTGCCGACGTCGCGGATCGCGCCGCGCGCCCGGTAGGTGGAGAAGCTGGCGACGAGCGAGGCGTGCTCGCGCCCGTAGCGCTCGGTGACGCCGAGGATCAGCTGCTCGCGGATGTCGCGCGGGAAGTCGAGGTCGATGTCGGGCACCGACATCAGCTCGCGGTTGAGGAAACGCCCCAGCGACAGGTTCTGCGCGACCGGGTCGACGTGCGAGAGTCCGGTCAGGTAGCAGACGATCGATCCCACCGACGAGCCCCGGCCACGGCCCGGCGGCAGCCAGCGCCGCGGCGAGCCGGGCCCGCGGATCCCGTTCGCGAGCTCCCGCGCCAGCTCGAGCACCTCCCAGTGGAGCAGGAAGAAGCCGGCGAGGCCGAGCTCGTCGATCAGCTGGAGCTCGGTCTCCAGCCGCGCGCGAGCCTGACCAAGTAACAATTTGTTACTTGGTCGGTAGCGGCCCGCGAACGCGTCGTTGCAGACCTCGGCGAGCTGCTTGATCGCCGGCACGTCGCCGTCGGAGAAGTCGGGGTAGCGGTAGCCGAGCTCCTCGGTCAGGTCGAACTCGAGCCTGGCCGCGATCTCGGCGGTGCGCAGGACCGCGTCGCGGTCGTCGGGGAAGAGCTCGAGCAGCTCCGCCGGCGCGCGCAGGATGCTTTCGCGGTTGCCGCGCCGCTCGCGCTCGCACGACTCGAGCGAGGTGTTGTGGCGAATCGCGACGAGGACGTCCTGGAGCGCGGTCCGGCGCGGATGGTGGGCGTGGACGTTGCCGGTGACGACGGTCTCGACGCCCGCGTGCGCGGCCAGGTCGCGCAGGAGCGCGTTCCGCCTCGCGTCGCCGCGCTCGAACGGCCGCTGCAGCTCGACGTAGAAGCGCTCCGGGCCGAAGGCGCGGGCGAGCTCGGCGGCCGCGTTCGGATCGTGCACGCCGAGCCCGTCGCGGGCGCAGCCGGAGAGGCAGACGAGCCCCTCGTTCAGCTCCGCGAGCAGGGCTGGATCGAGGGACGGCGGCAGCAATTCACCTTCCTTCGGCCTTGTCTGCGCGTGCGCCGCGGTCAGGAGTCGGCAGAGGTTCGAGTAGCCCTGCGACGACTCGACGAGGACGGTCACGTGGGCGCCGCTGTTGAGTGTGATCTCCGCGCCCGTGATCGCGCGGACGCCGACGAGCTTGGCCGCGTGCGCGAGCTCGAGCGACCCGTAGACGCCGTCGTGGTCGGTGAGCGCGAGCGCCTCGTAGCCGAGCTCCGCCGCGCGCAGGGCGAGCTCCTCCGGGTGTGACGCGCCGTCGAGGAACGAATAGGCTGAATGGCAATGGAGCTCGACGTAGGGCACGCGGTCCACCTACCTGCGGGCGGCGGCGACATCGTCCGCGACGTCCCGGAGAGCCGGCTCGAGATCCTGTCCGACCGCGACGAGCTGCACGCGACCTGGACGCGCTTCGGCCCGCACCGCGACGGCGCGTCGCCGCACGTGCACCGGCAGCACTCCGACCTCTTCTACGTGCTCGAGGGCGAGTTCACCGTGCTCGTCGGCCCGGACCGGACGGAGACGGCGATCCGGCCGGGGACGTTGGCGCTCGCGCCGCCGCTCGTCGTGCATGGCTTCCGCAACGCGAGCGACGGTGAGATGCGGTACCTCAACTTCCATGCCCCGGGCGGCGGGTTCGCGCCGTACCTCCGCGGTGAGCAGCCCCGGTTCGACTCGTTCGACCCGCCCGAGGACGGCGGCCGGCCGGCAGGCGACGCCTACATCGGCACCG
Source organism: uncultured Gaiellaceae bacterium (assembly GCA_963737455.1). Taxonomy (GTDB): domain Bacteria; phylum Actinomycetota; class Thermoleophilia; order Gaiellales; family Gaiellaceae; genus Gaiellasilicea. The sequence goes on along the minus strand of CAVTSN010000019.1, from coordinate 19,217 downwards.
GTGAGGTGCTCACCGACCGGCCCGGCCTTCGGGTCTCGCTCCTTGTCGACGTGGACGAGATCGCGATCGTGGACGTGACGAGCGCGCCCGGCGGCGGCGCGCCGACGCCGCCGCTGCACGTGCACGAGCGGCATGTGGAGAGCTTCTACGTGATCGCGGGCGAGATCGCGTTCACGGCCGGCGGCGAGGAGCTGCGCGCGACCGCCGGGTCGTGGGTGCAGGTGCCGCCGAACGTGCCGCACTCGTTCGCGCCGGCCGGCTCGGAGCCGGCGCGGTACGTCAACGTGCACACGCCGAGCCGCGGCTTCGGCGACTTCACCCGCGCGCTTCTCGCAGCCCGGAACGAGGACGAGCTCGCGGTGGCGCGCGCCGCCTTCGACCAGAGGGCCGTCTAGGTGGACGCTCGGCAGCGCTACGACGAGCTCGTCGACGATCTCTGCGCACGCAACGACGACGTCGAGCCCTCGCAGATGATGGGGATGCCCTGCGTGAAGCGGGGCGGGAAGATGGTCGCGGGCTTCGCGAAGGGCGAGGGCGGGATGGTCTTCAAGCTGCCCGATCCGGCTGCGCACGCTCGAGCGCTGGCACTCGACGGCGCCCACCTCTTCGACCCGTCCGGCAAGGGACAGCCGTTCAAGGAATGGGTCGTCGTGCCGTTCGAGCACGACGCGGAATGGGAATCGCTGGCCGCGCACGCGCTCAGGCCCGCTGGCTGAACCAGCAGCCGGCTTCCTCGTCGCGGAAGACGCACGCATTCCGGCCCGACTCGAGCACGAGGTCGAAGTAGCGGCGGTCGAGCGGCTCCTCGGTCCACCAGCGGTCGACGACGCGCCACTCCTCACGGACGAGCGCGACGCCCTCGCGGTTGACACGCACCGGGACGCCGACCGGGCTGGCCTCCACCAACGCCGGCCGCGGCGCGTTTATTCGTCCCGCGGTACTAGCACGGGGGAACCCATGGTTCCCCCGTGGGCCCCCTCCTTCTGCGCGTACCAAGCCGGACTCGCTCTGAGCCTGCGGGCGAATGAATCGCCCTCCGGCCACGGAGTCGTTTCTCGCTGTCATTCGTCTCGAGGAACAAAGAGCGACCGGGTTTCGGGAATCCGCGACCACGGCGCCACCTCCACGACAGCGACGACGGAGCCCGAGCCGGTGCTGGCGCGCACCTGGCGCAGCCCGTCGCTCAGGCGTGCCTGCATCTCGTCGCCCACCGGCTTGACGAGCTCGAGCTGCTGGCCGACCGACTCGGAGAGCTCGACCGCCTCCAGCCGCAGCTCGACGACGGGGGCGGGGATCTCGAGCAGCTTCGGGCCGAGCGCCGCCCGCAGGCGAGGCCGGTCGGCCGTCGGCTCGCGCAGCGTCATCGTGCGGCGCCAGGAGCCGCCGCCGACGAGCTTCGCCGAGAGCGCGATCTTGCGGAACGGCCGGCGCGCCCGCTCGGGCCGGGCGAGCAGCCGGTCGAGCAGCGAGCCGAAGGCACGACGGAGCGTCAGCTCGTTCCCGACCGCCTCGGGGAACTCGAGTGCCTCGACGAGCTCGGCCGCCGGGCGCCGTCCCCGCACGCGGCCGCTGTCGCCTCCGCGCGCCAGCCCCCACGCCTGCCGGCCTTCCCGACCGAGCCGCTCCGCGACAGCTCCCCCGGGCAGGGCGGCCAGCTCCCCCAAGCGGCGCACACCCAGACCCTCCAGCTCTGCGTAGCGGTCGGCCGGGAGCGGCAGGAGCGAGAGCGGCAGCGGTGCCAGAAAGCCCTCCTCCTTGCCGGCCGACACGACGAGTGCCTGCCCGGGACGCGCGACGCTCGCCGCCGCGAGGGCGGCGAACCGGCGCTGCGCCGCGCCCGCGCGTGGATCCCAGGCAGCTCCGACGGAGGCGAGCGCCCGCTCGAGCGCCGCCTCCAGGCCTCCGTACAGCCGCTCGACGCCCCTCGTCTCGAAGTAGACGCGTCCCGGCTCCTCGGGGTCGACCGCGAAGCCCGAGTCCTCGAGCCGCTGCAGCACCCCCTCCCACTCGCGCTCGACCGCCGCCGGATCCTGCTCGACCAGCAGGAGCTGCGGGCACATCGCGAGCGCCTCCCCCATCCTCATCCCGGGCTGCACGCCTGCGAGCTCGGCTGCGGCGGTGACGGGGCCGATCAGCTGCTCCGTCCCCGGCAGGGGCGAAAGCGCCGCCGGGGCGAGCGCCAGCCTCGGCTTGTCCCGCAGCGCCGCGCGCAACTCGAACCCGGGGACGATGAGACAGGCGATCATGGGAACGTATGTTCTACACCCGAACAGGTGTTCCTGTCAACTGCGGAGGATCGTCCTCTGCGCTAACCGCTGAATCTCCTGACTCAGGCGAGATCGCGGGCGCGAGCGAGAAGCGCTGTCTCCGCAGCAGACTCGCGCTCCCGTGCCGTCCGGCTCCAGCTCTGATGCGCCGTCAGAGTCGCGTGAATCCCGTCGAGCATCTCGTCCATCGCGGCTTCCGACGACGACCCCGCCTGTCGGCGGGCGGCGGCGCACGCCGCGGGATCGAGTGCGTCCCGAAGCGTCGCTTCGTCGATTTCGACCGAACGACCGATCGCGGCCACGGAAGCCGCAGCAAGGCGGTCCGGTGTCAGCTGTGAGGACGGCTCGCCGGCGTCGACGAGGTCGCGGACCGCGCGGCCGACGATCTTGTGCGCAGTGCGGTAGTCGATGTCGCCGGTCAGCGCGAGAACGTCGGCGACGTCGGCGGCGGTGACGAAGCTCTCGCGTGCGATCTGAGCGAAGCGCTCGATCCGCAACTCGATGCCGTCCAGCACGGACGCGGTCAGCCGGGCGATTGCGACCGCCTCGTCGAGCGCTCGTGGAACGGTGCCGTTGAGCAAGTGGAAGTGATCCGTGCGCGCCGACCCGGTGTGCAGAGCGGCAAGCGCGCTCGCGACGTCGCCGGCGGCCTGACCCGCCTGCGTGCGTATTGCGGCGAGCGCGTACGGATTCTTCTTCTGCGGCATCAGTGCGCTCGCGCGACTGTGGGCGTCCGCGAGCTCGACCAGACCGAACTCCTGGCTGGCGTAGATCTCGAAGTCCTGGCCGAGCTGGCTCTGGTGCGTCGAGGCGATCGCGAGGGTCGCAAGGAGCTCGAGGTACGCGTCGGCCTGCCACGCGGCGTCCTTGGCGTGCTCGACGATTCCGTCGCAGCCCAGCAGCTCAGCGAGTCGCGCACGATCGAGCGACCAGCGCGAGCCTGCACTCCCACCGGCCCCCGCGACGCTCGCCCCGAGAGTTGCGTGCGAGGCGCGCGCCCGGTCGCCGTCGCGAAGCGCCGGGTAGGCGTACGCCAGGAGGAGGTGGCCGACCGTTGTCGGCTGTGCCGGCTGGAGGTAGGTGTAGTCGGTCGCGAGCGCGGTGCGCGTTGCGCCTGCGTGCCGGACGAGTGCCGCGGCCTGGTCTACGAGCGCGTCATGCAGCTCCCGCGCCCCCGCACGGGCCGTCAACCGGAGCGCGACGCGAAACGCCTCGCGCCGTGGACGGCCGGCGCTCAGCCAGCCGGCGGCCGCCGGTCCGACGCGCCGCTCGAGCTCGGCCTCGCGTGCGTTGAACGCATCGCCGAGCGACGGGTCCCATGGGAACTCGTCGCCGGGGATCGCGTGCAGCTCGAGCAGCCCCCGCAGGAGCGACTTCGCGTCCTCGCCCGCGAGATCGCCACCCTCGATGAGTGCGACGGCGTGCGCGAGATCTGCGAGCGACAACCCGTGAGCGAGACGCGGGCCATGGGCAGTCTCGGCCGCATAGGCCGCCGCCACGAGCTCGTCCGCAGCGCCGCCGCGCAGCCGCCCGCCCCGCCCCAACTCGTCCGTCTCCGCCACGACGGGGAACCTAGAGGATTGACTCGCACGGGTTCGATTCGAGCGTAACGTTCAGCGAGCCGCTGATCCGAACTCCGACGCTCCAGGCTGCGCTCGCCGCCCTGATCGGGCTCCGGAGGACGCGTTCGAGCGGATCGAACGGCTGCGATAGTGAACGCATGACCGTCCGGATCGACGACTCGCTCGACGGGATCGACTGGGCGCGGGCCAAGGCCGACCTCGCTGCCGACGACTTCGACAACGGCCGCTCGGCCGACGCGCTCAGGCGGTCGTTCGAGCAGTCCCAGCACGTCGCGATCGCCCGCGACGGCGACCGGGTCGTGGGGATGGCGCGGCTGCTCTCGGACGGTGTCTGCAACGCCTACCTCGTCGACGTCTGGACGGCGTCGTCGCACCGGCGGCAGGGGATCGCCGCGCGGATGCTGCGGCTGCTGATCGCCGCCGTTCCGGGCCAGCACATCGGGCTCCAGACCAACGACGCCCAGGAGCTCTACAAGGTGGTCGGCTTCGAGCCGCAGCCGGAGTTCTGGTCGATCGTGTCCGGCAAGTGGCTCGACAACGACGCGAACCGGCTTTGAGCTCGGACGTCCGACGTGCCAAACTGACCGCGTGAGCACGACCGTCGACGCGCTCGAGCTGGATGCCGCTGCCTTCCGCGGCGAGATCGTCGGCCCATCCGATCCCGGCTTCGACGAGCACCGGCGGATCTGGAACGGGTCGATCGACCGGCACCCCGCCGCGATCGCACGCTGCGCCGGCGTCGCCGATGTGATCACGGCCGTCAAGGCCGCGCGCGCGAGCGGCGTCCCCGTCGCGATCCGCAGCGGCGGCCACTCGTTCCCCGGCTACTCGGTCGCCGACGACGCGCTGATGATCGACCTCTCGCCGATGAAGGGCGTCCGCGTCGACCCGGAGCGGCGCATCGCGCGCGCGCAGGCCGGTGTCCTGCTCGGCGAGCTCGACCGGGAGACGCAGGCCTTCGGGCTCGCGGTGCCGTCCGGGATCGTGACGCACACGGGCGTCGCGGGGCTGACGCTCGGCGGTGGGATCGGCTGGATCATGCGCAAGCACGGCCTCTCGGTCGACCGCCTCCGCTCCGTCGACCTCGTCACCGCGGACGGTGAGTTCGTCAAGGCGAGCGCGGACGAGAACTCCGAGCTCTTCTGGGGGCTTCGCGGCGGCGGCGGCAACTTCGGGATCGTGACCGAGTTCGAGTTCGAGTGCGTGCCGCTCGGGCCGCAGATCCTGGCCGGACCGGTGATCTGGCCGATGGAGCGCTCCGGCGACGTGCTCCGCTTCTACCGCGACTGGGTCGCGGAGGCGCCCGACGACCTGATGACGATCATCGTCCACCGCAAGGCGCCCCCGCTGCCGATCATCCCGGAGGAGCTGCACGGGCAGCCGGTCGTGATGGTGATCTGCTGCTGGGTCGGCGACCTCGAGGAGGGCGAGCGGTTCATCAAGCCGCTGCGCGACTTCGGCTCACCGGTTGCGGACGTCTGCGTGCCGAAGCCGTACCTCGCGCACCAGGCGATGCTCGACCCGAGCTTCGTGCCCGGCCGCTGGTACTACTTCAAGAGCTGCGACGTCGCCGAGCTGACGGACGAGATCATCGACCTGACGATGGAGCGCTCGCTCCAGATCGAGTCGCCGCTCAGCTCCTTCCCGATCTGGCAGATGGGCGGCGCGGTCAGTCGCGTCGGCGAGGACGAGACCGCCTTCAACGGCCGCGGCGCGGGCTTCACCTACAACATCGGCGTCTCCACCGAGACCGAGGCGGGCTTCGAGCAGGAGCGCGACTGGGTGCGGAGCTTCTGGTCCGCGCTCGAGCCGTGGCATCAGGGCGTCTACGTGAACTTCCTCGGCGACGAGGGCGCCGACCGAGTGCAGGAGTCCTACGGCCCCGCCAAGTACGCGCGGCTGCAGGCGCTGAAGACGCAGCTCGATCCGGACAACTTCTTCCGGATCAACCAGAACATCCCGCCCGCCTAGACACGATCTCGGCCGCGGGGCCGCGCCTGCCCGCGTAGCGCGGGACCGCGTCGAGCACGCTCTCGCGCGCGCAGAAGACGAGGTCGTCCTCGAGCGGGCCGTACGTGCGCGCGTTCAGCCCGTCGAGCGCGTTCGGAAACGCGTCGGCGAGCAGTGCCGCGGCGATGGCGCGTCGGTTCGCTCGCCCTCGAGCGCCTGTACGAACCGCCGGCGCAGTAGGCGTCGTCGAAGGCGAATGCGCCCTTGTAGCCGGCGCAGATGACGGCGACGTCCTCCCCGCGCCGCCGCGCGGACGACCGTCGAGGTTGAGCAGGCTCCCGATCAGACCTCGTCGCAGCGCTCGGCCGCCGTCACGATCGTCCGCGTCCCGTTCGTCGTCGAGAGGATCAGCGTCTCCGCCTTCGGCTCGAGGAACTCGCGGGGCGACGCGCCGACGTCGAAGCCCTCGATCCGGACGGCGTCGCGCTCGCCGCCGACGACGCTGTCGGCGAGCTCGGCGCGCAGCGTCCTGGCCTGCTCGATCTCGGGCACGCAGAGCACGCGCCGGTAGCCCGCCGAGAGGGCCTGCGCGATCGTCGACGTCGCCCGGACGACGTCGACGACGATCCCCGTCGGGGCCGCTGCGGCCTCGTCCGGAGTGAACGCGACATGGACCTTCATCTGGCTAGGCTAGACCGGATGGCTGAGCTGCTCAGGTGCTACCGGCACCCGGATCGGGAGACGGGTGTCTCGTGCTCCGAGTGCGGCCGCGGCATCTGCCCGGACTGCATGACGTTCGGCCCCGTCGGCATCCGCTGTCCCGACCACGCGGGCGTGGCGCGCGGCCCGGCAAAGAAAGTCGTCCGGAACCTCCAGCGCAGCTCGGCGGGCCGGCAGGGCACCGTCACGCTGACGCTGATCGTGATCAACGTCGGCATCTACTTCCTCCAGCTCGCCGGCGGCGCGTCGATCAACGCGAGCTCGGGCTGGATCTACCAGCACGGCGCCCTCTACGGGCCGCTGGTCGCACAGGGCGACTGGTACCGGCTGATCTCGGCCGCCTTCCTGCACTACGGCCCGATCCATCTCGGGATGAACATGCTCGCGCTCTGGTGGATCGGCCGGCCGCTCGAGGACTACCTCGGCTCTCTCCGCTACGTCCTCCTCTACGTCGTCTCGGGTCTCGCCGGCTCGGCCGGCGCCCTGATCGCCAACCCGACCGCCGTCACCGTCGGCGCGTCCGGCGCGATCTTCGGGATCCTCGGCGCCGCGATCGTCCTCGAGCGCCAGGGCACCTACGTGCTCGGCGGCAGCGCGCTGACGCTCCTGATCATCAACATCGCCTTCACCTTCGCCGTCCCCGGGATCTCGATCGGCGGCCACCTCGGCGGCCTCGCTGGCGGAGCGCTGTGCATTCTCGCCCTGTCCCGGTTCGGCAAGGGCAGCGCCGCCTACAGCCGGATCGACGCCGCCTCGATCGTCAGCATCGCCGCCGTCGGCCTGATCAGCGTCGCCGTCGCCTACTGGAAGGTGAAGGGGTACGCCTAGCGCGCTGAGGACTTTGTGTTTCTGAAACACAAGCGCTCGCTCGACCGCATGGTTACGCGGCACGACCGAGCAAGTAGCTCAGAAACACAAAGTCGCTAGCCGCCGATTGCCACCGCGACGGTGCCCTGCTCCGCCAGTGCGGCCTGCGCGGCGGCGAGGCGGGCGAGCGGGACGCGGTAGGGGCTGCAGCTGACGTAGTCGAGGCCGAGCCGGTGGCAGAACGCGACCGACTTCGGCTCGCCGCCGTGCTCGCCGCAGATGCCGAGCTTGATCTCCTCGCGCACGCCGCGACCACGCTCGACGGCGATCTCCATCAGGTCGCCGACGCCGTCCTGGTCGATCGTCTCGAACGGGTCGCGATCGAGGATTCCGGTCTCGAGGTAGTGGGCGAGGAAGCGGCCGCCGTCGTCACGTGAGATCCCGAGCGCGGTCTGGGTGAGGTCGTTCGTGCCGAAGGAGAAGAAGTCCGCGTGCACCGCGATCTCGTCGGCGCGGATGCAGGCGCGCGGCAGCTCGATCATGGTGCCGACGAGGTAGTCGAGCTCGCCCTCCTCGGCCGCGACGCGGACGGTCAGCTCGCGCAGCCGCCGCAGCTCCTCGCCGAAGCCGACGAGCGGGTGCATGATCTCGACGAGCGGCGCCTCGCCGCCGCGGTCGCGGACCGCGATCGCCGCCCGCACGATCGCCCGCACCTGCATCTCGTAGATCTCGGGGAAGAAGAGCCCGAGCCGGCAGGCACGCCAGCCGAGCATCGGGTTCGACTCCTGCAGCGCCCGGATCCGCTCGCGCATGCGCTCGTCCTGCTCCTCCTCGAGCGAGGGCAGGAACTCGTGCAGCGGCCAGTCGAGCAACCGGATCGTCACCGGCAGGCCGGCCATCGCCTCGAAGATCCCCTCGAAGTCGGCCTGCTGGATCGGCAGCAGCCGCTCGAGTGCGGAGCGGCGGCCGTCCTCGTCGGCGGCGAGGATCATCTCCCGCATCAGCCCCAGCCGGTCGGCGTCGGCGAACATGTGCTCCGTCCGGCAGAGGCCGATCCCCTCGGCGCCGAACTCGCGCGCCTTGGCCGAGTCCTCCGGCGTGTCGGCGTTCGTACGCACCCGCAGACGCCGGATCCCGTCCGCCCAGTCGAGGATCGCGGAGAAGTCGTCGTTGATCTGCGGCGGTACGAGCGGCACCGCGCCGACGATCACCTCGCCGGTGCCGCCGTTGATCGTGATCGTGTCGCCTTCCTTCAGCTCGTGCCCGGGCAGGCGAGCGGTCTTGGCGCGGACGTCGACGTGGAGCGCCTCGCAGCCGGTGACGCAGGGCGTCCCCATCCCCCGCGCGACGACGGCCGCGTGCGAGGTGAGCCCGCCGTGCGCGGTCAGGATCCCCGCCGCCTGCACCATCCCGTGGAAGTCGTCCGGGGTCGTCTCCCAGCGGACGAGGATCACGCTCTCCCCCGCCTTGCCGCGATCCTCGGCCGTGTCGGCGTCGAAGACGATCGCGCCGGAGGCAGCGCCCGGCGACGCGTTCAGCCCCTTCGCGACGACCTGGACGTCGGCCGCCGGGTCGATCATCGGGTGGAGCAGCTGGTCGAGCTGGGCCGGGTCGATCCGCGCGACCGCCTCCTCCTTCGAGATCAGCCCCTCGCCGACCATCTCGACCGCCGCCCGCAGCGCCGCCGCGGCAGTCCGCTTCGCCGTCCGCGTCTGGAGCAGGAAGAGCGTTCCCTCCTCGACCGTGAACTCGATGTCCTGCATGTCGCGGTAATGGGTCTCGAGCCGGCGCGATCGTCTCGAGCAGCTGGGCGTACGCCTCCGGCAGCAGCTGGTTCATCCGCTCGATCGGCTCGGGCGTGCGGATCCCGGCGACGACGTCCTCGCCCTGCGCGTTCTGGAGGAACTCGCCGTAGAGGACGCTCTCCCCCGTGGACGGGTCGCGCGTGAAGCAGACGCCGGTGCCGGAGCTGTCGCCCTTGTTCCCGAACACCATCTGGACGACGTTGACCGCCGTGCCGAGGTCGTCCGGGATCTCGTACGTGCGCCGGTAGACCTGCGCGCGCGGCGACTCCCAGGAGTCGAAGACGGCGCGGACGGCCTTCTCGAGCTGCGCGCGGGCGTCCTGCGGGAAGGGCGAGCCGGTCTCCTCGGCGTAGATCCGCTTGAACGTCTCGATCAGCTCGGCCAGGTCGGCGGCGGTCAGCTCGACGTCCTGCTTCGCGCCGCGGGCATGCCTTCAGGTCGGTGAGCGGCTGCTCGAAGCGGTGGCCCTCGACGCCGTCGACGACCTCGCCGTACATCTGGATCAACCGCCGGTAGGAGTCGTAGGCGAAGCGCTCGTTGCCGGTCGTCTTCGCGAGACCCGCGACCGCCTCGTCGTTGAGGCCGAGGTTGAGGATCGTGTCCATCATCCCCGGCATCGAGACGGCCGCGCCGGAGCGGACCGAGACGAGCAGCGGATCGTCGGAGTCGCCGAACCGCTTGCCCGCCTTCGCCTCGAGCGAGGCGATGTGCTTCGCGACCTCGTCCTCGAGCCCGTCCGGCAGCTCTCCGCCCGACGCCATGTAGGCGCGGCAGGCATCGGTCGTGATCGTGAATCCCGCCGGGACGGGGACCCCGAGCGCGGTCATCTCGGCGAGGCCGATCCCCTTGCCGCCGAGCAGCTCCCGGCCGCCGCCGGAGTCCTCGTCGAAGTCGTAGACATAGCGCATGAGCGCCCGGAATCTACACTCGCACCTCGTAGCGCAGGTGCGTCGCGTACGGGGACTCGATCACGGCCGTGCGTTCGAACCCGAGGTCGGTCCGCTCGATCCCGTCGAAGAGCCGCTTCCCGGCGCCGAGCAGCACCGGCGCGATCGTGAGCGTGAGCTCCTCGACGACGCCGGCGTCGAGGTACTGGCGGAGCAGGTCGGCCCCGCCCATCACGATCACGTTCTTGTCGCCAGCGGCCGCGCGCGCCTTTTCGAGGGCCACGTCGATCCCGTCCGTGACGAACTCGAACGTGGTGTCGCCCTTGACCACGGTCTCGTGCGTTCTGTGCGTCACCACGTACACCGGGACGCCGAAGCCGGGATCGTCGCCCCAGCCGTTGACCACGTCGTGCATCGTCCGGCCGACGAGCCAGGCGCCGCCGGAAGAGAACACGTCGTTCAAGTACTCCTGGTCGACCTCCGACTGCGAGCCGCGGGCGTCGTTGTCGTACGTCCAGGGTCCGCCGAAGACCCAGTAGTGCAAGCGCTCGCCGCCGTCGCCGAGCCCGGCGCCAAGCCGGTCGTTCGGCCCGGTCACGAACCCGTCCATCGACATCGTGATGCCTGCCAGCACCTTGCTCATGGCAGCTCCTTTCGTTTTCCTGAGACCAGCGCACAGGACGAGTCATCGGCGGACTGCGGAGCTGATGAGCGGCCACATCCTCGCGATGGGCGGCGGCGACCTCTCAGCCGCAACTCCGCGATCGAGGAGTTCCTGCTCGAGCTCGCCGGATCGAAGCGCGGCCGAGCGTCTGCTACGTCGGCACTGCGTCGGCGCACGGCCGGAGCGAGTCGAGTGCGTTCTACGACGCGTTCGGCGGACGCGAGTGCGAGCCGAGCCACCTCGAGCTCTTCGGGATGCCCGAGGAGCCGGCGGCGCACATCGCCCGGCAGGACGTGATCTACGTCGGCGGTGGCAACACGGCGAACATGCTCGCGATCTGGCGCGTGCACGGCGTCGACATCGCCCTGCGAGAGGCGTGGGAGCGCGGCGCCGTCCTCGGCGGCTGGAGCGCCGGCGCGAACTGCTGGTTCGAGGACTCCGTCACCGACTCCTTCGGCCCGCGGCTGCGCGAGCTCGGCGGCGGGCTCGGCTTCCTGCCGGGAGCTTCTGCCCCCACTTCGACGGCGAGCCGGAACGGCGCCCGACGTACACCCGGCTCGTGCGCGACGGCGTCCTCGCGCCCGGGTACGCAGCCGACGACGATGCCGCGTTCCACTTCGAGGGCACCGAGCTGCGCGAAGTCGTCAGCCAGCGCGAGGGCGCGCGCGGCTACCGCGTCGACGTCGACGGCGAGCAGCCGCTCGAGCCGCGTCGGTTATGAAGAAGGTCGCGATCGTCGCCAGCGCGAGCGGCAATGGCAAGACGACCCTCGGCCGTGAGCTCGCGCGCCGCCTGGACGTGCCCTTCGTCGAGGTCGACAGCCTCGTCCACGGCCCGAACTGGCTCGAGGCGACCGACGATGAGTTGCGCGAGCGCCTGCTGCCCGTGCTGGACACCGACGGCTGGGTCGTCGACGGGACCTACCGCAGAAAGCTCGGAGATCTCGTTCTCGAGCGCGCCGACACCGTTGTCTGGCTCGACCTCCCGCTCCGTGTCTGGTTCCCCCGGCTGCTGCGGCGAACCGTGCGCCGGCTCCGAGGCCGCGAGGTGCTCTGGAACGACAACCGAGAGTCGCTGCGAGGTGCGTTCTGGGGCCGCGAATCGCTCTTCGGTTTCGCGCTGCGGATGCATTTCGAGCGCCGGCGCCGCTATCCGGTCGAGCTTGCCCCGTTCCCCGTGGTGCGCTTGCGAACGCCGCGCGCGGTCGCCGCCTGGCTCGACGACTACAGCAGCTCGGCGATCAGCGCCGCCGCGCGCGACGCCCCGTCGGTCTCCACCGGCCGGTAGTCGACCTCGCGGCCGATCTCCTCGGCGATCGCGGCTGCGATCTCGGCCGGGCCGTCGGTCTCGAAGTCCATGCGACGTCCGGCGCCGTACCGCTCCAGCCGGTGGTGGACGTGGAAGTTCTGCTCGAAGTGGTGGCGCAGCGGGAAGTAGAGGAACGGGCGCGCGTTGGCGGTCAGCTCCATCGAGGTCGTCAGGCCGCCCTGGACGACGGCGAGATCGCACGCCGCGAGGTGGCGGTAGAGCTCGTGCACGTACGGGCGGATCTCGAGCCCGTCGTGCTGCGGCAGGCTCGCCGGATCGATCCGCGGCCCGGCGACGACGACCATCCGCAGCTCCGGCACGTTCGCCTTGGCCTGCGGGAACGCCTCGATCACACGGCGGAGCAGATGCCCGCCCACGCCCGACCCGCCGACGGTGACGATGCAGACCTGCTCGCCGCGGCCCGTACCCGAGCTCGGCCCTCAGCTTCTCCCGGTCGGCGACGGGCTCGAAACCGGTCACGTAGCCGGAGAAGTCGTAGTGCTGCTCCGTCCAGTCGCGGATCCCCGGGAGGCCGTTCCCGAACGAGTTGGGGACGACGTCGTCGGGGTTGCCGACGAACACCGCCCGGTCGCGGATCCTGGGGAAGCGGGCGATGTGCTCGATCATCTCGGCGTTGTAGTCGGTGGTCAGGAACGCCTCGTGCTCACCGCCGTCGTCCATCGGCAGCCAGCCGACGAAGTCCGTCAGCCAGACGTACGCCGCCGACTTCAGCTCCGGGTTCTCGTGCAGGAAGTAGTCGACCTCCCAGGCCTCGTCGCCGATCCAGAGGTCGTAGTTCTCCTCGCGCACGAGGTCGAGGAAGAGCATGAAGTTGGCGACGAGGATCTCGTCCATCCGCCTGATCGCCTGGAAGGCATGCAGGTCGTGCTCGGCCGACTCGCTCTCGATGTGCGCCGACTCGTTCGCGAGCAGGGCGCTCGCCGGGTGGATCCGCTCCCCCTCTGCCTCGAGCACGGCCGTCACCGGGTGCTGCGCGAGCCAGTCGATCTCGAGGTCGGGGTGCAGCTTCCGCAGCTCCTTGGCGATCGCGACGTCGCGCCGAGCGTGGCCGAGCCCGATCGGCGAGGAGACGTAGAGCGCGCGCCGACGCCGGCTGAGCGCCCGCGTCCACGTCTTCACCTTCGGCGCCGGCGGCACGACCGACTCGGCGAACTCGCGCATCAGCCCGTTCACCTTCACCGGGTGACGCGCCTGCGGGAAGTGGCCGACGCCTTCCATTGCGACGAGGGTCCCGCCGGTGTACTCGACCACGGCTGACGCCTCCTCGCGCGGCTGGCACCCGTCCAGCTCGCCGTACAGAACGAGCACCGGACAGCGCACACGCTCGCACATTGCACGCGCGTCCTCCTGGCTCTCCCACGGACGCCCCGACTCGCCGGTCGAGAGGATGACCGCCTCCACGTCGCCTGCGAGCCCCCACTCGACCGCGTCCTCGATCTGCTTCGTCGAGTGCGGCTCGGGGAGCTGCTGCGCGAAGAAGAACTCGAGGAAGTCGCGGTAGTCGCGCCGCCAGTAGTGGCGGTTGCACTTCGCCCAGCCCTCGTCCGTCTCGAGCTCCTCGTCGAACGGAAACTGAAGGTAGTGCGGATGCGCAGGCGTGAGCATCGGGACGAACGGCGCGATCGCGAACACGCCGAGCGCGCAAGCCGGGTACGTCGCGGCGAGCATGAGCGCCGAGCCGCCCCCGTGGCAGAGCCCGCCGAGCAGCGCCCTCTCCGCCCCCGCCGCCGCGAGGACCGCGCGACCGTCCTCGGCGAACTCCCAGCGCGAGTAGGCATCCGGCGTGCCGGGGCGGTCGGAGCGGCCGTTTCCTCGCGGGTCGAACGTGACCACGCGGAAGTACCGCGACAGGTACGGGATCTGCGCCTTCCAGAGGCGCGAGTGCGAGATCGGTCCGGTCGGAAAGAGCAGGAACGTCGTCGGCGCATCGCCGTAGACCTCGTAGAACACGCGCACGCCGTCGCGCTCGACGTAGCCCTCCTCGTCGGGGTACCGGGCGCGCGTCTGCTCGCGTGCATTTGCGACTGCGATCATGTCTGCCTCCTCGAGGCGAGCGGCTGAAACGAGTCCTGCGGTGCGACCGCTTCGCCGAACTGCCGCATCAGCGTGTTGATCTTCACTGGGTGACGCGCCGTCGGGATGTGCCCTGCGCCCTCGAGCCCGACGAACGTCCCGCCAGTGAGCTCCGCGACCGCGAGTGCGCGCTCGCGCGTCTGGCAGTTGTCGAGCTCGCCGTGGACGACGAGCACCGGGCAGCGGACGCGTGCGACGAGCTCGCGCGCCTCCTCCGCGCTGGCGAACGGCGGCGGCGCCTCCTCGTCGGCGAGGACGAGCGACTCCACGCCTCCGTCGAGCCCCCAGCGGACGCAGTCCTCGATCTGCTTCGTCGAGTGCGGCTCGGGGAGCTGCTGCGAGAAGAAGAACTCGAGGAACCCGCGGAAGTCGCGCCGCCAGTAGTGCACGTTCCACTTGGCCCAGCCCTCGTCGGTGTCGAGCGGCTCGGTGGACGGATAGCGGCGGTAGTTCGGATGTCCGGGCGTCAGCCGCGGGACGGAGGGCGAGATCGCCACTACGCCGAGCGCGACCGCGGGATCGGTCGCGGCGAGCATGAGCGCGTAGCCGCCGCCGTCGCAGAGCCCGCCCAGGAGCGCCGTCTCCGCGCCGATCGCCTCGAGGACGGCGCGGCCGTCCTTCATGACCTCCCAGTAGGAATACGCCTCGGCGTTGTCCGGCCGGTCCGACCTCCCGTTCCCGCGCGGGTCGAACACCACCACGCGGAAGTGGCGCGACAGGTACGGGATTTGCCCCTTCCACATCCGCGAATGCGAGATCGGGGAGGTCGGGAAGAGCAGGAACGTCGTCGGCGCGTCGCCGTAGACCTCGTAGAAGACGCGGACGCCGTCGCGCTCGACGTAGCCCTCCTCGTCGGGGTAGCGCGCGCGGGTCTGCTCGCGCGTGCCGGCTCGACGATCACGGCAGCCGCTCCACGAACTCACGAAGGAGCAGGTTGATCATCACCGGATCCCGCGCCTGCGGAAAGTGTCCGGAGCCCTGGAGCGTGACGAGCTGCCCGCCCGTCGCCTCGGCGAGCGCCACGCCCCGCGCGTGCGAGTGGAGCGCGTCCTCGTCGCCGTGCATGACGAGCACCGGACAGCGAACGCGCCCGCAGAGCTCCCTGAAGTCGCCGCCGATCGGCAGGTCGATGCCGGCGTCGTGGTCCGCGAGCACTTCGGGAGTCGTCTCGAGCGCCCAGCCGATCGCGTCCTCGATCGGCTTCGTCGAGTGCGGCTCCGTGAAGCACTTCCCGATGAAGAACTCGAGGAAGTCCCGATAGTCCGTCAGCCAGTGGTGCATGTTGTATTTCGCCCACCCGTCGTCGGTGTCGAGCCGCTCGTCGAAGGAATAGACGGTGCGTTCGGGCAGCGGCGGCGCCAGCGGGACGGCCGGCCCGATGAACGCGGCGCCGGCGACGCGCTCTGGATGCTCCGCGGCGAGCACGACGCCCCAGAGCGCCGCGCACGACACGCCGACGAAGACGGCGCGCTCCGTCGCGGTGGCGTCCATCACCGCGAGCGTGTCGGCGGCGAACTCGCGGATCGCGTATGCCTCGGCACCCTGCGGGCGGTCGGAGCGGCCGTTCCCGCGCCCGTCGAACGTGACCACACGGCAGTGCCGTGCGAGCCACGGGATCTGCAGTTTCCAGTGGCGCGAGTGGATGAGCGCCCACGTCGGCAGCAGCAGGATCGTCGGCTCGCGCGTGCCGTAGACCTCGTAGAAGACGCGCACGCCGTCGCGCTCGACGTAGCCCTCCTCGTCGGGATAGCGGGCGCGGGTCTGCTCGTGCTGTTCCGCGACGACGGTCACGCGAGCCTCCGCGCGAAGTCGCGCAGCAGGAGGTTGAAGAACACGGGATCCCGCGCGTGCGGCGCGTGCCCGGACCCTTCGAGCAGGACGAGGTCGCCGCCCGTGTGCTCGGCGAGCGCGCGCCCGCGGGTGTGCGACGCGATCGCGTCGTCGGCTGCCGTGGAGCACCAGCACCGGACAGCGCACGCGCTGCGCGAGCGCCTGTGCCTCCTCGGGCTCCGGCTTCGCGCCGTAGTGCGCGGCGATGAGCGTCTCGGCCGTCGTCTCGAGCCCCCAGCCGACGCAGTCCTCGATCTGCTTCGTCGAGTGCCGCTCGCGGAAGATCTTCCCGAAGAAGAACTCGAGGAAGCCGCGGTAGTCCCGCAGCCAGTAGTGCCGGTTGTACTTCGCCCAGCCCTCGTCGGTGTCGAGCTCGTCCTCCCACGGCATCGACCCGCTCCGGCAGCGGCTCGCCGCCGCCCGAGTAGGCAGGGCCGATGAAGACCGCGCCCGCGACGCGCTCCGGCTGCTCGGCCGCGAGGATCAGCCCCCGCGGCGCGCCGAGCGAGTACCCGACGATGACGGCGCGGTCGGTCGCGGTCGCGTCCAGCACCGCGAGCGCGTCCAGCGCGAACTCGCGCTCGTCGTATGCCTCGGACACGGTCGGACGGTCGGAGCGCCCGTTGCCGCGGCCGTCGAACGTGACGACGCGGTGCTCGCGCGCGAGGAACGGGATCTGCCCCTTCCACTGCCGCGAGTGGATGATCGACCACGTCGGCAGCAGCAGGAAGGTCGGCTCGCCCGAGCCGTAGACCTCGTAGAAGACGCGCACGCCGTCGCGCTCGACGTACCCGGACTCGTCCGGGTAGCGCGCCCGCGTCTGCTCGCGCGCCGGTGCTACGTCGAGTGCCATAGCGCGTTGACGATCTTCCAGCCGTCGTCCGTCCGGACGAGATGAAGGTACTCGCGATAGACGTCCGAGTCGACGACGGCGCTGGCGATGTTCCCGTGGACGTCGACGACGGTGACGTCGATGCGCCGGCCCGGCCCGGATCCTCGGCCTTCCCTTCGCCCTCCGCCGTCCACGCGACCATCTCGCTCCTTCGTGACCGCTCCGCCTGCGGAGCGACCTGGCCGAGCGACCGCTTCGCGAGCGCCGGGTGGAGAGCGCGCTCCATCCGCGCGGCGTCGCCGTCGAACCAGCCCTCGAAGTAGTCGAGCACCGTCGCGACGATCGCGGCGCGCTCGGTGGTCAGCTCGACAGCCATCCGTCGATCCATTCCAGGAGCTCCGCGTGCCCGGTGTCGATCCCGCCCAGGCGCTCGACCATGATTCCGACATTGAACGTGATCACGAGGGAGACGAGGGCTTCGAGCGGCATCTCGACCCCGAGCTCGCGGTGCGGCTCGCGGAAGGCGTCGGTCAGGACGGCGCGCCACTCCGCGTTCACGCGCGCGAGCCGGTCGCGCAGCCCCTCGTCGTTCCAGGCCATCGCCTGCAGCTCGAGCCAGACCTTCTCGTACGTGCGGTCCTCGGCCACGAGATAGCGCATCGCGGTTCGCCACTTCTCCACGAAGGGCATGTCGGCGGCATAGAGCTCCCGCTGCCGGTCGATCAGCCGCTCGGTGAAGCGCTCCAGGGCGCGCACGAGCAGGTTCTCGTTCGAGCCGAAGTAGTAATGGACGAGCCCGTGGTTGACGCCCGCCTCCTCGGCCAGGCGGCGCGTGGTGATCTTGGCGTAGCCGATGTCGACCAGCAGCCGCTCGGCCGCGTCGAGGAGCGCGTCCTCGGCGGCCGAGCGGCTTCGCGCCGTAGTGCGCGGCGATGAGCGTCTCGGCCGTCGTCTCGAGCCCCCAGCCGACGCAGTCCTCGATCTGCTTCGTCGAGTGCGATTCCCGGAAGATCTTTCCGAAGAAGAACTCGAGGAAGCCGCGGTAGTCGCGGAGCCAGTAGTGGCGGTTGTACTTCGCCCAGCCCTCGTCCGTGTCGAGCTCGTCCTCCCACGGCATCACCCGCTCCGGGAGCGGCTCGCCGCCGCCCGAGAACGCGGGGCCGATGAAGACCGCGCCGGCGACGCGCTCCGGCTGCTCGACCGCGAGGATGAGGCCGCGGGGCGCGCCGAGCGAATAGCCGACGAGGACGGCGCGTTCCGTGGCGGTCGCGTCGAGCACGGCGAGCGCGTCAAGCGCGAACTCTCGCTCGTCGTACGCCTCGGACGCCGTCGGCCGGTCGGAGCGCCCGTTGCCACGGCCGTCGAACGTGACGACGCGGTGCTCGCGTGCGAGAAAGGGGATCTGAGCCTTCCACTGGCGTGAATGGATGATTCGAACTTGACGTTGGTAGGAGCAGGAACGTCGGCTCGCCCGAGCCGTACACCGGGGTAGAAGACGCGCGCCACCCCGTCGCGCTCGACGTATCCGGATTCGTCCGGATAGCGCGCCCGCGTCTGCTCTTCGGCCGGTGTTACGTCGACCTGCCATAGCGCGTTGACGATCTTCCAGCCGTCGTCCGTCCGGGCGAGATGGAGATACTCGTGGTAGACGTCCGAGTCGACGACTGCGCTGGCGATGTCGCCGTGCACGTCGACGACGGTGACGTCGATGCGCCGGCCCGGGCCGGGGTCCTTCGCCTTCCCCTCACCCTCGCCCGTCCACGTGACCATCTCACTCCTTCGTGACCCGTGCGCAAACCCCGGCCCCCCCGTTTCGCGAGCACGGGGTGCAGGGCGCGCTCCATCCGCTCGGCGTCGCCGTCGAACCAGCCCTCGAAGTAGTCGAGCGCCGTCGCGACGATCGCGGCGCGCTCGGTGGTCAGCTCGACAGCCATCCGTCGTATCCAGTCCAGGAGCTCTGCGTGCCCGGTGTCGATCCCGCCCAGGCGCTCGACCATGATCCCGACGTTGAAGGTGATCACGAGCGAGACGAGCGCCTCGAGCGGCAGCTCGAGCCCGAGCTCGCGGTGCGGCTCCCGAAACGCGTCGGTGAGCACGGCCCGCCACTCGCCGTTGACACGGGCGAGCCGCTCCCGCAACCCGGCGTCGTTCCAGGCCATCGCCTGGAGCTGAAGCCCGACCTTCTCGTAGGCGCGGTCCTCCGCGACGAGGTAGCGCATCGCCGTCCGCCACTTCTCCACGAACGGCATGTCGGCCGCATAGAGGTCGCGTTGGCGCGCGATCAACCCTTCCGTGAACCGCTCGAGCGCGCGCACGAGCAGGTTCTCGTTCGAGCCGAAGTAGTAGTGGACGAGGCCATGGTTGACGCCCGCCTCCTCGGCGAGCCGGCGCGTCGTGATCTTCGCGTAGCCGATGTCGACGAGCAGCCGCTCGGCCGCGTCGAGGAAGAGCATCCTCGGCGGCCGAGCGG
>CAVTSN010000018.1:0-31431 GCA_963737455.1 uncultured Gaiellaceae bacterium | reverse complement strand
CTCCGCCGGCGGCTCGAGCGGGTCAATCAGGACGAGGCCGTCCTCGGTCTCGAGGGCGAGCGAGCCGACCTCCTCCTCCCAGTGGTCGTGCCAGGAGGTCCAGCGCCTGAGGCCGGGAGCGATTTCCTCCACGTCAGGCGGCGACGGGCTCGCCGCGCTGGGCGAGCACTCCGCGCAGGAACTGGCCCGTGAACGAGCCCTCGGTCTCGGCGACCTGCTCCGGCGTGCCGGCCGCGATCAGCTCGCCGCCCGCCTCGCCGCCCTCCGGGCCGAGGTCGATCACCCAGTCGGCCTGCTTGATCACGTCGAGGTTGTGCTCGATCACGAGCACGGTGTTGCCGGCGTCGACGAGCCGCTGCAGCACCTCGAGCAGCTTCTCGATGTCGGCGAAGTGGAGCCCCGTCGTCGGCTCGTCGAGGATGTAGAGCGTCCGGCCGGTGGCGACCTTGCAGAGCTCGGCGGCGAGCTTGACGCGCTGCGCCTCGCCGCCGGAGAGCGTCGTCGCCGGCTGGCCGAGCTTGATGTAGTCGAGGCCGACGTCGTGGAGCGTCTGCAGCCGCCGGCGCAGCTTCGGGATCTTGGCGAAGAAGGTGAGCGCCTCCTCGACCGACATCTCGAGCACGTCCGCGATCGACTTGCCCTTGAACCTGACCTCGAGCGTCTCCTTGTTGT
Organism: uncultured Gaiellaceae bacterium; assembly: GCA_963737455.1. Taxonomy (GTDB): domain Bacteria; phylum Actinomycetota; class Thermoleophilia; order Gaiellales; family Gaiellaceae; genus Gaiellasilicea. The sequence goes on along the minus strand of CAVTSN010000018.1, from coordinate 30,759 downwards.
AGCGGTGCCCGTGGCAGGTCTCGCAGGGCACGTAGACGTCGGGCAGGAAGTGCATCTCGATCTTGATCGTGCCGTCGCCCTTGCAGGTCTCGCAGCGGCCGCCGCGGACGTTGAAGGAGAAGCGGCCCGGCTTGTAGCCGCGCACCTTCGCCTCGGGCGTGAGCGAGTAGAGCTCGCGGATGTGCGTGAACAGGTCGATGTACGTCGCCGGGTTCGAGCGCGGCGTGCGGCCGATCGGCTTCTGGTCGATGTCGATCACCTTGTCGAAGACGTCGATCCCCTCCACCGACGCGTGCTCGCCTGGCTTGACGCGCATGCGGTTGAGCCGGTTCGCCAGCGCCTTGTAGAGGATCTCGTTGACGAGGGTCGACTTGCCCGAGCCGGAGACGCCGGTGACGGTGACGAACTTGCCGACGGGGACGTCGACGTCGATCCCCTTCAGGTTGTGCTCGGCGGCGCCGCGGATGGTGAAGTGGCCGCGGTCGTCCTCGCGCCGGGGCGGGATCGCGATCCGCCGCTCGCCGGAGAGGAACTGGCCGGTGACGGAGCCCTTGATCCGCATCACCTCCTTCGCCGTGCCCTCGGCGACGACGTAGCCGCCGTGCTCGCCCGCTCCCGGGCCCATGTCGACGAGGTGGTCGGCGGTGCGCATCATCTGCTCGTCGTGCTCGACGACGAGGACGGTGTTGCCGAGCGCCTTCAGCCGCTCGAGCGTCGCGATCAGCTTGTCGTTGTCGCGCTGGTGCAGCCCGATCGAGGGCTCGTCGAGGATGTAGAGGACGCCGACGAGCTGCGAGCCGATCTGCGTCGCCAGCCGCAGCCGCTGCGCCTCGCCGCCCGAGAGTGTCTTGGCGGCGCGGTCGAGCTGGAGGTAGCCGACGCCGACGTTGTCGAGGAACGTCAGCCGCTCGCGGATCTCCTTGACGATCCGGTGGCCGATCAGCTCCTCGGTCGGGGTGAGGCCGAGCTCGTCGAGGAACGTGAGCGCCCGCGTCACCGACATCCGCGTGAAGCTGTGGATCGACTCGCCGCCGACCGTGACCGCGAGCACCTCCGGCTTCAACCGGGCGCCGCCGCAGGTGGGACAGGGCCGGAAGCTCATGTACTCCTCGATCCGCTCGCGCTGCTGCGACGAGTCGGTCTCCTTGTAGCGCCGCTCGAGCGAGGAGACGATCCCTTCGAAGGCCATCGTGTACGAGCGCCGGCGGCCCATCCGGTTGCGGTACTGGACGTAGAGCTTGTCGCCCTTGGTGCCGTGCAGGAAGAGGTCCTGCTGCTCGGTCGAGAGCTCGCGCCAGGCGGTATCGGGGTCGATCTCGTAGCGGTCGCAGATCGCCTGCACGATCGAGTCGTAGAAGCCGCCGTTGCCGACCGACCAGGGCACGAGCGCGCCGTCGCCGATCGTGACGCTCGTGTCGGGGACGATCAGGTCGGGGTCGATCTCGAGCTGGGAGCCGAGCCCGGTGCAGCGCGGGCAGGCGCCGTGCGGCGAGTTGAAGGAGAAGATGCGCGGCTGCAGCTCGGGCAGCGAGACGCCGTGCTCGGGGCAGGCGAACTTCTCGCTGAAGAGCAGCTGCTCCCCGTCGACGACGTCGATCGCGACGAGGCCGTCGGCGAGCGCCGCCGCCGTCTCGACCGACTGGGTCAGCCGCTGGCGCAGGTCGGGCTTGAGCACGAGCCGGTCGACGACGACGTCGATCTCGTGCTTGAACTTCTTGTCGAGGACGATCTCCTCCTCGAGCAGGCGCGTCTCGCCGTCGACCTTGACGCGCGTGAAGCCGTCGGCCCGGAGCTCGTCGAGCACGTCGCGGAACTCGCCCTTGCGGTCGCGCACGATCGGCGCGTTGACCGTGAACCTCGTCCCCTCCGGCAGCGCCAGGATCTGCTCGACGATCTGGTCGAGGCTCTGGCCCGCGATCGGGCGGCCGCAGACGGGGCAGTGCGGGCGGCCGACGCGCGCGTAGAGCAGGCGCAGGTAGTCGTAGATCTCGGTCACCGTCCCGACCGTCGAGCGCGGGTTGCGCGAGGTCGTCTTCTGGTCGATCGAGATCGCCGGCGAGAGCCCGTCGATCGAGTCGACGTCGGGCTTCTCCATCATCTGCAGGAACTGGCGCGCGTAGGCGGAGAGGCTCTCGACGTAGCGGCGCTGCCCCTCGGCGTAGATCGTGTCGAACGCGAGCGAGGACTTGCCGGACCCCGAGAGCCCGGTGATGCAGACGAGGGAGTTCCGCGGCAGCCGGACGTCGATGTCCTTGAGGTTGTGCTCGCGGGCCCCGTGGACGATCAGCTCGTCGGTGGCCATTCGGCGCCATTCTAGCGAGCGAACGTGTGTTCGTCTAGACATGGACTGCGGATGGGCAGAGTGTTCGCTGGGCGTCGCCCAGCGGCATCGGGGGCCAACAAGGAGGGTCAGATGCGTAGGTTCCTCGTCCTCGGCGTAGGCGTCGCCGTGCTCGCGGCCGCCTCGGTGGCGTGGTCGGCGGCCGGCGGCGACGGCCCGCAGCAGGACCGGCTGGCCGGCGGCGGGAGCTTCGGGCCTGGCTGCAGCGACGGCCCGACACCGTTCTGCATCGCCGGTGAGCGCTCGTTCAGCCTCGACGCGGCCTCGAACCCGGAGGGTGGGGGCGCGTACGGCACCTACCTGTCCGGCCGGCCCGGCGCAGGGCAGACGGCGCTGATCGGGCGGATCACCTGCCTACGGGTCGAAGGCGGCTCGGCGGTGGCAGGCGGCTATGTCGCCGGCGGCACGTCCGCAGTCGGCGTGGACGTCTTCTTCATCTACATGCAGGACCGCGCGGAGCCGGGAGTGGGCAGCGACGGCGCGAGCGCGAACTTCCTCGACCTCTCGAGCTCGCCCGGCCTTCCGGCCGGCTTCCCGAACGAGTGCCCGCCGGTGGACAACGGTGCATTCGACCGCGGGTACTTCACGCTCGACGGGGGCGACGTCCAGATCACGGACAAGTAGGCCGCCCCACACCCGGTGCGCGCTTGAGGACGGCGCGCACCGGGAACGCTGGCGGCGTGAAGGAGACCGCCCAACGAGCAGCGCTTGCCACGCTCGTCGCGGGCGGAATCGTCGTCGCCGCGCTCGCGCTCTGGCAGCTGAAGCTGCTCGCGGCGCTCCTCTTCTTCGCCTTCATCCTCGCGGCGGCGATGCGGCCGACGATCGAGTCACTCGCGGAGCGCGGCGTCCCGCGCGGAGTCGGCATCGGACTCCACTACGTCGTCTTCCTCGGGCTGATCGCCGGCTTCCTCTGGCTCGTCGTGCCGCGTGCGATCGACCAGGTCGACAACGCGCTCGGCGGCCTGCCGACGACCCGCTCCGATCTCGGCGAGCAGGCGCGCCAGTCGACGGGGATCAAGCACGACATCCTCGTCGGCCTGCAGCGGCGGCTCGAAGACCTCCCCTCGGGCGAGCAGCTCGTCGATCCCGCCGTCGAGGTGACGCTGACCGTCTTCGAGGTGGCGCTCGGGATCTTCTTCGTGCTCGCGAGCGCCGCCTACTGGATCTTCGAGCGCGACCGCGCCGAGAACCTGCTCTGCTCGCTCCTGCCGCGCCCGAAGCGGAAGCGCGTGCGCGATACCTGGGAGCTGATCGACGCGAAGCTCGGCGCGTACGTCCGCGGGCAGGCGGTGCTGATCGTGCTCGTCGGGACGGTGCTCTCGATCACCTTCTGGGTGATCGGGCTGCCGTACTGGCTCCTGGTCGGCGCCTTCGCCGGGTTGGTGGAGATCATCCCGGTGATCGGCCCCTTCGTCGCCGGCGCGCTGGCGGTCGGCGTCGGTCTGACCGTTTCCTGGCAGACGGCGCTGGCAGCCGGGCTCGCCGTGCTCGTCGTCCGCCTGCTCGAGGACTACCTCGTGATCCCGCGCCTGCTCGGCGACGCCGTCGGGCTGACGCCGCTCGTCGTCCTCGTCGCCGTGACCGCGTGCGGGCTGCTCTTCGGCGGCTTCGCCGTGATCCTGGCGATCCCGCTCGCGGCCGTGATCGCGACGCTGATCGACGTGATCGTGCGCGACAAGGACCCGGCCGCAGAGGACGTCCCGGCCGTGATCTTCTCGGCCAAGGACGCGGAGGCGAGCTAGCTCTCCTGACGTCCTCCGGCGTGCGGCTGCGTGTGCGCGGCCGGAGGGGATAGTGCGCCAGCACAGACCCGGAGAGCCGCGTGCGCGCAGCCGTGCGAGGGCGGCGGAGCCGGGCTCCGCCCGGCGGGAGCCGCCCGGCCGGTGGTCGTCAGGCTTTGCGCCAGCGGCCGAAGATGAGACCGCCGAGGGTGAAGCCGAGGCCGAAGGTGCCGAGCGCGAAGGCGCCGACGGCGACTGTCTTGCGCAGCATCGAGAGCCGGTTCCAGCGGCCGAGCACCTCCTGCTCCTCGGTCGTCAGCGGCTCGCCGCGGCGCTGCTTACGGAGCGCGCCGCCAGCTCTCAGGCCGAGGTAGAGGTCGTCGAAGATCTCAGGGGACTCGTTCCCCGAATCTGTGTCTGAACCGGTGTCGGCCATGGTTGGACTGTATAGCCTCATTCGATTGTGTCGACCCGTGTCCTGCACGTCTCAGACCTCCACTTCGGCCGCAACGACAAGCCGGAGTCGATCGAGGCGCTGGGCAGGCTGGTCGAGGAGTCGCGGCCCGAACTCTTGATCGCGAGCGGCGATCTGACCCACCGCGGACTGCGCAGCCAGCACGAGCGAGCGGCGGAATTCCTCCGCGGGCTGGGGCTGCCACTGGTGACGATCCCCGGCAACCACGACATCCCGTACACGTTCCCGAAGCGGTTCACGCGGCCGTGGGACGAGTTCGAGCGGCTCTGGGAGACGACGGAGCCCGTCTACCGCTCGGACGGCGTCGTCGTCGCCGGGCTCAACTCGGTGCGGCCCTGGCGGCACCAGTCCGGGCGGCTCCGCGACGCCCAGGTGCAGCGTGCGGCCGAGACGTTCGCGGGGATCCCGACGACGACCTACCGGATCGTCGCCCTCCATCACCACCTGCTCGGGGCGCCGTGGCGGTCGCGGAAGAAGCCGGTCGCAAAGCGGAACCGCGTGCTCGCGGGGCTTGTCGAGGCCGGCGCCGACCTGATCCTCGCCGGCCACATCCACCAGAGCACGGTCGCCGAGCGGCGCGAGTTCGAGCTGTCGACGCCCGAGGGCGAGCATGCCGTCGTCGTCTCGATCGCCCCCGGCTTCGGCCAGCCGCGCCCGAACCGGCGCGGCGAGGCCCGTGGCCTCCATGTCTACGAGATCGAGCCCGAGGCGCTGCGCATCCTCACCTACATCTGGCGCGAGGACGGCTGGGGGCTGACGGCCGTGCGCACGTTCCCGCGCGGCCGTCAACCCCTCGCCTTCGAGTCGCCCGGCTAGACGGTCGCCCGCGTGCCTCCGCGGCCGGCGACCGCGCGGTAGATCAGCAGCAGGACGATCGACCCGACGATCGCGGTCAGCCAGCTGCTCAGATCCCAGAACTCGTCCATCGGGTCGGCGTTGAACAGCGCCGCTGCGAGGAAGCCGCCGAGGATCGCGCCGACGATCCCGACCAGCGTCGTGATGATGAACCCGCCCGGGTCGTCGCCCGGCAGTAGCGCCTTGGCGATCGCCCCGGCGATGGCGCCAAGGATGATGAACGCGATGATGCCCATGAAACCTCCAGATTCGGTTACCCCTCTCGAACGCAAAATCTCCGCCTGCGGATACGCGCAAACGCGAGGTGGAAATGCGGCGGGAAACGGCTAGAGTCAGGCGACTGCGAGCGAGGAGAGAGCATGGAAGAGCGCTTTGACGAGCTGAAGACCCGCCTGGCCGAGATCCATGACCTGCGGCGGTCCCTGGAGATGCTGTTCTGGGACCAGACCGTGATGATGCCGCCGGGCGGCGGGCCGGTCCGCGGGCAGCAGCTGACGACGCTCGACCGGATCGCGCACGAGAAGTTCGTCGCCGACGAGATCGGCACGCTCCTCGAGGATCTCGCCGGGTACGAGCAGGAGCTCGACTACGACTCCGACGAGGCGTCGCTGATCCGGACGACGCGCCGCGACTACGACAAGCTGCGCCGGGTCCCCGCCGAGCTGGCCGCCGAGATGACGGGCGCCGCCGCAGAGGCGCACGACGTCTGGGCGAAGGCGCGCGAGGACAACGACTTCGCACTCTTCCTCCCCCACCTCGAGCGCGCCGTCGAGCTGAAGCGCCGCTACATCGAGTGCTTCGAGGGCTACGACGAGCCGTACGACGTGCTCCTCGACGACTTCGAGCCGGGGATGAAGACGGCCGAGGTGCGCGCCGTCTTCGACGACCTCAAGGCAGAGCTCGTCCCGCTGATCGCCGAGATCGGCTCGGTCGAGGGCGACGACGCGTTCATGTCCGGCCCGTGGCCGATCGACGCGCAGCACGCGTACTCGCTCGAGATCATCAAGCGCTTCGGCTTCGACGAGTCCTTCGCACGGCTCGACCTGACCGTGCACCCGTTCGCGGCCAGCTCCGGCACCCAGGACATCCGCCTGACCACGCGGTACAAGGAGGACGACATCACGTCGATCTTCACGGCGATGCACGAGTGCGGGCACGGCCTCTACGAGCACGGCGTCTCGCCCTCGCTCGAGCGGACGCCGCTCTGCCACGGCGTCTCCTCGGCGCTGCACGAGTCGCAGAGCCGGATGTGGGAGAACATCGTCGGCCGCAGCCGCGAGTTCTGGAACCACTTCTACCCGTCCTTCCAGGAGGCGTTCCCCGAGGCCGTCGGCGACGTCGACCAGGAGCGGTTCTACCGGGCGATCAACCGCGTCAAGCCCTCGTACATCCGCGTCGACGCGGACGAGGCGACGTACAACCTCCACATCATTCTCCGCTTCGAGCTGGAGCAGGAGATCTTCGCCGGCACGATCGACCTGAAGGACCTGCCCGGCGAATGGAACCGCCGCTTCGAGGAGTACCTCGGGATCCCGGTGCCGACCGACACGCTCGGGGTGCTGCAGGACGTGCACTGGTCGGGCGGCGGCTTCGGCTACTTCCCCACCTACTCGCTCGGCAACATCGTCTCCGTTCAGATCTGGGAGAAGGCGCTCAGCGAGCTGCCCGACCTGCCCGACCAGTTCGAGCAGGGCGAGTTCGGCCAGCTGCACGAGTGGCTGCAGACGCGGCTCTACGCCCTCGGACGCAAGTTCACGCCGCAGGAGACGCTCGAGCGCGTGGTCGGGACGCCGACGATCGACGCGGCGCCGTACGTCCGCTACCTGAAGGACAAGCTCGGGGCGCTGGCGGCCGCCTAGGGGACACCGTTGAGCGAGCGCGTCGAGACCGTCGTCGTCGGCGCCGGCCAGGCGGGGCTGTCGACGAGCTGGCACCTGACGCGCCGCGGGATCGAGCACGTCGTCCTCGAGCGCGGAAGGGTCGGCCAGGAGTGGCGCCAGGCTCGCTGGGACAGCTTCGTGCTCAACACGCCGAACTGGGCGCAGCAGCTGCCCGGCTTCGCCTACGCCGGCCCCGCGCCGGACGCGTTCGCGCCGCTCGCCGAGGTGATCGCCTACCTCGAGGACTACGCCGCCTCGTTCGCCGCCCCGGTGCGCGAGGGCGTGGCGGTGACGTCGCTGCGGGCGGCGCCCGGAGGCGGCTACCGGCTCGAGACGGACGGCGGCGCCATCGACACGCGCTCGGTCGTGGTCGCCACCGGCGCCTACCAGCGGCCGACGCCGTCACCGCTGCGCGAGGCCGCTCCGCCGGGCGTGTTCCAGCAGCACACGGCGGAGTACCGCAACCCGGCGGAGCTCCCCGACGGCGCCGTGCTGGTCGTCGGCAGCGGCCAGTCGGGCTGTCAGGTGGCGGAGGACCTCCTCGGCGCCGGCAGGACCGTCTATCTCTCGGTCGGCGCCTGCCCGTGGGTGCCGCGCAGCCACCGCGGCCGCGACCTCGTCCACTGGATGGCGGAGACGGGACTGCTCGACCAGACGGTCGACACGCTGACCGCACCGAACGCGCTCGTCGCCTGCAACCCAGCGGTGAGCGGTACGGAAGGCGGCCACGACTGCAATCCCCTGACGCTGATGGCTCGCGGCGCCGTCCCGGTCGGGCGGCTCGAGGGCTTCGGCGGCGGCCGGGCGCTGTTCGCCGGCGACCTCGCTGCGAACATCGCGAAGGGGATCGAGTTCGAGGCTGCGCTGCGAAAGGGCTTCGACGAGCACGCAGGCGCGTCGCCGGCCGCGGCTCCGCCGGAGGTCCCGGAGCTCCCCGACGTGCGCGAGCTCGACCTCGCCGATCTGGGCGCGATCGTCTGGGCGACGGGCTTCCGACCCGACTACGGCTGGATCGACCTGCCGGTGCTCGACACCACCGGCCGGCCGCTGCACCGGCGCGGCCTCACCGACTTCCCCGGGCTCGCGTTCGTCGGCATGCACTGGCTGCACAAGCGGAAGTCGTCGCTCTTCATCGGCGTCGGCGAGGACGCCGAGCACGTCGTCGAGCAGCTCAGCGCCTAGCCGCTACGCGAAGCGCGCCGCGGCACGTGCCTTGGCCTTCGCGGCCTCGACCTCGCGATCGCGCGGCGGCGCCGAGGTGACGAGCGCGTCGAGGAGCCGCCGCGAGGCGGCGGTGACCTCGTCGACCGCCCGGTCGAACGCGGCCTCGTTCGCCTTCGACGGCTTCGTCGAGCCGCTGATCTTGCGGACGTACTGGAGCGCCGCCGCCTCGACCTCCTCGGGCGTGGCGGCAGGCTCGAAGTTGTGGAGCGTTCTGATGTTCCTGCACATGGCGTCTCCTCCTAACTGACGGGCTCCGCGAGCGCCGCGAGCTCGCGGCGCAGGTCTTTGATCTCGTCGCGCAGCTTGGCGGCGTACTCGAAGCGCAGCTCCTCGGCGGCGACGAACATCTCCTCCTCGAGCGTGACGGCGAGCTTCTCCAGCTCCTCCCGCGACAGCCCCTCGACCTCCGCCTTCGCGCCGCGCCGCCGCCGGCCGGGGACGTTCGGGTTCTCGAGCGAGAGGAACTCGGCGATGTCGCTGACGCCCTTCGTGATCGAGATCGGCGTCGTCCCGTGCTCCTCGTTGTAGGCGAGCTGGATCGCGCGGCGCCGCTCGGTCTCCTCCATCGCGCCCTTGATCGCCTCGGTCATCTTGTCGGCATAGAGCAGCACGCGGCCGTTGAGGTGGCGCGCGGCGCGGCCGATCGTCTGCACGAGCGCCGTCTTGCCGCGGAGGAACCCCTCCTTGTCGGCGTCGAGGATGGCGACGAGCGAGACCTCCGGCAGGTCGAGGCCCTCGCGGAGCAGGTTGATCCCGACGAGCACGTCGTACTCGCCGAGGCGCAGCTCACGGATGATCTGGATCCGCTCGAGCGTGTCGATCTCCGAGTGGAGATAGCGGGCGCGGACGCCGGCCTCGAGCAGGTAGTCGGTCAGGTCCTCGGCCATCTTCTTCGTCAGCGTCGTCACGAGCACCCGCTCGCCCGCCTCCTCGCGGCGGCGGATCTCGTTCAGGAGGTCGTCGATCTGGTTCCGGGTCGGCCGCAGCTCCACCTCGGGGTCGACGAGGTACGTCGGCCGGATCAGCTGCTCGGAGACGACCTGCGAGTGGCGCAGCTCGAATGGGCCGGGCGTCGCCGAGACGAAGACGAGTTGGTGGACCTTGTCGAGGAACTCGTCGAAGCGGAGCGGCCGGTTGTCGAGCGCGGACGGAAGCCGGAAGCCGTGGTCGACGAGCGTCTGCTTGCGCGAGCGGTCGCCCTCGTACATGCCGCCGATCTGCGGGACCGTCTGGTGCGACTCGTCGACGAAGACGACGTAGTCCGAGGGGAAGTAGTCGAGCAGCGTGTGCGGCGCCGAGCCGGCCGGCCGCCCGTCGAGGATCCGCGAGTAGTTCTCGATCCCGTTGCAGAAGCCGAGCTCGCGCATCATCTCGAGGTCGTACTCGGTGCGCTGGCGGATCCGGTGCGCCTCCAGCATCCGGCCCTGGCTCTCGAAGAGCGCCACCTGCTGCTCGAGCTCGTGCTTGATTTCGTCCTGCGCGCGGTCGATCGTCGGCTTCGAGGTGACGTACTGCGTCGCAGGGAAGATGGTGACCGTGTCGAGCTTGGCGAAGACCTCGCCCGTGAGCGGGTCGAAGTGGGTGATCTGCTCGACCTCGTCGCCGAACATCGAGACGCGGTAGGCCGTCTCCGAGTAGGCCGGCTGGATCTCGATCACGTCGCCCTTGACCCGGAAGCGGCCGCGGCCGAGCAGCGTGTCGTTGCGGACGTACTGGATGTCGATCAGCTTCCGCAGCATCACGTCGCGGTCGGTCTCCTCGCCGACGGTGAGGAAGACGACCCGCTTCTCGTACTCCTCCGGCGAGCCGAGGCCGTAGATGCAGGAGACCGAGGCGACGATCACGGTGTCCCGGCGCGAGAGCAGGTTCGACGTCGCCGCGTGGCGCAGCCGGTCGATGTCGTCGTTGCGGGACGAGTCCTTCTCGATGTAGAGGTCGGCCTGCGGGACGTACGCCTCCGGCTGGTAGTAGTCGTAGTAGGAGACGAAGTACTCGACCGCATTCGCGGGGAAGAACTCGCGGAACTCGTTGCAGAGCTGCGCGGCCAGCGTCTTGTTGTGGGCGATCACGAGCGCCGGCTTCTGCACCTGCTCGATGATCCAGGCCATCGTCGCGGTCTTGCCGGTCCCGGTTGCGCCGAGCAGCGTCTGGTAGCGCTCGCCCGCCTGCAGCGACCGCCCGATCTCGTCGATCGCGCGTGGCTGATCGCCCGTCGGGAGGTACGCAGCGGATGTCTTGAGTTCCGCCATCTGGGTAACAGCCTAGCCCGTGGTCACCGAGCAGCAGAAGCCGCCCTACTCGACCTACGCCGCCCTCGTCGGCGTCTTTGGGCTGGGCATGAGCGGCCTCGCCGGGATCGCGAGTCTCCGCGGCCGCCGGCCCGAGCAGCTGCGCCCGCTCGACCTCGCGATCCTCTCCGCAGCGACCTTCAAAGCAGCACACACGGTCGCCCACGACGAGGTCCTCAGCTTCATCCGCGAGCCGTTCGTGCAGGGCAAGGCGCACGAGGGGGACGAGAAACCGGTCGAGGACGGCGGCACGCGCCAGGCGATCGGCGAGCTGCTCACGTGCAGCCGCTGCATCGGCATGTGGGCTGCCTCGGGGATCGTCGGCCTGCACACGGTCGCGCCGCGCAGCGGCCGCCTGCTGACGTGGTCACTGGCCGCGGCGGCCGCGAACGACTTCCTCCAGGCCGGCTTCAGCGCCCTGGCTGCGAAGGCGAACGAGCTCGAGCGGCGCGGCGGCTAGCGCTCGCCCAGGTACGTGAGCCGCTCGCGCTGCGTCAACTCGCGGCCGGTGTCTCCGAGCCGCTTCTCCGCGCGCGCGACCAGCGAGCCGATCCCCCCGCAGACGTCGCAGAAGTACGAGCGGACACCGTCCCCACCAAGCGTGACGATGCGCCTCGGCGACACGAACGCGGCCGCGCGGACGGGGCTGCCGTCGCCCTTGAGGAAGTACCAGCGCTCGCCCGTCGAGGCGAGCCAGAGGCCCGCGGTCGACGGCCCGCCGGTGACGACCCACACTCCGTCGGGGCTGAACGAGGCGTCGGAGACCGTGCCTCCGTGCCCGCTGATCACCACCCGAGTCCTGCCGGTGCGCGCGTTCCAGATCCGCGCGTCGCCGTCCTTGCTCGCGGTGACGACGCTACGCCCGTCGGGCGAGAACTCGGCCGAGAGGACATCGGCTCGGTGCCCGCGGAGCGTGACGCCGTTGTCTAGCCGCACGACCGCCCCGTCGATGGTGGCCCGCGGGTCTCGGGTGGGCTCGGGTGCGGCGCTCCCCGGTGCAGGGCGCAGGAGCGGCTGCAGCTGCGTCACCCAGGTACGCACGGTCCCGTCCTCGCCCCCTGTCGCGAGCCGGTCGCCCGGGAGGAAGATCGCGGTCTCGACCTGGCCTTCGTGCCCGGCAAAGACCGCCCGCGGCGCACTCGTCTCCACCCTCCAGGTCCGCGCGGTGCCGTCGCGGCTCGCTGTCAGCACCAGGTCCTGATTGTCGCCGAAGCGCGCGCGTCGCACCTGGTTGCCGTGCAGGGAGAGGACCGCCTCCCGGTGGCCGGAGCGGATCCCCCAGACCCGTGCGGCGCCGTCGCTCGAGGCGACGACCAGCGTTCGGGAGAGGTGGTCGAACCCGACGTCGTAGGCACGGCCCGGCGGACCGTCGAACGTGCGCACGCGGCGGCCGTCGCCATCCCAGGCGATCGCATCGCCGTCCGACCCGGCAGTCGCGATCAAGAGTCCGTTCGGGCTGAACGCTGCACGGTTCACGGTCGCCGGGTGATCGAGAACGGCGAGCGGGAGACCGTTGCGGCTGAAGACAGTCGCGCCGCGCGGCCCCGCGACGACGAAGCGGTTCAGCCCGGGACCAGCGGCCGCGTAGCGCGTGTCCGTCGGGACGCGCAGGGAGACGACAGGCTCACCGTCGGGAAGCGTGCGAGCCGTCAGCGTCCCGTCGCGCAGGGTCAACACGTGCTGATCCGAGAACCAGCTCCGCGCGCCCTTCTGCGGCGCCACGATTAACCGGCCGGCGGTGTTCCCGTCGACGAGCCGCACGCCGCCGCCGTCCACGATCGCGGCGACGCGACCGTCAGGTAGCGCGGCGAGATCACTGACAGGTGAGTCGAGCCGCGCGACCGTCCGGACGCGGGAGTCGCGCAGAGCGCGCCGGAGCACGTTCTCCGTCGTCGGCGCCGGCGCGAGCCGCGCCGCGTGCGCCGCGAGCGCGAGCCCGAGCTCGGGATCGCGGCCCAGCTGCAGGATCGCGTTCGCCTCCAGCTCGCGTGCCTTTGCAGACCGGGCACCCGCGTCCGCGGCGAGCGCCTTCTCGCGCGCCTCGGACCGCTGGGACAGGGCCCACACGGCGAGTGCGCTCGTTCCGGCCAGCAGCACGAGTGCGACGACGGCCACCGCCGCGACCCGCCGATGACGCCGCTTGGCCGCGGCGCGCTCACGAGCCAGCGCCTGATCGGCCTCGTAGCTCGTCCGCCACGCGACCACCGCCGACGCGAGCACGTCGTGGAAGATCTCGTACCGGGTCGGGCCGCCGGCTCTGCCCGGGACGCGCCGCACGATACGCGCGGCGTCGAGCGCCGCGAGCACCGGTTCGAGCGTCGCCGGATCCACTTCGGCGTAGCGAGCGAGGTCGTCGACCGCGTGGGCGATCTTCGAGCCGGAAGGAGTGACGAGGTAGTTGAAGAGCCGTGCGACGAGATCGCGCTCCCCGGCGTCGAGCCCGGAGAGGGCGCGCTCGAGATGCTCCTCTACGATCCGCTCAGCACCGCCGAGCTCTGCCAGCGTCTGCGCTCGCAACCGGTCGGAGCCGCGCCCCCGTTCGACCTCCCAGAGCCGCTCGAGCACGAGCTGGAGGTAGGGAGCTTCGACCCGTCGCTCGCGCTTGCCCTCGTCGATCAGCCCACGCCCGGAGAGATGCTGCTCGATCCGGCCAGTGGCCACTTCGTCCAGCACGGCCTCGACGAGCTCGTCCTCGGCGACGACGTTCGGCCCGCCCAGCTCGGCGAAGGCGCGCAACGGCCCCTCGATCGCCGATCGGGCTGCCGCCCGGGTCAGGTGGTCCAGGCGGAGGACGTTCCCGAACAGTCCGGGGAGCCGCCGCTTGAGCGCGTCGAGGTCGGCGAGTGAGTCGTCGCGGACGCCGAGCAGGACGTGGATGGGCAGGCCAGGTCGGGTGAGGACGTCCTCGAGCGCGTTGGCGAGCGGCCCGCCGTCGCGGCCGTGGTAGAGCACGTACTCCTCCATCTGATCGAGGATCAGATAGAGCTCTGCGCCGGTCGAGATCGCGCGTTCTGCGAGCGCGTCGGCGAGCGGCAGATCGGTCGAAGCGCTTGCAGCGAGAGCGACGGCGAGGAGTGGGTCGTCGCGCCAACTGTCGACGATCACCACGTCGGCCGGCCCGTCGGCCCCGGCAGGCGAGGCAGGGACGAGAGCCCGAAGCCGCCGCGACACGCCGGCACGTAGCAGTGAGCTCTTTCCGACGCCGCTCGGGCCATAGAGGACAGTCAGCCGCGAGGCCATCAGATTCGCTGAGACGACCTCGGACTCTCGCTCCCGCCCGAAGAAGAGGAGTGAGTCGTACTCGGAGTCCCCGAAGTAGGCGAGGCCCTTGAAGGGTGACGGAGGCAGCGTCACGTCGCGCCCACTCCGGCAAGGGCAGCAGTGAGACGCGCGAGCTCGTCCGTGTACGTCCCCAGAGAGACGTCGTAGACCTCGGCGCCGCGCTCACGCCACAGTTCGCTCGCGACGTGCTCGGCGGCCGGCTGCACCGCCCAGGAGCGATAGGCAAGCCGATCGCCGCCCCAGACGCGCCGTAGGAAGACACGCAGGCTCCAGTCGTCGACGGCGTAGCCGAGGAAGAGCAAGTGGCTTCTCCGCAGGCGCGCCGCCAGCTGAACGGGCACCGTGCCGGCCACGTCGCCCGAGACCAGATAGTCGATGTGGTCGTCCTCGCTGACCGCGAAGCTCTCCCGCTCGCGCGTCGTGCCGCGGTCGACGTGCCCGTGGATCTTCAGAAGCACGCTTCGCTCCTCCAGCGCGAGCCCGGTGTACGCGTTCGGTTCGTCGACGACGGACGCGCTGCCGTCCGGCGCCATGTGGAGGAACTTCCCGCGGTCCCGGCCGGTCGCGACGTAGACCACCACATCCAGCTCTTCACCCGCCGCCTCGAAGGCGCGCTCGACGCCTGTGTGGAAGCACGTCGAGACGATCAGCTGCTGCGGCAGCCCGCGGTCCCGCAGCAGGGGCGGCAGCGCCGCCAGCCAGGAGTGGAGTAGCGAAGGCTCGATGTCCCGGTCGAGCGCGAGGTGCAGCTCGTCGTGCAGCGGCCCGATCCCATTTCTGGCCGCGACGGCCTGAGAGACGTAGGCAAGCCCGCGGTTCTCCGCTTTGAGCTCGAAACGATCGGCCAGCAGGCGCGCGAGCTCGTCGCCCGCGACGCTCGCCGCCCCAGGGCCGAGGACGGGCACGAGGCGCCCGGCCGCGAGGGCACGCATCACCTCGTCGTAGTGATCCTCGATCGCCGGCTGGGCCACACGAACGAGCGACCGCTCCTGGCGCAGGATCGATCCGTAGAGGGCCTGCAGCTCGGGACCGGGCTCGATCCCGAGCTCGTCGACCAGCGTTCGGCGCGCATCCCGGTACGCCGCGAGTGCCTCGGCCTGCCGGCCGGAGCGGTACAGAGCGAGCATCAGCTGCGATCGGAGCCGCTCGCGAAGCGGATGGCGACGGACGAGCAGCTCCAGCTCGGCCACGAGCTCGGCGTCAGCCTCGACCTCGAGCTCGGCTGCGATCCGCTCCTCGAGCACGCCGAGCCGAAGCTCCTCGAGCCGGTGGATCTCGTCCTGCGCGAAGTCCTCGAGCTCCGAGTCCGCCAGCGCGTGCCCGCGCCACAACGCGAGCGCCTCCCGGAGCAGCTGCGCGCGCTGCAGTGGGCTCAGCCGATCGCGCCTCGCGTACACCATCCTCGAAGCGGGCAAGGTCGAGCTGGCTTCGGTCCAGCTCCAGCATGTAGCCGGCCGGACGAGTCTGGAGGAATCCCGGCCCCAGGAGCTTGCGGAGCTGCGAAACGGAGTTCTGCAGCGACGTCGTCGCCGTACGAGGCGGATGCTCGCCCCAGAGCTGATCGACGAGACGCTCGGTCGACACCGGCTCGTTTGCCCGCAGAAGCAGCAACGTGAGCAGGGCACGCTGGTTGCGACCCCCGAGCGGCACGGGTGACTCCCCGTCGAGGACCTCGAGGGGACCGAGGATCCTGAAATCGAGCACTGCTCACCGTTGTAACAGGGTTCCGGGCGCTTTGATAGACCCGCTCAGACCGCATTAGCGAGCCGTTGGACCCGCATGAGTGAGCCGTTGAGGAGCCTCCGGCAGTGGGTGCATGCCTACCTCTGAGCGCGCGCGAAGTCGCGGACGGAGCTAACGCTTCCGTCACACGCTCCGTCTACGATGCGGCGCTCGTGCCCCCCGCCGTCTCCCGTACTCGCCTGCTCGAAATCATGGCTCTCGCTGCTGGCGCGCTCCTGGTCGACCCCAGGGTCGCCCTCGCGCGGCTGCGCGCGCCGTCACTGGCCCGCCTCTCGGTGCGCAATATCGGCCGGCGCTACAGCGGCGACCGGCGGCTCTTCGCGAGCGTCAGCCCCGGCGTCCAGGGCCGCGACAGGGCGTCGATCCGCTTCTCGCTCGACCGCCCCGCGACCGTGCGGCTCGAAGCAGTGCGGACCGCGCTTCGCCGCCGGACCACGGTGTGGCAGCGCGAGCTGAGTTTGGAGGCCGGCGCGCACCGGATCTGGTGGAAACCAGACGAGAAGGTCGCCGTCGGCACCTACGTGATGCGGCTGACCGTCGACGACGGACTGGGGAACCGCAAGTCGTACGGAGGGACGCGGCCCGGAGCGCCCGAGCGGTCGATCGCGCCGGTCGTGCGCGTCCTCGGGGTCGAGGCCGCATTCGAAAAACGGAGCTACGCGCCGCTCGAGCCGGCCAGGCTGACCGTGACGGCCGACTGCGAGCGCCTGACCGTGCAGTTCCTCGCCTGCGGCACCGAGTCCGAGTACACCGACCGCGTCGACGAAATGCGCGGCCAGCCGGTCAGCCCGCCGCTCTCGTTCGGCTGGAAGCGGAAGCGGTCGGCGCCGTCGACGATCACGCTGACGCCTGGCCCGTGGGTGAGCGGCGTCTACGCGGCGAAGCTGACCACCGAGGACGGCCGGGTCGGCTTCGCGCCGCTGATCCTCAGGCCGGCGACGCTCGGCACGGTGCGCGAGGCCGTGGTGATGCCGACGAACACCTGGCAGGCGTACAACTTCGACGATTCCGACGGCGACGGCTGGGGCGACACCTGGTACGCGGGCGGCAATCCCCCCGTCCGCCTGACCCGGCCCTACCGCCAGCGCGGCACGCCGCCGTGGTTCCGCCGCTCCGACGTTCCCTTCCTCAAGTTCCTGCGCGGAACGGGGCGCACGCCGGACGTGCTCGCCGAGGACGATCTCGAGGCGTTCCCGAGCGGGGACGAGCTGCGCCGGCTCTACGACCTCGTCGTCTTCCCCGGGCACACGGAGTACGTCACCGAGCATGCGTACGACGTCGTGCAGCGCTTCCGCGACCTCGGCGGCCGCCTGATCTTCCTCTCGGCGAACAACTTCTTCTGGAAGGTGGAGAAGAACGGGCAGTGGATGCGGCGCGTGAAGCTGTGGCGCGAGCTCGGCCGGCCCGAGTCGGCGCTCCTCGGCGTCCAGTACCGCGCGAACGACAACGGCACCAAGCAAGGCGCCTACCAGATCGTCGACACCGCAGCGGCGCCGTGGCTCTTCGCCGGCACCGGGCTGCAGAACGGCGGCACGCTCGGCGAGATGGTGGGCGGCTACGGGATCGAGATCGACTCGACGACGCCGTTCTCACCGCCGGGGACGAAGGTGCTCGCCCGGATCCCGGACCTGTTCGGGCCCGGCCTGACCGGGGAGATGGCCTATTACGAGACCGAGCAGGGAGCGCGCGTCTTCTCGGCGGGCTCCCTCGATTTCGGCGGCTCGATCACGTTCCAACCCGTGTGGCGGATGCTCGACAACCTCTGGCGCCACATGACGAGCGGCTGACCGTCCCGCGCCACGACTAGGATTGCGGGCCGATGCGCCGCCTGGTCCTGCTCGTCCTCGCTCTCGCCGTTGTCCCGCCCGCTGCCGCGGCGGACCTCACGGTGTCGCCGCACGACTTCTCGCCGACGGCAAAGCGGCTACGGATCCAAGTCAACGTGCCGGCACCCGCAACGGTGGGCGTCCAGCTGGCGAGGCCGGATGGACGCGTGCTCGGCTGGATCGTCGAGCCCGAACGCCGCCGCTTCCTCGACTACCGCTGGAACGGGCGGCTGGGAAGCCGCCGCATCTGGGACGGCAATTACCAGATCCGGCTCGTGGACGGCCTGCGCGTGCTCGCCGTCTCGCCGCTCCGGATCGACCAGACGCCCGCGCGGCTGCTGAACATCCGCGCCCGCAACCGGGACCGGATGCCGTTCAAAGGCGACAACGAGCGCTTCACGACGATCTCCCCCAACGGTGACAAGTTGCGCGAATCGGCCAAGATCAGCTTCACGCTGGACGAGCCCGCGCAGGTGCACTTCGAGGTGACGCGGACGCTCAGCGCGCCCGTGACGATCTACGAGCTCTGGGCGAATCTCAAGCCCGGCCGGAACACCTTCACCTGGTTCCCGCACTGGTCGATGGGTGCACGCACCTACCTGATCCGCCTCAGCACCCTCGACCGCGCCGGGAACAGGCGCACCTACGGCGCAGCGAACGCCCGCGAGGGACGCAAGCTCCGCTCGGCGGTCGTGCGCGTGCTCGGCGTCGACGCCGGCTTCACGGCGGAGAGCTACGTCGCGTCCAGCGCCGCCCGGCTCGCGATCGAGACCGACGCCACCGGGCTGACGCTGCAGACGTTCCGCGCCGGCGGCGAGGACACGCGCACGCACAGCGACACGCTGATGAACGGCATCCCCGTCGACCAGCCGGTGACGATCGAGTGGAAGGCGCGCCATCGCCGGGCGACGCTCAACCGGGCGCTCGGCCCCTGGCCGACGGGCGTCTACTTCGTCAAGCTGACCGCGAACGACGGGCGGATCGGCTACGCGCCGTTCGTGATCCGTCCGACGACGCTCGGCGAGCGGAGCCGCGTCGCCGTCGTGATGCCGACGAACACCTGGCAGGCCTACAACTTCCGCGACTCGGACGGCAACGGCTGGGGCGACACCTGGTACGCGAAGGGGGCGCAGAGCACGGCGCGCCTGGGCCGCATGTACATCCGGCGCGGCGTCCCGCCCCAGTGGCGCAAGTACGACGTCGACTTCCTCCGCTGGCTCGCCCAGACGGGCAAGCAGCCGGACATCCTGACCGAGACCGACCTCGAGTCGATCCGGACGGCCGAGGAACTGATCTCCTACTACGACTTCGTCGTCTTCCCGGGCCACTCCGAGTACGTGACCAAGCACGAGTACGACCTGCTGCGGAACTACCGCGACCTCGGCGGCAATCTCGCCTTCCTCTCGGCGAACAACTTCTTCTGGCAGGTGCAGCTGCGCGGCCGGACGTTGGTGCGAACGCGTCTGTGGCGCGACATCGGCCGTCCGGAGTCGTCGCTCCTCGGCGTCCAGTACCGCGGCAACGACGACGGCAAGCTGCAGCGGCCGTACATCGTCCGCTCGGCCGCGAGCGCGCCCTGGTTCTGGGCGGGCACCGGTCTCGGCGACGGCGCCACGTTCGGACAGGAGCTCGGCGGCTACGGGATCGAGATCGACGGGACGACGGCGTCGACGCCTCCCGGGACGATCGTGCTCGCGGAGATCCCCGACCTCTTCGGGCCTGGTCTGACCGCGCAGATGACCTACTACGAGACGCCGCAGGGCGCGAAGGTCTTCTCCGGCGGCGCGATCGACTTCGGCGGCTCGGCGACCCTTCCCACCGTCAGCCGCATGCTCTCGAACCTCTGGGCCCGGCTCGCAACGCCCTAGGCATGCTGCGGATCCGCGAGCTCGAGCCCGCGGACGCCGACTTCCTCGGCGCGATGCTCTACGAGGCGGTCTACTGGGATCCCGCCAAGGAGCGGCTCCCGGCCGAGTTCGTGCTCGCCCACCCGCAGCTGACGATCTTCCACGCCGGCTGGGGCCGGCCCGGCGACACCGGGCTCGTGGCCGAGGTCGACGACGAGCGCGCGGGCGTCGTCTGGTACCGGCTCTTCACCGAAGCCGAGCACGGCGAGGGGTTCGTCGACGAGGCGACGCCCGAGCTCGCGGTCTCGGTCGCGGACGAATTCCGCGGCAAGGGCGTCGGCGGCGCCCTGATGGCAGCAATCCATGACCAGGCCCGCTCGGACGGGTTCGAGCGGATCTCGCTCAGCGTCGACGAGGACAACCCGGCGAAGCGGCTCTACGCCAGGCTCGGCTACATCGAGTACGAGCCCGGCGACGGCCTCGGCCGGATGATCCTGACCCTGTAGCTCTAGGCCGCGACGGCGGAGACCTCGGGCGCCTGCTCGTCGCGGTGGCGGAGGGCGATCGCGGCGAACGCGAGCGCCGCTGCGGTCATCCCGATCGCGACGCCGGCGAAGACGCGCTCGACGCCCCAGGGCTCGAGCAGCTGTCCGGCGACGAGGAAGCCCGCGGGCGCCGACAACGTGCTCACGGAGATCAGCGCAGTCATCATCTTCGGCCGCAGGTCGACCGGCGTCCGTGCCGTGATCACGCCGATCACCGGCCCGTTCACGAGCGGCGTGAAGAGCGTCGCCGCGAAGAGCGTCGCCATCACGCCCCACGCAGGCAGATCGAGCGGGAGCAGCCAGAGCGGGACCGTCAGCGCGACGATCCCGACCGCCGCCAGCCGGAGCGGCGGGAAGCGCTTGACGACGACGACGGCGCCGATGCTGCCGATCACGGCGCCCGCGCCCATCGCGGTGAAGAAGAGCCCGGCGACCTTGGAGTCGCCGGAGAAGTTGTCGTAGGCGTAGAAGGGCAGCGTCGCCGACAGCGCCGCGCCGAGGAAGTTGAGCACGATCACCGTGCCGCCGAGCGGGCCGAGCAGCCTGTCGCGGAGCAGGAACTTGATCCCCGCGAGGACGCCGTGGGTCGCCGCCTGCCCGAGCCGCTTCGTCTTCGGGACGAAGCCCGCGAGGAGCAGGAACGCGACGCCGTACGTAGCTGCGTCGACGTAGAGCACGTTCGGCGCGCCGAGGATCGGGATCAGGATGCCGGCGAGCGCGGGGCCGGCGAGGGCGGCGAAGGCGGTCCCGCCCTCGATGACGCTGTTCGCCTGCGCGATCGTCGTCTCGTCCTCGCCGACGAGCTCCGGCAGGATCACCCGCTGGGCGGCGTAGTAGGGCGCCATGAAGCAGCCGAGCGCGAAGACGAGCGCGAGCAGGAGCGGAAAGCTGAGCGCGTCGGCCGAGTGCAGGATCGGGAGCGAGACGAGGAGCGGGATCCTCGCCGCGTCGCAGACGAGCATCGTCGTGCGCGCACCGAGCCGCTCGACCGCCGCCCCGCTCGGGATCCCCAGAATCGCCATCGGCGCGATCTCCACCGCGAGGACGAGCGTCATCTTCGACGGCGAGCCGGTCGTGACGAGCACGAACCACGGCAGCGCCAGATAGGTCATCCGGGAGCCGAGGATCGAGACGATCTCGGCGGCGACGAGAGCTGCGATCGGCTTCTTGCGCATCGGTCCTCCTTCGCGGGGTCGGCGAGATAATAGTACGACCGTACGTTTTTGTAAAGTGAACCCATGCCGAAGGTGTCCGCAGAGCACAAGGAGGCCCGCCGAGAGCAGATCCTCGCCGGCGCCCAGCGTGCGTTCGCGCGCCTCGGCTACGAGGGAGCGACGGTCGCGCGGCTCGAGGAGGAGACCGGTCTCTCCCGCGGCGCGATCTTCAACTACTTCGAGAACAAGGAGGCGCTCTTCGTCGAGCTCGTCCGCCGCTCGTCCAATCGGTTCGTCGAGATCTGGCTCGGGCAGGGATACCGCGCACTGCTCGAGGCGGTCACCCAGGAGGATCCCGAATGGCTCTCGGTCCAGGTCGAGGCAGCCCGGCGCGTACGCACCGACGAGCGCTTCCGCGCGCAGATCAAACGGCTCGAGGACGACGAACAGAAGAACCGCGAGTCGCGTCTCGCACGCTTGCAGGAGGTCACGCGCGACGACGTGCCGATGCTCGTGGTCGCGCAGTTCCTCGGCATGCTCGCGAACGGCGTCGCGTTCGCACGGGTGACGGACGACCCGATGCCCGATCTCGACCAGTTGATGACGCTGATCGAGACCGGCGTCGCCCCGCGGCGGTAGGCGGCTCACTCCCCTCAGATCGTCTGTAAGGTTCGCCTTACATGGCACGCACCGCGCCCCTCACCGCTGCCCTCGTGGCCCTGATCGTCCTGCTCGCCGGCTGCGGCGGCGACGACGCCAACGACGCGTCGCAGACGACCACGGCCGTCGAGTCGACCAGCGGCGGCATCGACGCCGCCGACCTCGCGGGCGTCAAGAGCTATCTCACCGACCACACCGCACAACTGACGGGCGCAACCGAGGAGTTCGCGGCGCTCGCGGAGGAGTACGACTCCCTCGCAAAGAGCGTCGACTACGACTACGCGCGCCTGCTCGCCGAGCACCGCGAGGAGGTCGCCCGCATCCTCGCGGAGGCGAAGAAGACGTGGGTCGAGGCGAACCCGTACTACGAGCAGGTCGAGGGGGTCGTGGCCGGGACGCCGTCACTCGCCGAGTACGACATCATCCTCGACGCCGGCTCGAGCAAGGAAGAGGATCCGGAGAGCGCAGTGCCGTTCGACCTCGAGCTGTCGGACGGTCGTGTCCTCGAGCAGCCGGGCAACCTCTTCAACCTCACCGAGGGAATGCTCTGGGGGACACGCCCGGATCTGGCCGGGCAGGCGGAGGCCGACCTCGACGGTGACGGCAAGGTCGAGTTCGGCGAGGCGCTGCCCGACGCGCTGGTGCTGGCGTCCGCGGCCGAGGCGTTCGAGCGCTACGCGGCAGAGCTGGACACGGAAGCGCAGGCGTGGACCCCGACCGCGTCGGACGCGTTCACGGCACTCGTGGTGATGGTTCCGACGATGAGCGAGTACTTCGGCCAGTGGAAGGAGTCCCGCTTCGTCCAGGGCGACGCCGCCGACAGCGAATCGTTCAACGTCGTCTCCCGGCTCTCGGACATCAACGACATCATCTCGGGGCTGGAGGTCGTCTACGACGGTGTCGAGCCCACGATCGCCGCGGAAGACCAGACCGGCGCAGACCAGACGGGCACGGAGCTCGAGGAGCTGAGCGCGTTCATCGCCGACCTGCGCCGGCAGGAAGAGGACGGCCGGCGCTTCACGCCCGAGCAGGCCGACCAGCTCGGCTCCGATGCACAATCCCGCGCCGAGGCAGTCGCTGGCCAGGTCTCCCAGCACGCAGCCAAGCTCGGCATCGAGATCCAGCAGTAAGGCATGCGTCGGTCGGCCATCCTCGTGGCAGCGCTCGCCGCCGCCACGCTGGCCGCAGCGCCTGCGAGTGCGAGCGCGCCTGAGCGCTGGGCCGACGCGGTCGGCGCTCAGCGCGACCTCGGGGCGGCACAGACGGCGCTCGCCCTCGGTGAGACGGAGCGCTCCCGCGCGCTCGTCGCGAGGGCGGACACGACGCTGAGCGCGATCGCGCCGATGCTTCCCGCCCCACTCCGCCGAGAGCTTCGCGGCGCGCTCGCCCAGGCACGCACGGCCGCAGGCGGCGATGCTCGCGCGCTTGCCCGCGCTCGTGCGACCGCCTGGACGACCCTCCTCCGTGCAGGCCTGACCGGGGCCGTCGCCGACGCCGGGAACGGTGACGCGGCCGCAGCTCGCCAGTGGCTGCTCGTGCGCGAGTTCCGCGCCCCCACCCGCTTCACGCGAGCCGGGACCGACGCCACGCTCGCCGTCAGCGCCCTCGCGCGCAGCCAGAGACGGCCGCAAGCGGCGGCGCGGTCGATTCGAAACGATCTGCTCGACACCTACGAGGCCAAGCTGCGCATCGCCCTCGCCGACGCCGTGGGAGCGTCCCGGCGCGGCTTCTCGGCGCGGCTCGCGGAGGAAGCGGCACTCGCGCGCGGATACGCGGCGATCGTCGAGCCGAGCTACCGGAACCAGCGCGGCAAGCCGGCGGCAGCGGAGCTCGAGCGCGCGCTCGACGGGCTGGAGCGGGCGGCGGTGCTCGGCGCGACCGCGGCAGTCGAAGCTGCGGTCGACGACGTCGAGGCCTTGCTCGAAGGCTTCCGCGCCGCGCCGCTCGATCCGGCGGAGCAGGCCCGCCGCGCGGGCCAGCTCGACCGGTTCCTCCGGCTCGTGCCGATCGAGTACGACCGCGGCGTCGAGGGGACGCGGGTCACGCTCGCGTTCGAGATCCAGGAGGCGATCAGCTTCCGCGACGCCGTCGCGGCCGCGCTCGCCGACATCTCGCCCGAGCTGCTCGCCCGTGACCCCGCAGCGACCCGCGAGCTGACCGCGATCGTCGCGGCACTCGGTGTGACCCTCGACGCGGCGGGGGCGGGGCGGGCAGCGCCTGCCGAAACCGTCCGAGCCCGAACCGACCGTGCCCTCGAGCTCATCGACGATCTCTATCCCGACTCGTGGAAGGAGGCCGCCTCCGGCGCCGACTTCGACGTCATCGCCGCCTCGCTCGACCGGCTCGCGGCCGCCGCCAAGGTCGGGAACTGGGGCCGCGCCGAGCAGGCTCGGCTGGAGGCGTACGGGATCTTCGAGCTGGGTCCTGAGCAGCGGCTGCGCGGGATCGCACCCTCGCTGTTCCGCCGGATCGAGGGGCTCTTCTGGTATGGCGACGGCGGTCAGGCGGGGCTCGTGCAGCTCGTCAAGCGCAAGGACGCGGGCCCAGAGCTCGAGGAGTCGGTCGCCGCGCTCCAGACCGAGCTGGAGCAGGCGGCGCAGCGTGTGGGCTCGAGCGGCTCGACCACCGCCATCGTCTCGAACAGCGCCATCGTCGTCTTCCGCGAAGGGCTCGAGGCGGTTCTCATCCTCGCGGCCCTGATGGCGAGCATGGTGGGCCCCGCCCGGCGCTACCGCCGGCCGCTCCTCGTCGGCGCGGGATTCGCGCTCGTCGCCTCGGCGATCACGTGGGTGATCGCGCAAACCGTGCTCGGCTCGCTCGCCCGCTACGGCGAGAAGCTCGAGGCGATCGTCTCGGTGATCGCGATCGGCGTCCTGCTCCTGATCCTGAACTGGTTCTACCACCGGGTCTACTGGGCCGAGCATCTCGCCGACTTCCACAAGCGCAAGCAGCGGATCCTGCGTGGTTCGCACGTCGGCATCATCTCGGCGCAGGTGCTCGGGCTCGCCCTGCTCGGCTTCTCGAGCGTCTACCGGGAGGGGTTCGAGACCGTCCTCTTCCTCCAGGCGCTGACGCTCGAGGCCGGCATCCTCGCGGTCCTGCCCGGCGTCATGCTCGGCCTCGCCGCCACGCTGGCCGTCGGCGCCCTGACGATCATGCTCGAGCGCAAGCTCCCGCACCGGAAGATGCTGATCGCGACCGGGATCCTGATGACGTGGGTGCTGGTCATCCTCGTCGGCACGACCGTGCAGACGTTCCAGGTCGTCGGCTGGCTGCCCGTGACGCCGATCGAGGGCGTACAGCTGCCTTATTGGGCCGGCGCCTGGCTCGGCGTCTACCCGACCTGGCAGGGCCTCGCCGCGCAGGTGGGAGCCGCCCTCTTCGTCGTCGGCAGCTACGTCGCAGCCGAGCAGGTGCGGGCACGAAAGCGGCGGCGGATCGTCTCGTCCGTGTCGGTCACCGCCGCGCCGGCCGTCCCACGTCCCGACCGCGAGCCCGAGCTCGTCGGGCGGCAAGGCTCTCCGCCCGCTAGAGACCGAGCTCGGAGCGGTAGGCGCTGGCGTAGATCCCCTTCAGCTCCTGGACGCGCTCGACGTAGTGCCGCGTCTCGGGAAACTGGATCCCGACGCCCTGCTTCCGCCAGCGGTCGACGTTCGCCTGGCCGGCGTTGTAGGCGGCGAGCGCGAGCTCCTCGTCCTCGTACTTGTCGAGCAGGTGGCGCAGGTACCAGGAGCCGTAGCGGACGTTCAGCTCGGGGTCGACGAGGTCGCGCTCGTGCCAACCGGTGCCGCCGGTGCGGTCGGCGATCCCCTGCGCCGTGGTGGGGAGCAGCTGCATCAGGCCGACGGCGCCGGAGGCCGACACCGCGTCGGCCTCGAACTTCGACTCCTGATAGATCACCGCGGCGAGGAGGTGCGGCTCGAGGTCGTAGTTCTCGGCGTGCCCGACGACGATCTCCTCGTACTCGAGCGGGTAGCGCAGGCGCTCGTACCAGCGCGGCTCCGTCTCGAGCACGTAGAACGCGAACGCGGCGACGACGATGCCGAGCAGGCCGAGCGTCGCCAGCTTCACTCGGTCAGCTCCCGCATCACCCCTGCGACCCAGGCGTCGAGGTCGTCGAGCGTGCCGGTGTTGACGTAGGCGAAGTCGGCGCGCTTCACCTTCTCCTTGTCGGGGAGCAAACGCTGGTCGCGGTCGTCGCGTGTGACCCGCCGCCGCTGCTCGCGCAGCTTCGCCGGGGCCGTGATCACGACCACCTTGTCGAAGCGCTTGTCGCCGCCGGTCTCGTAGAGGAGCGGCACTTCGGTGACGCAGACCCGGGGCGGGTTCGGCAGCTCGCCGAGCTGCTCGCGCCAGCGCAGGTACTCGGCCGTGACGAGCGGGTGCAGCAGCTTTTCGAGGAAGTCGAGCTTCGCACGGTCGCTGAAGACGACCTCGCCGACCCGCTTCCGGTCGACGACGCCCTCGTCGTCGAGAACGCCCTCGCCGAGCTCGCGGACGATCGCCTGCTTCACGTCCTCGTTGCTCCGGAGCAGATGATGGACGATCTCGTCGCTCGACACCGTCGCGGCGCCTGCCTTCTGGAACGCGTACAGCGCCTCGCTCTTGCCGGCACCGATCCCGCCGGTGATGGCGACCGCGACCGGCCGGGGCAACTTAGGCGGCTGGCGGGGACTCGGGCTCGTCGCCCGTTGCAGCGTCGGACTCGGCCGTCGGCTCGTCGACGGGCTCGTCGCCCGCAGCGGCCTCGGCCTCAGCCGTCGTCTCGGCCTCGAGCTCGACCTCGGCGGCGGCGTCCGACTCCGGTGCCGGCGTGTCCTCGAGCTCGACCTCGGCGGCCGGCTCGGCCTCAGCCGTCGGCTCGGCCTCCTCGACCTCAGCGGTCTCGGTCTCGGGCTCAGCCTCGGCGGCCTCCTCGGGCGCAGCCGTCGGCTCGGCCTCCTCGACCTCAGCGGTCTCGGCCTCGGCCTCGGCAGCCTCGGCGACCGGCTCCTCGGCCGTTGCCTCCTCGTCCTCGACCGTCCCGGCCGGGAAGACGTCCTCGGACAGGTTCAGGTTCGGCGTCAGGTGCACGGACTCGCCGCCGTCGGCGCGCGGGAGCGGCTCCTGGCCCTCCTCGACCCGCTTCAGCGAGAGCGAGAGGCGGCGCCGCTCGGCGTCGACCTCGAGGATCAGCACGTTGACCGCGTCGCCCTGCGAGACGACCTCGCGCGGGTTCTCGACGTGGTGCTGTGCCAGCTCGGAGATGTGCACGAGCCCCTCGACGCCGGGCAGGATCTCGACGAAGGCGCCGAACGTGACCACCTTCGTGACCCGACCCTCGACGACGTCGTTCTCGGAGTAGCTCTCGAGCACCTGCTGCCACGGATCCGACTGCGTCTGCTTCAGCCCGAGCGAGATCCGCTGCCGGTCGCGGTCGATGTCGAGCACCTTGACCTTGACCTCCTGGCCGATCTCGAGCACCTCGGAGGGATGGTTGACGTGGCTCCACGAGAGCTCGGAGATGTGGATCAGGCCGTCCATCCCGTTGAGGTCGACGAAGGCGCCGAAGTCGACGATGTTCGAGATCGTGCCGTCGACGATGTCGCCCGGGTTGAGCCGGTCGAGAATCTGCTGGCGCTGATCCTTGCGCTCGTCCTCGAGGACGGCGCGGCGCGAGAGGACGACGTTGTTGCGCGACCGGTTCAGCTCGATCACCTTGCAGCGAAGCTCGGTCGCCATGAACTCGTCGAGGTCCTGGACGCGGCGGATGTCGACCAGCGAGGCGGGCAGGAAGCCGCGCACGCCGAGGTCGAGGATGAGGCCGCCCTTGACGACCTCGATCACGCGCCCGATGACGGGCTCGCCGGACTCGGCGGCCGCCTCGATCTTCTTCCAGGCCAGCTCGAAGCGCGCCCGCTTCTTCGACAGGATCAGCCGGCCCTCGGCGTCCTCCTTCGTCAGCACGAGCGCGTCGATCTCCTCGCCGACCGAGACCTCGTCGGCGGGGTTGACCGAGCGGCGGATCGAGAGCTCGGCGACCGGGATCACGCCCTCCGACTTGTAGCCGATGTCCACGAGCACCTCGTCCTTGTCGACGCGGACGACCGTGCCGTGCACGACCTCGCCCTCGTTGATCGTCGGGAAGGTCGACTCGTAGTCGGGAATCAGCTCGCCGTCGGGACCGGTTACCCAGACGCCTTCTTCGGCTGCGATCGGCTTTTCCATCGTGTCGTTGGCCATGCGAGTTGCGGAGTATAGCCCGAAGTCAGCAGCGGCTCCGAGGGCCAAGTGACAGATTGTTACGAGCTACGTCTTGGCCTCGTTCCAGTCGTCCCCGACGCCGACGTCGACCGCCAGCGGCGGATCGAGCGGGTAGGCGCCGCACATCTCCTGGCGCACGAGTTCCTTGATCGCGCTCGTCTCCGTCTCGGGCGTCTCGAGCAGGAGCTCGTCGTGCACCTGGAGCACGAGGCGCGCCCCTCTCCCCTCCTCGCGCAGCCGGTCGTGGATGCGGATCATCGCCACCTTGATGATGTCCGCGGCCGTCCCCTGCATGACCGAGTTGACGGCGAGGCGCTCGCCGAGCGCGCGCGTCTGCCGGTTGCGGACGCGGATCTCGGGGACGGGGCGGCGGCGGCCGAGCAGCGTCGTCACGTAGCCGTCGCGCTCGGCCTGCTCGATCGTGCGCTGGATGAAGTCCTGGACGTGCGGGAAGCGGGCGAGGTAGGTGTCGATGTACTCCTGCGCCTGCTCGCGCGGGATCTCCAGGTTCTCCGAGAGCCCGAACGAGGAGATCCCGTAGATGATCCCGAAGTTGACCATCTTGGCGACGTTGCGCTCGTCCTTCGTCAGCTCCGCCGGGTCCTTGCCGAGCACCTCTGCCGCCGTCGCCGTGTGGACGTCCTCGTTGCGGGCGAACGCCTCGCGAAGGCGCGGCTCGCCCGAGACGTGCGCGAGGATCCGCAGCTCGACCTGGCTGTAGTCGGCCGAGATCAGGCGGAAGCCCTGCTCGGCCACGAACGCTGACCGGATCTCGCGGCCGAGCTCGGTGCGGATCGGGATCGCCTGCAGGTTCGGGTTCGTCGTCGAGAGGCGCCCGGTCGAGGCGGCCGCCTGGTTGAAGGTCGTGTGCAGGCGCCCGTCGCGGTCGGAGATCAGCTGCGGCAGCGGGCCGAGGTACGTGTTGACGAGCTTCGAGAGCTCGCGCCACTCCTCGAGCACGCCGACGATCTCGTGCTCGCCGCGGATCGAGCGCAGCACGCGCGTGTCGGTCGAGTAGCCCGTCTTGCCCTTGCGGCCCGGCGTCAGGCCGAGGACCTCGAACAGGATCCGCGCCACCTGCTGCGTCGAGCCGAGCATGAACTCCTCGCCCGCGAGGTCGTACGCCTTCGCCTCCAGCTCCTCGAGCCGGTCGGCGAGGCGGGCCGTGATCTCGCCCATCCGGTAGGTGTCGATCTTGACGCCGGCGTCCTCCATCGAGGCGAGCACGGCGGTGAGCGGCAGCTCGATCTCGTCGTAGAGGCGCTCGGAGCCGCGCTCGACGACGCGCTCGCGCATCGGCCCCGCCAGGCGCCGCGCCGCCTCGGCGCGCGTGATCAGCAGCGCCGTCTCCTCCTCCGTGGCCGGCTCGGGGATCACCTCGAGCCCGTACTCGCGCTGGAGATCGTCGATCGCGTACTCGGAGCGGCCTGGCTCGATCAGATACGCCGCGATCAGCGTGTCGTCGGCCGGACGCATCGTCAGGCGCGGCAGCGACTTGAAGTCGTGCGCGACGAGGTCGGCGTCGCGCAGCCGCGACGGTGACGTCTCGTCCCAGGGGCCGACGACGACGCCGTCCTCCTGGGCGAGTGCGAAGCGGCCGTCGGCGACGGCGAGGCCGGCGCGGCCGTGCACCTGGGGCAGCTCGCCCTCGTGCCAGGGGACGACAGTGCCCGCGACCGGGACGGGAACGGCGGCCGGGATCGCATCCTCGAGGTCGTCGATCCTGTTCAGGAGCCCCCGGAACTCGTAGCGGCGGAACATCTCGCGCAGCTGCGAGCGGTCGGGCGGCTCGAGCACGATCTGCGACGGATCGAAGTCGAGGTCGAGGTCGCGGCGCATCGTCGCCAGCTCCTTCGAGGTCCTCGCCTGGTCGGCGAACTCGGTGATGTTCTTGCGCCGCGCCGGCGAGAGCTCGTCCGCGTGCGCGATCACCTCCTCGAGCGAGCCGTACTGTGCGATCAGCTGGCTGGCCGTCTTGTCGCCGATCCCGGGGACGCCCGGGATGTTGTCGGACGAGTCGCCCTTGAGCCCGATGAAGTCCGGCACCTGGTCGGGCCGGATCCCGTACCGGAGCTCGACGCGCTCGGGCGTGTAGACGTTGACGTCGGCGACCCCGCGCGGCGTCATCATCAAGACGATGTTCGGCGACGTGAGCTGGAAGGCATCGCGGTCGGTGGAGACGACGGTCGTCTTCACGCCCGCCTCGTCGGCGCGGGTGGCGAGTGTCGCGATCACGTCGTCCGCCTCCCAGCCCTCGAACTCGAGGTTGCGGTAGCCGAACGCCTCTACGATCGGCCGGAAGTGCGGGAACTGCTCGCGCAGGAGGTCGGGCATCGGCCGGCGGCCCTGCTTGTAGACGAGGTCAGCTGCCTCGGCGACCGCGTGACGCTGGGTCGGGCTCGAGTCCCACGCGACCGCAACGCCCTTCGGCCGGTAGTCCGAGAGCAGCTTGAAGAGCATGTTCGCGAAGCCGAGGAGCGCGTTCGTGGGGAAGCCGTCGCTCGTCGCGAGCTCCTCGGGAAGCGCGAAGAAGGCGCGGTAGGCGAGGTTGTTGCCGTCGACGAGGAAGAGCTCGGAGTCCCGCGCGGCCCGTCGTCGAGCTGCAGCTCCTGTCCGGTGAGCGTCTTCGGCACGGGGTCAAGCTATCGTGCCGCGGCGATGGCACGCCTCGA
>CAVTSN010000017.1:0-150493 GCA_963737455.1 uncultured Gaiellaceae bacterium | reverse complement strand
CGCTGCCGGGCCATCCGCGTATAGTCGCTCGAGTCCTTCCGCGAGCGCACGTAGGCGAGCGCTTCGCGGCCGTAGAAGCGATGCCGCTCGCCCGGCTCGACGTCGATCCGCGGCTTCGGCTCGCCCCAGGCGGGCCGCGTCACCTCGTCGTGGAGCCGCTCCTTGACGAGGATCTCGACGCCGCCGAGCGCGTCGACGAGGTCGGCGAAGCCGACGAGGTTGACGAGCGCGTAGTAGTCGACCCGGATCGCGAGCAGGCTCGAGACCGCCTGCTTCAGCGCCGCTGCCCCCCGCTCGCCGCCGCCGTTCAGCCCGAAGATCGCGTTCAGCGGCTCCTTCGAAGGTCGTCCCTTCGTCCCCAGCGGCACCTGGGCGAGGTTGCGCGGAACGCCGAAGGCGGCGGCCCGGCCGGTGCCGTGCTGGACGGCGGCGAGGATGACCGTGTCGGTGCGGGCGCCCCAGTTTCCCGGGCCCTCGTCGGTGCCGAGCAGCAGGATCGTCGTCCACGGCTTCGTCGCCGTCGGCTTGGTGTCGGCGACGACGCGGACATCGGCCTCGAGCGGCGCGACCTCGCCCGGCCCGAGCCGCTCGACGAGCGCCCACTCCCACGCGTCCTTCGGCACCCACTCCGGCAGCGGCCGAACGACGTGCGCGAGCAGCACCGAGCCGCGGTCGCACGCCGTCCCACAAGGCTCCTCGTCGGCGAAGACGCTGTCGAGCACGTCGTAGCTGCGGACCGTGACCCAGGCCGCCGCCACGTGCGGGGCCGAGGTCAGCACGACTAGGGCTGCAAGCGCGACCGCCCAGCTACCGCGCGAAGCATCCAGGACAGCGAAAAGCCGCAGAGCGAGAAGAGCGAGGTCAACGGTCAGAAGGGCGGCGATAAAGCGCCGATCGATGCCGAAGCCCACTTCCGCGGACGCCACGCCGGCGACGACGATGACGGCAGCGGTGCTCACCAGCAGGATAAAACCCCGTTTGCGAGCGCCGAGGTAAAGCTGTCCCGCGCCGGGCAGCAACAGCGAGAGCATCCCGGCGACGAAGCCTCGTCGCGCCCGCGACGACATGACCGCAGTGTAGTTATTGCGATATAGAGCACCGGGTGCAGATCGGATTCTCTCGACACGCCGCGGCAGCGGTGCTCGTCGGCCTCCTCGTCCTCTTCGTCGCCTCGGCCTCGCCGAACGTGCAGTTCGGCGACCCGGAGAACGGCGGTGACGTCGGGGTGTACGAGCGCTACGGCGAACGCATGCGCGCCGGCCTGATCCCGTACGGCGGACTTCTACATCGAGTATCCGCCGCTGGCCGCACCCGTGTTCGCCGTGCCCACCATCGGTGCCGGGGACAGCTATCTGCGGAACTCCAAGGCCCTGCAGGCGCTGATGGCGGCGCTCAGCCTCGTCCTCGTCGTCGTTGCCCTGGCATTGAGCGGCGCCACCGTGCGCCACCTCTACCTCGCGGCCATCGCCGTCGCCGTGTCGCCGCCTTGTTGGGCCGAATCGCGTTCACGCGCTACGACTTCTGGCCTGCTCTGCTGACGATCGCGGCCCTGGCCTTGGCGACCGCGAACCGCACGAGATTAGGAACCGGCGTTCTCGCGTTGGGCACCCTCGCGAAGGTTTACCCGGCTGTTCTCCTCCCGCTCTTCCTCTTGCGAGCCGATCGCGAACGCCGAGGCGGTTGGCGGCCCGCACTCGTCGCATTCGCCGCGGTCATGTTCGTGGTCCTCGCGCCGCTTGCCGCGATCGGGGCAGGCGGCCTTCGATTCACACTGCTCCAACAACTGGAGCGACCCCTTCAGATCGAGACCTTCGCGGGTTCGATCGTGCTCGTCCTGGGCCGGCTTGGCGTGTACGAGCCGAACGTCGTCTTCACCCACAGCTCGCACAACCTCGTCGGCTCGTTGCCGAGCGCGCTCTCCACCGTCTGCTCGCTCGTGGGTCGCTGGCGCTGGGCTTGATCTGGGTTGCATTCGCGCGCAGCTCTCGCTCGTCACCGGAGCTGCTTACCGCAGCAGCTGCGGCGGTCTGCGTCTATGTGGCGTTCGGCCGCGTGCTCTCGCCCCAGTACCTGATCTGGTTGATCCCTCTGGTTCCCCTCGTTCGCGGACGCACGGGCGTGAGTGCCACGATGCTGCTCTTCGCATCGCTGGCGCTGACGCAGTCCTGGTCGCAAGGCGGATATTTGGACGTTGTGCACGTGGAACGGACCGTCTGGGTGGTGCTGGTTCGCAACGTGCTCCTGGTCGTGCTCGCCGGCCTGCTCGTCCACCGCGTTGTGGCAGGTTTTTCCTGGCGCGTTCCAGTTCTTCGCTTTCGCAGGCCCTCGCGCAGCGCCGCCATTCGGTGAGCCGATACGCGCCCACGTGGAGAGCGACACTTGGTGGACTCGTCGCCGTTCGCGTCGCGATCCCGCTCTTGGTGCTGGCTGCGTCCGGTCACGACCTTCCCGGCCTGCCGCCATACGACTACCGCCCACTTATCGGCGATGCGACCGGCTTCTACGCGGAGTCGCGCGAGCTGATCTCGGTCTGCATTCGGCCCGGCGGGTGCAGCCGCCCTGCTGGTGCTCGCGGTGGGCGCGGCGGCCGTTTGGCGGCTCCGGCACGGTTGGAGGGCGATCGCGGTCGGCTGCCTCGCTGTCTCGCTCGCAGCGAGCACGCTCGTGCTCGACCAGCAGACGAGCGGGGCCGCTGTCGTCGGCTGGCCGCTGCTCTGGTCGATCCCGCTCTTTCCGCTCCGGGTCGTCGGCCTGCTCGACGAGGACCTCGCGTTCGCCGTCGGGCTCGTGCTCTCGCTCGCCGCGAACGCGGTCACGGTCGTCGCGACCGCGTACATCGGCCTGCGCGCCACCGGCAGCCGCGCGGTCGGCGTCGCCGCGGCAGCCCTCTTCACTGTCTGGCCGCTGCTGACGCGTCCGCTCGCCGGGGCGAGCGCGTGGGAGAACGGGCAGTGGAACGTCGACGTCGGCCTCGCCCTCTACACGGAGCCGCTCTCGACCGCGCTCGTCGCAGCCGCGATCGCCCTCCTGCTCGCCCGCCATCCTCGATCCGGTTCCGGCTCGCGCTCCGCCGGCGCGCTGCTCGGCTTCGCGACGGTCGTGCGGCCGTCGAACGGGCTCTTCGCCGCTGCGGCTGTGGCGCTGCTGGCTCTGCGGATCGGGCTCCGGAGGACGGTACCGGCGGCGGTCAGCCGGGGTCACGTTCGCGCCGCTCGTCGCCGTCTACTGGCCGAAGGGATATCCGAAGATCGAGAACGTGCCCGGCTTCTCGCTCGCGCAGGCGGATCGCAGCTGGGCCGAGTCGCTGCTCTTCGACCCGCGGACAGCTGCTCGTCCTCGCTCCCGCTCGCGCTGCTCGGGCTGCTGGCCGTTTCGCCGTTGGAACGCCGCCCTGCTCGGCGCGTCGATCGCGACCAACGTCGCGCCTCTACACCTTCTACGAGCACACGCACCTGCATCCGCGCTTCCTCTACGTCACGCTGCCGGCCCTCTTCGCGCTCGAGGCGGCGGGAGCCTGGTTAGTGATTCGTAAGGTTTCGAAGACCTGTCCCGAACCGCGGGCTATGATCGCCCGCAATGCCTACCTCGGTCGTCACCGGCGGTGCCGGCTTTCTCGGTTCGCATCTCTGTGACGCGCTCTTGGAGCGCGGGCATCGGGTGGTCTGTGTCGACAATCTGGAGACGGGTTCGCTGGCGAACATCGAGCACATGCGCGCGGACGAGTTCGTCTTTGTGCCGCATGATCTGACGGTGCCGATCCGGATCGAGGAGCCGGTCGATTTCGTCTATCACCTCGCGAGCCCGGCCAGCCCGATCGACTACCTGCGGCTGCCGTTGCAGACGCTGAAGGTCGGCTCGCACGGGACGCATAACGCGCTCGGGTTGGCGAAGTTCAAGCGCGCCCGCTTCCTGCTTGGCCTCGACGAGCGAGGTCTACGGCGACCCGCAGGTGCATCCGCAGCCGGAGACCTACTGGGGCCACGTCAACCCGATCGGGCCCCGCGGCGTCTACGACGAGGCGAAGCGCTACGCGGAGGCGTTGACGATGGCCTACCACCGCCAGCAGGGCGTCGACACCGCGATCGTCCGGATCTTCAACACCTACGGGCCGCGGATGCGACCGCACGACGGCCGCGCGATCCCGACGTTCGTGCGCCAGGCGATGGAACGGAAGCCGATCACCGTCTTCGGCGACGGCTCCCAGACACGGAGCTTCTGCTACGTCGACGACCTCGATCCGCGGCCTGATCGGCCTCGCCGAGAGCGGCGAGCATCTCCCCGTCAACATCGGCAACCCGCAGGAGTTCACCCTGCTCGAGCTGGCCGAGAAGGTGCTCGAGGTCTGGGGCGGCGGCAGCGAGATCGTCTACGAGGCGCTGCCGGTCGACGACCCCAAGGTCCGCCAGCCCGACATCACACGGGCACAGCAGATACTCGGGTGGGAACCCGAGGTGGGTCTCGACGAGGGGCTGCGCAAGCTCCACTCGTCGCTGCAGGAAGCACCGGTTGCGTAGCCGCGCGCTCGCGTTCGTTGTCGCCCTGGCCGCGGCAGCGCTCGCTCGCCGTTCCCTCGGCGTCCGCGTCGCGCTTCATCCAGCACGGCATCTTCGACGACGCGCAGATCAACTACGGCAATCCGGACAAGGTCTTTCCGCAGCTGAAGCTGCTGAAGACGCAGCTGATCCGCGTCAACCTCGTCTGGGGCGGGGCCAACGGCGTCGCCAAGCGCAAGCCCGTCAACCCGACGAACCCGAACGACCCGGCCTACGACTGGTCGGTCTACGACCGAACCGTCTTCTTCGCGCAGCAGCACGGGATCAAGGTCGTCTTCTCGGTCGTCGGGACGCCGCCGTGGGCGAACGGGGCCAAGGGCGTCAACGTGGTCCCCAAGAGCGCGCTCGACCTCGAGCGGTTCGCCACGGCTGCCGCGCGCCGCTACAGCGGCACCTTCCGGACGAAGGAAGGGCGGATCCTCCCGCCGGTACGGCAGTGGCTCGCCTGGAACGAGCCGAACAACCCGGCCTTCCTGCGGCCCCAGTACAAGAAGGTCAAGGGCAAGGACGTGATCCAGAGCGCGATCGACTACGCGAAGATCTGCAACGCCGTCGTCAAGGGCGTGCGCAAGACCACGATCGGCGCGTCCAAGGTCGCCTGCGGCGTCACCGGCCCGCGCGGCAACAACAACCCGAACTCCGCCCGGCCGGCCGTCTCGCCGCTCGCCGTTCCTGCGGGCGATGAAGAAGGCCGGCGCGAAGGGGTTCGACGCCTACGCGCACCACCCGTACTACGGCGCGCCGCGCGAGACGCCGAGCACGCCGCCGCCGCCCGGGATCCACGGCAACGCGGCCACCGCGATCACGCTCGGCAACATCAACCTGCTCATCCGCGAGGTGACGCGGCTGTACGGGAACAAGCGGATCTGGATCACCGAGTACGGCTACCAGACCAATCCGCCCGACCGGATCTTCGGCGTCTCGTTCGCGAACCAGGCGCGCTACCTGACGCAGGCCTACGGGATCGCCAAGCGGAATCCGCGGATCGACATGTTCCTCTGGTTCCTGCTCCGCGACGAGCGCCTCGGCGTCGACCAGGGCTGGCAGTCGGGCCTGCTGACCGCCCCGGGCGCGAGGAAGCCCGCCTTCGCCGCGTTCCAGAAGCTCCGCTAGCGGGCGGCCACGAACGCATCCGCGACGAGCTCGAGGCCCTCCTCCAGCATGACGCGCGTCTCGTACCCGAGCACGCGCTGCGCCTCCGAGACGTCGGCCCACGAGTCGCGCACGTCGCCCGTGCGGAGCGGGGAGTAGTCCTTCTCGACCTGCTTTCCGAGCACCGCGCCGATCGCATCCGCAAGCTCGTTGACGCTTGTCTGGCGGCCGGTGGCGACATTGAGCACGGCGCCGCCGGCGCCGTTCACGTCAGCCGCGAGCAGGTTCGCGTCGACCACGTTCTGCGACGTAGGTGAAGTCGCGCGACTGCGAGCCGTCGCCGTGGATCGGCACGGGCCGGCCGTCCTGGATCGCTGCGAAGAAGAGCGGCACGACGGCGGCGTACTGCGAGTGGGGGTTCTGGCGCGGACCGAAGACGTTGAAGTAGCGCAGCGCGACCGTCTCGAGGCCGTAGACGCGGCTGAAGCTGACGCAGTAGCGCTCCGCAGCAAGCTTCGCGACCGCATACGGCGAGATCGGGTCGGGCTGCTGCGTCTCCGTCCGGGGCAGCGTGCCTGTGTTGCCGTAGACGGAGGACGAGGACGCGAAGACGACGCGGCGGACGTGCTCATCGCGGGCTGCGAGGAGCACGTTGAGCGTACCCTCGATCGTGACCGCGCTCGTCGTCAGCGGATCCTGAACCGAGCGCGGCACCGACGGCAGCGCACCCTGGTGGAAGACGACCTCGACGCCGCGAACGGCGTTGTGAACACGCTCGTAGCTGCGCAACTCCCCCTCGACGATCTCGATGTCGTCCTCGATCCCGGCCAGGTTCGCGCGGTTGCCGGTGGCGAAGTTGTCGAGGACGCGGATGTTGTCGCCGCGCTCCAGCAGCGCGTGCACGAGGTTGCTGCCGATAAAACCGGCTCCGCCGGTGACGAGGACCTTGCGACTCACGCGCCGACCCTAGCGCAACCCTTCCGCCCGCCCGCGCGGATAGGTTCTGCTCCGTGAGCGCTCAAGACTGGCCCGGCGAGGAGCGGCGGCGGCCGCCGCTGACCTCGCCTACGTGGGCGGTCCGCGCGCCGCTCGCCGCTTGGCTCCAAGAGCACGCGGCGGCGGGAGAGCGTGGCTACCGCGTCCTCGACGTCGGTTGCGGCCCGAAGCCCTACTACCCCTTCTTCGCCGAGCGGGCAAGCGAGTACGTCGGCGTCGACGTCGTCGAGAACCCCGCCGCCGAGCTGCGCGGCCCGTCGAAGACCTTCCGGTCGAGGATGCGAGCTTCGATCTCGTCCTCTGCACGCAGGTGCTCGAGCACTGCGACGACCCTGTCGCAGGCGATCCGCGAGCTGCGGCGCGTGACCGCGCCCGGCGGCCGCGTTCTTGCGTCGACGCATGGGACGCAGGTCTACCACCCCTCGCCCCAGGACTACTGGCGCTGGACCCACGCCGGGCTGGCGCGGCTGTTCGAGCAGCAGGCCGACTGGGAGTCGGTCAAGGTGGCGCCCGGCGCCGGCACCGCGACGACGCTCGCGATGTTGCTCGGCACATACGTCGAGATCGCGCTCCGTCGGACGACGCTGGCAAAGCCGCCGGTCTGGCTCCTCAACCGGCTCGGCGCCGCCCTCGACGCCCGTTCGACGATCGCTGCGCGAGCCCGTGCCGGGCTCGCTGATTGCGAACTTCCATGTCGTCGCGACCGTCGCGTCGTGAGGCTCTTCCGTCGGAACGCCCTCGGCATCTACGCCGTCTACGCGGCGGCGATGGTCTCGGGCCTCGTCGTCACGCCGATCCTGCTCGACTCGATCGGCACCGATGCGTTCGGGATCTGGGCGTTCATCGGCGGGATCACGATCTACCTGGCCGTGCTCGACATCGGCGCTCGGGCCGTCCGTCGTGCGCTTCACGGCCGAGGCGCATGGGCGGCGCGACCCGGAGGAGATCAACCGGGTCGCTTCGGTGGCGCTCGTGCTCTACGCGGCGATCGGCGTGCTCACGCTCGTCGCCGGCGCCGTTCTCTCGTGGTTCGTGCCCGTGCTGATCGACGCGCCCGGCGGATCTCGTCTGGGACGCGCGGATCTCGACGTTCCTGGTCACGCTCTCGCTCGCGGTCCGCTTTCCGCTCGGCCTCTTCTACAACCTGCTCGGCGGCCGCCACCGCTTCGACCTGCAGAACCTCGGCAACTTCGTCGCGACCGTGCTCTACGCGGTCCTCGTCGCGCTGCTGATCCCGCGCGGCGGCGGGCTCGTGCTGCTCGGAGCGCTGACGATCCTCGCCACGGTCTCCGCCTGGGGCTGCCGCTCGTGTGGCTGCGGCGCGAGCTGCCCCAGCTCCGCCTGCAGCGCGTCTACGTCACGCGTGCCCGCATGCGCGACCTCGTCGGCGTCAGCTGGAGCAACTTCCTCGTCCACGTCGCCAACAAGGTGGTCTTCTCCACCGACGTCGTCGTCGTCGGAATCGTGCTCGGGGCCGAGCAGGCTGCGATCTACGCGATCGCGTCGAGGCTGTTCCAGCTCGTGTTCGGACTGGCCAGCGTCGTCACCTCGCTGCTCTACCCGGCGTTCGCCGAGTACGAGGGATCGGGCGAGCGGGAGCGACAGCGGCGGCTGCTGCTGTCGGGCCTGCGCGGGGGCTCCGCGGCCGCGCTCGTGCTGGCGCTGCCGCTGCTCTTGATCCCCGCCAACCTGATCCACGCCTGGGTAGGCGGCGGATTCTCGGAGTCGGCGCCCATCCTGGCGCTGCTCGCGCTCGTCCTGCTCGTCCACCAGCCGGTCTGGATGCTGACGCAGTACCTGATCGCGCGCGGCCGCCAGCGTGAGATCGCCCGGCTGCTGATCGTCGGGGCCGCCGCGAACCTCGCGCTGTCGGTGGTGATGGCGCTCACCGTCGGCACCTGGGGGGTGGCGCTCGCGACGCTCCTCGTCGACGTCGCCGTCCTCGCGGCTGCGATCCCGCTCTCGGTCGGGCCGGCGGCCGGTCTGCACGTGGGCGAGCTCTCGCGCGCGCTGCTGCGGCCGGTGCTGCCGGCGCTCGGCACCGGCGCTCGTGATCTTCGGCATCGCGCGCAGCGTCGGCGCCGACACCAAGCTCGAGCTCCTCCCCTTCGGCATCGCCTGGGCGCTGCTGGCCAGCGCCGCGGTCTGGCGGATCGGGCTCACGGCCGACGAGCGCCGCTCGTTCTCGCGCCAGATCGGCCGCGGCGGCGGCGGCGCGCCGCCGGCGCTCGCCGAGACCTAGCTAGCGGCCACGTCCTCGTACACCGCGAGGGTGCGCTCGGTCATGCGCGCGACCGAGAACTCGTTCCGGGCGCGTTCGAGGCCGGCCTCGCCGAGTCTCGCGGCGCGCGTGCGGTCCGAGAGCAGTGCTCCGAGCGCCGCGGCGAGGCCCTGATCGTCGCCGGGGTCGACGAGCAGTCCGGTCTCGCCGTCGGCCACGACCTCCGGAACGGCGCTCACTCGCGTCGCGACCACCGGCAGGCCGGCGAGCATCGCCTCGAGCAGCACGATCCCGAACCCCTCCCAGCGCGACGTGTGCACGAAGACGTCTGCCCGCTCGAGCCAGTCGCGGATGTCCGTGCGGCCCGGCAGGGTCACGGCATCGTCCAGCTCGAGCTCGGCGACGAGCCGCCGCGTCTCCGCCTCGAGCGGGCCGCTGCCGAGGATGGCGAGGCGCGCCTCCGGCACGGTCGAGCGGACGCGCGCGAACGCGCGCAGCAGCGTCGCGTGGTCCTTCTGCTCGATCAGCCGGCCGACGGCGAGCGCGAGCGGCGCGTCCGCCGGGATCCCCGCAGCGGCCGGCGTCGGCTCCGACGGCAGCGGCCGGCAGCTCGTCGAGCCCGTAGCGGATCGTCACCAGCTTCGCCGGGTCGTGTCCCGCCCGCTCGAGGAAGTGCCGCACTGCGTCCGAGATCGCGATCAGCCGTCGCGCGGGGCGCGCGAAGGCGCGATCGACGTAGCGGAAGGGGCCGAGCAGGTAGCGGTCGTCGTTGTGGCGGGTCGAGATCGCCGGGATCCCGAGCAGGCGCGCCGCCGCTCCGCCGTAGACGTCGGCGTGGACGAGGTGCGTGTGGACGAGGTCGGGCCGCTCGGCGCGGACCGCGCGGACGACGTCGCGCGCCAGCCGCGGGCTCACGTCCAGGCCGCAGCGGACGGAGCGGTGCGGGACGCCGAGCCGGTCGAGCGCCTCGTAGAAGCGCGGCGCGTCGGTGCCGGGCACGTCGAGGCCGAGGAAGCGGGCGTCGATGCCGCGCTCGCGGAGAGCCGGCAGCAGCGCGAGCAGGTGCCCCTCCGAGCCGCTGACGCCGGTCAGCTTGTGGAGGTGGAGGACCTTCACGCGCAGCAGCCGGCGGTAGATCGCCTCGACCTCGTCGGCCATCCGCCCGACCGCGAAGCGCGCCCGCACGTCCTCGGCTCCGTGCGCGCCGAACCGCGCCCGCAGCTCGGGGTCGCGGGCGAGCGTCGCGAGCCGCGTCGGCCAGCGCGGTCGTGTCGCCGATCGGCTCGAGGTAGCCGCTCTCGCCGTTCCTGACGACGGTCCCGGTGCCGCCGGCGCGGGTCGCGACGACCGGCCGCGCAGCGGCGAGCGCCTCGATCGCGACCACGGGCGTGCCTTCGTTCGCCGACGTCAGCAGCAGCGCGTCGAACGACGCGTACCAGGGACGGATGCTCTTCTGGAAGCCGACGAAGCGGCAACGGTCGGCGACCCCGAGCTCCGCCGCGAGCGCCTCCACCGTCCGGGCGGTCCTCGCCGTCGCCGACGAGCACGAGCAGCGCGTCGACGCTCGTCGTCCCGGAGCGCGCGCAGCGTGCGGATCAGATCGAGCGGGCGCTTGATCGCGGTCAGGCGCCCGGCCCAGCCGACGACGAACGTGGCCTCGTCCGCGCCGATCTCGGCGCGCATCGTCCGCCGCGCCTCGTCGTCCGCCTCGCTCCACGGCGGCAGGTCGAAGCCGTACGGGACGACGACGAAGCGGCGGGCCGGCGCGACGCCGAAGCCGACGAGGTCGTCGCGCACCTCGTCGCTGACGGCGATCAGCGCTCCCGACGTGAGCGCGAGCCCACGCTCGATCCAGCGGAAGACCCGCTCCCAGCGCCTGCTGAAGTAGCCGCTGAGGACGTGGCCGTGGTAGGTGTGGACGATCGCGCGCGGCCGGGCGCCCCCGGACGAGACGGCGGCGAGCCGGCCGGTGGCGCCGGCCTTGGCGGTGTGGGTGTGGAGGACGTCCGGGCGCCGCTGCCGGATGATCCGCCGCAGAGCGAGGATCGCTGCCGGGTCGGCGCGGACGGAGAGTTCGCGCTGCAGCACCGGCAGCCGCAGCAGCTCGACGCCGAGCTCGTCCGCGACGTACTCCATCGACTCCTCGCCCGCGGCCAGCGTGCCGGCGACGACGACCACGTCGTGCCCGCGGCGCGACTGCTCATGGGCGAGCTGGAGCACGTGGAGTGCCGCCCCGCCGACGTTCAGGCGCGCGATCACGTGCACGATCGAGAGGCTCACGTCACCGCCTCCGGCTCGACGGGCCGGGCCGCCGCGACGCCCGAGCGCCAGCCAGAAGAGCGCCGCGAGCGGCGAGCCGCCGAAGAGCGCCGCGCCGGCGATCGCACCGCCGATGACGGCGAGCCAGCCCAGCGGCACGTAGGCCTGCTCGCCCCAGGGCTCGCCCGGCCGCGGCCGCCGTCCCGCGACCACCGCGTGGCCGATCGCGAGGCCGACGAGCACGAGGAAGAACGCCGCCCCGACGAGCCCGAGCTCGAACAGCACCTGATCCCACGTCTGCTGCGGAATCAGCGTGCCGGTCTCGGCCGGGAAGTAGTGCGGCGGCTGGTCGGGGAAGCGCGCGCGCGCGTCGGGGATGTACTGCGCGTAGTCGTGAGGCGGCAGCTCGCCCTCCCAGCCGGTGCCGAACACCGGGTTGTCGAGGAAGACGCGGGCGCCGATGTAGACGTAGATCAGCCGTTGGCTCCAGCTCGCGGCGTACTGCCCCGGCGTCTCGGGCGGCGGCCCGAACCAGGATTGGAGAAAGCCGAGATCGGCGCCGCGCAGCGCCGTATGTCCCGGCTGTCACGGCTGCGCAGATCAGCGACCGTGACGATGACGGCACGGCGGCGCAGGTCGCGGCGCGCGAGCGCGAGCGCGACCATCGCCACGGCGCCGAGATAGAGACCGAGCACGCTTGCCAGCGACGCACCGAGCACGATCCCGACGGCGCCGACGCCGATCCCGACGAGCCCGATCGACGGGCGGCCTGCCGGTCGCGGTCGAAGAGGTACGCCAGCCCGAGCACGAGCGCCATCGTCGAGAGCGCGGCCAGATCGTGCTCGCCCATGAACGACCCCTGCCGCTTGCCGCCGTTGACGACGAACTCGACCGCGCCCCAGGCGACCGCGACGGTGCAGAAGGCGACGAGGAAGCCGGCGAGCTGGCTGAACCTCCGGCGCGTGTCGACGAACGCGGCGGCGGCGAGCGCGAGGACGGCGAAGTCGGACAGCTTCCCGGCCGCGGTGACCGCACCGGCCGAGTTCGGGATCGCGCTGACGACGATCAGCACCGCGAACGCCCCGATTGCGCCCAGCAGCCACGGCGAAGGGACGCTGCGGCGGAGCCAGAGCTCCCGGACCGCGAGCACCGCGGTGACGAGCAGCGCCGGATCGGCAGGGCCGATCGAGACCGTCGTGCCGCCGACGTCGACGTCCAGGCTCGGCAGGTCGGCCGCCCGAAACAGGCAGAGGCCGAGGGTGACGAGGAAGACGTAGAAAGGAAGTTCCGTCACCGACAGCCGTGTCGGGCGTGGCGGCTGGCTGGGCATCCGGAGAGCCTATGATAGGCCGCCGTGGCCGGTGCACCGCGCCGGTCCGACCCTGTATGCGCATTGCTTTCCTCACCGGTATCTGGCCGCCTGACGTCGGTGGGCCTGCGACGCATGGGCCGGACTTCGCCCGCTTCCTCGTCGACCGCGGCCACGCCGTCCACGTCGTGACGATGGGCGACGGCGAGCCCGCGGAGCGGCCGTGCGAGGTCGAGGTGGTCTCGCGCAAGCTGCCCTTTCCCGTCCGCTACGGCCTGGTGGCGCTGCGCGGTGCCCGCGCCGCGCGCCGAGCGGACGTCGCTCTATGCCTCGGCGACGCCTCGGCGCAGCGGCGCTCGCGTCCGTGCTCGCGCGCCGCCCGCTCGTCGCGAAGCTGACGTCCGACCCCGCGTACGAGCGCGCGCGGCGCTACGGCCTCTTCGCGGCACGCTCGAGGAGTTCCAGGACGCGCGAGCTCGCGGCCGTCCGCGCTGCTCAAGGCGCTGCGGAACGCGAGCGCTGCGGCGCGCGCGCACGATCGTCGTCCCGAGCGCGTTCCTGGCCGAGATCGCCGCGCGGTGGGGGCTCGACGCGACAGCGGATCCACGTGCTGACGAACCCGGCGCCGCCGCCGCGGGAGGTCGAGCCGGAGCAGCTGCCGCCCGGGACGTTCGTCTTCGTCGGCCGCCTGACCGAGGCGAAGGATCTCGCCGACCGCGTTCGCGGCGATCGCGGCTCGTGCCCGAGGCGCGGCTCGTCCTCGT
The DNA here is from genome assembly GCA_963737455.1 of uncultured Gaiellaceae bacterium. Lineage (GTDB taxonomy): Bacteria > Actinomycetota > Thermoleophilia > Gaiellales > Gaiellaceae > Gaiellasilicea. The sequence continues at coordinate 137,299 of CAVTSN010000017.1, read as the reverse complement.
CGGCGACGGGCCGGACCGTGCGCGCTCTGGAGGCGCTCGCGGCGAGTCGGCGGCCGCCGGCCGGATCGAGTTCCGCGGGCTCGCTCCCGCGCGACGAGGCGCTGCGGGTCGTCGCCGGCGCCGAGGCGGGGCTCCTCTCGAGCGCCTGGGAGAACCTGCCGCACTCGGCGGTCGAGGCGCTGTCGGTGGGTGTGCCCGTTGTCGCGACTGCCGTCGGCGGCGTTCCCGAGGTCGTACGCGACGGCGAGAACGGCCTGCTCGTGCCGCCGGGCCGGCCGGACGAGCTCGCGGCCGCGATCGGCCGCGATCGCTCGCCGAGCCGGGGCTGCGCGAGCGGCTCGCCGCCGCGGCGAAGCCGTCCGTGGCCGCGATCTCGAGCGAGGCGATCTACGGCCGGCTCGAGGCGCTGCTCGCGGAGGCGGCGCGATGAGCACGAAGCCGCGCGTTCTCTTCGTCGGCCGCATGCGCTACCACCTGCCGCTGCCCGCCTGGCTCGCCAAGAAGTGGGACGCGGTCGAGCACGAGCTCGACTACCGCGTCGTCGGCGCAGCCTCGGCCGACAGCGCGCCGAGCGACGCTCGCTTCCGGCTGACGCCGCCGTTCCGCCCGCACGCTGCTCGACGGCGTCCTCTTCTACCTGCGGCTGCCGTTCCGGGTGCGCGAGAGCACATCCGGGACTTCCGCCCGGATGCGATCTTCGCCTCGGATCCGATTCGTCGGCGCGGCCGCGCTCGCTCGGCCGCACGCTCGGCGGCGCCGGCGGCCGCCGGTGATCGTCGAGGTGCACGGCGACTGGCGGACGTTCACGCGCGCTCTACGGGTCGCCTTCGCGCCGCCGGATCGTCGCGCAGCTCGTCGACGTCGCTGGCGGCGAGCGCGGTCAGGCGCGCCGACGCAACGCGCGCCGTCTCGACATTCACGTCGAAGCTCGTCGAGGACGTCCGCGGGAGTCCCGCCGAGCGCGGTCTTCACCGCCTTCAGCGACCTCTCGGCGTTCACGGCGCGGCCGCCGGCGCCGCTGCCCGGAGCGGCCGACCGTCGTCTTCGTCGGCTCACTCGAGCCGTACAAGAACGTCGAGGGCTTGGCTGACGCGTGGCGGCTCGTCGCCGCGCAGCTCCCGGAGGCGCGGCTCGTGATCGTCGGCAGCGGCTCGCAGCAGCGGCGTCGTCGAGCAGCTGGTCGCGCGACTTCCCGGACGGGTCGAGCACCACGAGTGGCTCGAGCCCGCCGCGGTGGCCGACACGCTCGACGATGCGACCGTGCTCGTGCTCCCCTCCTGGCCGGAGGGTCTCGGCCGCGTGGTCATCGAGGCGTTCGCGCGCGGGCGGGCCGTCGTCGCGACCGACGCCGGCGGGATCCCCGATCTCGTCACGCACGAGGTCGAGGGCCTGCTCGTGCCGCCCGCGGATCCGATCACGCTCGCGTCCGCGCTGGCGCGCGTCCTCGGCGACCGCGAGCTGGCGGCGCAGATGGGCGCGGCCGCGCGCGCCCGCTACGCCGACTGGCACGCGACTCCCGAGGAGTTGGCCCGCGAGATGCGCGCGCTCGTCGATGCGACGATCGCCGGCACCGCTCGCTGAGCCGTGCGGATCCTCTTCGTCACCCAGAAGGTCGACGCCGACCACCCGGTGCTCGCCCAGACCGTGGACGTCGTGCGCGAGCTCGCCGCTCGGTGCGAGGCGGTCGACGTGCTCTGCGACGCGGTGGGACGGCACGACCTGCCCGCCGAACGTGCGCGCTGCGCACCTTCGGCGCCGCGCACCCGGGTCGGGCGCGGCGTCAGGTTCGTGCGCGCGCTCGCGGCCGCGGTGCTGCCGCGCGCGACGCGGCCCACGGCCGTGCTCGCCCACATGGTGCCGCTGTTCGCGCTGCTCGCGGCGCCGCTCGTGAAGCCGCTGCGCATCCCGATGCTGCTCTGGTACACGCACTGGCACCCGAGCCGGTCGCTGCGCCTGGCGCTGCCGCTCGTCGACGTCGTCATCAGCGTCAGCCGCGGCTCCTTCCCGATCGCGACGCCGAAGCTCCAGGCGACCGGGCACGCGATCGACGTGGCGCAGTTCTCGCCCGGCCGCGGGGAACCGCCACGACGGTCCGCTGCGCCTGCTCGCCCTCGGCCGGACGGCGCGCTGGAAGGGCTACGACACGATGCTGGAGGCGCTCGCCCTCGCCGTCCGGCGCGGCTGCGACGTGCGGCTCGAGATCCGAGGGCCGCAGCTGACCGACGACGAGCGCGCGCACCGCGCGCGAGCTGGAGGAGGCCGTGCGCGCCTCGACCGAGCTGCGCGAGCGCGTCAGGATCGAGCCGCCGCTGGCGCGCGACGAGCTCCCCGCGCTGCTCGCGGGCGCCGACGGCCTCCTGAGCGCGACGCAGCCGCGCGGGAGCGAGACGCTCGACAAGGTCGTCTACGAGGCAGCCGCCTGCGAGGTGCCGGTGCTCGCCAGCAACGCGGCGCTGAAGGAGTTCCTGGACGGCCTGCCGCTCGAGCTCTCCTTCCCGCCGCGGGACGCCGAGGCGCTGGCTGAGCGGCTCGTCGCGCTCGCGGCGGCCGATCCCGCCGTCCGCGCCGAGACCGGTGCGGAGCTGCGCCGCCGCGTCGTCGCCGGCCACTCGGTCGGCTCCTGGGCGGACGCCGTCACGGCGATCGTTGCCCGCCTGAGACCCGAGTAAGCTCCTGCTCGTGGCAACACAGCCCTCCGAGCCGACCGAGCTCGGCCCCCGCGAGCGCGACGTCCGCGCGTCGCGCCCGTATCTCCTCTCCCGAGGCACCGCACGCGCGACCGTCCGGCGTGTGCTCGCGATCGCGGTGCTCGCCGGCCTCGACGCGCTCGGGCTCGCGCTCGGCCTCTACGCGGCGCTCGTCCTGCGCAGCATCGTCTTCGGCGACCCGATCTTCTGGAACCTGCTCTGGGAAGCAGGCCCGGCCGAGTGGCTGCCGTTCCTCGTCCCGATCACCTGGCTCGTCTTCTGGCAGGCCGGCCTCTACGCCGGCCGGGAGCGCCGCGCGGGCGCGGGCAAGATCGCCTCGTCGATCGTGCTCGTCGCGGCGATCACGCTCGCGTTCGGCTGGGGCACGAACTACGACTTCACCACGTCCGGGCTGATCCCGACGGCGTGCGTCACGTCGGCGCTGGCGATCGGGCTGCTCCGGGCGGCGTACGAGTCGATGACGCTCGAGCTGCAGCGTCTGCTGCGCGTGCGGCGGCGCGTCCTGCTGGTCGCGGACGACGAGCACCTCGACTCGCTCGAGCGCGTGCTGACCTCGTCGCGGCGCCTGCACGCGTACGACCTCGTCGGCTCGTTCGCGCCCGGGCGCGACGGCCCCCTGGCGGCGCGGCTGGAGCAGGCACGGCCGGACGAGATCGTGCTGAGCGAGGGCGGCTTCGACGAGGAGACCGTGCTCGAACTGGTCGAGACGGCGCACCGCAGCGGCGTCCGCGTGCGGATCGCGCCGAAGACGACCGAGCTGCTGCTGCAGCGCGGCGAGTACGTGCCGGGCCAGGGCGTGCCGCTGTTCGAGCTGCAGCCGCCCGTGCTCGCGGGGACGGACTGGGCGCTGAAGAAGGCCTTCGACCTCGGCGTCAGCTTCCTCGTCGTCCTCATCGGGCTGCCGCTGTGGCTGCTGATCGCGCTCGCGATCAAGCTCGACTCGCGTGGCCCCGTGCTCTACCGAGACCGCCGCATCGGCGTCGGCGAGCGGGAGTTCGGGATGCTCAAGTTCCGGACGATGGTGCAGGGGGCGGCCGAGCAGCAGGCCGTGCTCGAGGAGCGCAACGAGGCCGGCGGCGCGCTCTTCAAGATCCGCGACGATCCGCGCGTGACCCGCGTCGGCCGCGTGCTCCGGCGGCTCTCGATCGACGAGCTGCCGCAGGTGCTGAACGTGCTCCGCGGCGAGATGAGCCTCGTCGGGCCGCGGCCGCTGCCGCTGCGCGACTACCGGCAGCTCGAGGCGTGGCACCGCAAGCGCTACCACGTGCTGCCCGGGATCACGGGCCTCTGGCAGATCTCCGGCCGCTCGAACCTGACCTTCGACGACCTCGTGCGGCTCGACTTCTACTACATCGAGAACTGGTCGATCTGGCTCGACATCTCGATCCTCGTCAAGACGCTGCCCGCCGTACTCGCGGGACGCGGCGCGTACTAGCTTCCTAACGGCGCCTTCATCCCCGCTCCCTATGCTGTCCGGCGTGAAAGCGCCGAAAATCCTCGCCGTCGCCTCGGCGGTCGACCTCGACTTCCGCTACGGCTGCACGCCCGCGTGGTGGCAGCTCTGGAAGGGCATGTACGAGGTCGGCACCGACCTGATCGTGACGCCGTACCGCGGCCGGCCGGTCGAGTCGCCCTGGTGGCGGACGGCCGCGAACCCGACGTGGGCCGAGGGCGAGAGCTTCGCGGCCGTCCGCGGCGGGCTCGCGCGGCTGAAGGGCGACAAGTACCTGCGCCGCGCCGAGGAGTCGCCCGACGAGACGGTCTTCGACAAGGCGACGCGCGAGGCGATCTGGCGCTGGGTGACGCCGCGCTGGAAACGGCATCTGAGCAAGGTGCTCGAGCGCGAGAAGGACGTCGACGCGGTCGTCGTCTTCACCGTCCCGATGGCGCACTTCCGCGGCATCCCGACCTTCCTGCGCGAGCGCTTCGGCGTGCCGGTGATCTTCTACGACGGCGACGTGCCGATGAGCCTGCCCGAGTTCGGCGGCATGGACACGGGCTTCAACTACTACCACGGAGCCGACCCGTCCGAGTACGACCTCGTCGTCTCGAACTCCGAGGGCGGGCTGCCGAGCCTGCTCGAGCTCGGCGCGAGGCGCGCGGAGGCGGTCTTCTGGGGCGCGGACCCCGAGTTCTTCGCGCCGAAGCCCGTCGAGAAGCTCCACGATGTCTTCTTCTACGGCTACGGGGACAAGTTCCGCCGCGACTGGATGGCGGCGATGGTCGGCGAGCCGAGCCGGGCCGCGCCGGAGCTCGAGTTCGCGCTCGGCGGACGCGACTTCCAGGGCGACACCGGCCGCGCCTGGCTCGTCGGCGACATCCCCTTCAACGCCTTCAACCAGGCGATCTCGGCCTCGCGGATCAACCTCAACATCACGCGCCGCTCGCACGCGACCGTTCCGGCCTCGTCCTCCTGCCGGCCGTTCGAGCTCGCGAGCGCGGGCGCCGCGATCGTCTCGAACCCGTACGAGGGGATCGAGCGCTGGTTCGAGCCCGGGGAGGAGCTGCTCGTCGTCAAGGACGCCGACGAGGCGCTCACTGCGTACCGCGGGCTCCTCGACGATCCGGGCCAGGCAGAGGCGATGGGGGCGCGGGCGCGCGAGCGTGTGCTCGACGAGCACACCTACGCCCACCGCGCCCGGCAGCTGCTCTCGCTCGTCGGCCTCGGCGTCCCGGCAGGTGCGCGTGCCTGAGCATCACCGCATCGCGATCGTCCCGGCCCGCAACGAGGAGGCGGCGGTCGCGGGCGTCGTCGAGGAGCTGCGCGCCTTCGATCCTGGCCTCGACGTCGTCGTGATCGACGACGGCTCCGAGGACTCGACGGCCGCGCGTGCGGCCGCCGCCGGCGCAGCGGTCGTCAGCCTGCCCTTCAACCTCGGCATCGGCGGCGCCGTCCAGACGGGGTTCAAGTACGCGCTCGCGAACGGCTACGACACCGTGATCCGGCTCGACGGCGACGGCCAGCACGACCCGCAGCAGATCCCGAACCTGCTGGCGCCGCTGGAGCGGGGCGAGGCCGACGTCGTCGTCGGTTCGCGCTTCGCCGAGGGCGCCAGCGATTACAAGGCGCCCTTCGCGCGCCGCGCGGGCATCCGCTGGTTCGCTCACCTCGTCTCGCTGCTGACGCGGCAGAAGCTGACCGACACCACGTCCGGCTTCCAGGCGGTCAATGCCCGCGCGATCCGGCTCTTCGCCGCCGACTACCCGCACGACTACCCCGAGGTCGAGGCGGCGGTGATGGTCGTCCGCCACGAGCTGCGCATCCTCGAGGTTCCGGCGCAGATGCGCGGCCGCGAGACCGGCCGTTCGTCGATCACGATGCTGCGCTCCCTCTACTACGCGATCAAGGTGACGCTGGCCCTGCTCGTCGGCATCTTCCGCCGCCGCGTCGTGCCGCTGGAGGAGTCGTGAGATGGATCCCGTGACCCCGCTCTACGTCTCGATCGCGGCCTCGGTCGCCTCGATTCTGCTGATCCTCGTCGTCTTCGAGCTGATCCGCAGCCGGCGGCTGCGCGAGCGCTATGCGCTGCTCTGGCTCGCGACCGGCGTCGTGCTGCTCGTGCTCTCCGCGTGGCGCGGCGGGCTGAACACGATCGCCGGCTGGGTCGGCGTCACCGGCTACCCGCCGGCCGTCCTCTTCGCCGTGGCGACGCTCTTCATCCTCGCCGTGCTGCTCCACTACTCGACCGTGATCTCGAAGCTCGCCGACCAGAACGTGATCCTGGCGCAGCGGCTCGCGCTGCTCGAGCAGCGCGTCCGGCCCGAGCGCGAGCGAGTGCTAGGCGTCGCCCTCGACGGGCTCGCTGATCGTCGCGACGTCGCCGGCGGTGGGGTCGTTGCGCGAGTTGGCTGCGACGCCGATCCGGTACCGCGAGCCGGGCGGCGGCGAGCCGTCGCGCCAGCGCGGCTCGCGCGTCGTCCCGAGCAGCACCATCTGCAGGGCGCACTCCTTCGCGCCGCCGTGCTCGGCGCACTCGATGTCGGTTCCGGTCAGGTCGGTGCGGTAGACGCGGTAGAAGACGTCGCTCGAGCCGGCCGGCGGATGCGACCAGGTGAGGATGCGCGATTCGCCTTCGGCGCGGACGTCGACGTCGATCTCGCTCGTCGACCGGGGTCAGGATCTTGTCGACGACGATCGCCGTCGGCGGCAGGCCGATCGGCCGCACGAGCGCGACGACGACGAGCGGCACGAGCGCGAGCCCGACGGCGAGGCCGATCACGAGCCTGCGGTCGACGGGCGTGCGGGCTGCTGCCGGCCAGCGTGCGCCGGAGGTACGCGCCGAGCGTCGGCACGAGCAGCAGAATCGAGACGGCGAGCAGGAAGTAGGCGGGGAAGCCCGGCATCAGGAAGCGGAAGAAGCTGCCGGAGGACACCGTCGAGAGCTGCGTCGTGCCCTTGACGACGAAGAACAGCGCCGAACCAGGTTGCGAGCAGCCCGGCCAGCGGCAGCGAGCGGCGCGCCACGCCGACGGCGCCGGCGATCGGCGCCCACTCGAGCAGGCGCGCGCTCCAGAAGTACTCGCGCAGATGGTTGGCGTTGTCGTGCAGGTGCGCCCAGTCGAGATCGACGTACTGGTCGACGCCGGGGACGCCCGGCAAGATCGGCGCCGGCAGCGAGCCGGGTCTCCTCGAGCGCGAACGCCGGCAACGTGCCGAGCCCGCGCTGCTTCCACACGGCCAGCGTCAGCAGCGCCGGTAGCAGCGCGAGCCCGAACGGCAGCAGCGGCCGCAGTTGCGCGCGAGCAGCGCCGCAACGATCGGCGCGGCGACGAAGAGCCCGTTCGACGGCTTCACCCCGATCGCGAAGCCGACCACGAGGCCGGCGGCGATGCTGTCGAGCGTGGCGCGGGTCTCGAGCGCGCGCATGAAGAGCAGGGCGCCGACGAGCAGGAGGACCATCGACTGGAAGTCGACGAGGCCCGTCAGGCCGAGCGCGCCCGGGCAGGAACTGCTCGACGTAGCGCTCGTGGTAGTCGTCGCGCCAGAGCGGGATCACGGCGAAGGGCAGCACGACCCAGACGGCGGCGGCGAGGAGGCCGAACGCCCGTCCGGCGATCCGAGCGCCGAGGCCGTAGATCGCCCAGAGGGCGAGCGGACCGAGCACGAGCACGTTGAGCGCGATCACGGGCGGCATCGCGGTGACGAAGCTCGGGCCCGCGAGCCGCATGATCGGTGCGAGCACGAGCGGCCAGCCGTAGCCGATGTACGTCGGCGCGAGCTCGCCGTCGCCGAGCAGCCAGCCGGTCGTCAGCAGCCAGATCTGGTCGCCGCCCTGGTAGAGCAGCCAGCCGTTGTGGCGCACCGTGAGCGCGAAGGCGAGCGTCGTCAGCCATTGCACGACCGCCAGCGCCGCCGACGACCACGCAGCGGCCGGCGCGTCAGCGCGGAGATCCCCTGCACCGTCGCGCCCGCAGCCCGCCGCCCGTAGTCCGACAGCGTGGGCAGGAGCCGCGGCTTCGCGGCCTCAGGCGCCTGCATGCGCCGTGCGCCGCGACCGGTACCAGGCGACGGTGCGCTCGAGCCCGTCGCGCAGCGTCGTCGTCGCCTGCCAGCCGAAGAGCTCGCGGGCGCGGCTCGCGTCGAGGCCGCGGCGCGGCTGCCCGTTCGGCATCGAGGTGTCCCAGGTGATCCGGCCCTCGAAGCCGGTGACGTCGGCGACGAGCTCGGCGAGGTCGCGGATCGAGATCTCGTCGCCGGTGCCGAGGTTGACCGGCTCGCGCCCGTCGTAGCGCTCGGCGGCGAGCGCCAGCCCGTCGACGCAGTCGTCGACGTAGAGGAACTCCCGCGTCGGCGTGCCGTCGCCCCAGAGCACGATCTCGTCCCGTCCTTCGAGCATCTTCCGGATCAGGTCCGGGATCACGTGTGCGTTCGTCTCGTGGAAGTTGTCGCCCGGCCCGTAGAGGTTCGCCGGCAGCAGGTACGCCGAGCGCAGCCCGTACTGGTCGCGGTAGGCCTGTGCGCCCATCGAGCACCGCCTTCTTGGCGACGCCGTAGGGCGCGTTCGTCTCCTCCGGGAAGCCGTTCCAGAGCTCGTCCTCGCTGAACGGCACCGGCGTGAACTTCGGGTAGGAGCAGACGGTGCCGGCGACCACGAGCTTCTCGACCTCGTGCAGCCGGGACTGCTCGAGCACGTGCGCGCCCATCATCAGGTTCGCGTACCAGTAGCGGCCGGGGTTGGCGCGGTTCGCGCCGATCCCGCCCACCTCGGCGGCGAGGTGGAAGACGAGCTCCGGGCGCGCATCCTCGAAGAGGCGCGCGGCCGCGTCCATCGTCGTCAGGTCGTAGTCGCGCCGGCGCGCGGCGAACACCTCGTGCCCGTCCGCCTCGAGCCGCTCGACGAGCCGCGAGCCGAGGAAGCCGCCGCCGCCGGTGACGAGCGCTCTCATGCGGACGAGTCCCGGGCTGTAGACGAGGTAGGTCATCGCCGTGAGCACCGTGCAGGCTCTCGCGGCGGCGCTGGACGAGCGCGATTGACCCGCGCGCGCCAGCGGCACCGGAACCGGCCCGACGCGGCGTCGGCACGAGCTCATGCGCGCCGGCGTCGATCTTGAGCGGCGCCGGTCTTCGCGGTGAGCCCGTCTCGACTCGAGCAGCGTCTCGACCTCGCCGCGCGTCCAGAACTTCATGTAGTTCGGCGGCCGGCAGCCGCTCCGGCTTCAGGCCTGCAGGACAGGTTCGACGGGTTGCGTGCGTTCGGGAACGAGACGTCGAAGACGAGTCGCCGCCGGGCTGCAGCATGCGCGCGATCTCGGTGACGGCGCGCGCGACGAAGCTCTTGCCCATGTGCAGGAAGACGGCGCTCGTGATCGCGAGGTCGACGCTGTCGTCCTCGAGCGGCAGCTCGTCGGCGGACGACGCAGATCGAGGTAAAGCGGAGCTCTCCGCCCGGCGCGAAGCGGTCGCGGTACTCGACGAAGCCGGCGCGAGCATCGTCTCGGAGATGTCGAGCGCGCAGTAGGTCGTCCACGTGACGTCGCGCTCCCGCGCGAGGTAGAGCGGGATCCGCCCGTAGCCGGCGCCGACCTCGAGCACTGTGCCGAAGTGGCGGCCGCGCGGGATCCGGTCCCAGACCGGGGCGATCTTCCCGGTCAGCGTCTCGTAGTCGACCGTCGGCGGTCGTCGCCCGCCGCGATCGCGGAGCGGACGTGGTCCTCGGCCGCCTCATCCTCCCAGCGGCGCCGGTAGTCGGAGAGGCCGTCCTCGTCCGCGGCGGAGGTAGATCGCCGTCGCGCTCGACGAGCTCGTCTGCGGCGCAGGACGTCCTCCTGCTCGTGCGGCGACGCGTCATCGCGAGGCGGGCACGGTCGACCGGGTCGAGCCAGTCGACGCGTCCGATCCAGCGCTCGCGGTGCTGGGCGTACCACTGGATTGTGTGGAGGACGCCTTCCTCCCAGGAGACCTGCGGTTCCCAGCCGGTCTCGCGGTTCAGTTTCTCGTAGCCGACCCGCAGCGCCATCACGTCGGTGACGCCGGGGCGGAGCCGGCTCTCGTCGATGACGATCTGGCGGTCGTCGGGCCAGAAGCCGTGCTCGACGCCGGTGCGCAGGATCAGATCGGCCCAGTCGGCCATCGAGATGTTCGAGCCCTGCCCGTAGACGTAGACGTCGCCGGGAACGCCCTTGGCGGCGACGGTGAGGTGGCCGCGGACGCCGTCGGTGCAGAAGCAGAAGTCGCGCAGCGGCTCCAGCGCACCCAGCTAGATCTCGCGGCCGCGTCAGCGCCTGGGTGATGATCGTGCCGGTGACATAGCGCGGGTTCTGGCGTGGCCCGTAGTTGTTGAACATCCGCGTGACGACGCCGGGGACGCCGAAGGCGTCGTGGTAGTTCATCGTCAGGAAGTCGGCCGCGACCTTCGCGGTCGCGTAGATCGACTTCGGGTTGATCGGCGAGCGCTCGTGCAGGATCAGCCCGCCCGCCTCGTCGAAGTCGTGGTGGTGGGCGACGCTCTCGCGCACGTTGCCGTACTCCTCCGAGGTGCCGGCCGTGTCGAACTTCTCCAGCTCCAGCCCCCAATCGACGACCGACTGGAGCAGGTTCAGCGTCCCGATCGTGTTCGCCATCACCGTCTCGTAGGGCCGATGCCACGACTCGCCCACATGCGCCTGCGCACCCAAATGGAAGACATACGGCTTGTCCGAGACCGTGTCGCGCAGCTCCTTGACCAGGTAGTCGATCGACGTCTTGTCGGTCAGATCGGCGAACTTCACCTTCAACCGGCCGCGCAGATGCGAAATGTTGTTCAACGCCCCACTCGAGGTCGCACGCACAAACGCGTGCACATCGGCACCGATCTCGACCAGCGCATCCGTCAGATGCGAGCCCATGAACCCGTCCGCGCCCGTCACCAACACCGTCCGGCCCGCGTAGGCGTCGCCGAACTCCCGACGCAGGTCGGCGAGGGCGTTCTCGGTCCAGATCGGGTCGGTGCTCATACGGAATACGCTTGCGCGCGTGGCGAAGCCTAGCGCCCGGGCCCCCCGGAGCATCCTCTCCAGCGGACTGCTGACCGCGCTCTCGATGGCCGTCGTCACCGGCCTCTCGGCCGCGGTCGGCATCGTGATCGCACGCGAGTTCGGGCGCGGCGTCGAGACCGACGGGTTCTTCGCCGCCTACGGCGTCTTCCTCGTGCTCGTCCTCGCCGCCAGCGCGGTCCGGGTCGCCGTGCTGCCGAGCCTTGCGCGCGCCCGAGCCGCCGGCACGTTCGGCAGCGTCGTCGCCTCGTACGCGCTCGCGCTCAGCCTCGTCGCGGTCCCGGCGCTCCTCCTCAGCCTGCTCGCGAGCAGCTGGGCCGCCGCGCAGCTCGCAGGCGGGCTGCCGCCTGAGCGCGCGCGAGACGGCGGCGGACGCATTCGTCTTCCTCGTCCCTGCGGCGGTCGCGCATCTCTACGCGGCGCTCGCGGCGAGCGCGCTCGCCGCCTTCGACAGCTACGGGACCGCGGCCGCCGGCTACGCGCTCGGCAGCGTCGTCGGCCTCGCGGTGATCCTCTGGCGCGTCGGCGAGGACGGGATCGTCGCCTGCGCCTGGGGGACGCTCGTGAACGGGCTCGTGACCCTGCTGGTGCCGCTCGCCGGGCTGGTGCTGCGCGCCGACTGGGGACGGCGCGTGGCGCTGGACGTCGGCTCGCGCTTCGCCGAGCTGGCGCGCGCTGCCGCGCTGCCGATCGTGCTCCAGGCCTTCTTCGTCGTCTGCCTCCGCTTCGCGAGCGGGCTCGGGACGGGCGCGGTCACGAGCTTCACCTACGCCTACTTCGTCGCGGCGGCGCTCGTCGCGGTGACGGCGTCCTCGCTCGGGATCGTCTCGAGCGTGCCGCTGACTCGGGCCTCGCTCTCGGACGAGCGCGCCTCGCGCCACGTCGTCAGCACCTCGCTCGTCTCCTTCGCCGCCGTCGCCGCGGCGGCCGGGGTCTTCGCGCTCGTCGGCGAGCAGATCATCCGCGCAGCGCTCGGCCCCGCCTACGAGGGCGACGCCGGCGAGGAGATCGGCCGCCTGATCGTGCTGCTCGGCCCCTGGATGGCGGTGTCGATCGGCGTCACGATCACGTTCCCGATGCTCTTCGTCGCGCGGCCGCGAGCGGCGGCTGCCGCTGCTCGCGATCGCCGCCCTCGCCGTCGACGTCCCGCTCACCTGGGCGGCGGTGGACGCGTTCGAGCTCGACGGTGCGGCGCTCGCCCTGACGATCGCGACCCTCGGCGTCCTCGCGGTGCTGCTCGCGCTGCTCTCGTCGCGGGTGCTGGCGGAGAGCGGCCGCCGGCTCGCGCTCGGCGCGGCGGCGATCGGCGCGCTCGCGCTGGTCTCCTTCGCCGCGCCCGCCTGGGTGCTTCCCGACGCGGCGGCCGCCGTCGTCGGCGTCGCGGCCTTCGGCGCCCTGCTCGTCGCCGTCCGCGACCGTGGCCTCCAGCAGGCGTGGAGCTACCTGAGGACGCTGGACTAGACTCCCCGCGTGCTGCGCGACCTCGTGAAGCGGGCGCTCGGCGCCGCAGGGCGGACGGGGGTCGGCAAGAACCTCGTCAACGCCGCCGTCCAGGCCGATCCGGGCCTGAAGCGGTACCCGAGCGTGGAGCGCTGGCCCGAGTCGCTCGACGGTTTCGAGGATCTCGCGTTCCTCTTCTCCTCGAACCAGCTCAGCCACGGGATCGCGTCGCTCCAGCTCGACGAGGCGGCGCTGCTCTACCGACTCGCACGGCGCGTGGCGCCCGGGGCCGCGATCGCGGAGATCGGTCGCTTCAAAGGCGGGACGACGCTGATGCTCGCGAGTGCACTGCCCCAGGGCGCTGAGTTGTGGTCGTACGACCTCCACGTTGCGCTGCGCGCCGACATGAGTGGGCCGCAGCTCGACGCTGAGCTGCGGACGGCGCTCGACCGCTACGGCCTCTCGGACCGCGTTCATCTCGTCGTCGGCGACTCGCGCACCGCCGAGGCGCCGCCGCGCCCTTGCGCACTCGTCTTCGTCGACGGCGACCACACCTACGAGGGTGCGCTGGCCGACTACGAGCGCTGGCGCGAGCTCGTCGCGCCGGGCGCCGACATCCTCTTCCACGACGCCGTCGACGTCGGCGGCTACGGGAACCACTATCCGGGGATCGCGCGGCTCGTCGGCGAGATCGAGCGGGACGACGCGAGCCTCGAGCGGCAGCCGGACGCGGGCTCGATCGCACACTTCACGCGCAGCGCGTGATGCGGCTCGTCGCAGTCGTCCTCTCCTACAACGGGCGCGAGGACACGCTGGCGGCGCTGGAGTCCCTGCGCGGGATCGAGACCGTCGTGGTCGACAACGGCTCGAGCGACGGCTCGGCCGAGGCCGTGGCCGAGCGCTTCCCCGACGTCGAGCTCGTCCGGACCGGCGTCAACCTCGGCTTCGCGGGTGGCAACAACGTCGGGATCAGGCGGGCACTCGATCGCGGCGCCGACTGGGTCCTGCTCCTCAACAACGACGCCGAGGCCGAGGCCGGCCTCGTCGAGGCGCTGGCCGCCGCCGCGGCGGCGAGACCGGACGCCGGTGTGCTCGCCTGCAAGGTGCTCTTCGCCGACTCCGACCGGCTCTGGTACGCCGGCGCCGGCTTCGACCCCATCCTCGGACGCAGCCGCCACGAGGGCTTCGGCGAGGTCGGACGTGCCGGGCGAGCTCGCGGACACGACTCGCGCCACCGGCGCGGCGATGGCGGTCTCGCGCGCCGCAATCGACGCAGCCGGGCTGTTCGACGAGGAGCTCTTCCTCTACGCCGAAGACCTCGAGTGGAGCCTGCGCATCCGCGAGGCCGGCTTCGCCGTCGTCTACGTGCCCGAGGCGAGGGTGCGCCACCGCGTCTCCGCCGCCAGCGGCGGCGCCGGCTCGCCGACGACGAGCTACTACGAGGCGCGCAACATGCTCGCGGTCGTCGAGCGCTACCGGCCGCTTCCTCGCGGGCTCACCGGCGTCAGGCGCGGCCTCGTCGTCGCGCCGCGGGTGGTGCTCGCCATCCGTCGCCCGGCGTCGGCGTGGGCGGCGCTGCGCGGCTGGCGCGACTACCGCCGCGGGCGGATGGGTCGCCGGGGCTAGCCTGCCGACCGTGGCCAACGAGCGCAGCAGCTTCTACCGGCGCGTCCTCGAGCAACTGCTCGACGAGGGCATTGTCCGGCGCGACATGACCGTGCTGGTCGTCGCCGGCGGGCCGGCCGACCGCGACGTCTTCCACGATCTCGGGTTCGAGCACGTGACGATCTCGAACGTCGACGAGGACGTGGCCGCGGCGGAGCTCGCCCCCTACGAGTGGAGTTTCCAGGACGCCGAAGCGCTGACCCATGCCGACGGCAGCTTCGACCTGACGGTCGTCTCGGCGGGCCTCCACCACTGCCGCTCGCCGCACCGCGCGCTGCTCGAGCTCTATCGGGTAGCGCGCGTCGCCGCGCTCGCGCTCGAGAGCAGGGACAGCGCCCTGATGCGGGCTGCGATCAAGCTCGGCGCGGTCGACGAGTACGAGCTCGCCGCGGTCGCCGCGCACGACCTCCGCTCGGGCGGGGTCGGCAACACGAGCACGCCGAACTACGTCTACCGCTGGTCGGAGCGCGAGGTCGAGAAGACGGTCGCGTCGTTCGCGCCCCACGCCCGGCACCGGATCCACTTCTTCCGCGAGTTCGAGCTGCCGGAGGCGCTCCTCGAGATCGACCGCGGCGCGCGCGCAAATGTCCTCCGCCTCGCGCGGCCCGTCGTGACGGGCATCACCAAGATTCTGCCGCGCCAGGCGAACCTCTTCGCCTTCGTGATCGAGAAACCGCGGCTTCCGGACGACCTACAGCCCTGGATGCGGATCGAGAACGACGATCTGCAGCCCGATCCCGACGTTGTCGGCCGCCGCTACGGGAGCCGCGAGTGAGCCTGGAGCGCCACCAGCAGGACTGGGAGCGGCTGGCCGAAGTCGACGCGCTCTGGGCCGTCCTGACCGCGCCGGGCCGCAAGGGCGGCGGCTGGGACGTCGAGGAGTTCTTCGCAACGGGCGAGGCGGAGATCGCGCACGTGCTCGACGTCGCCGGCCGGCTCGGCCGGCCGGCGCGCCACGAACGGGCGCTCGACTTCGGCTGCGGCGTCGGCCGACTCACGCGCGCGCTGGGGGCGCGCTTCGAGCGGGCGATCGGGATCGACATCTCGGCCGGAATGGTCGAGCAGGCGCGGCGCCTGAACGAGGGCTTCCCGGCCTGTGAGTTCCGGCTCAACGCCGCCGCCGACCTGGCTCAGCTCGACAGCGACTCCTTCGACCTCGTCTACTCGAGCATCGCGCTGCAGCACGTCCCGACCGTGCCCGAGGTCGAGCGCTACATCACGGAGCTCGTCCGCGTCGCACGCGCGGACGGCCTCGCCGTCTTCGGCCTGCCGACACACATCCCGTTCCCGTGGTCGCTGCAGCCGCGCCGCCGCGCGTACGCGGCGCTCCGCCGGGTCGGTGTCTCGGAGGAGTGGATGCTGCGGCGGACGCCGTTGACGCCGATGCGGATGACGCAGGTGCCGGAGGCCGATGTGCGCGCCCTGCTCGGCCGCGTCGGCGCGACGGTGCTCGAGACCGAGCCGATCGACGAGGGGCCGGTCCGCTCGCTCCGCTACTACGTCAGCCCGGCGTAGACGGCCTCGTGCCGGCGGGCGGTCTCCGCCCAGGTGAAGCGCGCCGCCTGCGCAGGACCCGCGGCGGCGAACCGCTCGGGAGCATCGAGCACGCCGGAGACGACCGCGGCGATGTCCTCCACGTCCTCGGGGTCGAAGAGCGCGGCCGCGTCTCCGGCGACCTCGGCGATCGCCGGGATATTCGATGCTGCGACCGGCGCGGCGGAGGCCATCGCCTCGAGCGGCGGCTGGCCGAAGCCCTCGTAGAGGCTCGGGAAGACGAGGCAGGCAGTGCGCCGGTAGAGCGACTGCGAGTTCCTCGCCGGGAACGAGGCCACGCACGTCGACGCCGGGCGGGACCGGCCGTCCCTCGTGGCCGCCGCCGGTGAGCACGAGCCGCAGTTCGGGCCGCTCCTCCCGCAACCGCGCGAACGCGTCGAAGAGGCGGGCGTGGTTCTTGTGCGGCCACGGCCGCGCCGGGTAGAGCAGGAACGGCTCGCGCGCCTCGGTGCCGGGGCGGAAGCGCTCGTGATCGACGCCCCACGGGATCGCGTGCACGTGCTCCGGCGGCAGGCCGAGCAGCTCGATCGCGCGACGGCGGACGAACTGGCTCGGGACGACCAACGCATCCGCGTTCCGGGCCGAGCGCTCGTGCGTCCGCGCCCGCCAGAGCCGCTCCGCGCGGGAGAAGAGCTCGGGGTGGTCGAGGTGCTGGAGGTCGTGCACGGTCACCGCCGTCGGCACGTCGAGCGACGGCAGCGCGATCGTCAGCGGGTAGTGGACGGCGTCGAGCCCCGCGAAGCGCTCCCGCAGTCGTCCGGGGCGGATCGTCGCCAGCGTCATCGCGAGCAGGCGCTCCGGGACGCTGCGAGCGCTCCGGTACTCCGGGACGGGCGTCTCGGGCAGCCCCTCGCCCGCCCCGGGCGCGGCGGGCGGCGTGAAGGCGACGTAGTCGAGCGTCCCGACCTCCGCCAGGCCGCGGGCGAGCCCGCGCGCGGACGTCTCCGCACCGCCGACCTCGCCGGGGACGAGCGTGAGCAGGCTGAGGCCGACCCGCATCGGAGGAGCC
This sequence comes from uncultured Gaiellaceae bacterium, assembly GCA_963737455.1. GTDB lineage: Bacteria > Actinomycetota > Thermoleophilia > Gaiellales > Gaiellaceae > Gaiellasilicea. The sequence continues at coordinate 120,451 of CAVTSN010000017.1, read as the reverse complement.
TATCCCGCTTCCCCGGTACAATCGTCCGATGCCCGACGGCGCACCCGAAAATGGGGATCTTGCAGGGATTTCGTCCCAGCAAGAGCCCGACCTGACCGCGCTCCTCGAGCAGTTGAAGCAGGAGGTGCGACGGTCCGGCGCCGCCCCCGGCGAGGCTGGAGGCGCCGACGACCGTAGCGCCGCGCGCGCGGAGGCGGAGCGGCTCTGGCCGGTGTCGGCCGACCGCAACCTGCGCCTGCGCCCGGGCGTCCGCGGCGGCCTCGGGACGCCGGCGAAGGCCGTGCTCCGCAAGCTGATGCGCTGGTACGTCGAGCCGCTCGCCTACGACCAGCGCTCCTTCAACGCCGCCGCGCTGCGGCTGATCGACGACCTCGAGGCGCGCGTCGCGGCGCTCGAGGCCGAGCTGAAGCAGCGCTCATGAGAATCGCGGTCTGCGCTCCGCAGGTGCCTTTCGTTCACGGGGGCGCCGAGATCATGGCGGACACGCTCGTCGCCGAGTTGCGCACGCGCGGTCACGAGGCGGAGCTCGTGACGATCCCGTTCAAGTGGTCCCCGGGGACGCGCGTGCTCGACCAGGCCTTCCTCTGGCGCCTGCTCGACCTGACCGAGTCCGACGGGCGGGCGATCGACCTCGTGCTCGCGACGAAGTTCCCCTCCTACGTCGTCCGCCACCCGAACAAGCGCGTCTGGGTGCTGCACCAGTTCCGCCAGGCCTACGAGCTCGACCGAACCGATCTGGGGCAGTTCTCCGAAGTACCTCGTGACCGGGCGTTGCGGCGCTCGGTCCAAAACCTGGACCGGATCGCACTCGGGGAGGCGAAGCGGCTCTTCGCCACCTCCCGCAACGTCGCCGACCGGATCGAGCGCTCCACGGGGCTGGCGGCGGAGGTGCTGCCGCATCCCCCGCAGGAGCTGCCCTACCGGAACGACGGCTACGGCGACTTCGTCCTCTCCGTCGGCCGGCTCGACCGGGCGAAGCGCAACGACCTCCTGCTCGAGGCCGCCGCGCTCGATCCCGGGCTGCGCGTCGTGATCGCGGGCGACGGCCCCGATCGCGACCGGCTCGAGGCGCTCGCGGCGAAGCGAGGCCTGAACGGGCGCGCGGAGTTCGCGGGGCGCGTCGACGAGGCCGAGCTCGCCTCCCTCTACGCCCGCTGCCTCGCGGTCTACTACGCGCCCGTCGACGAGGACTTCGGGATGGTCCCCTACGAGGCGTTCCTGTCCGAGAAGCCGGTGCTGACGACGACCGACGCCGGCGGCCCGCTCGAGGTGGTCACTGACGGCAGCACCGGCCGCGTCACCGCCCCGGACGCCGCCGCGCTCGCCGGAGCCGCCGAGTGGCTGCGCGAGCATCCGGACGAAGTGCGCGCCTACGGCCGGGCGGGCCGCGCACTGGCGGCGCGGGTGACCTGGGACACCTGCATCGAGACGCTCCTCTCGTGAAGGTCGCCTACTACAGCCCGATGCCGCCGGAGCGGTCGGGGATCGCGGACTACAGCGCCCACCTCCTGCCGGCGCTGCGCGAGCGGATCGGGATCAAGGTCGTCAAACGCGGCCGCACCCGGCCCGTCCGCCGCACCGACGTCGCGCTCTACCACGTCGGCAACAATCCGGACGCCCACGGCTGGATCGTCGACGCGCTGCGCAAGCGACCGGGCGTCGTCGTGCTGCACGACTTCGTCCTCCACCACCTCGTCGCGGGCCTGACGATCGGCCGCCGCGACGGCCACGGCTACCTCGACGCGATGGAGCGGGAAGGCGGCGTCGTCGGCCGGCTGCTGGGGCACGGCGTGCTCGACAAGCGGATCCCTCCGCTCTGGGAGAGCCGCCCCGAGGACTACCACCTCGCGGGCGAGGTGCTCGACCTCGCCACCGGGCTGATCGTCCACTCGCGCTACGTCGAGCAGCGGGCGCGCGCGGCGGGCTACGAAGGCCCGGTCTGGCGGATCCCGCACCCCGCCTGGGAGCACGCGCCGATCGCGCCCGCGGCGCTCGAGGGGGCGCCGCTGATCGGCTCGTTCGGGAACGTGAACGCGAGCAAGCGGATCCCGCAGCTGCTCGAGGCGTTCGCGCGCCTGCGCCGCGAGCGGCCGGAAGCGCGGCTGCTGCTCGTCGGTGCGGTCTCGCCGGGCTTCGATCTCGACCGGCGGCTGCAGCGTCTCGGCCTGTCCGACGAGGGCATCCTCCGGGAGGCGTACGTCGAGGAGGACCGGCTCTGGGCGCTGATGGCGGCCTGCGACGTCTGCGTCAACCTCCGCTCGCCGACGATGGGCGAGACGTCCGGCAGCGTCATCCGCCAGCTCTCGCTCGGCAAGCCGGTCGTGGTCAGCGACGTCGGCTGGTTCGCGGAGCTGCCCGGCGACGTCGCCCTGAAGGTGCCGGTCGCAGCCGACGAGACCGAGACGCTCTACGCGGCTCTCGAGCTGCTCGCCCGCGATGGGCGCGTCCGCGCGGCGATGTCGGCAGCCGCGCTCGATGTCGTCCGCCGGGAGCACGACCTCGGCCGCGCCGCCGACCTGTATGCCGCCGCGCTCGAGCAGGCCGCGGGCGGCGATGCGGTCGCGAGCGCGGTGCTCGGGGACGTCGCGGCGGCCGCGACCGAGGTCGGGATCGAGCCAGGCTCGCCCGAGGCTTCGGAGCTCGCGCGCCGTCTCGCCGAGGTCGAGCTTGGTCGATAGGGTGCGCCGCGTCCCGCCCTGGGCGTGGCTGGTGCTCATCGTCGCCGGCTCGATCGTCTTCCGCGCGTGGCTCGGCAGCCGGATGCCGGCGCCGTTCATCTTCACCGACGAGCTGCAGTACCAGGAGAACGCGCGCAGCCTCGCCGCCGGCGCCGGGATCCAGGTGCGGGAGCAGGCCTACGGGATCGTCAGCGTGCTCTACCCGCTCCTGCTCGCGCCCGCCTATCTGCTGTTCGACTCGCTGCCGGACGCGTATGCCGCGGCGCGGACGATCAACGCGGTCGTGATGTCGCTGGCCGCGATCCCCACCTACCTGATCGCGCGGCGGCTGCTGCGCACCCGGCCTGTCGCTGCTCGCGGCGCTGCTCGCGGTCGCGCTGCCCGTCGCTTCGCCTACACCGGCACGCTCATGTCCGAGAACGCGTTCTATCCCGCATTCCTGCTCGCCGCGTGGGCGCTGCTGCGGGCTCTTGAGGAGCCGACGCTCCGGCGGCAGCTCGTCCTGCTCGCGGCCTGCGGCGTCGTCACGCTCGTGCGCGTCCAGGGCCTCGCCGTCGTCCTCGCAGCGCTGACCGCGCCGCTCCTGCTGCGCCTCGTCGCGCGGCGGCCGCTGCGGCCGTGGACGCCCCTCTACGGCATCGTCGCCGGCGGCGCCGTGCTCGTGCTCGGCGCCCAGCTCGCGCGCGGCGCCTCGATCTCGAGCCTCTTCGGCGCCTACCAGGTCGTCGGCGAGGAGAGCTACGACGTCGTCGACGTGCTCAAGTACCTCTTCTGGCACCTCGCGGAGCTCGACCTCTACGTCGGCGTGATCCCGTTCGCGGCGTTCCTGCTGCTCGCGGCCCGTATTCGCTCGCTCGAGCCCGCCGTGCAGGCCTTCGTCGCTGCCACCGTCGCGTTGACGGCCTGGACGCTGATCGTCGTCGCCGCGTTCGCCTCCCGCTTCGCCGGCGCGATCGTCGAGCGGAACATGTTCGTCGTCGCGCCGCTGCTCTTGACCGCCCTGCTCGTCTGGATCGACCGCGGTGCGCCGAGGCCGCGCGTCTACGCCGTCGTGGCGGCGTGCGTCGCGGCCGTGCTGCCGGCGCTGATCCCGTACGAGCGCTTCCTGCAGCTGAAGGTGCGCTCCGACACGCTGATGATCGTGCCGCTCTGGAACGTCCAGGATCACGTCGGGCTGCCGCGGCTCGACGACGTCGTGCTCCTCGGCGGCGTGATCGCGGCCGCCGCCTTCCTGCTCGTGCCCGCGCCGCTACGCTGCTCGCGCTGCCCGCGCTCGTGCTCCTCTACTTCGCCCTCGCGATCCAGCCCATCCACGCCGGCCCGCACGGGATGGAGCAGGCGGCGGCCGGAGCGCTCTTCGAGGGGATCCGCAAGGGGCCGCGCGAGTGGATCGACGAGCGCCGCGGGCGACGGGCCTGTCGCCGTGCTCTGGACCGGGAAGACGAATCGATTCACGGTGCTGATGAACGAGTTCTTCAACCGCTCCCTCGGGCCGGTGTACACGCTCGGAGGTCCGCTCCCGGGCGGGATGCCGGAGACCGCCGTCGAGGTCGACGAGGAGACGGGCGAGATCCGCCGCCGGAGCGACGGCAGCGTGGTCGAGGCGCGGTACGTTCTCACCGACGGGACGATCGCGATCGACGGAGATCCGGTCGCGACCGACGAGGCGCTCGGCGTGACGCTCTACCACGTCGGCGGGCCGCTGATCTCGACGACCGCCGTCACCGGCGTCGACAACGACCTCTGGTCGGGCCCGGAGGTGACCTACCGGCGCGTGCGCTGCCGGGGCGGGACGCTGCGAGTGACGGTCGGCAGCGATCCAGGGCTGTTCTTCGAGCCGCAGACGGTGCGCGCGACGAGCACGGGCGGCGGCGACGGGCGCACGGTCGAGCGCACGTTCCAGCCGCACGAGACAGTGGACCTGCGCGTGCCGCTGCTGCCGGACGGCGACGTCTGCACGGTGCGGTTCGAGATCTCGCCGACGGCCGTCCCGGGTGGAGGGGATCCCGCGCGAGCTCGGCGTCCGCTTCCTCGCGTTCGAGTACCTCAAGCCGTGAGGATCGTCTACGACGTCAGCCCGCTCTCACATCCGCTGACGGGCGTCGGCAACTACGTCCGCGGCTCGCTCGCCGGGCTCGTCGAGGCTGCGCGTGGGGAGCACGAGGTGGTTGCGTTCGCACCGACGAGTCCCGCGGGGCGGAAGGCGATCCCGCGTGCGCTCGACGGGCTCGACGTCGAGCTCAGGCTCGTGCCGCTGCCCTTCTCGCAGCGCTGGCGCGACGCCTGGAGCCGGCTCGCGCGACCGGCGCTCGAGCGCTTCCTCGGGGACTTCGACGTCTTCCACTACTCCGACTGGATGTATCCGCCGCAGGCCGGCGGCGTCCGCGCCACGACCGTCCACGATCTCGTGCCGCTCCGCTTCCCGGAATGGGTGACGCCCAAGACCGCGTCGATGCACGGCGCCAAGTACGCGAACACGGCGCGCACCGCCGATCTCGTCTTCGTCAACTCGGAGTACACGGGCCGCGACGTCGTCGAGTTGCTCGGCGTGGGCGAGGAGCGCGTGAGGGTCGCATACCCAGGCGTGAAGGAGGCGTTCCGGCCCGACGGCGAACGGGCCGACCTCGGCCGACCGTACGTGCTCACGGTGGCGACGCTCGAGCCGCGCAAGAACCTGCAGACCCTCGTCGCGGCGCACCAGCTGCTCGGCGAGGGGACTGCTGCTCGCCGTCGCGGGCGGCAGCGGCTGGGGCGATCAGCCCGAGCTTCGCGGAGCGAACATCGTCCGCCTCGGCTTCGTCTCCGACGACGAGCTGGCACGGCTCTACCGCGGCGCAGCCGTGGCCGTCTATCCCTCCCGATTCGAGGGCTTCGGGATGCCGATCACCGAGGCGATGGCGTGCGGGGCGCCGACGGTCGCCTCTGCGCACGAGTCGATGGACGAGGCATCGGGCACCGCAGCCGTGCGGGCCGATCCGGACGACCCGGAGGCGCTCGCGGCCGCGATCCGGGAGGCGCTGCAGCGCCGCGACGAGCTCGTCCCGGCCGGCCTCGAGCACGCGCGGCGGTTCACCTGGCGCGCCGCCGGCGAGGCGTTCCTGGCCGGCTACGTGGAGGCAGCGAGGTGATCCGCGCCGCGGTCGACGTCTCGCCGCTCGTGCAGACGCGAGCCGGGACGGCGCGGCACGTCCGCGGCCTGCTCGGCGCGCTGGCGGGCCGGGAGGGGATCGAGGCGGTGCCGCGCTCGTTCGGCGGCACCGGCAAGGCGGCATCGGTCGCGCGGGACACGTGGTGGTACTACGCGGGGCTGCCGCGCTCGGCGCGCGGGCTCGATCTGCTCCACTGCACGACCTTCCGCGGACCGCTGCGGGCGCCGGTGCCGTTCGCCGTCACGCTCCACGACCTCGCGCTCGTCCGGCACCCGGAGCTCTTCCCACGCTGGCACCGCCTCTCCGGCCGCGCCGGGATCGGCCCCGTCGCACGAGCCGCCGACCGGGTCTTCGCCGTCTCCGAGTTCACGAAGCGCGAGGCGGTCGAGCTGCTCGGAGTGGCCTCGGAGCGCGTGGTCGTGATCGGGAACGCGGTCGAGCCGGTGTTCACTGCCGTAGGCCCGGCCGCCGACGGCGACTACGTCCTCGCGGTGGCGACGCTCGAGCCGCGCAAGAACCTGCGCCGGATCGCCGACGCCGCAGCGCGCGCCGGCGTCGAGCTGCGCGTCGTCGGTGCGCGCGGGTGGGGCGGCGTCGAGACGCCCGGCTGGGTCGGCGAGGTCTCCGACGAGGAGCTCGCGGCGCTGTACCGCGGGGCTGTCGCGCTCGTGTTCCCGTCGCTGTACGAGGGCTTCGGGATCCCGGTGCTCGAGGCGATGGCGTCAGGCGCGCCCGTGGTGACGAGCCGCGGCGGCGCGACGGAGGAGGTGGCCGGCGGAGCGGCCGTCCTCGTCGACCCGCTCGACGTCGGCGCGATCGCCGCCGGGATCGAGGAGGCGGTGTCGCGGCGGGAGGAGTTGCGCGGCGCTCGGCCTCGAGCGTGCCACGGCGTACTCCTGGAACGGCGTCGCCGACGCGGTCGAACGCGTCTGGCGGGAGCTGGCGTGATGCCGCTCGTCGTCGTCGACGCGGACGTGCTCGGCCGCAGGCGGACGGGCGACGAGACGTACGTGCTCAACCTGCTCCGCGAGCTGGCGCCGCTCGCGCCGCAGGCCGGCCTTCGGCTCGCGGCGGTCACGCGCCGCCCCGACCTCGTTCCCGACGGGATCGAGGCGGTCCGGCTCGGGACGTCCTCCCAGGAGCTGCGGATGGCGCTGACGCTGCCGCGGCTGCTCCGCCGGCTCGGCGCCGACCTCGGCCACTTCCAGTACGCGCTGCCGCTCGCGCTGCCCTGCCCGGCGGTCGTCACGATCCACGACCTCTCCTTCGAGCGCGAGCCGTCGCTGATGAGCCGCAAGGACCGGCTCGTCTTCCGGAAGGTCGTGCCGCGCGCGGCGCGGAAGGCCGTGCGCGTCCTGACCGTCTCCGAGCGGACGCGCCGCGACCTGCGCGAGCTCTACGACGTGCCGGACGAGAAGATCGTCGTGACGCCGAACGGCGTCGATCCCGCGTTCACGCCGGGCGACGGCCCGCAGCGACTACGTCCTGCTCGTCGGCGCCGTCCAGGAGCGGAAGAACCCGCTCGCCGGGCTCGCCGCGGCGGAGGCGGCCGGCCTCCCGCTCGTCGTCGCCGGGCCGGCCAAGGACGAGGCGCTCGCGCGCGAGCTCGAGCGGCGCGGCGCCCGCGTCACGGGCTACGTCGACCAGGACGAGCTCGTCCGCCTCTACCGCGGCGCCGCCTGCCTCGTGCAGCCCTCGCGCTACGAGGGGTTCGGGCTGCCGGTGCTGGAGGCGATGGCCAGCGGCACGCCCGTCGTCGCCGTGCCGGAGCCCGCCCTGCGGGAGGTTGCCGGCGAGGCCGCCGTCTGGGCCGAGGAGCGTGAGCTCGGCGACGGCATCCGCAGGGCGATCGCCGAGCGTGAGCGGCTCGTCGCGGCCGGGCTCGAACGGGCGCGGCTGTTCTCCTGGCGGGAGACGGCGCGCCGCACGCTCGAGGTCTACCGGGAGGCGCTGGGCCGATGAGGGTCTCCGCGGTCGTCGTCTCGCACGGCCACGCGCGGGAGCTGGAGCGCTCGCTGCCCCTGCTGGCGCCGCAGGTCGATGAGGTGGTCGTCGTCGCGAACCTGCCCGGCAGCATCGGCGGCGAGACCTTCGGTGCCCGCGTGGTCGAGAACACGCGGCCGGTCTCCTTCGCCGCCAACGTGAACCGCGGCGTCGCGCAGACCTCCGGCGAGCTCGTCGTCGTCTCGAACCCGGATGCCTACCCCGAGCCGGGCGCCGTCGCGGAGCTGGCGCGCTTCGCGGCCGAGCATCCCCGCGCCGGCCTCGTCGGCCCGCTCGTGCTCTGGCCGGACGGCACCTGGCAGCCGAGCCTGCGGCGCTTCCCGACCGTGCTGGGGACGATCTGGCGCCGCACGCCGCTGCGGCTGCTCCGCGATCCGTACCGCCATCAGGTCTCGCACTACGGCACGCGCCCGCCCGGGCCGGTGCAGGGCGACTGGCTGCTCGGCGGCGCCTGCCTGCTGATGCGGCGGACGATGCTGGACGAGCTCGGCGGCTGGGACGCCGGCTTCCGCCACTACGTCGAGGACATCGACCTCGCCTACCGCGCCGCCAAGGCCGGCTGGGAGCGCTGGCTCGTCCCGGCCGCGGTCGTGCACCACGACTACGCCGCCGTCGTCGACAAGCGCTTCCTCGACCGGCACACGCTCTGGCACGCCCGCGGGATGGCGCGCTTCCTGCGCAAGCACCCCGAGCGGCTGCTCGCGCTGCGCTAGCGGCTCTCCTCGCCGAGCGGGATGAAGTCGAAGCCGACCTGGGCGCCGAGCTCGCGCACGTCGCCGCTCGACGCGTCGATCTCGGCCGGGATGAACGTCGGCTCGACCGTCACCTCGACGTGGTACGGCACGGTCGCGCGTGTGACCACCTGGGCCAGGCCGCACGCGCGGCAGCTTGCGCCGGACGACCTCGTCGACGCGCGCGAAGCCGGGCTGCTTGTCGACCACGGCGACGGGTCCGATCCGGACGGTGACGTCCGCCGTCGGGATGCCGCGGCCGCAGGCTCCCTGCCGGGAGACGACGACCTTCGAGAAGCCGCGCGAGACGCCGTCCTCGGGAGCGTACTGCGAGAAGCTCGCGTTGCGAGCTCATCCAGCCGTCCGGGTAGACGCCGGTCTGCGTGTTCCGGAAGCGGGCCGGCGGCATGACGCGCCAGAGCTGCATCCCGTTGCGCGGCTCGCCGACCTTCTCGCCGACCACCTCGACCCCGTTCCCGGTCACGACCCAGCTGACGCCCGGATCGGGGCTCATCGTGCCGTCGGGCTTGCCGAGGTCCGGCGAGAGCGACGGCAGCGGCGCCGTGCCGTCGAGGCTCCAGATCTTGTCGATCGCGTAGTTCCAGAACTCGAGCAGCCAGATCGGGTTCGGTCCTTGCCCATCTGCTGGCCCAGGAAGAGCGTCGGCTCGCCGCCGGTCGCCTGGTCGACCCAGTCGACGGGCTTGGGCGAGATCTGGTGCATCCGCTCGGAGAAGCGTGTTGAGCCCGCGGGCGGCGTAGATCTCGGTCGTCAGCGCCCACGTCGTCACCGCGCAGGCGGCGACGACGGCGATCGCGAGCCCGACCGTGCGCGAGCGGACGAACGAGCGGGCCGCGAGCAGCGCGACCGAGACGAGGGCGACGAGCACCAGCGCGCGCTCGACGTCGCCCGCGTCCCAGATGAAGATGCGGTTCGCGAAGTGGCCGATCGCGAGGCTCGGTGCCTCGAAGTAGGGGTACTGGTCGAGCCTGAACTCGGCTCTCACGATCAGCAGCAGCGCGACGAGGAAGCCGGCTGCGAGCCCCGGCGCGCTCGCGATCGGACGCGCGAGCACCGCCGCCGTCGCCGTCAGCACGACCGGTACGAGGTAGATCACGTTCCGCTCGACGATCAGCAGCGCGAAGACGGTCGAGAGGTAGGCGCCCTTCACCGCCGCGTACGTGACAAAGGCTCCGATCGCCGAGACGCCGACGATGACGAACGCGCGTCCCTCCGCGGTGGCGCGGACGTGGCGGGAGCTGAACGCGGCGACCGTCGCCACGACCGGGAGCACCGCCAGGCCGATCGTCATCGCCGCGAGCGACCAGATGCCGTGATCGAGCAGGCGGTGCTTCTCGAAGCCCGTCGCGACGTACCAGGCGTCGGAGCGGTGGCCGGCGGCGGCGCTGAAGACGATCACGGCGCCGACGGCGAGCATCGCCGCACCCACCCAGTCGCCGACACTCCACGCGCGAGCGCCAGCGGGTGAAGCGATCGGTCCGCCAGAGGAGCGCGAAGAGCCCGGCGCCGAAGACGGCCAGCAGCACGGCGAGCTCGCCGCGGACGAACGGGGCGACGAGGCAGAGCGCTCCGGCGAGGACGAGCCGGCGCCGCGTCGGCCGGGCGACGGCGGCGGTGATCGCCCAGAGCGCGGTCGTGGAGAAGGGGTAGGCGAGCGGCTCCTCGAGCAGGTACGGCGCGTACGCCAGCGGGGGCGCGGCGACGGCGCCGACCGCCGCCGCGACCGCCCAGGGGCGGGAGACGACGAACGCGCGCCAGGCCGTAGGCCGGAAAGATCGTCGCCGTCATCACGAGCGCCCCGATCAGCTTCGCCGCCTCCCAGGCGTCCGTTGGATCGAGCCACCACGCCGGTGCGACCAGGTACGTGTAGAGCGAGCCGAAGCCGCTCGGCTCGCCGAGCCGCGACGGCATTCCCGGTCTCCGCGATCCCGCGCGAGATCTGCGTGAACTCGATCTCGTCCGAGAAGATCGACGGCGAGACGCGCTGCGACGCCTGCCACGCGTAGAGCGACGCGAGGACAAGGTACGCGACGCCCAGGAGCCAGCGGGCGGCGCCGGGCGAGAGCCGTTCGGGCTCGTGCTCGGTTGTCGAGGTCACTCGGCGGGCACGTGGGTCAGGAACGGCGGCGCGGCGATCTCGCGCACGACGAAGCGGCAGTCGACGCCAGCCGCCGTACAGGCTGCGACGAGCTGTTCGAGGCGCTCCGAGCCAGCCTCCGGAATCGTCACGAGCACCTCGTCGACGTGGAGCTCGCCGACTATGCCGTCGATGTCCCCGAGGGCGCCATGGACGGTGACGCCGTGGATGCGCCGCCGGCGCAGTGCCGGGTTGTCGTCCAGGAAGCCGACGACCCGCGTCTCCGGCGTCTCCGCCAGCTCGCGCGCGAGTGCGCGTCCCGAGCGGCCGGCGCCGACGATGAGGACGCGATTCTGCGGGGCACCGCGCACGCTGCTCAGCCCGGGCAGCAGCCGCAGCACCAAGCGCGACGCCGCGACGAGCGTCATGCAGAGCAGCGCATCGACGACGAAGATCTCGAGCGGGAAGTCGACGAGCGGGCGGGTCGCCCTGACGATCCCGATCGTGATCGGCACCGACAGCACCACCGCGGCGACGATCGCGAGCAGGTCGCGGGCCGATGCGAAGCGCCAGATCCGGCGGTAGATCCCGAAGAGGACGAAGAGGACGTAGCGCACGGCGAGCAGGATCGGCAGCGTGGCGAGGAACAGGGCCCGCTGGGTGTGGTGTGCCGCCGCCGTCGACGAAGAGCAGGTAGGCGGCCAGAAACGAGACGCAGATGATCGCGAAGTCCGCGAGCACCTCGACGAGGCGGCGCGGGTTCGAGAGGAAGGCACGCCAGAGCGGGGGCGATGGGCCCGGGTCCTCGCGGCGCGACCGCTCCTGCAGGTCGCCGAGGAAGCTGGCGAACTGGACGAGGACGACGAACGAGATCAGCACCCCGACCGCGGTGACGCGGGCGTTCGCGAGCACGTTGTAGGCGAGCGCGGTCGCGCCGAGCAGCGCCGCGAGCAGGGTCAGGGCGGCGACCGCCTGCTGCTCGGAGAGGCCGTAGTAGACGAGCCGGTGCGAGGAGTGGTCGGTGCCGCCCTGAGTGACGGGCCGGCGCTCGAGCGTCCGCCGAACCGTCACGAGCGTCGTGTCGAGGATCGGGATCGCGAGCACGAGCAGCGGCAGCACGATGCTGGTCAGCGTCGCGCCGGCGGTCGTCCAGCTCGACGCGAGCGCGAGCGAGGCGAGCCCGAAGCCGATCACCTGGCTGCCGGAGTCGCCCATGAAGACGCGCGCGCTGCGGCCGGGCCGCAGGTTGAAGGGAAGGAAGCCGAGGCAGGCGCCGCCGAGCGCGAGCGCGACCACGAGCGGGAGCTCGCCCGCGTCCTGGTCGAGGGCGGCGACCGCGAAGACGGCACAGGAGACGGTCGCGAGCGACGCGGCCAGCCCGTCCATGTTGTCGAGCAGGTTGAAGGCGTTCGTGATCCCGACGAGCCAGACGAGCCCGACGACCGTCGCGAGCAGGTCGTTGCCGATGATCTCGACGGTCAGCCCAGAGGCGAGGACGAGCGCCGGCCGCCGCGAACTGGGCCGCGAGCTTCGCGATCGGCTTCAGGGTGTAGACGTCGTCGACGAAGCCGGCGACGAAGAGGATCGCGCAGCCGCCGAGGATGCCGAGCAGCTCGCTGCTCGCGTCGGTGGCGCCGACCGCGATCGCGGCGGCGACACCTGCGACGAGGCCGAGGAAGATGCCGACGCCGCCGAAGACGGGTGTCGAGCGCTGCGTGCCAGCGCTCACCGGACGGATCGGCGACGAGCCGTCGCGCCGACGCCGGCACGCAGCAGCACGTAGAGCGTCAACGCCGCGACCGAGGTCGCGGCGACCGCGGCGATCGCGTTCACGGGAGGACAGGGTAGAGCAGTCGTGTTAGGCGGAGATGTGCCTGCACGCCGACTACAGTAGTCCCCGGCCGTGACGGTTTACGCAGACCTCATCCGCTACCGCGAGCTCTTCGGCAGCCTCTTCCGCCGCGACCTGCGCGCGAAGTACAAGGGCTCGGTGCTCGGGCTCGCCTGGTCGCTCGCGCACCCGGTCGTGCTGATGCTCGTCTACCTCTTCGTCTTCAGCGTGATGCTGAAGATCCAGCCGGCCAACACCGACCATTACTGGCTCTTCCTGCTCGCCGGGCTGCCGGTGTGGGTGTTCTTCGCGACGTCGGTCCAGTCGGCCTCGCGGAGCCTGATCGAGAACGCGAACCTGATCCGCAAGGTGCGCTTCCCGCGCCAGCTGGTGCCGCTCTCGATGGTTGCGACGCAGCTGGTCAGCTTCGCCGTGATGCTGGCGATCGTGCTCACGCTCAGCCTCGTCTACATGCCGTCGGCCCGCGACACCGCCTGGCTGGCGCTGCCGGTCGCCGCCTGCTTCGTGGGCTTCGTCGCCGGCTTCTCGCTCGCCATCGCGTCGCTGAACGCGATCTACCGCGACGTCGAGCATCTCGTCGCCGCCCTGCTTCTGCCCTTGTTCTTCCTGACGCCGGTGCTCTACTCGCTCGAGTCGATCCCGGGCGTCCAGGACCATCCTCGGCTCGTCGACCTGATCCACTACGGGAACCCGCTGACGCCGGCGGTCGAGGCGGTGCGCGACCCGCTCTACTACGGCGTCGCCCCGGCCCTCGGGGACGTGGTCTACGTCGTCGTCTCCGCCGTGGCCTCGCTCGCGCTCGGGGCGCTCGTCTTCAGGCGCGTCGACGACCGCGTGGCAGTCGAAGTCTGATCCGTCCGTCGAAGATCGCGGGCTCGCCGTCCGGGACGTAGGCGGGAAGGCCCTCGTGCTCTCCCGGCGCGAGGCCGGCGAGGAGCGACGGCAGCAGCAGCGGATGCGAGAAGGCCGGGTTGCGGCCGCCGCCCGGGGCCCACGGCCGGAGCGACCGGTCCCGCGACTCGATCGAGCCGCCGACGGCGACGAAGCCCTCGGCGTGCGCGTCGAGGATCCGGCGCGACCAGTCGGGCGCAGGCACCGCGCCGGCGACGAGGTGTGCGGTCGCGATTGCGTCCGCTTCGACGAGCGGCTCCTCCTGCGCCGCCAGTGCCGCCGCGGTCTCGGCGTCGGCGCCGCCGCGGACGACGACTGCGAGTCGCCGCTCGTCGATGCGCGGCAGCACCTCGACGTCCAGCTCGAGCGCGTGGGAGCCGATCTCGGCGAACCAGAAGCGAAGCTCCTCGACGAGGTCGAACGCCAGCCGGTAGCGGCCGGGCGGCTGCGGCGCACGCACGCGCAGCTCCACCTCGACCTCGTCGCCCGGCGAAACGGGGCCGCCGAAGTCGAGGTGCGGGCTGTCCCAGATGATCGCGTTGCCCCGGTCGTCGAGCCAGTGGTAGGAGAGCTTGACGCCGAGCTCGCCGCGCGAGCGCCAGGTCGCGCTGCCGGCGTTCTGCAGCACCACCTCGGCGATCGCCTCGGCCCCGGCGCGGAACTCCGGCAGCCGGTACCCGAGCCAGCGGACCGCGAGCGGGCCTGCGGGGATCGGATGCTCGCCGACGTGGTCCATGCCGCAGCTAGCCTACTGCGGCGATGAGCGAGCCCCTTCTCGTCCGCGCGGCGCGCCTGGAGCCGACGGAGCGCACGCCGGTTTGGTTCATGCGCCAGGCAGGGCGGTCGTTGCCCGAGTACCGCGAGATCCGCAAGACGCACACGCTCTTCGAGGTCTGCTACGAGCCCGAGCTCTGCGCCGAGGTGACGTTGCAGCCGGTGCGCCGCCACGACGTCGACGCGGCGGTGATGTTCGCCGACATCATGCTGCCCTTGCTGGGGATGGGCGTGAACGTCGAGCTGGTCGAGAACGTCGGCCCCGTGATCGAGCAGCCGATCCGCTCACGTCGCCGACGTCGGACGGCTGGCCGTCCCGGAGCCGGAGGAGTCGGTGCCGTTCATCCTCGAGGCGGTCTCGATCGTGCGCCGCGAGCTGCGGCCCGATCAGGCCGTGATCGGCTTCTGCGGCGGCCCGTTCACGGTCGCCGGCTACCTGATCGAGGGCAAGCCGAGCCGCGAGTTCCTCAACGTCAAGCGGATGATGTACGCCGAGCCGGAGACGTGGCACGCGCTGATGGAGAAGCTCACGGACGCCTTCTCGCTCTACGTCGCCGCGAAGGTGCGCGCCGGGGCGGACGTGATCCAGCTCTTCGACTCCTGGGTGGGAGCGCTGTCGCCGCAGGACTACGAGGAGTTCGTGCAGCCGTACTCGGCGCGCATCCTCGCGGCTGTCGACTGCCCGACGATCCACTTCGGCACCGGCACGGCGACCCTGCTCGAGGGGATGCGCGACGCCGGCGGCGACGTGATCGGGCTCGACTGGCGGATCCCGCTCGACTGGGGCTGGCAGCAGGTGGGTGACGACCGCGGTGTCCAGGGGAACCTCGACGGCGCCGTCCTCTTCGGGCCCTGGGAGCGGATCGAGGCGGCGACGCTGGACGTGCTCGCGCGCGCCGCGGGCCGCCCCGGCCACATCTTCAACCTCGGCCACGGCGTCATGCCCGACACCGACCCGGACGTGCTCGGCCGCCTCCGCGCGTTCGTGCACGAGCAGACGGCGCCGCGTACCCGGCGATGAGCACCGCTGTGTGCTGATGGCCTACGGGTCGCCGGACCGGCTCGAGGACGTCCCGGCCTACTACGCCGACATCCGCGGCGGCCGCCCGATCAGGCCCGAGCTGCTCGAGGACCTCGTCGCCCGCTACCGGCGGCTCGGGATCGAGGACTCGAACCCGTTGAACGAGATCACCGAGGCGACGCGGGCTGCGCTCGAGGCCGAGCTCGGGATCCCCGTGTTCACCGGCATGCGCCACTGGCGGCCGCGGATCTCCGACGCGGTCGAGCGCGCGCTGGCCGGTGGGGCGGACGAGCTCGTCGGCCTCGTGCTGGCGCCGCACTACTCGGGGATGTCGATCGGCAAGTACCGCGCCCAGCTCGAAGACGCCGTGGCCGGCCGCGTGCCGATCCGGTTCGTCGAGCGCTGGGGCGCCGAGCAGGGCTTCGTCGACCTGCTCGCGGAGAAGCTCGTGTCTGAGAGACACAAGCACGTCGTCTTCACCGCCCACTCGCTGCCGACGCGGATCCTCGAGGAGGGCGACCCCTACCGGGACGAGCTGCTCGAGACCTCGCGGCTCGTCGCCGAGCGCGCGGGCGTCGGCGAGTGGACGTTCGCCTTCCAGAGCGAGTCGCCGACGGGCGAGCCCTGGCTCGGGCCGGACATCCTCCCGCACCTGAACGAGCTGGCGGCGAACGACGTGCGCGACGTCCTGCTCTGCCCGGTCGGCTTCGTCGCCGATCACCTCGAGATCCGCTGGGACCTCGACGTCGAGGCGGCCGGCCGTGCGCGGGAGCTCGGGATCCGGCTCGACCGGATCGAGCTTCCGAACGCCGAGCCGGCGTTCATCCAGGTGCTCGCCGGGCTCGTCCGGCGTCAGGCCGCGGTACCGTCCACAGGGTGAAGACCGGCCAGATCCGGGTCGACGGGGTCTCGCGTCGTTTTCGCGTCCACGCGAACGAGGCGCGCAGCCTGAAGGAGCTGTTCGTCCAACGCGGTCGCACCGACGCCCACGACGTGCAGGCGCTCGACGGCGTCACGCTCGCGGTCGAGCCCGGGGAGGCCGTAGGACTCGTCGGGCGCAACGGCTCCGGCAAGTCGACGTTCCTGCGCCTGATCGCCGGGATCATCAAGCCGACGGCGGGCCGCGTCGAGGTCGGCGGCCGGATCGGCTCGCTGCTCGAGCTCGGCGCCGGCTTCCACCCCGACTTCAGCGGCCGCGAGAACGTCTTCCTGAACGGCGCCATCTACGGGCTCAAGCGGGCACAGATCCGCGAGCGCTTCGACGAGATCGTCGCCTTCGCCGAGCTCGAGCAGGCGATCGACCGTCCCGTGCGCACGTACTCCTCCGGGATGTACATGCGGCTCGGCTTCGCGATCGCGGCGCACCTCGACGCGGACATCCTCCTGCTCGACGAGGTCTTCGCGGTCGGCGACGAGGCCTTCCAGCGCAAGTGCTTCGGCAAGGTGTTCGAGTTCAAGCAGCGCGGCGGCACGATCGTCTTCGTCTCGCACGACGCCACCCAGGTGGAGCGGCTGTGCGAGCGGGCGGTGCTGCTGCGCGAGGGCAAGCTCGAGTTCGACGGGCCGACGCACGAGGCGATCGTCCGCTACCGCAGGGTGCTGGCCGCCGAGGCAGATCCGGCTGAGCGGGCCGCCGGCCTGCGCGAGTGGGGCACGGGCGAGGCGACGATCACGGCAGCCCGGCTCGTCGGCAGCGAGGGCCGGGAGCGGCAGCAGTTCCTCGCCGGCGAGCCCTTCTCGCTCCGGCTCCGGATCGAGGCCGAGAACGGGATCGCACCGCCGCAGCTCCAGCTCGAGCTCCGCGACGAGGCCGGCCTGCTCGTCGCCTCCGACGTCCTCGACACGGGCAGCGTCGGCTGGGCGGAGGGTGCGCGCGAGCTTCGCTTCGACGTCGACCGGCTGCCGCTCTCGGACGGCCGCTTCCACCTCCGGCTCGGCCTGGCGGACACGAGCGGGGAGCGGGTGCTGCACTGGCTCGACGATGCGCTCACCTTCCTCGTCTATCCGCCCGGTGAGGAACGCGGCGTCGTCCGGCTGGAAGGGAGCTGGGCCGCCGAGAAGAACTCCTTCGAGCGATGAGCTCTCGCACATGCCCCGACTGGCCCGACCTGATGGAGCTCGCTCCGGACCTCCAGTTCATGCACTACACCGTCGCCGAGGCGCAGCTGCCCGTGGAGGTGCTGACGAGCATCTCCCACGTCTCGCTCGGCGACGTCGCGATCTGCTGCGACCTCGAGCACCACGTCTTCCACATCGGCCACACGGATCCCGAAGTGGCCGCGGCGCTTCGCGGGACGCACTGGTACGAGGTGCACGAGTACGCCGAGCGCGGCCCCGGCTCCGGCCAGTCAGCGGCCTAGGAGCTCCGCCAGCGGCAGCGTGTTGAGGACGGCGCCGCGGGGCGCGGCGCCGCGCCGGGCCGTCAGCACCGAGAGCAGCATGTTGCCGAGCCCGCGGACCGAGTGCGCGTCGGTCGAGCAGACGATCGGGACGCCGGCCGCGAGGGCCTCGCGCACGTGCGCGCCTGAGAGGTCGAGCCGGTCCGGCAGTCCGTTCACCTCGACCGCGACGCCCGTCTCGAGCGCGACCTCGAAGACGCGGTCGAGGTCGAGCGCGTTCTCGGGGCGGTGGTTGAGGATCCGCCCCTTCGGATGAGAGAGACAGCTCGCGGCCGGATGGCGCATCGCCTCGACGACCCGGTCCGTGATCGCCTGGCGCGGCGCGCGCTGGCCGGCATGGAGGCTGATCTGCACCCACTCGAGCTCGGCGAGGACGTCGTCCGGGAGGTCGAGCGAGCCGTCCGGGAGGATGTCGCACTCGCTGCCCCGGAGGATGCGGAACGGCGCCAGCACCTCGTTCGCGGCCGCGATCTCCTCGGCCTGGCGCCGGAGGTCGTCGGCGTCGAGCCCCGGGACGACGCGGACGTTGCGGGTGTGGTCGCAGATCGCCAGGTACTCGTAGCCGAGCGCCTGCGCGGCACGCCCCATCTCCTCGACGGTCGCCTTCCCGTCGGAGGCGGTCGTGTGGACGTGGAGGTCGCCGCGGACATCGCCGAGCTCGAGCAGGTCGGGCGGCGGCGTCGGTGCGTCGAGCTCGCGGAGCTCCGGCGGCGGCAGCGCAGTCTGCGGCGAGCTCTTGCTGCGCGGCGAGCCACTCCGGCGAGCCGATCGCGCGAACGAGCTCGCGCTCCCAGCTCTCGGGCGTCGCGCCGATCACCTCGATCGGGTAGCCGTCCGCAGTGACGCCGACGACCCGCCGCTCGTCGCGCTCGAGCACGGCGACGAGCTGCGGCATCGCCTCCGCCTCGGCGAGGCGCTCCAGCGGGACGACGACGGCGAAGTGCGCCGAGAGCTCGCATGCCCGCCGCGGATCGCCCGCCGGCTCGCCCCCGAGCGCCGTCGCCACCTCGCCGACGAGGGCGAGCGCGCGGTTCAGTGTCATCCCGCGCCTCGGCCGGGCCGTCGCGAGCTCCACCAGCCCCTGCTCGATCCGCGCCGCCGTCTTCGGCCCGATCCCGGGGACGCTACCGAGCCGTCCCTCGGCCGCGGCTTCGCGCAGCTGCGGCAGAGTCCTGATCCCGAGTGCATGGCCGAGCTCGCGCATCCGCTTCGCCGAGACGCCGAGCAGCGGCGCGACGCCGACGAGCTCGGGCAGCGCCTGCGCCTCGAGTTCGTCCAGCTCGGCGATGCGGCCGGTCTCGACGAGCTCCCGCAGCCGCGCCTCGATGCCCGCCCCGACTCCGGCCAGCTCCCGCGCCCGTCCCTGCCGGACGAGTGCGGACACGTCGGCCGGCGTCGAGCGGATCAGATCGGCCGCGCGGCGGTATGCACGCACGGTGTAGTGGCCGGAGCCGTTCAGGTCGAGGAGGGCCGCGAAGGCCTCGAGGCGCTCGGCAAGGGCTGCGTTGTCCACGACTAGAGTCTTGCCCGATGGCGCAGATCGTGGTCCCCTTCCGCGGCGAGGACGGCAAACGGCGGCTCGACGCCCCGGAGGAGGCGCGCTCCGAGCTGGCGCTGGCGATGCTCGGCGACGTGCTCGCGGCGGCCACTGTGATCGGCAGGACGCTCGTCGTCACCGACGACGGGGCCGGCCGGGCGGTGGCTGCCGAGCTCGGCGCCGAGCCGGTAGCGGACGCGCACGGCGGGCAGGGCGCCGCGGTCGCGGCCGCGCTCGCGCGCCTCGGCGACGGACCCGTGCTCGTCGTCAACGCCGACCTGCCATGCGTCGTCCCGCACGACCTGCGGACGTTCGCCGGAGCGGCCGAGCTCGGCGCGATCGGCTACGTCGAGGCCGCGGACGGGACGACGAACGCGCTCGCGCTGCCCGTCAAGGAGCACTTCGCGCCGCTCTACGGCGGCGGCAGCGCCGCCCGCTTCCGCGATCATGCCGACAGCATCGGCGTCCCGGCGATCGCCTGCGCGATCCCGAATCTCGGCGACGACGTCGACACGCTCGACGACCTGCACCGGATCGGCCTCCGCGCCGGGCCGAGGACCCAGGCAGTGATCAGCCGCGTCCTGCAGCCGTGAAGGTCGTGCTCCTCTCCGGCGGCGTCGGCGGCGCCCGCTTCGCGCGCGGCCTGGTCGATGTCGCGGGCGGCGCGAACGTGACGATCGTCGGCAACGTCGGCGACGACCTCGAGGTGCTCGGGATGGCGGTCTCACCCGACCTCGACAGCATCCTCTACGCCCTCGCGGGCCTGAACGACGAGGACCGCGGCTGGGGCCGCGCCGGCGAGACCTGGGAGGCGCTCGGCACCGTCTCCGCGCTCGGCGGCGAGGACTGGTTCCGGCTCGGCGATCGCGATCTCGGCCTCCACCTCGTCCGGACGCAGGCACTTCGCGCGGGTGAGCCGCTCTCCGCCGTCACCGCCGCGCTGGCACGGGCGCTCGGAATCGAGGCCGCGATCTTGCCGGCGACCGACGACCGGCTCCGCACCTGGATCGACACCGCGGCCGGGAGCTTCGCCTTTCAGGAGTGGTTCGTCGCCCGCGGCCACCGCGACGAGGTCGACGGTGTCCGCTTCGAGGGCGACGCGGACGCCGCTCCGGGCGTGCTCGAGGCGATCGCTGGCGCGGATGCGATCCTGATCGCCCCCTCGAACCCGTATGTCAGCATCTGGCCGATCCTCGCCGTGCCGGCGATCCGGGCCGCGCTCGAGGCGCGGCAGGTCACCTGCGTCGCGGTCAGCCCGCTCGTCGGCGGGCGCGCTGTGAAGGGGCCGGCAGACCGTATGCTCGCGCGGATGGCGGGCGGCACCACACCGGAGCACGTCGCGGGTTGCTACGCGGGCTTGATCGACGCGCTCGTCGTCGACGAGTCCGATCCGACAGGCCCCGACGCCGTGCGCCGCGTCGCCACGAGGACGCTGATGACCGACCTGGCAGCATCGCGCCGCCTCGCCGAGACGGCGCTCGGAGCGGCAGCATGAAAGTGGCCGTCGTCGGCGGCACGGGCAGCTTCGGCCAGGCGGTGGCGAAGCGGCTCGTCGATGCCGGCGTCGACGTCGTGATCGGCTCCCGCGACGCCGAGCGGGCGCATGCGGCGGCTGCGGAGCTCGGCGCCGCCGGGGCGAACAACGACGACGCCGTTCGCGGCGTCGATCTCGTGGTGTTCGCGGTGAAGGCGGATGCCGCCGTCGCGACCGCGAGGGATCTGCGCCAGTCGATCGGCTCGACGCCGGTGCTCTCGGTCTGTGCCGAGCTCGACTTCGGCCCCGGCGGGGTGAAGCCGACGGGCGAGTCGACGTCGATCGCGAAGCGGATCGAGGACGAGCTCGACGCCCCCGTCGTCGCCGGGCTGCACTCGCTCGCAGCCGCCAACCTCGCCGACGCGCCACCCGACGAGGACGCGCTCGTCTGCGGCGATGACGCCGCCGCGAAGGCGCTGGCGCTCGACCTCGCGTCGCGCCTTGTCTCCGGGAGCGCCGTCGACTGCGGGCCGCTCGCGAGCGCCCGGGCGCTCGAGGGCATGACGGCCGTGATCGTGAACGTGAACAAGCGCTACAAGGCCCACGCGGGCCTGCGCATCTCTGGCCTGCCGTGACCACTGAAGTCCGGGTCATCCCGCTCGAGGGCATCCCGGAGATCGAGGAGGACGACGATCTCGCGGCACTCCTGTTGGCCGCGGCCGAGCGCGTCGGCGGCTTCGAGGACGCGGACGTGCTCGTCGTCGCGCAGAAGGCGGTCTCGAAGGCGGAGGGGCGCGTCGTGCGCCTGGACGACGTCGAGCCCTCGCCGCGGGCACTGGAGCTCGCAGACGACCGCGACCCGCGCCACGTCGAATGGATCCTGCGCGAGAGCGCCCACGTCGTCCGCGTGCGGCCGCCGCTGATCATCGCCGAGACGAGGCACGGCTTCGTCTGCGCCTCGGCCGGCGTCGACGCCTCGAACGCGAAGGGGGAGGGGACGCTGATCCTGCTCCCGCTCGACCCGGACGCGTCGGCCGCCCGGATCCGGGAGGCGATCCGGGAACGAACCGGCCGCGACGTCGGCGTCATCGTCAGCGACTCGTTCGGGCGGCCGTTCCGCCAGGGCACGACCGACGTCGCGCTCGGCGTTGCGGGCCTGACGCCGCTGCTCGACCTCCGCGGTGTCCGTGACCGCTACGGCTACGAGCTGCACGCGACCCAGATCGCGGTCGCGGACGAGCTCGCCGGCGCGGCCGAGCTCGTGCTCGGAAAGGTCGGCGGGATCCCGGCCGCCGTCGTCCGCGGCGTCGACTTCCGCGGCCCGGGCACCGGCGCCGACATCCCGATCCCCGAGGAGCGCGACCTCTTCCGGTAGCTCGTCTACAGCGCTTCGAGCGCCAGCGCCGCCAGCCGCCGGCCGATCACGGGCGCGAACTTGAAGCCGTGGCCGCTGCAGGGCGAGCCGACGACGATCCGGCCCCGCCGTTCGAGCAGGAACTCGTCGTTCTCGCGGGTCGTGTAGAGGCACGTCTCGGTGTGGGACGCCGGGCCGGCTTCCGGGAAGCGGCGCTTGACCCAGGCCGCCGTGCGCGCGGCCAGCTCGCGATCGGGGACGCTGGCCTCGTCGGGGTCGGTGGGGCGGCCGGACTGGTGCAGGCCCGCCTTGAGCCCGCCGCCCGGGGTGGCCGCGAGCGCGTAGCCGGATCTTCCGCCGGCGGTCGTGTCGATCACCGACGGCACCGAGCGGCCGAGGCTGAAGTACGACGTGGTTTCGACGGTAGGCGTCGCGTCGACGCCCACCAGTCCGGGCGCCCAGGCGCCGGCGGTCACAACCGCCACGCGAGCTCGCACGCCGCCCGCGCTCACGCCGTCGTCGTCCTCCTCGAGGTCCTCGACCCGGCAAGCCTCGCGCACGTCCAGACCGGCCGCGAGAGCCTCGACGGCTGCGTCTGCGACGATGATGCCGCCGTCCGCCTGATAGAGCCCGCGGTCGCCGGGATCGGCACGGATCCCGAACCGGTGCTCGATCTGACCTGCGTCGAGCACGTCGAACGGCACGCCGCATGCTGTGAGCGCATCGCGGTTCGGCGCCCAGTCGCCGAGGTCGAGCGTCCCGTGCAGCTCGAGCAGCGGCATGCCGCACTCGGCCTCGAGCTCACGCCAGAGCGGGAAGCTCTCCTGCGCGAGCCGCACCCAGCGCTCATCCGGATACGAGAGGCGGACGATCCGCGATCTGCCATGGCTCGACCCGCGGTCGTGGCCGAGCGCGAATTGCTCGCAGACGACGACGTCCCGTCCCGCCTGCGCGAGGGCCCGCGCCGTGGCGAGTCCCATCACCCCGGCTCCGACGACGACGACTTCGGTGTCGAAGGCGGCCACGCCGAGCAGCCTAACGAGCTAGGCGAGGAGGTCGAACAGCTGGCGCGGGGTCAACAGCCGCGAGCCGCCGTCCTCGCGCAGCTCGATCCTGAGCTGGGGCGCGTGCTCGTCCAGGGCGACCGTCAGCTGCGCCGCCCGCATCGTCAGCTCGTCGAGTGCCCGAGCAGCGGCATCGAGCTCGGCGAGCAGTGCGGACGGCGGTGTCGCGGGGATCAGGTGCAG
This sequence comes from uncultured Gaiellaceae bacterium, assembly GCA_963737455.1. Taxonomy (GTDB): domain Bacteria; phylum Actinomycetota; class Thermoleophilia; order Gaiellales; family Gaiellaceae; genus Gaiellasilicea. Next base: position 97,242 of record CAVTSN010000017.1, on the reverse strand, counting down.
GGCGGAGAACGTCATGCCGTCGACCCCGTGATCGGCAGGTCCTGACTCGGCTTGAGCTAATCCGGGCGGTGCCCGGAGGCGTGCGCCAGCGCGATCGCGAGCGTCTGCTCGACGGTGCCGGTCCCCGCAGCCCGCCGGATCGCGAGCACGTCGTCGAACGCACCGAAGAAGAGATCGAGCAGCTCGGCGTCGAACTGCGTGCCGCGCCCCTCCGCCATCAGCGCGCGTGCCTCGTCGGGCTGGAACGCCTGCCGGTAGACGCGGTCGGAGGTGAGCGCGTCGAAGACGTCGGCGATCGCGCAGATCCGACCCTCGATCGGGATCGCGTCGCCGGCGGTGCCGGCCGGGTAGCCGCTGCCGTCGATCCGCTCGTGGTGCGTCAGCGCCATCTCGGCGGCGACGTCGAGCAGTTCGACGTCCGAGCCGGCGAGGATCCGGTGGCCCATTTCCGTGTGCGCCTCCATCACCCTGCGCTCGTCCTCGGTGAGCCGGCCGGGCTTGAGCAGGATCCGGTCCGGGATCCCGATCTTGCCGACGTCGTGCATCGGGCTCGCGATCCGGATCAGCTCTGCCCGCTCGGCGTCGAGGCCGGCGAGGCGTGCGAGCAGCGCGCAGTAGAGGCTCATCCGGACGATGTGCTCGCCCGTCTCCTGGTTGCGGAACTCGGCCGCCCAGGAGAGCCGGCGGATCGTCTCCTCGCGCAGGCGCCGCAGCTCGGAGTCGGAGCGCTCGAGCTGCGCGATCGTCTCGCGCAGCGCGGTCGTGCGCGCGAGCACGGTCTGCTCGAGCATCTCGCGGTGGTTGCGGTTCTCGATCTCGAGCGTGCGCCGGCGGAGGGCGTTGTTGACGTTGATGATCAGCTCGTTCGGCTTGAACGGCTTCAGCACGTAGCCGTAGGCGCCGAGCTCGATCGCGATCTCCGCGTAGCTACGGTCGTCCATGCCGGTGACCATCACGACGGCCGTCTCGGGGTGGTGCGCGAGCACCTCGCGCGTGAAGTCGATCCCGGACTCGCCGGGCATGTTGACGTCGCTGAGCACGAGCGCGACGGGCGTCTCCTTCAGCACGCGCCGCGCAGCGGCGGCCGACTCGGCGGTGACGCATTCGTAGCCGTGGGCTCCGAGCAGGCGTGCGAGGAGGGTGCGGATCTGATCCTCGTCGTCGACGATCAGAACCCGCTCGGCGGGCTGCGGCGTGCTCACTTCTGTGTTATCGGCAGCTAGACGCCGTTCTCAACCGCGACGAGCTCGATCCGGTTCTCCCACGGATCGGCGACGTAGCACCTGCGAACGCCGGGGATCGAGCCCTCGTCCGCAACCGCCACGCCCGCGGCGCGGAGCCGCGCGACGAGCTCGTCGTAGCCGGAGACGGCGAAGGCCGGATGCGCCTTGCGTGCCGGTGCGAACGCCTGCTCGACGCCGACGTGCAGCTGCTGCGCCCCGATCCGGAACCAGACCCCGCCGCGGGCGCGCAGCGGCTCGGGCTTCTCGAGCTCCTCGAGGCCGAGCAGGCCGGAGAAGAAGCGGCGCGCTTCCGGCTCGCAGCCGGGCGGCGCCGCGAGCTGGACGTGGTCGATGCCGTCGAGCACAGGCGCGAAGGATAAAGTCGCGCGAATGCTCTCCGACGGTCTCGCCGAGCTGCACACCCATCTCGGCGGCTCGGTCGCCTCCGACATCCTCTGGTCGCTCGCGCACGAGCAGGGGATCGCGCTGCCGGTGAAGGACTACTGGGAGTTCGACGCGCTCGTCACCGTCTCCGACCCGCGCGGCGTCGAGAACCTGGACGCGCTCGACCGGATCTACCACTGGACGGAGCTGATCCAGTCCTCGCCGCTCGCCGTCGAGCAGTCCGTCCACGGCGCGATCGGCGGTGCCTACCGGAGCCAGGGGATCACGACGCTCGAGCTCCGCTTCAACCCGATGAAGCGGAACCGGGGCGGCGAGCGCGACCTCGACCACATCATCCTGGCCGCGATCCGCGGCCTCGACCGCGCCTCGCTCGAGTACCCCCAGGTGCGCGCCGGCCTGATCCTGATGATGGATCGCACCTTCGACGCACGCCAGAACGAGGTCGTCGTCGAGAAGGCGATCCGCTGGGCCTCGCGCGGCGTCGTCGGGATCGACATCGCCGGACCCCGGCCCGGCGGCGGCCGCTACGACTACACCCAGATCGCGCCGATGGTCGAGGCCGCGCGGGCGGCAGGCCTCGGGATCACGATCCACGTCGGCGAGGAGGGCGAGACCGGCGGCGAGGAGCTCGGCGAGGTCGTCGAGCACCTGCGCCCCGACCGGATCGGCCACGGCATCCTCGCCGCCAAGGATCCGGAGCTGATGCGGCTTCTGCGCGAGGCGAGCACCGTGCTCGAGATCTGCCCGACCTCGAACCTGCTCACGAAGGCATTGCCCGACGAGGCTGCGGTCCGCGAGACGTTCGCGGCCTTCAAGGAGCACGGCGTCGCCTTCACGATCGCGACCGACGGCCCCGAGATGATGCGCACGCACCTCCGGGACGAGCTCGAGCTGCTGGAGCGGATCGGGGCGCTGACTCGGGACGAGCTCGAGGCCGCGAACCGCCGCGGCCACGAGGCCAGTTTCATCCGGTGGGCTCGCTGAGGAATCTCACGGCTGCCGGCGCGTTCGGTTCTAGTAGACATGGCCGCCGCCGCCCGCTGGAAGCTCCTGACCGCGCTCTGGACCGTCTACCTGGTCTGGGGCTCGACCTACCTTGCGATCAAGCTCTCGGTCGAGACGCTGCCCGCGTTCCTCTCCGCCGGCGCTCGCTTCCTCCTCGCCGGCGCCCTGCTCGCGCTGATCCTGGCGCTGCGCGGCCGCAGCCTCCGCGTCACCCGGCGCGAGCTCGCGTCCTCGGCGTTGCTCGGGCTCTCGCTGCTCGCGCTCGGCGTCGGCATGGTCACGATCGCCGAGACGAGGATCGACTCGAGCGTCGCCGCGATGATCGCGGGCTCGGTGCCGCTGCAGGTGATCCTGCTGCGCACGCTCGCACGCGATCGGGTCGCGCTCGCGACTCGGCTCTCCGTGCTCGTCGGCCTCGCGGGGCTCGCGCTCGTCGTCATCCCAGGCGGCAGCGGCGCCTCGAGCGCGATCGGCCTCGCGATGGCGCTGGCCGCGAGCATCTCCTGGTCGCTCGGCTCCTTCTTCGCGCACCGCCTGCCGCTCCCGAAGGACGGCTTCGTCGCCGCGTCCTGGGAGATGCTGAGCGCGGGCGTGTTCCTGGTCGTCCTCGGCGTCGTCACCGGCGAGCCCTGGTCGATGGACGCCGCCGGCTTCACGGTCAAGTCGATCGCGGCCTGGCTCTATCTGGCCGTCTTCGGCTCGCTGATCGGCTTCACCGCGTACGCCTGGCTGCTCCGGCACGCGCCGATCTCGAAGGTCGTCACCCACCAGTATGTGAACCCGCTGGTCGCGATCGCGCTCGGAGCGCTCGTTCTCGACGAGCAGCTGACGCTTGCGGTCGCCGCCGGCGCCGCGCTGATCGTCGGCTCGGTCTTCGTCGCGGTCCGCTCGGAGAACGCCGCCGCGGCCGCCGCTAGGCGCCGTTCACCTGGGATCGCTGATGCGCGAGGTACTCCAGCAGATCGGACCGTGTGAGGATCGCTGCCGGTCGTCCCGCCGCCGCGACCACCACGGCCGCGCTCGGGCCGGAGAGGTCGGCAAAGACCTGATCGAGTGAGTCGCCGACGTCGACGGCGGCGAGCGGCGGCTGCATCAGCGCCGCCACGTCCTCGTTCAGCGCGTCCGGGTTCTTGAAGACGCGGTCGAGCACGCCCCGCTCCTGCAGCGAGCCGACCACGTCCGCGAGCGACTCGACCGGCTCGCTCCGCACGACCGGAAGCTGCGAGATCGAGTAGCGCTGCATCAGGTCGATGGCTGCGCCGACCTTGGCGTGCGACTCGATCGTGACGAGGTCCGGAACCTCGTGCTCCTCGGCCCGCTTGAAGCGCAGCACCTGGTCGATCGTCGGTGCGGGCGCTTTCCGCTCGAGGAAGCCGTACTGGAGCATCCAGTTGTCGTCGTAGAACTTGGACAGGTATGAGCGGCCGGAGTCGGGGAGGATCGTCAGGATCCTCGCGTCCGGGCCGAGGTCCTTCGCCACCTCGAGTGCCGCCCAGATCGTCGTCCCCGCGGAGCCGCCGGCGAGGATTCCCTCCTCCCGGGCGAGCCGGCGTGCGGTCACGAACGAGTCGCGGTCGGAGACGCGCACCCAGCGGTCGACGATGTCGCGCGACATCGTCTCGGGCCAGGTGTCCTTGCCGATCCCCTCGACGAGGTAGGGATGGGTCTCGTCGGAGGTGTAGACGGATCCCTCCGGGTCGGCGCCGACGATCTGGATCCCCGGGTTGCGCTCCTTCAGGTAGCGGCCCGCGCCCGAGATCGTGCCGCCCGTGCCGACCGAGATCACGAGCGCGTCGATCTCACCGCCCGTCTGCTCCCAGATCTCCGGGCCTGTCGTCTCGTAGTGGGCATCGGGATTGGCCATGTTCGAGTACTGGTCGGGCTTGAAGCCGCCGGGGATCTCCTCCGCGAGCCGGTCCGAGACCGAGTAGTAGCTCTCGGGCGAGTCGTGCTCGACCGCGGTCGGCGTGATCACGACCTCGGCGCCGTAGGCCCGCAGCATCGAGATCTTCTCCTGGCTCATCTTGTCCGGCATCACGAAGATGCACCGGTAGCCGCGTGCAGCGGCAGCGATTGCGAGCCCGACGCCGGTGTTGCCCGAGGTCGGCTCGACGATCGTCCCGCCGGGCCGGAGCTTCCCCTCGCGCTCGGCCGCCTCGATCATCGCCATCCCGATCCGGTCCTTGTTCGAGCCGCCGGGGTTCAGGTACTCGAGCTTGGCGAGCAGCGTCGGCTCGACATCGCGCGCGATCCGTTCGAGCCGGACGATCGGGGTATGGCCGACCAGGTCGAGCAGCGTTGGGTACTCGCGGGCCATCGGCGCGTAAGCCTACGCAATCCGTACTCTCCCGCAGCCGCGATCAGCGGCCGTACCGATGGCGTCCGGCGCGGGCCGACGCATCCTCCGGACATGACGTCCCGCGTGACACCGAAGCAGTGCAGGCTTCGCGAAGCAGTTGGCGAGCGGGAGCTCTGTCCGGGTGAGACCTGCGTCTTCTGGGAGGGCGGCGGCGCCGTCGTCGAGCCGGGTTGCGCGATCGAGCGGCTGGGCGTTCCGGTCGCGCGGCGGCCCGATCTCGCGCGCCACCTGCTCGACCTCCGCCTTCGCGTCGAGACGGTGCGGGCGGACGCCGAGCGGCGGGACGCGCACCGACGCTTCGCCGAGCTGCTGAACCTCAACCGGGAGTAGCGCCCAGCCCGCGCCGGGGAACCGGCGAGGACTGGATGATCGACGTCGTCGTCTGGCCGTAGAGGATGAACCGGTCGAGCACCTCCTCGAGCTGCTCGACGTCGCGGACGTGGAGCTTCATGAAGAAGCAGTCCTCGCCGGTGATCCTGTGGCACTCGACGACCTCCGGCGTCTCGCGTGCGAGCTCGGCCACCTTGTGCAGCTGCCGCGCGGACGGCCTGATCCGCATGATCACGCCGAGCGCGTAGCCGAGCGCCTTCGGGTCGACCTCGGCGCGGTAGCCCGCGATGACGCCGCTGCGCTCGAGCCGGCGCAGACGCTCGGCGACGGCGGGCGCGGAGAGGTTGACCCGGCGGCCCAGCTCGGCGTGCGTGAGCCGCGCGTCCTCCTGCAGCTCCGCCAGCAGGCGCTCGTCCGTGGAATCCAAGGCGGTTCGGGTGTCTTGCCGTTGTTTCGTCGCCATCTGCTGCTGTACTCCTTCGACATCGCGGGCCGTTCTCGCGTTCCGGCGGAGATTCTATCTCCATGCGCCAGACCAGGCTCCCGCCGCACGCCTACTTCGTCGGCAGCGCCGTCTTCCACTACCTCGGGCCGGCGTTCGCGGTGCTGCTCTTCGCGCGGGTCGACGTCCTCGGCGTCGCCTGGCTCCGGATCGCGGCCGCAGCGGCGGTCTTCGCCGCCTGGCGGCGGCCGTGGCGGCTCGCCGCCCGCCTCGACGAGCGAAGCCGCTCCACCTTCGTCGCCTGGGGCGCCGTCCTGGCGGTGATGAACGTGTGCTTCTACCTGGCGATCGACCGGCTGCCGCTCGGCACGGTCGCCGCGATCGAGTTCCTGCCGGTGATCGCACTCGCCGCACTCGGCGCGCGGACGGGTCGAAACGTCGCCGCGCTGGCGCTCGCCGTCGGCGGCGTCTACCTCCTCACCGACGTCCAGCTCGAGGGCGAACCGGTCGGTGTCGCACTCGCGCTCGCGAACGCCGTCCTCTTCGCCGCTTACATCGTCCTCGGCCACCGCGTCGCGCAGGGCGAGCGCATCAGCGGGATCGACGGCCTGGCGGTCTCCATGCTGATCGCGCTCGTGGTCGTGACTCCGATCGGCGGCTGGGAGGCGCTGCCGGCGCTCGTCGATCCGGTCGCGCTCGCGGCGGGGATCGGTGTCGGGATCGCCTCCTCGGTGATCCCGTACGTCTGCGACCAGCTGGCGATGGCGCGGCTGCCACGCGCGACCTACGCGCTGCTCGTGTCGCTGCTGCCCGCGACCGCGACCGCGATCGGCGTCGTCGTCCTCGGCCAGGTGCCGTCGCGTGCCGAGCTCGCGGGCGTCGCCCTCGTCGTCGCCGGCGTCGCCGTGCACCGCGAGCGCTCAGCCGAGGCGCCAGAACTCGCCCGTCAGGCCGACATCGTCCAGGATCGCCTGTGACTCGGCCGGCGTCCGCGGCCGCCAGTCGGGCTCGAGCCGCGTCCACCACCAGCGGCGTGCGAGCTCGTTCAGCGTCGGCGCCGTCATGCTCGCCCCGCGCTCCCGCCCGGTGCTGTCGAGCCAGCGCTCGAGGTGCTCCTCCGACCGGAGGAAGACCATCGTGCTTCAGGTGAAGGCGATGTCGTCCCACCAGCGCCGCGCCGGGACGACGAAGTGGACGAGCAGCTCGCGGCCGCGGACGAGCTCGCCGCCGTGCACCTCGAGCTCGAGCGGCTCGCCGCAGTCGGGGCACTGCGAGCCGACAGTGCCGTCCGTGTGCAGCGCGGCCGGGATCCCGAGCGCGTCCCAGGCGCAGTTGGCGAACCACGAGCGGCCGCCCGCCTCGACCCGGTGCGGCGTCTCGACGGCGGAGAACGGGTTCAGCATCCGGATCTCGGTCGTGTCCGGGTCGAGGACGAGCGCGTGCGCGTCGTGGAGGCGGCGGTAGGCGGCGGCGACCGCGTCCTCGGCGAGTTCGAGCGCCGCGGCGGTGTCGGCCGTCGACTGCGCCCTTCCCTCTGCAGCGAAGGTCGAATAGAGGTGGTTCCGGATTCGCAGGTCGAGCGCGTCCATCGGAAAGTCAGTGGCGGAAGTGCCGGCGCCCGGTGAAGACCATCGCGGCGCCGGCGCTCTCGACCGCCTCGATCACGTCGAGGTCACGCTTCGAGCCGCCAGGCTGGATGAAGGCGTCGACGCCCGCCTCGAGCGCCAGCCGCGGCCCATCGGGGAAGGGGAAGAACGCGTCCGACGCGAGTGAGGCGCCCGTGAGCGAGTGGCCGTGCTCGTGCGCCTTCTCCAGCGCGATCCGCACGGAGTCGACGCGGCTCATCTGGCCGGCGCCGATTCCGATCGTCTGCAGGTCCTTGGCGATCACGATCGCGTTCGAGGCGACGTGCTTGCAGACGCGGGCGGCGAAGAGCAGGTCGCCCCACTGCGCCTCCGTCGGTTCTCCGGTCGCGATCTCCATCCCTTCTCGGTCCTCGACGTCCCAGTCGCGGTCCTGCACGAGCAGCCCGCCGAGGACTCGCTTGTAGTCGCGCTCCCACGCCTCGGCCTGCCGCCGCTCGGTGTCGTTGAGGATCCTGATCGACTGCTTCTGGATCAGCGCTTCGAGCGCGACCTCGTCGTAGCCGGGGGCGAAGAGCACCTCGATGAACTGCTCCGCCAGTCGCTCGCCGAGGGTTGCGCTGACGGCGCGGTTGAGCACGACGACGCCGCCGTAGGCCGAGAGCGGGTCGGCCGCGAGCGCAACCTCGTACGCCTCCTCGATCGACGCGCCCACGGCGACACCGCACGGGTTCGCGTGCTTGACGATCACGCAGGCGGGGAGCGCGAACTCGCGCACGAGCATCCGCGCCGCGTCGAGGTCGTTGAGGTTGTTGAACGAGAGCTCGCGACCGTGCAGCTGCTCGACGCGCGCGAGCAGGTGCGTGCGGACGCCGCGCTCGGCGTAGTAAGCCGCGCTCTGGTGCGGGTTCTCGCCGTAGGCGAGGTCGAGGTGCTTCTCGAAGACCGGTGTGTAGACGGGCGGGAACGCCTCGCGGCCCGCGAACCAGGACGCGATCGCCGCCTCGTAGCTGGCCGAGGTCGCGAACGCGGTCGCCGCCAGCCGCCGCCGCGTCTCGTGCGAGAGCTCGCCGGAGGCGCGCAGCTCGGTCAGCACCGGCTCGTAGTCGGCGGGGCGGCAGACGGGCGCCACGTGCGCGAAGTTCTTCGCCGCCCCGCGCAGCATCGAGGGGCCGCCGATGTCGATCATCTCGACGGCCTCCTCCTCGCGGACGCCGTGCTCGCGCGCGACCTGCTCGAACGGGTACAGGTTGACGCAGACGAGGTCGAACAGCTCGATCCCGTGCTCGGCGAGCGCGGCCAGATCCGTCTCGACCTCGCGCCGGGCGAGGATGCCGGCGTGGATGCGAGGGTGGAGCGTCTTCACTCGGCCGCCGAGCATCTCCGGGAACTCGGTCAGGGCTTCGATCCGGGTCACCTCGAGTCCGAGCTCGCGGATCGCGTCCGCGGTGCCACCGCTCGCGACCAGCTCCCAGTCGAGCGAGGCGAGGCCTTTCGCAAGCGTGTCCAGGCCCGTCTTGTCGAAGACAGAGATCAGCGCACGCCTCACGTCCCTGGCCGCCTTTCGCTCCCGCCCGGCAGACGGTCCGCGAGGCTGACGCCGCTCGAGCGACGCCCCAGGAACGTGAGGAGCGTCATGCGCGGACACCGACCATCTCCTCACCACCTCCGGGAGCAGCCGGTGCTCGACCGCCCGGATCCGCTGGATCAGCGTCTCGCTCGGCTGCACCGGTACAGGCTCCTGGCGGATCACGGGGCCCGTGTCGAGCCCTTCGTCGACGAGGTGCACGGTGACGCCGGTCGTCTCGACGCCCGCTGCGAGCGCGTCGTCGATCGCGCGCGCGCCCGGGAACTCCGGCAGCAGCGACGGGTGGACGTTGACGATTCGCTCGGGAAAGCGCTCGAGGAACTGCGGCGTGAGCAGGTGCATATAGCCCGCGCAGACGACGAACCGCACGCCGTGCTCCTGCAGCCAGTTCGCCATCGTCGCGTCCCGCTGCGTCCGGTCGGCGTACTCCGCGAGCTCGAAGGCGGCGGCGGGGACGCCGGCGGCGGCCGCGCGCTCGAGCGCCCGCGCTCCCGCGCGGCTCGAGGCGACGGCGCAGACGGGCAGCCCCGCATCGAGCAGGGCCTGCAGGTTCGAGCCCTCCCCGCTCACCAGCACGCCGATCACGCGCGCCCCTGGCCGGCGTCGCCTCCGGCCGGCGAAGCCGGCCTCCGGCGTCGCCTCGCGTCCCTGGCGGCACCGGGCTCTCCGGGGCCGTATGTCCATACTGTCCCCTACGGCCCGGCACCGCCAGGAACGCGCCAGGAACGCGCGTCACGTCGCCACGATCCTTCCGATCACGAGCTCTTCCTCCGGCTGTGCGACGACGGCGCAGTAGCCGATCCCGAGGTTGAAGACGCGGCGCGCCTCCTCCTCGGCGACGTGGCGGCCGAGCCAGGCGAAGACCGGCGGCCGTTCCCAGGCATCCCAGTCGATCTCGGCGCGGAGCCCGTCCGGCAGCACGCGGCTCAGGTTGCCCTCGATCCCGCCGCCCGTAACGTGCGCGAATGCGTGCGCCCGGTCGCGCAGCCGGCGCACGTCGTCGAGATAGAGCCGCGTCGGCGCGAGCAGGTCGGGCCCGTCGTAGTCCTCGACCTCGAGGACGGAGCGGACGAGCGTGAAGCCGTTCGCGTGCACGCCGGCGGACGGCAGTCCGAGCACGTAGTCGCCCTCCTCGACCGCCGAGCCGTCGATCACGCGGTCCCGTTCGACGATCCCGACGCAGGTGGCCGCGAAGTCGAGCTCACCCTCGCGGTAGACGCCCGGCAGCTCGGCCGTCTCGCCGCCGATCAGGGCCACGCCCGCCGCCCGGCAGACCTCCGCGGCACCCTCGACGAGCTCCGCGACCTGCTCGAGCTCGATGTGGTTCGCGGCGACGTAGTCGAGCAGGATCAGCGGGTCGGCACCGCACGTGATCACGTCGTTGATGCAGTGGGCCGCCATGTCCGCTCCGCAGGCGCGCAGGGCGCCGCGGGGACGGGCGACGATCGGCTTCGTCCCGATCGAGTCTGTCGAGGCCGCGAGCAGCCGCCGGTCGTCGAGCGGGTGCAGGCCGGCGAAGGCGCCGAATCCGCGCGCGCCCGTCGACTCGACGGCGGCGCGCAACCGCTCGACGATTCCTTCCGCCGTCGCGAGCGAGACCCCGGCGGCGGCGTACGTCCGGTCGTCGCTCACGGGTCGCACTCTACGAGGTGGATCGGGTGTCAGGTGAGCAGCTCGCCGTGCAGCTGCGGGCGTCCCTGCGGCCCGCCGGGGATGAAGCTGACGACCGAGTCGCCGACCATCACGCTCGTGCCGTCCGCTCGGTGTCGAGCAGCTCGGCCAGAACGGCCGCCTTCGCCTCCGGGTCGTCGGCGAGCAGCTGCAGCTCCGTCAGCTGGAGCACGTCGCTCGCCTCCAGCAGCTCGTCGAGCCACTCCCGCGGCGGATGCACCTCGAGCCGGTAGCCGGCGTTCGTCGCGATGAACGTCCTGCGGCCGCCGTGCGCCTGGACGCGGAGCTCCTGCTCGACGGCACGGTCGACGACGTCGGCGAACTCGTCCTCGTCGAGCGCCAGCCCGAGGTGGTCGACGCGCGGCAGGTCCCATTGCCCCGGCTGGACGACGACGTTGACGGCGCCGCGCTCGAGCTCGGTCAGCCGGAGCTTGAAGCCCATCCGGTCGAGCTTCTCCCACGACATCCCGGGCTCGAAGGACTGGTACTCCTCGCCGATCCTGCCGTGCCGCGCGACGAGGCCGAACGCGAGCTTGCCGAGGTAGCGAGCCTCCACCTCCCGGACCCGCGAGGTGACGAGGTGGTAGTGGAAGAGCTTCACCGCGGGCGAGTCTAGTGTGGTTGGCGTGCTGACCGACTGGACGCTCGATCCGCTGCAGCTGGCGCCGGTCGTGCTCGCCGGAGTCGCCTATGCGATGCGCGCGCGCACGCTGCGGCTCCGCGGGACGCCGATGCCGCGCTGGCGCGTGCTCCTCTTCGCGACCGGGCTCGGACTGCTGCTGCTCGCCTTCGCCTCGCCGATCGCGGCGATCGGCGAGGACGAGCTCTTCAGCTTTCACATGCTCCAGCACGTCCTGATCGGCGACCTGGCGCCGCTCTGTCTGCTCGCCGGGCTCAACGGCCCGATGCTCCGCCCCCTCCTCGCGCTGCGGCCGGTCGAGCGCCTGCGGGTGCTCGCCAACCCCGTCGTCGCGCTGCCGATCTGGGCGGCCAACCTCTACGTCTGGCACCTGCCGTTCCTCTACGAGGCCGCCGTCGAGCACTCGGTCGTGCACGCGCTCGAGCACATCTGCTTCTTCAGCGCCGGGATCGTCGCGTGGCTGCCCGTGCTCGAGACGCTGCCCGCCCCGGAGTGGTTCGGGACCGGCCCGAAGCTCGCCTACATCGCGATCGTCCGCCTCGTCGAGACGCTGCTCGGGAACGTCTTCATCTGGTCGGGCGCCGTCTTCTACGGCGTCTACGACCGCGGTGACGAGCTCTGGGGGATCTCGCCGCTGCAGGATCAGGGGCTGGCGGGGGCGGTGATGATGATCGAAGGCTCGCTGGTCACGATCACGGCGCTCGCGTGGCTCTTCCTGCGGCTGGCGCAGGAGGGCGAGCTGCGGCAGGAGCTGCTCGAGCGCGGGCTCGACCCGCGCGCCGTCCGTCGTGCGGTCCGTTACGGGCGCGCGCAGGAGCTGGCCGAACGCCGCTGAAATCCGAGAGAGCGATGCCCTCGAACGGCGTTCACCATGTCGACCTGGTCGTCTCCTCGATCGAGCGCAGCCTGCCGTTCTACCGCGAGTTGCTGGGACCGCTCGGCTACACCCGGATCGGCGAGGTCGAGGGCGAGCGCGGCGAGACGATCTGGTACCTCGGCGGCGTCGGCTGCGCGGTCGGACTCCGCGAGGCGCAGAGCGAGGGAACGAGCGACCGCTACCGGATCGGCCTGCACCACGTCGCGTTCAACGCCTCCTCGCGGGAGCTCGTCGACGAGCGCCACGAGTGGCTCGTCGAGGTGGGCGTGGAGATCGAGTCGGAGCCGCGCGAGTACGCCTACATCCCGGGCTACTACGCGGTCTTCTTCTACGACCCGGACGGGATCAAGCTCGAGATCGTCCACGTGCCGCCGCCCGGGCCTGCCGCCGCCTAGCCCCGTGGATCGGTCTCCGCAGCGATTGCGGCCGCCTCGCCCTGCTTCCGGACGACGAGCCAGCCGTCGCGCTCGGCGACGACGCTCTCGACCTCGGGGCGCTCGTGGCCGCGCACGACCATGAACTGCGTCTCGTCGCTGCGCACCGCCTCGTAGTCGCGCGGCGTCAGCCGGATCGCCCGGACGCAGTCCTCGTCGGCGCACTCGCAGACGAGCTCGAGCGCTCCCTCGCCGGGCCCCCAGGTGTCGCTGCCGCTCCGGAGCCGCTCGTTCAAGGCGCGGAAGCGGACTTCGTTCTCGGCCATCCGGCGCTCGCGGGCCTGCACGACCTCGACTCTACGCCGATACAGAACCCGTGGCGCTGGGTATGAAGCGCCAGCATGTCGGCCAGGCTCGATCCAGGGAGGCTGGAGCTGTACCTGCCCTCGGCGGAGACCGCGATCGGGCAGGCGCGCGCGGCTGTCGATCGCCTGGAGGCTCTCGACGAGCACCCCGAGGCCCGCTTCGCGGTCAGGCTGCTCGTCAGCGAGCTCTTCACGAACGCCGTCAAGTACGGGAAGCGCCACGACAGCTCGCGTGTCCGGTTCGCCGTCGACGTCGGCGACTCGCGCGTCCGCGTCGAGGTCGGAGACCGGGGCCGAGGCTTCGTCGTCGACAACGTCGTGATGCCGGGTCCGGAGGGCGAGTCCGGCCGCGGGCTGGCATTCATGGATGCGCTCGCGAGCCGCTGGGGCATCGTCAACAACGGCGAGAGCTGCGTCTGGTTCGAGCTGGATCTCTGACTTGCCGGCGCGGGCCGCTTCGCGGCCCAAGGGGCCTCAGCCGGCCACCCTGGCGAGCTTGTTCTCGACGTTCGCACGCGCCCGCACCGCGAGCGGTGAGGCGAGCAGCCGCTCGAGCAGCTCGGGAGCGGGCTCCTTGTCGTACCAGACGTCCATCAGGTCGACGACCGTGGGATGGCCGTTGCCGCCGGCGAGCCGCTCGACCGCATCGCCGGCAGCGACCTCGCCCGGCTCGAGCACGCGTACGTAGAGACCCGGCCTGCGCGCATCCGCGAAGCGCTTGACCCAGTCGGGCTCGCCCATGCGAGTCGCGAAGACGGAGCACGGGATCCGCGGCGCGGTCACCTCGACGAGCGCCGCGCCGATCCGGAAGCGGTCGCCGATGCGGACCGGCTCGGCGCCGAAGCTCGAGAGGGTCAGGTTCTCGCCGAACGTGCCAGGCGCGGGCGTGGCGCCGAGCTCACCGGCCCAGAAGTCGTAGTCCTCGGAGCTGTAGAGGTAGAGCGCCTGGTCGAGGCCGCCGTGGTTCTCCAGGTCGGCGACGACGTCGCCCGCGAGCCCGAGCGCGCCGACGTGGCCGCGCTCGACCGGCCCCTTGCGAATCCCGGTCTCGACGGTCCGTGCGCCGATCCGCATCAGCTCCGAGCGGCCGGCGTTGACGGAGACGACCCTCAACGTGTTGCCGGCTCGAAGCGCAGCTTGGCGAGATTCCGCTCCTCGGGGACCCGGGTCGGGTAGTCGCGGGTGAAGCAGGCCCGGCACACGGATTGCTCCGGCAGCCGCGTCGCCGCCTGCATCCCCTCGAGCGAGAGGTAGTGCAGCGAGGTGGCGGCGATCAGCTCGCGCATCTGCTCGACCGAGCGGTGTGCGGCGGCGAGCTGCTCCTCGTCGGCCATGTCGATCCCGTAGAAGCAGGGCGCCACGATCGGCGGCGAAGAGATCCGGACGTGCACCTCGGCCGCGCCGGCCTCGAACAGCATCCCGACGAGCTGCTTCATCGTCGAGCCGCGAACGATCGAGTCGTCGACGATCACGAGCCGCTTGCCGGCCACCTCGGCGAGCGGGTTGAACTTCATCCTGATCCCCTGGCGGCGCAGGTGCTCGTCGGGCTGAATGAACGTTCGCCCGACGTAGCGGTTCTTGATCAACCCCTCGCTGTAGGGGATCCCGGACGCGCGCGTGAAGCCGACGGCCGCGGGCGTGCCGGAGTCCGGGATCGGCATCACGAGGTCGGCCTCGACAGGCGCCTCGGCGGCGAGCCGCTCACCCATCCGGACGCGGACGCCGTGCACCTCGGCTCCGGCGAGCGTCGAGTCGGGCCGTGCGAAGTAGACGTGCTCGAAGATGCAGAGCGCCTGCTTTCCCTCCGGCACCGCCTGGGTCGCGTGCACGCCCTCCTCGTCGATGACGACGAGCTCGCCGGGGCGGACGTCGCGCTCGTAGACGGCGCCGATCAGGTCGAAGGCGCACGTCTCCGAAGCGACGACCCAGTCGTCGCCCAGCCGGCCGAGTGCGAGCGGACGGATCCCTTGCGGGTCGCGGAACGCGAACAGCTTCCCCTCCGAGAGCGCGACGACCGAGTAGGCGCCCTCGAGCCGCGGCAGCGCCCGGGCGACCGCTTCGGCGATCGGGGCCGGATCGTTCGCGACCAGCGCCGCGATGGCCTCTGTGTCGGACGTGGCGCCGAGGGCGATCCCGGCGGCGGCGAGGTCGTCCCGCAGCTCGCTCGTGTTCGTCAGGTTGCCGTTGTGGCCGATCGCGACCGTACGGGCGCCGCCGTGATGGACGAGCGGCTGCGCGTTCGCCCATGCGTTCGAGCCCGTGGTCGAGTAGCGCGTGTGTCCGATCGCGACCTGGCCCGGCAGCGCCTGCAGTTTCTCCTCGTCGAACACCTGCGCCACGAGCCCCATGTCGCGGAGCACGGTCAGCCGGCCGCGGTCGGAGACCGCGATGCCCGCCGCCTCCTGGCCGCGATGCTGGAGCGCGAAGAGGCCGAAGTAGCTGAGGCGGGCCACGTCGCGCTCGGCGGAGCGGATGCCGAAGACGCCGCACATCAGTTGTGCGCCTCCCGCAACTCCTCGAGCTCCACGCCGAGCAGAGCGGTGCCGCCGACGACGCCCAGCTTGCGGATCGGCACGCCGCCGAGCCCGTCGGCCTGCTCGGGAGCACAGGCGAGCACCGCCTGGCCGCCGCCTTCGCCGAACCAGGCGCGCGGATCGTCCGGCAGCGTCACGTCGGCCCCGACTCCGGAGTGGAGCGCGGCCTTCGCAAGCGCCACGGCGAGCCCGCCGAGCGAGACGTCGTGCACGAGCGAGCAGTGCGGCGCCGCGCGCCAGAGGAACTCGACGAGCGCGGCTTCCGCGTCGAGATCGAGCCGGGCGGGCCGGCCTCCGACCTCGCCGAAGCGGGCCTGGTATTCGGAGCCGGCGAGCGCGACCGGCGAGGCTCCGGCGAGTAGGACGACGTCGCCTTCCCGCCAGGCACCGGGCACTACCCGGACGTCCTCGAGCAGGCCGACGCAACCGACGACGGGCGTCGGGTCGATCGCGCGCCCATCCGTCTCGTTGTAGAGCGAGACGTTCCCGGAGACGATCGGGATCCGCAGTGCCTCGCACGCCTCCGCCATTCCCTCGATCGACTCGACGAGCTCCCAGGCGATCGCGCCCTTCTCCGGGTTGCCGAAGTTGAGGCAGTCGGTGAGGCCCAGCGGCTCGGCGCCGGTGCAGGCGACGTTCCGCGCCGCCTCGAGCACGGCGAGCCGGCCGCCGGTGCGCGGATCGAGCCGCCCCATCCGGCCGGTGCCGTCGAGCGAGACGGCGAGGCCGCGGTAGCCGGGCCGCAAACGCAGCACGGCGGCGTCGAGCCCTGGGCGGCGCACAGTGCGGGAGCCGACGAGGTGGTCGTAGCGGCGGTAGACCGGCGCACGGCTGCGGACGTTGTCGCCGCTGAGCAGCTCGACGAGCGCGTGCTCGTGCGGCGGCGCCTCGAGAGGACTTTGCAACAAAGTGTTGCTTGGCTCCTCGCGCGGCTCCGGCTCGACGCGGTAGCGCGGGCACTCGTCGGTGAGCAGTCGCGCCGGGATCTCGCCGACGATCTCATCCCCCCAGAGAGCGCGCAGAAGGCCGGTGTCGGTGACCTCGCCGATGACGGCCGTGTGCAGCTCCCAGCGCTCGCAGACTGCGAGCACGTTGTCGAGCATCTGCGGGCGGACGACCGCGACCATCCGCTCCTGGCTCTCGCTGATCATCACCTCCCACGGCTCCATCCCCTCCTCGCGGAGCGGCACCGAGTCGAGGCGGAGGTCGATCCCACACTCCCGCGCCATCTCGGAGAGGGAGGAGGCGAGGCCGGCGGCGCCGCAGTCCTGCAGCGATTCGACGAGACCGGACTCGACGAGCTCGACCGAGACCTCGATCAGCTTCTTGCCCATGAACGGGTCGCCGACCTGGACGGTGGGCCGCTTGTCGGCGTCGTCCTCGCCGAGCTCCTGGCTCGCGAGCACCGACGCGCCCCCGATCCCGTCACGCCCGGTCGTGGCCCCGTAGAGGACGACGAGGTTGCCGGGGCCCGTGGCGCCGGCGCGCGCGATCCGGTCGGCCGGCAGAAGCCCGACGCACATCGCGTTCACGAGCACGTTGTCGCGGTACGCCTCGTCGAAGACGGCTTCGCCGCCGACCGTCGGCACGCCGACCGAGTTCCCGTAGGCGCCGATCCCGGCGACGGCGCGGTCGAAGCGGGGGTCGCCCGGCGCGAAGCGGAGGCCGTCGAGCAGCGCGATCGGGCGCGCGCCCATCGCGATGATGTCGCGCAGGATCCCGCCGACCCCGGTCGCGGCTCCCTGGAACGGCTCGACCGCGGAGGGGTGGTTGTGGCTCTCGACCTTGAAGCAGACGGCCTCGCCGTCGCCGAGGTCGATCACGCCCGCATTCTCACCGGGGCCCTGCAGCACGCGTTTCCCTTCAGAGGGAAGCCGTTTCAACAGGAGGGCCGAATGCTTGTAGCCGCAGTGCTCCGACCAGAGCAGCGAGAAGACCGCCAGCTCGAAGTGGTTGGGCTCGCGCCCGAGCAGCTCGACGATGCGGTCCAGCTCCCCGTCCGTGAGGCCGAGCGCGCGATGGACGGGGACAGCGGCGGTGGGCTGAGCGGCGACCTCGGTCAGGTGATTCAGTGTAGTCGGGAAGGCCGACGTCAGCGGCCGCGTTTGGAGAGTGTGTGAGCCGTCGCCATCTCCTCATGCTCGGCGCGCTGGCGGCGATCTGGGGCTCGTCGTTCATGTTCATCGCGATCGCCCTGCGCGACCTCGCGCCCTCGACGCTGATCCTCTTCCGGATGGCGTTCGGCGCGCTCGCGCTGGCCCTTTTCGTCCAACTCTCCGCGCACCGCTTCGCGCAGCTCCGGGCGTACGCCTGGCCGCTGGCGCTGCTGGCGCTGATCAACACGGCGGTGCCGTTCTTCCTGATCGCCTGGGGCCAGCAGTACATCGACTCCGGGCTGGCGGCGATCTTCAACGCCTCGGCGCCGCTCTTCACGGCGCTCTTCGCCCTCTCGATCGACCGGAGCCAGCGCGTCACCGGCTCGCGCCTCGCAGGCGTCGTGCTCGCGTTCGGCGGCGTCGTCCTGCTCGTCGGGTTCGAGCTCGGCGGCGGCGAGCGCGCCGTCGCCGGAGCGCTCGCAGTCGTCGCCGCGGCGGCCTGCTACGGCATCGGCAGTCTCTACGCGGGCAGGCGCTTCGCCGGCCTGCCGCCCGGGCTCGTCGCGTTCGGGTCGCTCGCCTGGGCGACGATCTTCGTTCTCCCGGTCGGGGCCGCGCAGGCGAGCTCGTTCGGCTGGGAGGCACTCCTCTCCGTGCTCTATCTCGGCGTCGCGGCGACCGGCGTCGCCTACCTCCTCTACTTCGGCCTGATCGCGGGAGCCGGCGCCTCGAAGGCCGTCCTCGTCACCTACCTCGTGCCCTCGCTCGCGCTCGTCTACGGCGCCGTCTTCCTCGACGAGGCCGTGACGGCGGTCTCGCTCGTCGGCCTCGCGCTCGTCCTCGCCGGCGTCGCGCTCGGCACCGGCACGGTCCGGAGGAGCCGCGAAGCGCGCCGCACGCGCCCCGCTAGCCTGACTCGATGAACCGCTACTGGCCGATGCTGCTGACGCTCGCCGCCGTCTGGGGCGCCTCGTACCTGTTCATCAAGGTCGCCGTCGACGAGATCGAGCCGGCGCCGATGATGGCGTTCCGGACGCTGCTCGCGGCGGCCGTGCTGCTGTGGTACATCGTCTGGCGGCTCGGGCGTGAGCACGCATTCGGCCAGCTGCGCGCCGCCTGGCGGCACTGCCTCGTGCTCGGCGTCCTCAACGCGGCGTTGCCGTTCTGGCTGATCGCCTGGGGCGAGCAGTACATCGACTCCGGCCTCGCCGCGGTGGTGCAGGCGTCGGTGCCGATCTTCAACGCGCTCCTGATCCTGCGCTTCCTGCCGCACGAGCGGCTGACGCGGACGCGGGCGGCCGGCCTCGCGATCGGGATCGTGGGCGTCGCGGTCGTGACCGGGATCCACCCCGAAGGCGGCGGCCTGGCGGTCCTCGGAGCGTTCGCGGTCGTGCTCTCCTCGCTCTCCTACGCCTCGGCCGGCGTCTACGGCCAGCGCGCCGTCACCGGGACGGCGGGGCCGGTGCTCGCGGCCGGGTCGATGCTCGCCGGCGGGTTGATCCTCCTGCCGTTCGCGCTCTTCCAGCTCCCCGACGCGGTCCCGTCGCTCGAGGCCGTCGCCTCCGTGCTGGCGCTGTCGCTGCTCGGCACCGCCCTCGCCCAGCTGATCCTCTTCCGCATGCTCGCCCTGCACGGCTCGTCGCGCCTCTCGCTCGTCACCTACTTGATGCCGGGCTTCGCGCTCGTCTACGGGGCGCTGCTCCTCGACGAGGCGATCACGGCCGCCACGCTGGTCGGCCTGGCGCTGATCCTCGGCGGTGTTGCGCTCGCCTCGGGCGCGATCCGGCTGCCGCGGCGCGAGGCCGCCACGGTCCGGCCGTGAGCGTCTCGATCCGGCCCGCCGGCGACGCCGACGTCGACTTCCTCGTCGACCTCTACGCCGACGACGACGTGCGCCCGTTTCTCGCCGCGGCCGGCTCCTACGACCGCGGGGGCGTCGAGGCCAGAGTCGCGCAGGATCCGGAGCGCGGCGGCGTCATGGTGGTCGAGCTCGACGGCGACCGGGCCGGCGCGATGATCTGGGAGCTGGCGAACCGGCGCAGCGGGATCGTCCACGTCAGCGGCCTCGCCGTCCATCCCGGACTTCCGCGGCCGCCGGCTCGCGGACGAGGCGGCGCGGCTCTTCCAGCGGCACCTGATCCACGAGCGCGGCTTCCACCGGATCGAGCTGGAGGTGTACGGGTTCAACGAGCGGGCGCAACGGCATGCGGAGCGGTCCGGTTTCGTCCGCGAGGGCGTCAAGCGGAAGGCGTACCGCCGCGACGACGGCTGGGTCGACGGCGTGCTCTACGCGCTCGTCGCCGAGGACCTCGAGCCGCCGAGGTAGGCGGTGAGGAGATCGCCGGTCTGCGGCAGGTCGGTGCGCAGGCTGTAGACGTTCTCGTCCTCGTCCCGGATCGTCACGAACCCGGCCTGGCGCAGGATCGCGAGGTGGTGGTGCGCCGTCGACTTGGCGACGCCGAGCTCGGCGGCCGCCTCGCTCAGCTTCATCGAGCCCTCGCTGAGCCGCCGCAGCAGCTTCAGCCGGCCCTCGTCGCCGAGCGCCTTGTAGACGCGCGCGACCTCGGCCGGTGAGGCGCCCTCCTCGGCCGGAGGCGCGATCGGGTAGCAGAAGATCTTCGCGCCCTTGTGCTCCCAGAGGATCACCCAGGGGCGCATGAACCAGCTCGGGAAGAAGACGATGCGCCGGATCGCCGCCGGCGGGCTGTACTGGTAGCCGCGCGTCGCGAGCTCGACCAGCTGCTCCGGCGAGTGGCGTTCCGCGAGCGCCCGCTTCGCCTCGGCGTCCCGCTCGGCCGCCTTGCGCCACTCCGGCTCGTAGCGGAGCGAAGACGTGCTCGTACCAGCGCGGGAGCAGGCTCACGATCCGTTCCTTCATCTCGGCGCCGTCCATCTGCAGGATCGCCCGGTAGAGCTCGTGCTTGTCGGACCACTCGGCGAGCGCCTCCAGCACCTGCTCGATCGCCGCGGCATCGCCGTGGGCCGCGCAGTTCGACGATGTCGGAGGGGATGTGGCTCGACGTCGTGTCGTAGTGGCCGAAGAGGTGCAGCTTCAGCTCGACCGGGTCGATCGCCTCGAGCCGCTCCATGAACGAGGCGAATGTCCGCGGGCCGGGCGTCTCGTAGACGATCCCGAGCAGGTGCGCGGCCACCTTCATGTCGCCCAGCCGCAGCTCGAGGACCTGCTCGCGGAGATCGTCCGGCAGCGACTCGAGCCGTGCCTGCAGCCACTCCGCGCCGAGATCGAACGTGTCGTGGTCGCCCCGATCGGCGACCGCGCAGATGCTCATCAGCACCTCGGCCGCCTCCGCGACGTCGATCTCGACCGTGACGGCTCCGGGACGGGAGAGATCGAGCACCGGTGCGCGCTTGTTCTGTTCGACAGCCATGGAACGCACGCAGCGTACTCGCAATCAGATGGCTTGACAAGGGAAGTAGCGTTCGATATCTTTCGAACAGTTCAAGCATGTCGAATGCGTAAGGAGCCCCGAATGTACGCCGCGACCGACTTTGACGCCCAGATCACCCACGATCGGCAGCAGGACCGGCTGGCCGCCGCTGCCGTGCACCGGCTCGTCCCGTCGAGCCCGGCCCGCAGCAGGATCGCGCGCACCCTCCGGCGCACCGCGGACCGGCTCGACGCGGCGACCGCCTCGCCGACGAAGGTGAGAAGCGCACTTCCCAGAGCCGCCGCCGGGGCTTCCGCGGAAGAGCAGGCGGAGGCCGCCCTTCGCGAAGACCCTAAGAGGCCGCCTGCGGCGGCGGGTCCCGTTACTCCTCGAGCAGGAACTCGAGCAGGATCGGGTTGACCAGCTCGGGGCTGCGGATGTCGGGCCGGTGCCCGCCGCCCGGGATCACGACGAGCCGCGCGTCGGGCAGTTCGCCGACGACGGCGCGGGCCATCTCTACGGGCACGGGTACGTCGGCCTCGCCGTGGACGACGAGGGTCGGGCACTCGACCCGGCCGAGGACTCGCGCCGGCGTGACCCAGTCGAGCTCGAGCTCCTGCGCCGCCACGACATCGGGCGACGCGTCGAGCCCGATCGCGATCATCTCCTCGATCAGCTGCGCCGAGTCGGGCTCGCTGATGACCGCGTGCATGAACGGCCCGATGAATCCCGGCCAGTCGTTCCGCCAGCGCTCCAGCCGCTCGGGATCCGGCGGCTCTGGAGCCGGCTCGAGCCGCATGTAGGGCGCGACTGCAGCGAGCCGCGTCACCCGCAGCGGGTGCTCCGCGGCGAGCAGCACCACCGCGTTCAGCCCGCGCGAGGCGGTGACGACGGCGGCGTCCTCGACGCCGGTTGCGCCCATGACGGCCAATGCGTCGGCCGCGTGGAGCGGAAAGTCGTAGCCGCTCGCCGGCCGGTCGCTCTCGCCGGCTCCACGCGGGTCGAAGGTGACGACGGTCGCGTGCGGCTCGAGTGCGGCGACCTGGTGCCCGACGACGCGCGCGTCGACGAGGTTCCAGGTGGGAACGAAGACGATGCTCGGGCCCGCTTCGCCGTACCGGCGCCAGGCGATCCGCGTTCCGTCGACGCTCGTCGCGAGGCCGCGCTCGCGAGGCTGCGGCGCAGGGATCACGCGGCGATCGTATGCCGTCAGTGCGTCTTGAGAAAGCCTTCGATCAGGCTCTTGGCCTTCGTCGAGCTCGCGACGAGGCCGATCCCGTGCGCCGCGCCCGGCAGCAACTCGAGTCGCTTGTCCTTCGCCGCCGTCTTCGCGAACATCGCCTCCGCGTCCTCCGAGAAGTCGAAGCCGCCGTTGTCGTCGGCGGTCGCGGCGAGGTAGAGCACGGGCACGCGCAGCCGCGGGCCGGCCTTGACGCCGTCCATGCCGCGGTAGCGCGCCGGTGAGGAGACGCTGACGACGCCGGCGAGGGGCGGCGACACGTTCGCGCCGGCGACGACGGCGGCGATGCCGCCCATCGAGGCGCCGACGACGAAGATCTTGCGCTTGCCCAGCTTTCGCAGCGCCTTCGTGGCCGCCGCGATGTCCTGCGCGTACCGGTACGGCCCAGCGACGGGGACGTCCGAGAAGCCGTAGCCGCGGAAATCGATCGGGAAGACGAAATAGCCGCGCGCGGCGAGCCGCTTGGCGTATGGAAGCCAGTCGCAGAGGTCGCCCTCGGACTGGTGTGTGAGGATCACGGCGGTCGTGCCCTTGCCGAAGCGGTGGCCGACGAGCCGCGTTCCGTCGGCAGCGTTGAAGAAGAGCTCGCCGCCGCGGACGCAGTCGTGCGCGGCGCGCTGCGGCGCGGCGCCCACCGGGGCGGCGGCGACCGCGAGGAGCGCGGCGAGCAGCAGCAGGCGCTTCATTGCCCAACGTCTACCAGGGCTGCTATGACATGTCAACTTTGACAGGTACACTCGGCCATGCCTTGCTCGGCGTCCTCGCAGAGGGACCCCGGACGGGATACTCGCTCGTCCGGCATCTCGCCCAATCGATCGGGTACACGTGGCCCGCGAGCCACAGCCAGGTCTACCCCGAGCTCGCAAAGCTGAGAGAGGCGGGGCTGATCCGCGAGAGCGGTGCTGCGCCGCGCGGCGGGCGCGTCTACGAGCTGACCGACGCGGGACTGACCGAGGTCCGCCGTTGGCTCCGCGAGACGGAGCCGTCGCGGACGGTCCGCGACGAGGCGTCGCTGCGCCTCTTCTTCCTCTGGCTGCTCGAACCGGAGGAGGCCGGCGACTACCTACGGGGCGAGGCCGAGCGGGCGCGGGCGACCCTGGCCGAGTTCGAGCGGATCGCCGCGCAGGAGGACCCGGACACGCCGAAGACCCGCGCCTACCGCACCGCGCTCGAGCTCGGCCTGCGCGCCACGCAGGCGCGGCTCGAGTGGGCGGAGTGGGCGGTCAGAGAAGCCGGCCGCCCCCGGACGTGACCTCGATCACGTCTTCGACGCGGACGCCGAAGCGCCCGTCGAGCAGGATCGAGGGCTCGTCGGTGAAGGTCATACCGGCCTCGAGCGGCGTCTCGTCCTCGACCGAGAGGAATGGCCGCTCGTGCACGTCGAGCCCGATTCCGTGCCCCATCCGATGCCGGAAGCCGTCGCCGAGCCCGGCCGCCTCGATCGGGCCGCGGCAGGCGGCGTTGACCTCGCGGGCGAGGGCGCCGGGCCGTGCGGCCGCGCGTCCGGCTTCCTGTGCCTCGAGCAGGACGCGCTGCACGTCCTCGTACCCCGCCGGTGGCTCGCCGCAGGGCACCGTGCGGCCGAAGTCGGAGCAGTAGCCCTCCCAGACGGCGCCGAAGTCGAAGAGGACGACCTCGCCCTCGCGCAGCCCCTCGCGGGCGGCGGGGCCGTCCGAGTCCAGTCGGCGCTCGCCCCAGGTGAAGATGTGGGTCGGGAAGGACGGGCCGCGCGAGCCGCGGCCGCGCAGCTCGTGCTCGACCCGCTCGACGAGGTCGGCCATCGAGACGCCGGGTACGACCGCCGGGGCGACGGCGTCCATCGTCTCGCGCGCGATCCGGCACGCCTGCGCCATCAGGGCGAGCTCGGCCTCCGACTTGACGCGCCGGAGCTCGTTCACGAGCGACGACCCCTCGGAGAGCTCCGCGCCGGGGGCGAGGGCGAGCAGCTCGACGATGGTCTCGGCCCACGCGCGCTGCCCGATCGCGATCCGCCGCGGCGAGCCGAGCTCGCCGAGCGCTGCCGCGAACGCGGCGCGGCCGTCGCCGTCGTCCTCGACGACGAGCGTCCCCGGCGGCGGCTCGCCGTCGAGATGGAAGCGGACGAACATGCGCGGCAGCACGTGGACCGGGTCGCGATCGGGCGCGAGGAAGGCGCCGGTGACCCAGCCCTGTGCGTAGGAGATGTTCCCGAACGTTGGGAGGTCGCGCTCGATCCCCGTCAGGTACTCGAGGTCGGAGCCGGGCGGGACGAACAGCGCGTCGACGCCGCGCGACGGGCGAGCAGCTCTCCGAGCCGCTCGCGCCGTCGCGTGTACTCGTTCGTCGTCGATGCCTATCCGGCGTCCACCCAGTACGCGGCCGAGCCGAGGGCGGGCCACTCGCGCTCGGGGTCGGCGCGGTAGAGCGGGTTGAACGCGAACGCGGTCAGCCGGGGAGCCCCGGCCGTCGTGCTCGTGCCGTGCGCGATCATCGGCGCCCCGGGCGCCGACGCCGAAGCGGCGTCGATCAGCCAGAGCCCCGCGGCGAAGAAGCCCGCGATCGGCAGGTTGGCGTCGATCGACCAGCCCGACGGCACGGTCGTGAACCAGGTCGGCGGGTCGACGATGGCCGTGTCCCTGGACGGGTACACGCCCGTGATCGGGCTCGCGGCACCGCCCGTGTTGTCCCAGAACACGATCCCGCTGCGACCGTTGCCGGAGCGGGTGCCGGTGGTCAGCCCTGTGGCGAGCCCGCCGTTCGTGATGAACTGCGCGCCGCCGCTGCCGCCGCCGAGATAGCCGCCGCCGGCGGCGAAGAACGCCGCCAGCCGCGCGCGCGCGGTGGCATTGCCCGCGGTATTCGCCGGGTAGTTGGCGGTGCTGAAGACGACGTCGTAGTTCACGAGCGGGTCGGAAACGCCGTTCAGCGCCGTCGTACCGACCGGGTCGGCGGTGAAGCCGAGATTCCGCAGCGACCAGACGCTCTGGTCGACGGCGTTCGTGAACACGGCGATCCGCGGCGAGCTGTCGATGTCGTCGAGCTGCGCCGGCGCGGTCGCGATCCGACGGAGCGTCAGGCCGGCGGCCTGTGCAGCCGGTCCGATCACTCCGGCCGTCGTGTCGTCGAAGAGCACCGTGCCGGCCGGGAAGCTGGCGCCGCCCGACGTGAACGGGGCCGTCGCGAGCTTCGCAGTCAGACCGCCCTTCAGCAGCGTGTTCAGCGTCCGCACCGCGGTCGGCGAGTCGACCTCGAGCGCGTAGTAGTCGGCCGCGCCGCTCTCGACGCCGCCGCCGAGGACGACGGGCTTCGCGATCGGCTGCGTCGTCTTCGCCGCCAGCTGCACGCCGTTCGGCACCTGCAGCACGTCGGCGCCCCAGAGGTAGCCGTGGCTCCACGCCGCGGGCGGCGCGTAGAGGATGCCGATCCGGCTGGAGACGTCGACGCCGATTCCGAGCGCCGTCTCGGCGAGACCCCGGTGGGCCTGCGCCATGTCGACGACGTACGAGCCCTCGTCGACCTGCTGGCCGAGGATCACGGCGTCGGAGCGGAGCTGCCGCACCTCGATGCCGTTGAAGAGCAGCCAGTCGACGAGGCGGTTCGCCTCGGGATTGCTGCGCTGGCCGGCGCCGACCGGGATCACGTACGCGGTCGGGAACTCGTGCATCCAGTTGTTCTCGACGTCGAACGGCGCCGGGCAGCACGCGGGGCGTGCCTCGCCGGCGACGCCCGCGCCGGTAGATCTCGAGCTGGTCGCTCAGCAGCTCGTTCCGGTTGGCCGTGTCGTAGAGGAGCGTCGACCAGGTCGTCACGAGCTGCGCCAGCAGCGCCGCGTTACGGCCGATCGGGTTCTTCGCCGGGTCCGGGTCGGCGTTCAGGTAGCAGCGGCCGAGCGGGTTCGACCCCGTGTTCGTGCTGCTGCACATCTCGACGGTCGAGCCGTTGAGGCCGACGAGCTGCGAGTACATCGGCGTGTAGAACGGGCCCCAGTCGTCCCAGCTCTCGGCGACCGCCGGACCGGCCGGCTGGCCGTCCGGGCAAGGGCCGCCCTGTACCGAGATGCTGCCGTCGGAGCACCAGTCGTTGATCGGGCGCGTGACGTTGAGGTTGACGGCGTTCAGCGCCGCCTCGTTCGCGTCGATCCGCGACTGGTTCCACTTCAGCCAGAGGTCGTAGTCGATCCCGGGGTTGTGCGGCTTCGTCGTCGCCTCGATCAGCGTCGGGGTGACGTAGCCGTGCAGGTCGAGCGTCTCCGGCGGCAGCCACTCCTGCATGATCCGGACCGAGGCCTTCGTCTCCGACTGAGACTGCGTGAGGAAGTCGCGGTTGAGGTCGAAGCCGTTGCCGTTCGGGCGCAGGCCGACGACGCGGCCGTCCGGGTTCTGGATCACGTTGAAGATGACGACGGCGCCGTCGAGGATCGCGTCCACCTCGGGATCGGTGCCGTACGGCGTCGTCGCGAGGCGCTCGATCGTGCGCATGTTCGCGTCCACGCCCTCGAACTCGTTGCCGTGGATGCCGCCCTGGACGTAGAGCGGCACCTTGACGCGGTCGCTTCCAGCCGCGGAGCTGGCGCTGCGCGGCGGCGGGGTTCGAGCGCGCCTGCTTGCGCAGCGTCGTCCAGTGGTCGAACGACGCCTGCTGCGCGTCCGTTTGCAGCTGGTTGATCACGACCTTGTACATCGGGCGGCCGTTCGCGGACGTACCGTGCACCTCGAAGCTCATCCGGCCGTCGAGGCTGCGCGACTGGATGTCCGCGAGCGTGCAGCCGATCGCGTAGACCGGGATGTGCGGGAAGCTCGTGCCGGTCGACGGCAGCGCCTCCGCGGCGTCCGGTTCTGGTGTTCCGCACCACGGCGGTGCGATCTCGGCGGCGGCGGGACGCGCGAAGCCAACGAGCGCGGCGAGCAGCGCCAGCAGAAGTAGGGACGGGAAGCTGACGCGGCGCACCATGAGATCCTCCAGACGTTGGGCGGGTGCGGTCTTATAGAACGTCCGGACATCCGCTGTCAAAACGAAGGGACGCCACGCATGGAGCTCATCCACACCTGCTACCGGATCACCGACATCGACCGCTCGGTCGCGTTCTACTCGGCACTCGGCTTCGAGGAGCGGGCGCGGATGCCGATCCGCGAGGAGGCGATCAACGTCTTCATGGGGCTGCCCGGCGACGGCGACCGGCTCGAGCTGACCTACAACTTCGGCGTCGACTCCTACGAGGTCGGCACCGGCTACGGCCACATCGCGATCACGGTCGACGACATGGACGGCGCGCTCGCCGCGCTCGCGGAGCAGGGGATCGAGCCGGAGCGGCCCAAGTATCAGGTGCGCGAGGGCGGCTCCTTCATCGCGTTCGTGCGCGATCCGGACGGCTACCGGGTCGAGCTGATCGAGCGCAGCCGGAAGTAGGCTCGGCGATCGGGTCGTCCGGTGTGGGTGATGCGTCGCGTCCGCCCGCCCCGGCATGATCCGCCTGGTGGACGGAAGAGCGGAGTGAGGCCTCTCGTTGCAGCGCGGCTTGCCGCCGCGGCGCTGCTCGGGCTGCTCGCCGCGCTCGCGCTCGGGTCGTGCGGCGGCGACGGCGAGGCGCTCGGGACCGGGACCGTGGCGGTCTCGCTGCCTGGCTCGATACCGGCGCGAACCGCGCCTGCGGTGGTCGAGACCGTGACGCTGACCGAGACCGCACCGGCGGTGACGGAGACGGTGACGCTGACGGATGCGGCGCCGGCGCTCCCGGGGGCGGGGACGGAGACCGAGACGGTGACGGAAACGGAGACCGTTACCGAGACCCTGACGGAGACCGAGACAATGACCGTGACGGAGACCGCGCCTGCACTGGTCGAGACCGTGACGCTGACCGAGACCGCACCGGCGGCCACGACGGGCGAGGCGGCGGTCGAGACGGTGACCGAGACGGTCACGGTCACGACGACGGAGGGCGTGAGCGCGGCCGGCGCGGCCGCGGCCGCCGCCGCGGCCTCCGAAGACGAGGAGGGGCTGACGAGCACGGAGTGGGGCTGGGTCCTGTTCGGCGTCCTCGCGGCCGCCGTCCTGATCGGCGGGCTCGTCCTCTGGCTGCGCAGGCGCTCCGCGGCGAAGGCGAGACGGCGGCGAGACGCCGCCTCCGGCCGACCTCACCGCGTGACTTCTCGCCAGACGGGCTAGAGGCGTTCGACCACGACGACCGGGATCTCTCGGTCGGTACGGGTCGCGTACGTGTCGTAGTGCGGCCAGATCTCGGCCATCTGCCGCCAGAGGCGCTCGCGCTCACCGCCGCTCGTCGTGCGGGCTCGTCCACGGATGCGCTCGTCCTTCACCTGCAGCTCGACCTCCGGCTGCTTGACCAGGTTCCGGTACCAGCCGGGATGCTCGGGGGCGCCGCCCTGGGATGCCACGACGACGAAGTCGTCGCCGTCGCGGCCGAAGATGAGCGGCGTCGTCGTCGGCTCGCCGGTGCGGCGGCCCGTCGTCGTCAGCAGCAGGGTCGGCGCGCCGTTCCAGATGTAGCCGACCTCGCCGTCCGTCTCCCGGTAGCGGCGGACATGCTCCTGGCCGAAGAGCGAGCGGTCGATCACGATCCGAGGGTAGCTTCGCCGTCGATGAGCCGCTGCGGCGCCTTGCCTTCCCAGGCGTCGGTGAGGAGGTCGAGCAGGAACTCGCGATCGACGAGCGCGAGCGTGACACCGACCGCCGCGAGGCGCTTGCCCCACCACACCTCCTCGCAGGCGGCGGGTGCACGCTCGACCGCGGTGAGGATGCCGCCGGCGTCCAACATCACGTTCAGCCGCTGCTCGTTCCAGAGCGTCGCGAAGATCTTGCCGCCGATGCGGAACGACGGGCGGCCGTGATGATCCTGCTCGACCGCCTCGGGCAGCGAGAGTGCGAGCGACCGGGCCTCGTCGGGTGAGACGGCCATCGCCCCCAAGGTATGCGATCGGAAGCGACGTGCTACGGGAGAGGCAGCCGGCCGCCGCCGTCGACACAATCGGCGAGATAGAGGGCGGTGCCGAGATCGCCCGTCCACAGCGTGTGGCGGCCGCCGGACTCCGAGCGGCCGTGCTCGACCTGGGCGGCGGCGTGCATCGCGAACGCGCGAGCCCTCGTCAGCCAGCGCTCGTCTCCCGTCCGCTCGAGGAGCGCCAGGAACGCGTAGCCGTTCCCCGCGGTGCCGTGGCAGAGGCCGGCGCCCTTCCGCAGCGGCCCGGCCCGCCACGTCAGCTCTCCGCCGCGCGACCGCGGGCTCCTCGTCGAGGAAGGGCGCGAGTGTCCCGACGATTCCCGGGGCGCCGTGGCACCACTGCATGCGGATCAGGCCGTCGCGGTTTCCGTCGAGTCGCGTGCATCTCGGCATACGTCCGCCAGTTGACCAGGCCGTCCTCCTCGACGGCGAAGGGCCGTAGCGTCTCCGAGACGGCGTCGGCGGCGTCGCCGAGCGCGAGCACGCAGCCGGCGAATCCGTGCGCCGGGCCGATGCAGCGGCTGCGTCGGCCCGTGCAGCAGCTGCGTCCAGAGCCCGTCCGCGTCGCGCTGCTGCTGGAGCCAGTCGACGCTCGCCGACACGTCGAGCCCGAGTTCGCGGCCGGCGAGGATCGTGCCCGGGCTGCCCCACATCAGCTCGCAACGCTCGTCCTGCTCGTTCGCCGCGATCAGCTCGGCCAGCCGCTCCAGGTTCGGCCGCGAGGGTGCGAGCCGCTGCAGTACGAGCCGGACGCCCGTCTCGCCACACCAGAGGCTGCGCTCGGAGTCTTCGTCCGGGAATTCCGGCAGAGCTCTCGAGCGAGCTCCTGCAGGTAGGGAACGTAGTCCCGACGCAGCTCGACGTAGCCCCGCGTCGCGAAGCGGTGGAGCGCATCGACGACGCCCGCTGCCGCCGAAATACACCGTCCGGAAGCGCGTCGTCGCGTCGGCGGGCTCGAGCACGTCCAGCGGATGGGTCGCCCAACCGTCGTCGAACGCATCCTCCGCGTCGGCGACGATCGCGGCGATCGCCGCCCGCGCCCGCCCGGCACTCCACGGCTCGTCCGTGAGCGGCTCGTGGGCCTCCGGCGAGTAGAGCACCCGGCGAGTCTAGGGCCGCGTGATAGAACCGTGGCATGGCCACGGACGTCGCGCGACATCTGACGACGGAGGAGCTGGAGGCGGGGCTCGACGAGATCCGCCGTGCGCCGGCGGACGAGGGAACGATCGAGCTGATCGTTCGCCGTCCGGCCGAGGGCGAGCGGGAAGTGCTCGCGGAGGGCGTGCTCGACCTGGCCGAGGGCCTGGCCGGGGACAGGTGGAGCGCCCACCGCAGCTCGCGGACCCCGGACGGGTCGCCGAACGTCCAGACGCAGCTGACGCTGATGAACGCGCGCGTCGTCGACCTCGTCGCCGCGGGCGAGCGGCAGCGCTGGGCTCTCGCCGGCGATCAGATCTACGTCGATCTCGACATCTCGGAGGAGAACCTGCCGGCGGGAACAAGGCTCGCGCTCGGCTCGGCCGTGATCGAAGTGACGCCCGAGCCGCACACCGGCTGCGTCAAGTTCGCCTCCCGCTTCGGCAACGATGCCCACCGCTTCGTCAACACGAAGCCGTATCGCCACCTGCGACTGCGCGGGCTGAATGCGAAGGTGATCGAGCCGGGCACGGTCTCGAGCGGCGACACGATCCGCAAGCTCTGACGCGGTACGTCGCCCTCCTCCGCGGCATCAACCTGGCCAAGCGGCGG
Organism: uncultured Gaiellaceae bacterium; assembly: GCA_963737455.1. Classification (GTDB taxonomy): domain Bacteria; phylum Actinomycetota; class Thermoleophilia; order Gaiellales; family Gaiellaceae; genus Gaiellasilicea. Next base: position 66,438 of record CAVTSN010000017.1, on the reverse strand, counting down.
CGGGTCTCGATGGCCGAGCTGCGCGAGCTGCTCGAACGCCACGGCTACGAGGATGTCCGCACGCATCTGCAGAGCGGGAACGTCGTCCTGTCGAGCCCGCTGGCGCCGCGGAAGCTGGAAGCGACGCTGGAGCGCCAGCTGACGCAGGGGCTCGGGATCGAGGTGCGCGTGCTCGTCCGGACACGTGCCGAGCTGGCGAAGGTGGTCGAGGGCGACCCGCTCGGAACGGTGGCGACCAACCCCTCCCGCTATCTCGTCAGCTTTCTCTCGCGGCGGCTGTCGGCGAAGGTTGCGCGCGAGCTCGAGGCCGCCGAGATCGCGCCGGCGCAGCTGGTGATCAACGGCCGCGAGCTGTACGCGTGGTATCCGGACGGCATCCAGCGCGCGCCGCTCGCGAAGCTCCTCGACGACAAGAAGCTCGGTGTCGTCTCGACGGCCCGGAACTGGAACACGGTCACGAAGCTGCTCGAGCTGCTCGACGACTAGGGTCGAGCAATGCGCTCGCGGCGGATGATCACCGTCGTCGGCTGCCACGCCGGCGGCGAGATCGGCAACGTCGTCGTCGGCGGCGTGCTGCCGCCGGCCGGCGCGACGGTGTTCGAGCAGATGCAGACCCTGGAGCGTGAAGGGGACGGGCTGCGGAAGCTGCTCCTGCGCGAGCCACGCGGCAGCGTCGCGTGCCACGCGAACCTCGTCGTCCCCGCGACGCGGCCGGACTGCGACGCCGGCTTCATCATCATGGAGCCGACCGAGTATCCCGCCATGTCCGGCTCGAACACGATCTGCACGACGACGGTCCTGCTCGAGACGGGCATGCTGGCGATGACCGAGCCGGAGACGGTCGTGCGGCTCGAAGCGCCGGGCGGCGTCGTCGAGGCGCGCGCGGCCTGCCGGGACGGCCGCTGCGAGAGCGTCGAGTTCACGAACGTCCCCTGCTTCGCCGACCGGCTCGACGCCGAGCTCGAGGTCGAGGGCCTCGGCACGATCTCGGTCGACGTCGCCTACGGCGGCATGTGGTACGCGATCGCGGATGCTCGCGCGCTCGGCTTCGAGATCGCGCCAGGCGAGGCGCGCGAGCTCTCGCTCGCCGGCGAGCGGATCCGCGCCGCCGCCCGCGAGCAGCTGGCGTGCGTCCATCCGGAGAACCCCGCGATCACCGGCGTCAGCATCGTCCAGATCGCGGAGCCGTGGCAGGGCGTCGGCGAGGTGAGCCGCAACGCCGTCGTCGTCGCGCCGGGGCGGCTCGACCGCTCCGCGACCGGCACCGGCCTCTCGGCGCGGCTCGCCGTCCTCCATGCCCGCGGGCTGATGGGGGTCGGCGATGCGATGACGCACGCCTCGGCGATCGGCTCGACCTTCGACGGCAGGATCGTCGCCGAGGTGCGCGTCGGCGACCGCCCGGCGATCGTGCCGGCGATCCGCGGCAGCGCCTGGATCACGGGTGTGACGCAGCTGTACGTCGACCCCGACGACCCGTTTCCGGAGGGCTATCTGCTCTCGGATACCTGGGGCGTCAGCGGGCTCGACAGCCAGTCCTGACGGCGGGGCGCGGTCAGCCGCGCCCCGCCGCTCCCCCTCAGGAAACGGGGACGGTCGTCAGTGCGAAGGCCGCGTGCAGCGGCACCTCGAAGCGGGCGACGCCCGCGGCGTTCGTCGTGACCGTCCCTGCGATCGAGTTCTGGCCGTCGCCGCTCGCGTTCCAGAGCGCGAGGCTGAACGTCGTATTCGCCGGCAGTCCGCCGATGCTGTACTCCGGTGACTCCGGCGAGACGGTGTTCAGGTCCCGGCCCCGCGAGTCGAGCCCCATCAGCGTCAGCTGTCCGCCGTCGCCCGCATAGGCTGCGAGCTCCTTCTCGGTGTTGTCGACGACGCCGAACTTCCAGTCATCCTCGTCCCAAGGCCCCACCTGAGGACCTGCCAACCACGTGCAGTCGTCTGGAGTAGCAGCCTCGTGCGTGGTACCCGGGGAAGAGCGGCCAGCCCTCGGAGGCAGGTCCGATCAGGGAGTAGAGCGAGTTGTAGTTGCCGTGGTACCGGCCCCAGTAGGCGTCCCACTTGACCGAGCCCGTGAAGCCGAGCTGAGCTGCGGCAAGGTCGAACCAGAGCTGCTGGAACGCGGCCACGTTCGTGCGTGCGATGTCCGTGCCGTCGTCCCAGTAGCCGGACTCGACATTCGGCTTCCCGGCGAAGCTCTTGCCGCGGACGCCGAACTCCATCACGTAGGTCGGCTTGCGGGCCGACGCCGGCAGCTCCTCGGTCACGATCCTGCGGATGTCCTTCGAGCCGCGTCTCCTTGAAGAACGGCGTGTTCCAGTAGTCCCAGTAGACGTGCACCGAGTACGCGTCGAACAGGTCGTTCATGTTCGCCGCGATGTAGGCGAACCAGGCCCGCTGGCTCGTGCTGACGAGATCGCCGCCCATCATCCTGATCTGCTCGCGCAGCCCCCGGGCGACGAGCTGGGCGTCGAGCGCGCGATTGAGGCGTCTCGTACTCGGCCATCGTCAGGGCCGTCGAGTTCGGCTCGTTCGCCACCGTCACCCAGCGGACATTCGTGTAGCCGTCGACCTTGACCAGCTTCTCGAGGACGTCCGCGAAGGTCGTCATCGCCTCGACGGGCTTCGTCTTGGCGACGTTGACCGCCTGGTAGGTGATGTTGATCGTGGCGCCCGCCTCGTGGGCGAGCTGGACGGTGTCGACGAACGACGCGAGATTGCGCACCCGGTTCGGCTGCCGCTCCTCGAAATCGTCGTTGTAGAAGATGCGGACGAGCTGGGGCTCGAGCGCCTTGACCTTCGCCTCCATGCCCGGCAGCGACGCGGCCGGCGGATTGGTCACGGGCGCGTAGACATGCTGGTTGAACTGGGCGCCGTAGCCGCCGAGCGCGTCGACGAGCACGTTCGCGCGGACCAGCTCGTTCTCGGTCACCTCGATGCTCAAGGAACGCGTGTTGTTCGTCTCGTCGGTCTCGAACGGGGCGGCCTTCGTGACGCTGACCGTCAACTTCGCGGTCATCGCCGTCTCGAGCTTCACGCCCTCGAAGGTCACAGGCTTCGTCGCGCCCGCCGCGACCGTCACCGTCTTCGGTTCGGCGACGGCCGTGGGGCCGAGCATCAGGGTCAGCGTCGCCGTCGCGCCCGTCTCGTCGTTCAGCTCCTCGATGTCCGCGACGACGTCGACAGCCCGTGTCGAGAGGGTCTGCTCCGGTGCGTAGACGGCTGCGACGACGAGGTCGGGCCGAAGCCTCGCAATCGCGTCGCCGCGCAGGATCGTCGTCCGCGACGTCTCGTTCTCGCGGACGTGCACCTGCACGTCGACCTTCGTCCCCCGCTCCACGTCTCCGAGCGCCACACCTGCGACGCCCTTCTCCGCCGCGACGTCCTTGCGGTTCAGGACGCGACTCGGCTCGGCCGCGCCCGGCGGGGTCAGCCGAACCTGCACGTGCTCGAACAGCTCGATCGCGGCGCTGCCCTCTTCGGCCGGGACCGTGATTCTGACGTCGCCTCCTTCGAGCCAGGTCAGCGCTCTCAGTTCGAGTACGTCCTTGCCGCCGGCCGCGCCGGCGCTGCCACCGCCCGCCATGACGGCGGCGAGGCAGGTCAGCAACGCGGCTGCCTTCAATGTGGTCCTCATCGTCTGCTCCTCTCGCGCTGGGGTCGAGCAGACGATGCGCCGGGCGGCTCACGCCGCGCTAATGCGCGACTAATGCCGACGTGCGGGCGTTATCGATCGACGGAAAGTCGCAGTGAAACGCAAGGCCCGGATGGGCTAAGCGCGTTCGAGCGTCATACCGACTGGAAGCAGCTGGGCGCCGTCTTAGCGCTTCGCGGACTTCCGCTTGCGTCCGGCCGGCTTCCGCCGCGGGCCTGGGCGTGTGCGCCGGACCGAGCGCCTCCCCTTCTTGGCGGCGTCGACCGACGCCTTCAGCGCCGCGAGCAGGTCGGCCGGTTCCTCGTCCTCGGCCGCGGGCACCGCGGTGATCGTCTCGCCCTTCTGCTTCGCCTTGATCACCTTCATCAGGGCGGCGCGGTAGGTGTCCTCGTACCGCTCCGGCTCGAAGCTCGTCTTGAACTGCCCGATCAGCGACGTCGCCATCTTCAGCTCCGCGTCGGGCACCTTGGTCTTCCTCGGCGCGATCTCCTTCGCCGGCCTGATCTCGTCGTGGAAGAACATCTTCTCGAGCGTGATCACGCCCTCCCTGATCCGCAGGCAGCCCAGGTGCTGCTTGTCGCGCATCACGTACTTTCCGAGGGCCGCGAGCCCGGTCTTCTCCATCGCCTGCCGCAGCAGCGAGTAGACCTTCTCGCCACCGTCCTGCGGGCCGAGGTAGTAGGTCCGCTCGAAATAGATCGGGTCGATCTCCTCGTAGGGGACGAAGTCCGAGATCTCGATCGTCTTCACGCCCTCGCTCTTCGCCGCCGCGAAGTCCTCGTCGTTGAGCACGACCAGCTCGTCCTTCGTGATCTCGAACGCCTTCACGATCTCGTCGTCCGCGACCGGCTCGTTCTCGGCCTTGCAGACCTTCTGGTAGCCGATCCGGCCCCCGTCCGGCTCGTGCACGAGATGGAAGTGGAGGTCGGACTCGTCGATCGCGCTGTACATCCGCACGGGGACGTTGACGAGCCCGAACGAGATCGTGCCGGTCCAGATCGCTCGCGGCATATGGAGGTAACGGTGGAACGATCGATCCAGGTTCGGCACAAACGCGTTTGCCTCTTGTCACATCTCGTCCCGTAGCGTGGTTGGCATGGCGGGCGAAACGACCAAAGCGACGACGCCGTGGGGGCCGGCGACCCTCGTCGAGGAGCTACGGCTGCCGCAGCAGTCGGGCGGCAAGCGCTTCGCCTCGCTCGTGCAGCTGCTCGAGGACGCGAAGGGCGATCGGCTCGTTCGCTTCGCCTACGCGACCGACGGAGTCGCCCGTCGTGGGCCCGTGACGCTTCGGCTGCGCGACCTCGAGCGACTACGCGAGGCGCTCGCGAAGCACCCCGGGCTCGAGGAGGTGTTGCGCCTCTGAGCGCCGCGCCCTCCTCAGGCGGTCGCGAGCGAGCGCCCGCCGGCGGCATCGACGAGCGCGGCGAGCAGCAGCGCGCCGTCGCCAGAGCCGAGCAGCGGGTCGACCGCATGCTCCGGGTGCGGCATCAGGCCGAAGACGTTTCGTTCCGCGTTGCAGACCCCGGCGACGTCGCCGACCGAGCCGTTGCAGTCCTCGGCGTAGCGCAGCACCACCTGGCCGGCTGCCTCCAGCTTGTCGTACAGCTCCTCGTCCGCATACCAGCTGCCCTCGCCGTGCTTCACCGGGATCGTCAGTTCCTGCCCCTGCTCGCACCGCAGCGTGAACGGCGTGTCCGTCCGCTCGACGCGGAGTCGCACGTCGCGGCAGATGAACTCGAGCTCGCGGTTTCGCCGCAGCACGCCTGGCAGGAGCCCGGCCTCGCAGAGGATCTGGAAGCCGTTGCAGATGCCGAGCACCGGCCCGCCGTCGGCCGCGAACTCGCGCACCGCGTCCAGGACAGGGGCGAAGCGGGCGATCGCGCCGCAGCGGAGATAGTCCCCGTACGAGAAGCCTCCGGGGAGGACGACGGCGCTCGTCCCCCGCGGCAGCTCGGTCTCCGCGTGCCAGACGAGCTCGGCGTCGGCGCCGAGGGCTCCGAGCGACCAGGCGGCATCGCGGTCGTCGTTCGAGCCAGGAAAGACGAGCACCGCGATCCTCGGCCGGCCGCTCACGCGCCGTCGACCTCGATCTCGAAGCTCTCGATCAGCGGATTCGCCAGCAACTCCTGGCACATGCGCTCCACCTGGTCTCTCGCCTCTTGCGCGCTCGCAGCCTCGACCTCGAGGTCGACGAGCCGCCCAACCCGCGCACCGCCGACGGCGAATCCGAGCTTGCGCAGCGATCCCTGCACCGCTTCGCCCTGCGGATCGAGGATGCCATGCTTGGGGCGGACGAGCACGGTCACCTTCATCGCAGCACGACCTGCGGGTCGGCGAGGTACGCATCGAACGCGAGCCCGGTCAGCAGCTCGAATGCCTCCACGTAGCGGGAGCGCGTCCCGGCGACGACCTCGGCGGGCACTTCCGGACCGGGATCGGTCTTGTCCCAGCCGAGGCTCTCGCAGTAGTCGCGGACGAACTGCTTGTCGTACGACGGCTGCGGGCCTCCGGGCGCGTACTCGTCAGCGGGCCAAAAGCGCGAGGAGTCCGGCGTCAACGCCTCGTCCCCGAGGACGAGCATCCCCGCGGGGTCGAGGCCGAGCTCGAACTTCGTGTCGGCGAGGATGATTCCGCGCGCCTCCGCATGCTTGGAGGCGAAGTCGTAGAGCGCGAGCGCGACGGCCTCGACCTCGGCCCAGCGTTCGGCACCGACGAGCTTCGCCGCGGCGACCGCGTCGATGTTCTCGTCGTGGCCCGAAACAGCCTTCGTCGCCGGCGTGACGATCGGCTGTGGCAGCCGATCCGACTCGACGAGCCCGGCCGGAAGGGTGTGCCCGCAGACAGATCCGGTCGCGAGATAGTCCTTCCAGCCGGAGCCGGAGAGGTAGCCGCGCACGACCACCTCGACCGGGAGCATCTCCAGCCGCCGGCACTCCAGCGAGCGGCCGTCGTCCCGCAGCGCGAGCAGGTGGTTGGGGACGATCTCCCGGGTCAACGCGAACCAGAAGGCCGAGAGCCCGGTGAGGACGCGTCCCTTGTCCGGGATCTCGGTCGGCAGGATCACGTCGAACGTCGAGATCCGGTCCGAGGCGACGAGCAGCAGCCGCTCGTCGTCGAGCGCGTACAGCTCGCGCACCTTGCCGCTGGCGAGATGGACCGCTGCCTCAGGCATGAACGTGCTCCTGGCGCAGCGCACGCAGGCGCTCGAAGACGATGCCGGTGTTGCGCGTGTACGAGCCGAGGTCGAAGACTGCGTCGAGGTCGACCGCGCCGGCGATCTCCGCGTCCGCACGGACGAGCTCGGGGAAGTCGAGGCCCTCGTCCCACGCCCGCATCGCGTGGCGCTGAACGAGCCGATAGGCGTCGTCGCGCGAGCGTCCGCCTTCGACCAGAGCCAGCAGCAGCCGCTGGCTGAAGTAGAGGCGGTGGCTGGCGTCGAGGTTCTCGCGCATGCGCTCGGTGCGGACGACGAGGCCCTCCATCAGCCAGGCGAAGCGGTCGAGCATGTAGTCGACGGCGAGGAATGCGTCGGGCAGGACGACCCGCTCGGCCGAGGAATGCGAGATGTCCCGCTCGTGCCAGAGGGCGACGTTCTCCAGCCCGACGACGGCCGTGCCGCGGACGACGCGTGCAAGGCCGCAGATGCGCTCGGAGACGATCGGGTTCCGCTTGTGCGGCATCGCGGACGAGCCCTTCTGGCCGCTCCCGAATGGCTCCTCCACCTCTCGCACCTCTGTTCGCGCCAGGTGCCTGAGCTCGAGGGCGAACCGCTCCAGTGAGGCCGCGAGCAGCGCGAGCGTGTTCAGCACCTCCGCGTGCCGATCGCGCTGGAGGATCTGCGTCGAGCTCGGGGCCGGCTCGAGGCCGAGGCGCTCGCAGGCGATGCGCTCGACTTCGGGGTCGGCGGCCGAGTACGTGCCGACCGCGCCCGAGAGCTTGCCGACGCGCATTCCCTCGAGGGCGTGGGCGACTCGAGCTCGGTCGCGCTCGAGCGCGAACGCCCACCCGGCGAGCTTGAGCCCGAATGTCGTCGGCTCGGCGTGGACGCCGTGCGTGCGCCCGATCGTGATGGTCTCGCGATGCTCCTCCGCCCGGGCGACGACCGCGGCGAAGGCCCGCTCGACTCCCTCGAGCACGAGTGCCCCCGCCTCGCGGATCTGCAGGGACAGGGCGGTGTCGAGCACGTCCGACGAGGTCAGGCCGTAGTGGAACCAGCGCCCCTCCTCGCCGAGCTGCTCCGCAACCGCGTCGACGAACGCGGCGACGTCGTGGTGGGTCCGCGCCTCGATCTCGGCGACGCGCTCGGCAGTCGGCGGCACTGCCCGCGCACGGATCGCGTCGACCGTCTCGGGCGGCACGACACCGGTCTCCGCCCACCCGTCGAGCGCGGCCAGCTCCACGTCGAGCCACCGGCGCAGCTTTGCCTCGTCCGACCAGATCGCCGACATGGCCGGGCGGGAGTAGCGCGGAATCACTCGAGCGAGTCTAGCGTCAGGCCCGGCCGATCGACCGCTGCGATCAGTCCCGCGCGGCGGTCGCGGCGAGCGCGATGTCGCGCCGGTACTGCATGCCCTCGAACCGGATCCGATCGCAGCCGGCGTAGGCGCGCTCGCGGGCCTCCGCCACGGTCGCGCCGGTTCCGGTGACACCGAGGATGCGGCCGCCGTTCGTGACCAGGCGGTCGCCGCGCAGCGCCGTTCCGGCGTGGAAGACGAGCGCGCCGGCCGCCTCCGCGTCCGCGATTCCTTCGATCGGCGTGCCTGAATCGGCTCGCTCCGGATAGCCGTCGGCGGCGAGGACGACGGTCACCGCCGCCTGCTCGGAGACCGCCAGCTCGACGCCCTCCAGGTCGCCGCCCGCCGCCGCCGAGAGCGCGCCGAGCAGGTCTCCTTCGAGGCGCGGGACGATCGACTGCGTCTCCGGATCGCCGAAGCGGGCGTTGAACTCGAGCACCTTCGGCCCCGACTCCGTCAGCATCAACCCGGCGAAGAGCACGCCGACGAATGGCGCGCCGCGCCGCGCGAGCTCCTCGACGACCGGCCGGTGGATCTGCTCGACCAGCTCCGCCACCTCGGCCGGCCCGAAGCCGGGGACGGGCGAGTAGGAGCCCATCCCGCCGGTGTTCGGGCCGGTGTCGCCGTCCCCGATCCGCTTGAAGTCCTGTGCCGGCGCGAGCGGCACCACCCGCTGCCCGTCCGAGAGCGCGAAGACGGAGATCTCGTCGCCCGAGAGCAGCTCCTCGATCACGATCGGCCCGTCGAACGCCGAGGCTGCGCGCAGGCCCTCGTCGAGCTGCGCGGACGTCTCGCAGATGAAGACGCCCTTCCCCGCGGCGAGCCCGTCGACCTTGACCACGCAGGGCGGTCTCGCGACCGAGAGCGTCTCCGCCGTCGGGACGCCGGCCGCAGCCATCACATCCTTGGCGAAGCTCTTCGACCCCTCGATCCGCGCCGCCGCGCGGCCCGGACCGAAGACGGACACGCCGTTCCGCCGGAGCGCGTCGGCAACCCCCGCGACCAGCGGCGCCTCCGGCCCGATCACGGCCAGGTCGGTGTCGAGGCTGCGGGCGAGACCGAGCAGTGCCTCGGCGTCGTCGGCGCGCACGGGGTGGCAGTCGCCGAGCGCGGCGATCCCGGGGTTGCCCGGTGCGGCGTGCAGCGCGGTCACGCCGGACGCCTGCGCGAGCTTCCAGGCGAGCGCATGCTCACGGCCGCCCGACCCGACGAGGAGCACCTTCACGGCGGCCGAGTCTACTCCCCGCTGGTTTCGTGATCATTCCCGCCTGGCCGGCGCAGCGTCCCAGTAGCCTCGCGGAGTGCTCGCCGAGAGCCTTCTGCTCCTCCTCTTCCTCCTGCTCGGCGCCGCCGTGCAGCTCGCGGGCGCACCGCCGCGGCTGCGCGACGTCGTCTGGGTCGCCTTCTTCTGGACGTTCTCGCCGGTGCTCGTCTTCGTCACCTTCCTCACCGTCGATCTCGACGAAGGGCTGGGTCGCGCGCTCGCCGCGGCGATCCTCGCCAGCTGGCTCGTCGGGCTCGCGGGTTACGGCTACGCCCGTCTCGTCACGAGCGAGCGGGACGAGCGCGGGGCGCTGACGCTCGCCGCGGGCTTCGGCAACACGGGCTTCGTCGGCTTCCCGCTCGCGCAGCTCGCGTTCGGCGCCGAGGGGCTCAGGCTCGCGGTGCTCTACGACCGGCTCTCCTGGCTCCTCCCCGCCTCGTCGATCTCGACGGCGATCGCACGCCTGCACGGCCGGCGCGAGGTCGAGGTCTCGCGGCGGCACCGGCTCCGCGCCGTGCTCGCGAATCCGCCGCTGCACGCCTTCTGGCTCGCGCTCGTCCTGCGCGCGGCCGGTGTCGAGGTCGCCGGGACGGACACCGCCGAGGAGATCGTCGGTGCGGTGATCGGCCCGTACGGGTTCTTCCTGCTCGGCCTCTCGCTCACCTTCACACGGTCGCCGCGGCTACCCGACGAGCTGCGCCGAGCCGCAGGCGCGGTCGCGATCCGGCTCGCGGGCGGGCCGCTGGCGCTGCTCGCCACCGGGGCGGCACTCGGTGCGAGCGTCCCCGGCGTCTTCTATCTCCTCGCCGGGATGCCGAGCGCGTTCCATCTGCTGATCCTGGCCCGCGTCTACGAGGTCCGGCCGGCGCTGATGAACCGGATCGTCGTCGGCACGACGATCCCGGCGGTCGCGGTGGTGATCCTGGTGGTCGGGCTCGCGCGGTCCTAGACGACGCGTGCGAGCGCCTCGACCACGAGCGGGTCGAAGTGCGTGCCCGAGCAGCGCCGCAGTTCCGCCAGCGCCTCCTCGGCCGAGCGCCCCGCGCGGTAGGGCCGGTCGGTCGTGATCGCGTTGTAGGCGTCGCAGCAGCAGACGATCCGGGCGACGAGCGGGATCCGCTCGCCGGCGAGGCCGTCGGGATAGCCGGCGCCGTCGTAGCGCTCGTGGCACGAGCGCACCAGGTGCCCGACCTTGCCGAGGACGCCGCCGACCTTGTCGAGCATCTCCTCGCCGATGATCGTGTGCGTCTCGACGAGCGCGCGCTCCTCCGGCGTCAGCGGGCCCGGCTTGTTGATGATCTCGTTCGGGATCCGGATCTTGCCGACGTCGTGCAGCAGTGCCACGAACTCGGTGTCGCGCCGGGCACGCGCGTCGAGCCGGAGCTCGTCGGCGACGGCGACCGAGAGGGAGACGACGTCGCGGCTGTGCGAGCCGGTGTAGCTGTCGTCGGCCTCGACGACGTCGCCGAGCAGGAGTGCGGTGCCGCGGTACGCGTGGCTGAGCTCGAGCGCATGGTCGATCCTGGCACGCCGCTCGCTGGCGAACCTGCGCAGGAGCGCGGCCAGCGGCAGCACCAGCGCGACAAGTGCCGGGTGGTAGTCGACGGCGGCGAGCGCCGCCAGGAAGCCGATCGGAGCGAGGATCGCGTCGACGGCCCAGGCGACGGAGAGATCGCGGATGAATGCGCGCGGCGAGATCCCGAGTGCGATCCGCGCATGGGTGGCGGCGTGGATGAAGTCGAACACGAACTGTGCGCCCAGGGCGACGAGGAGCACCAGCGGGGTCGCTTCGTCGGGGGTGCTCACGCCCGCTGCGGCGAGCACCAGGACCGGCCCGAGCGAGTACGTCGCCTCGCCCAGCCGGCCGAGGATCCGCTCCAGCCTGATCTTCCCCTCGGCGAGCTCGAGAACGTTGCCGAGCATCACGCCCGCGGCGACGCAGAGAGGCACCAGCCCGAGCGGGAGCAGGAACAGCATCGGCACGAACGCGAGCTGGGTTGCGACGGCCAGTCCCGGGCCGACTTCGAAGTCGACGTTGTACGCCAGGGCGTACGTACCGATGAGCGCAAGCATCAGCAGCGGCGAGGCGTGGGTGACGGAATCGTGGAAGACCGCCAACGCCGTCGCGACGACGAGGAAAACGCCCCCGTCGGCCACGCTCGCCCAGAGATCGCGGCTCCGCAGGCGGGCGCCACGGCGCGCCCGGCCGTCCTCGATCAGCCCCTCCGCAACGGGATCGAACTCGACCGCGCTCACCATCTCGGTATCGGAACCCTCGGGACGCGGCGTTCACTCGAACGAGGGATTCGGGCACCCAGCCGTTTCTTCACCCCTGCGGGGGATTGTCCGGACGAGGGCGGTGAAGACACTGCGAGGACTGCGGCTACAAAGGGAGAGGGCGAGATGATCGGATCTGCGGGGACGACCAAGGGCATTCGGACGGTGCTGGTGATTGCGGGGGCGCTTGTCGCTCTGGCGGCGGCGAGTGCATCTCCAGCGCGAGCGGGCGACGGATCGTTGCTCGGCTGCGGCCACGAGCCGGTGCACCCGTTCCTGCAGTGGCTCGACCCTCTCCCGTACACCCTCCTGCCGGGAGGCGACTTCGAGTCTGGCGCCGCGGGCTGGAAGCTCTCGGGTGGCGCGCGCGTCGTCGACGGCAACGAGACGTTCTACGTCACGAAGCGCACCGACTCCCACTCGCTGCTGCTGCCTGCCGGCAGCTCGGCCACGAGCCCGAAGATGTGCATGGGACTGGTGCTCCCGATCGTCCGCTACTTCTCGAGCGGCGGCGCGGCGCTGTCCTCGCTCCGCGTCGAAGCCGTCTACACGGACTCTTCGGGGCGACAGCGTTCACTCGATCTTCTTCCCGGCGGTCTGCCGACCAAGTCGTGGTCGCCCAGCCTGCCGGCGCTGCAGTTGCTCGGCACGGTCAACGCGCTGACGCTGAACGGGCTCACCTCGGAGATCGCACTCCGCTTCACTCCTCGCGGACTGCTCTTCGGAAGCGGGACGTGGCGGCTCGACGACGTCTACGTCGACCCGTGGAAGGTCATCTAGCTCTTAGCTGCTAGCGGCGCGCGAGCACCTGCTCGCGCGCAGCACCGGTGCCGACCAACTCGACGCTGACTCCCAGCTCGCGCTCGACGAGCTCGACGTAGGAGCGCGCGGCACCGGGAAGGTCGTCGAGCGTGGCGCACTCGTCGAGCGGCTCGGCCCAGCCGGCCACCGTCTCGAAGACGGGAGCGGCGTGGTGGAAGTCGCTCTGGTGGGCGGGGAAGTCGCGCGTCTCCGTGCCGTCCGGAAGCCGGTAGGCGATGCAGACCTCGAGCTCGTCGAACGCCGAGAGGACGTCGAGTTTCGTCAACGCCAGAGACGTGATCCCGTTCAGCCGCACGGCGTAGCGGAGCGCGACGAGGTCGAGCCAGCCGGGGCGGCGGTCGCGGCCGGTGACGGTGCCGTACTCCTGGCCGAGCTCGCGGACCTGCGCGGCCAGCTCGGGCTCCATCTCGCTCGGGAACGGCCCCGCGCCGACGCGGGTCACGTACGCCTTCGAGACCCCGATCACGCGGTCGATCCGCGTCGGCCCGATTCCGATCCCGGTCGCGGCCGCGCCGGCGATCGGGTTCGACGAGGTGACGAAGGGATACGTGCCGTGGTCGAGGTCGAGCAGCGTTCCCTGCGCGCCCTCGAGCAGGACGTTCTTCCCGTCGCGGATCGCGTCGTCGACGAGCAATGACGTGTCGGCGACGAACGGCCGCAGCCGCTGTGCGAAGGCTTCGTGCCGGGACGCGACCTCCTCGAGCTCGAACGGCTCGTGCTCGTAGACGCGCTCCAGCCAGATGTTCTTCTCCTGGAGCGCGGTCTCGATCTTCTGGCGCAGGATCTTCGCGTCGAGCAGATCCTGGACGCGGATGCCGAGGCGCGCCGCCTTGTCGGCGTAGGCGGGGCCGATCCCGCGGCGCGTCGTCCCGATCTGGAGCTTGCCGAGCCGCCGCTCGCCGGCGCCGTCGATCGCGATGTGCCAGGGCATGATCAGGTGCGCGTTGCCGGAGATGCGCAACGGCTCGGAGGAGATCCCGCGCTGCTCGAGCCCGTCGAGCTCCTCGAGCAGCACTTCGGGGTCGACGACGCAGCCGGCGCCGAGGACGCTGATCTTGCCGGAGAGGATCCCCGACGGGAGGTGTCGGAACTTGAACGTCTCGCCGTCGACGATCACCGTATGGCCCGCGTTCGGGCCTCCCTGGTAGCGGCAGACGACGTCGCTCGACTGCGCGAGCAGGTCGACGATCTTCCCTTTGCCCTCGTCGCCCCACTGGGCGCCGACGATTACGGTCGCTGGCACCCCGCGATCATGCCCGACCTTACTGGAATCGCACGCCGACCGGCTGCTCGAGCGCGCGGATGACGCTGATCGGATGTCCACGTGTGCAGCAGGTCGCGGTGTGGTCGCGCTCGAGCTCGAGCCGTCCCTCCACCCGCGCGCCGAGATACCCGTGCTCGGCGGCGCACTCCTCGCAGACGACGGTGTACGACGTCGCCCGCGCTGCCAGCCAGACCGTCTGGTCGATCATTTCGTCTCCTTTCGGACCCCTTTGTCTTAAGCGGCACGCTGCTCTATGCAGCCCCGAGTGCCCGGAAGTCGTTGGACGGAGTCAGCCTCACCTCCTGACACAGCCGCCGCAGGCGGCTCGCGATCGGCTTGCCGACGCGGTCGTCGAGCTCGCCGAGGGTCAGGTTGGTGGTCACGATCGTCAGCGAGCGGGACGACTCGCGCTCGTTGACGAGGCTGTAGAGGCGGCCGCGCGACCAGTCGTCCGGCTTCTCGTTGCCGAGGTCGTCGAGCACGACGATCTTGAAGCCGCGCGGGAAGCTCCAGTGCAGCTCCTCGCCGTCGAGCTGCTGGCTGCGCAGGTCGCGCAGGCGCTGCAGCCAGGTCGGCACGTTGATGAACAGGCTCGCCGACTCCTGCATGTACGCGGCCTCGCGCAGGATCGCGATCGCGAGGTGCGTCTTGCCGGCGCCGGGCGGCCCGTGCAGGAGCAGGCCGCGGCTCGGCCGGCGCCCCTGGCGCACCTCCTTCGAGAGGTTCATCGCCTGCGTCAGCGCGTCGCCCGTGCCCGGCACCCGCTGGAAGGTCGCGAACGAGCAGTCGCGGTAGGCGAGCGGCACACCGGTGCGCGTGAACCGGGCCGCCGCCTGGCTCTCGGCCTGCTCGACCTCCTCGGCCTGGCGGCAGACCTCGCAGTAGCGGCTGCCGGGGAAGGTGAAGTGCAGCACCTTCACCTCGATCGTCTCGAAGCTCCGGCCGCAGGTGAGGCAGGTCGCGTTCACGCGGCGCGGTGGTCGGAGAACTTCGCGTAGCGCTTGACGAAGTTGAGCTTGATCGTCTCGGTCGGCCCGTTGCGGTGCTTCGCGACGTGCACTTCCGCGAGCCCCTGCTGCTCCGACTCCTCGCCGTTGTAGTACTCGTCGCGGTAGATGAACATGACGAGGTCGGCGTCCTGCTCGATGCTGCCGCTCTCGCGCAGGTCGGAGAGCACGGGCCGCTTGTCGGTGCGCTGCTCGACGGCGCGCGAGAGCTGCGAGAGGGCGATGATCGGCACGTCGAGGTCCTTCGCAAGCGCCTTCAGGCCGCGCGAGAGGGAGGAGACCTCCTGCAGGCGGCTCTCGACGTTGCCGCCCATCGCCATCAGCTGCAGGTAGTCGACGACGATCATCCCGAGGTTGGGCTCGCGCCGCTTCAGCGTCTGGGCGCGGGAGCGCAGCTCGAAGAGGGTGAGGCCCGGCGTGTCGTCGAGGAAGAGCGGCACCTGCTCGAGCGCGGCGCACGCCTTCGAGAGCCGCGACCAGTCCTCCTCGGCCAGCTTCCCGGTCCGGATCTTGTGCGAGTCGATCTTCCCCTCGAGGCAGATCAACCGCTGTGTCACCTCCTGCTTCGACATCTCGAGCGTGAAGAACGCGCAGGGCGTGCCGGTGCGGACCACGTTGGCGGCCATGCTGATCCCGAGCGCGCTCTTCCCCATCGAGGGGCGCGCGGCGAGGATGATCAGGTTGCCCGGCTGGAAGCCGGCCGTGACCGCGTCGAGCTCGGAGAAGCCGCTCGAGACGCCCGTCACGGACGCGCCCTGCTCGTACAGGTGGCTGACCCGCTCGAACGTCTCCACGAGCGCTTCCTTGAGCGAGCGCAGCTCGCCCGGGCTGCCCGCCTGGCTGACGTCGAAGAGGACCTGCTCCGCCTTCGAGATCAGGTGGTTCGTCTCGTCGCCACGGTCGTCCGCGAGCCGCGTGATCTCGCGCCCGGCGTCCGAGAGCCGCCGGATCAGGGAGTGGTCGCGGACGATCAGGGCGTAGTGGGCGGCGTTCCCGGCCGCGGAGGCCCAGGCGGCGATCTCGTGGATCTTGCCGCGCCCGCCGACGAGCTCGAGCTGGCCCTCCTCCTCCAGCTTCGCCGTCACGGTGATCGCGTCGACCGGCTCGCCGCGCTCGAAGAGGCCGCGGGCGACGTCGAAGATGACGCCATGCGTGCGCCGGTAGAAGTCCGACGCCTTCAGGTGCTCGCTCACCGCCGCGATCGCGGTCGGGGCGAGCAGCATCGCGCTCAGCACCGACATCTCGGCATCGAGGTCGTGCGAGGGGACGTAGGGGGACTGGGCCCCCGCCGGGGTCATGGGGGCGACCTGGGCCATGGATCTCTCATTAGAGCGTCAGCGGCGGACGGCCTCAACGGCTGGGGATCCACAGGTGGCTGTGGGAAGGGAAAGCCGGTGATCTGCAGGGGAAAGAGAACCCGTGTTCGAGCGGTTCTCCACCGGAATCGCGGCCCGCTCCGGACACTGTCCACAACAGCCGTGGCCGCTTAGAGCGGGAAGTTCACAGAGCGCTCCACAGGCCTGTGGAGCGCTCTGTGGATGGGCTACTGCTGCTCGGTCTCGGCGGTCGGCTCGGGCTCGCCGTCGGCGGCCTCGGCGGCCGGCTCGGGCTCGGCCGTCGGCGGTCGGCTCGGCGTCGGCCTCGGCCTCCGCCGCCGGCTCCGCCTCGGCGTCGCTCGCGGCCTCGGCCTCGTCCTCGGCGGCGAGCTCGGCCTCGAGGATCTCCTCGGCTTCGGCCCGGTGCGCCTCGGCCTCGGCCTCCTTGGCCGCCTCGGCCTCGGCTTCCGCCGCCTCCATCGCGGCCAGCTCCTCCTCGGGCGGCAGCTCGCCGCCCTCGGGGACGACCAGCGTCTTCACGTCGACGGTGACGTCCTCGAAGATCTGGATCGGGATCGCGTAGCGGCCGATCCGCCGGATCGAGTCGGTGCCGATCTTCTTCCGGTCGACCCGGATCTTGCGCGTGCGCCAGAGCTCGTCGGCGATGTCGGTCGTCGTCACCGAGCCGAAGAGCGCGCCCGTCGGCCCCGACTTGACGTCGAAGCTGAGCACCGTCTTGCGGAGCACGTCGGCGATCTCGTTCGCCTGGTCGACCGACCGGGCCTCGTGGCGTGCACGCTGCTCGTCGAGGCGCTTCAGCTCGGCGACGCGGCCCGCGGTGGCCGGCTCGGCCAGCTTGCGCGGGAGCAGGAAGTTGCGCGCGTAGCCGCGGGCGACGTTGACGACCTCGCCCCGCAGCCCCACCTTGTCGACGTCGCTGAGCAGGATGACCTCCATCAGCGCGGCTCCACGTAGGGCAGCAGCGCCATCTCGCGCGCCCGCTTGACGGCGACAGCGACCTGCCGCTGGTGGCGGCGGCAGGCACCGGTGATGCGGCGGTTGCGGATCTTCCCCTTCTCCGAGATGTAGCGCCGGAGCTGGTTCAGGTTCTTGTAGTCGACCTCTTCGACCTTGTCCTTGCAGAAGAGGCAGCTCTTGCGCCGCCCGGGGGCGAGCGAGGAGCCGGGACGCTTGCGCGTCTGCTGGGTTTTCGGCTGTGCCATCGGTGTCTCTCTTCTCCTAGAACGGGATGTCGTCGTCGGCCGCGGCCGCGGGGAAGTCGGCGGAGGAGGGCTGCGAGGCCCCGGCCGGCACGAACTGCTGGCCGCCGCCGCCCTCGTCGCCCCGGCCGCCGAGGAACTGGACGGTGTTGGCGGTGACCTCGACGGCCTGGCGCTTCGTCCCGTCCTGCGCGTCCCACTCGCGCCAGGTCAGCTTGCCCTGGACGCCGACGGGGCGCCCCTTCGCGAGGTACTGCGCGCAGTTCTCCGCGTCGCGGCCCCAGACGGTGACGTCGAAGTAGTACGCGGCGTCCTGCCACTCCTCGCCGCGCTTGACGCGGTCGTTGACGGCGAGCCGGAGCGTCGTCACGGCCGTGCCGGACGGCGTGTGCCGCAGCTCGGGGTCACGCGTCAGGTTGCCGACGAGGACGACGCTGTTGATGTTCTGGGCCATTACTCCTCCTCCAGCGAGCTGTCGATCGGGTCGGCGACATCCTCGCGCGCCGGGCCGCCCACCGCTACTGGCTGGGTCGAACCAGGCTTGTAGCGACGGGTGGCGAGGTGCCGCATCACGTCGTCGTCGATCTTGAGCACGCGCGCGATCTCGTCGAGCGTGTCGCCGTCGGCGCTGAACGAGAGCAGGTGGTAGACGCCGTCGCCCTTCTTGTTGATCTCGTAGGCGAGCTTGCGGCGGCCCCAGGCGTCCTGGCCGTCCCACGTTCCCCCGCCCTTCTCGACGAGGTCGCGTGTGCGCTTGACGATCTCCTCCTGCCGCTCCTCGGGCAGGTCGGGGTCCAGCATGAGCAGAATCTCGTAGTCGATCACGTTCCCGGTCTCCTTCCGTCGGGCTTCCCCTGGTCTTAGGCGGCCTCGCCGGCAAGCGTGAGCGGGAACGGCGCACGCGAAGACGAGGCAGGAAGCGGCCGACAGAGTAGCATCGACGGCATGGGACGGCTCCTCACCGGGCTCGCCGGCGCCCTCGGGCTGGCGTGGCTCTGGCGCCGCCTGCGCCGGGAGCAGGCGGCGCCGCAGGCGCCCGCGTCCGATCCGGCCGAGGAGCTGCGCGCGAAGCTCGCGCAGGCGCGCGAGGCGGCCGACGACCGGGACGAGTTCGACGCAGCGGAGGGCCAGCCGGTCGACGAGGTCGAGCGTCCGCGCCCGGCCGCCGAGCCTGAGGTGGAGGCGGAGCAGGAGCGCCCGCTCTCGCTCGACGAGCGCCGCCGCGCGATCCACGAGAAGGCGCAGCAGGCACTCGGCGAGATGGCCGGGCCGGGCAAGGACGACTAGCCGGACCGCCTGGGGCAGCGCGAAAAGGGCTTGGGCAGGCTTCTTCGCTCCGGCGGCATACTTCAGAGGAATGAGCAAGCTGCCGCGGACGGACGATCTGCCGCGCACGGGCGAGGGGTACGACGCAGCCCGCGTCGAGGAGGCATTCAGCGCCTTCGCCGAGCGGGTGCGCGAGCTCGAGGCCGTCGCGGGCGAGCTGCGCGCCGAGCTGCGGTCGCTGCGGGCGGAGCGGCCCGCACCGCCCCGCTTCGAGGACGAGCGCTGGCCCGCCGAGTCCGTCGCCAACCCGTCGCCCGACTGGGTCGCAGCCGTGCCGCCGCCGCTGGCGCGGGGCTTCACGGTGCCGCGCCTCGTGCTCGAGGGGGCGTTCCTGCTCCTCGTGGCGCTGTTCGCCGGTCTCGCTGACCTCTCGACCGAGTGGATCGTGCTCGTGATGGCGGTCGCCTGGGCGCTCGTCGTCCTCTCCGAGTGGGCCGCGGCGGCCAAGCGCGCCCGCTGGCAGCTCGACGCGATCGCGCCGCCGCTCGCACCCGACGCCGCCGACACGACCGGCCCGTGGGACATGCCGATCGTCCAGGCCACGGTCGTGGAATCCGGGCCTGATCCGGAATCGAAGACGATCGTGACGCGGCTGCCCGCCGATCCGGCCGCCGAGTCGCCGGACGAGACGGACGAGCCCCCGCCGGCGCCGAAGCGCCGCCGCGGCCTGCGGCGGCGGAAGCAGCCGGCCGAGGCCGGGGCCGCCGATCCCTGGGAGGCGTGAGCTCGGCGCGGCTGGAGCCGCGGCGTCGTCTACCGCGTCAGGAAGCGCTGGGCCCCGCGGGCCAGCGCGCCCGCCACCCGCTGCTGGTAGGAGGCGCTGCGCAGCAGCGCGGCCTCGCGCCGGTTGGACATGAACCCCGTCTCGACGAGCACCACCGGCACGTCGGCCCAGTTGAAGCCGGTCAGGTCGGCGCGCTCGACGACGCCGAGGTCACGGGCCCCGGTCGCCGAGACGAGCTCGCGCTGGAGCTGCCGGCCGGCGCGGCCGCTGGCGCCGTAGACGTCGCTCGTCCAGCCGCGCCGGAGCGCCGGCACCAGCGTCGAGATCCCGTTGAGGCCGGGATCGCTCGAGCCGTCGGCGTGGATCCGGATCATCAGCGCGGCACCGCGCGCGTTGCAGAAGCGGGCCCGCTCGCGGTTGCCGCCTCGATAGCCGGCCGCGTCCCGGGTCATCGCGACGCGGTAGCCGCGCGCCAGTAAGAGCGCCCGCGTCCGGCGGGCGATCGCGAGTGCGACAGGAGCCTCGCCCGCGGCGCCGCCCGGGTCCTTGATCTTCAGCTGCGCCGATCCCGGGCCGATCGGCTCCCTCTCCCGACCGACCTCCGGAGCCGTGCCGTGACCGGGATCGAGGCAGACGAGCGCGGCGGCAGCGGCGATCTCGGCGAGCACGACTAGAGCGAGCGCAGCTCCGCGAGCGCCTCGGGGCTCGGCTCCCACGCGCCCGCGGCCGCATTCGCGCGGACCTGCTCCGGCTTCGTCGCGCCCGCGATCACCGAGGCGACGCCGGGTACGGCCGCGAGTCCGCCGATCGCCACCTCGAGCAGCGACGCGTCGTGCCGCTCGGCGAACGCGCGCAGCCGCTCGACCGCGTCGAGATCCGCGTCCGCGAGCTCGCGGCCGTGCAGACGCGTGCCGGGCGGCGCCGGCTCGCCCTTGGCGTACTTGCCCGTGAGCAGCCCGCTCCCGAGCGGGAAGTAGGGGATGAAGCCGACACCGAGCCGCTCGCAGGTCGGCAGCAGCTCATCCTCGGCTCCGCGCCGGAGCCACGAGTACTCGCTCTGCTCGGAGACGAACGGCGTCAGGCCGCGCTCGGCGGCGATCGCGGCCGAGTCCTCGACCATGGCCGGAGTGAAGTTCGAGGAGCCGATCGCACGCACGGTTCCCTCCTGGACGAGCTCGTGCAGCGCCGCGAGCGTCTCCTCGAGCGGCGTGACGCCGTCGGGACGGTGGTACTGGTAGAGGTCGATCCGGTCGGTCCGGAGCCGGCGGAGCGATGCCTCGATCGCCTTGCGGATGTAGGGCCGCGCGCCTCGGGCCGTCTCGCCGTCGCCGAGGTCGTGGCCGAACTTGGTCGCCAGGACGACCTGGTCGCGCCGGTCGCCGAGCGCGCGGCCGATGATCTCCTCGCTGCCGCCGCGGTTGCCGTAGACGTCGGCCGTGTCGAAGAAGGTCACGCCCGCGTCGAGCGCGGCGTCGATCACCTCACGCGCGGCCGGCTCGTCGATCCGGCCGCCGAAGTTGTTGCAGCCGAGCCCGACGACGCTCACCTCGAGGTCGGAGCTGCCCAGGCGGCGCGTGCGCATCCGGGCACACTAGTCGGAGGATGGCCAGAGGAGACGGGAAGAAGTCGCTGCAGGACGTGCTGCGGGCGCGGCGGGAGGCACCGTCGCTGCTCAGCCCTGCCGAGGCCGCGCAGCGGGAGGCGGCGCGGCGGCGCGAGGAGATCGAGGCCGACGCAGCCGCGGCGCTCGAGCGCTGGCGCGACGGCCGGTCGCCGGACGGCCGCGCCAAGCTGGCGCCGGAGACCTACCGCGTGCTCTTCCGGCTCAGCCCCGCCGCCTACGAGGCGACGGGCCACTGGGCGCGCCGGGCAAAGGCGCAGCTCGCGCTCGCGCCCGCGTGCGAGGTCGAGCGCTGCCGAGCGGAGAGCGGCGTCGGCGCCCAGCACCTGACGCACGCGATGGTCGGCGAGGAGGAGCCCGGCCGCGACCTGATCACGCTCTGCGACGGCTGTCATCGTCGCGCCCGGAAGCTCGGCCGCGAGCTTGGGCGCGTGCCGCGCCGGCGACGAGATCGCCGCTCTCGATCCGCGTCGCCCGCTCTACGAGCCGGCCGACATCGCTGCGCTGAAGGCGAAGTACGCGAGCGAGAGTTGAGCGTAAGAGAAGGAAGCCGTGGGGGCGCTTGGCGGCCACCCCCACTGCTTCGGAAGGAGCTCTACATGGACAGCTGCGGCACGGCCCATGGAACTCGCTAGTTCCCACCTCATCGGCGCCTAGGACCCATGACTTGAGCGACTAGGACCGAAAGACGTCCCTCGATCGAGGGATCTTGCGGTTTGAACGAGTGGGCCGCCCTAGCGGCCCCACTCAGAGACGGAGCTCCTACTGGGGAGGCTCTGCCGCGGAATGCAAACCCGTCCGGCAGTCCGACGGCGAAAGTCTCGACGGAGCGGCCCCGGAGTCGAACCGAGCAAGCCGTGGGTTGCACGACCGGGCCGATTTTGAAGACCGGCTGGGCCACCGGGCCCGTGCCGCTCCAGCGCCAACCCTAGTTGCAAGCCGCCAGTGCAAGGGCAGCGTCAGGGCGCTGTACGGATTCGGTAAAACCGCGCCCGAAACCGCTTCAGAGCCCGCTGCGACGGTTATGCAGGGGCCATGCGACGCACACTCCTCATCCTCGTCTCGCTCGTCGCCGCTCTGGTGCTCGTCGCACCGGCAGCCGCCGCGACCAAGGTCGTCTCGATCAAGCGGGCGGCCTTCTCCCCAGCAACCGTCAGCATCGTCGCCGGCGACTCGATCCGCTGGCGCAACGACGACACGCAGAACCATCAGATCGTCTCCGCCACCGGCGCCTTCGCTTCGCCCGTGCTCGCCCGCGGGCGGACGTACACGTTCAGGTTCGACGTCGCAGGCACCTACCGCTACCGCGACGCCCTCAACCCGTCCGTCACCGGCACCGTCAGGGTCGCCGGCGCGCCGCCGGCCGTCACGCTGGCGATCTCACAGCCGCAGATCGCCTACGGCCAGAAGGTGACGCTCAGCGGCCAGGTGAACAGCAAGAAGGCCGGCGAGAACGTCCAGCTCAGCTACCAGCCGTACGGGCAGGCCTCCGAGGTCGTGCTCGCGACCGTGATCACGGGCGCGGACGGCACGTTCTCGTACGCCGTCGCCCCGAAGATCCTCACCACCTACCGGGCCCGGTGGAAGACCGCCGCGAGCCTGGTGATCACCACGGCAGTCGCGCCGTCGATCTCGTTCGGACGCCTGAACGGGTTCGTCGCCCGCGTCTATGCCGGCCGCAGCATGGCCCGCAAGCAGATTCAGCTGCAGCGGCTCTCCGGCTTCGGCCAGTGGGTCACGATCAAGCGGGTCTCGCTCGACCTCAACTCGCGCGCACGCTTCCAGGCGACGCTCCCCTGCGGGGCGAACCGTTTGCGGATCGCGATGTCGGTCAACCAGTCGGGCGTGGGGTATCTCGGCGCGTTCAGCCGCGAGATCACGTGGCGCCGCGCCTGCTAGCGACAGTCAACGAACGGAGGGGGTCCCGACATGAAACGCCGCACTATTCTCCCGGTCGCGCTTGCGAGCACGCTGGTCGTGCTCGCGGCCGTCGCCGGCCTCACGGACGTCGCCGACTCGGCGCCGCAGGCGGCACCGTCGAACCAGTCGCCGCCGGCGGTCTCCGGCACGCCCGAGGAGGGCAAGACGCTGACCACCAGCGACGGCACCTGGACGGGTACGGCTCCGATCACCTTCGCCTACTCATGGCGGCGGTGCGACGAGGACGGGGGTAGCTGCTCCCAGATCGGCGGGGCGACGAGCAAGACGTACGCCCTCAAGAAGGTCGACGTCGGCAACACGATCCGCTCCCGCGTGACCGCGCGGAACGCCGACGGCTCGGCGGCCGCGACGTCGGTCCCGTCGGCCGTGATCCGGACGGCCCCAGCTCCGCCCGTGACGGGCTGCAACGGCAACGCGCCGATCCCGATCGCGAGCGTCTCGCTGCCGGACCGGCTGCTCATCGACGGCCAGTCGATCAGTCCGTCGGTGGTCGGCCGTTCGACGGGGTCGATCTCGGTTCGCTTCCGCGTCACCTGCAAGGGGAAGCCCGTCCAGGGCGCGCTCCTCTACGCCGAAGCGGTCCCGTTCAACCAGTTCTCCGCTCCGGCGGAGCAGCAGACGGGGGCGGACGGGTTCGCGACGCTGACGATGAACCGCGCAGCCGGCTACCCGGCGACCAGCCGCCAGCAGCTGCTGACGGTCTTCGCCCGCGCGCGCAAGGCCGGTGAGGACGTGCTCGGCGGTGTCTCGACCCGCCGGCTCGTCTCGTTCCCGGTCGACCTGAGCAGGTAGAGGGAGAGAGGAGGCCCGGGGGAGCTCGCGACGAGCTTCCCCGGGCTTTTTTCTGCGAGGATCGAGGCGTGGCCCACCTGCGACTGACCGACGTCGACGACGCGACCGGACCGCTGAAGGCGGAGTACGACGCGGCGATCGGGCGCGCCGGGAAGGTCTTCAACATCGTCAAGGCGATGAGCCCGAACCCGGACGTGCTCCACCGCTCGATCGAGCTCTACAAGGGGATCATGTTCGGCCCGTCGCAGCTCTCCCGTCAGGAGCGGGAGCTGCTCGCCACCGTCGTCTCGCGAGAGAACGACTGCCATTACTGAACGCGCTCGCATGCAGACGACCTCCGTGCCGAGGGCGCCGACGAACGACTCGTGGAGCAGTGCGCCCACGACTACCGCGCTGCGGGCCTGCCCGCGCCCGTGCGGGCGCTCTGCGACTACGCGGTCAAGCTCACCCACACGCCGACGGCGGTCGGCGCCGCCGACGTCGAGGAGCTGCACCGCCACGGCTGGGACGACGAGGCGATCCATGACGCGATCCAGGTGATCGCCTACTTCAACTACATCAACCGCGTTGCCGAGGCCGTGGGCATCGGCCCGGAGCCGGAGTGGCTTCAGCAAGCAGAGCGGGGTCAGGAAGAGGGGTAGGGATGGCGAGCTTCACGATCGTGCACATGGACGACTTCGAGCGCCCGTTCCCGAAGTGGGCGCTCGCACGCAAGTCGCTCGGGCTGCAGTCGTTCGGGATGAACGTCTGCGAGCTCGCGCCCGGGGAGATGATCCCGGAGCACGACGAGACCGGCAGCGACCAGGAGGAGGTCTTCATCGTCCTCTCCGGGGACGCGACGATGGTGATCGACGGCGAGGATCATCCCGTGCCGGCCGGAACGTTCACGCGGCTCGATCCTGAGCCGAGGCGGACCGTCGTCAACAGGAGCGACGCCAACGCGACGATCCTGATCGTGTCGGCGCCGCGCACGAGCGGCTACACGCCGCTGGAGTGGGCGTGAGAGAGCGCGTCACCGCCGCCTGCGTCCAGGTGGAGCCGGCGATCTTCGACCGCTCGGGCACGATCGACCGCGTCGCGGAGTGCACGGCCGAGGCGGCAGGCGCCGGCGCGCAGCTCGTCGTCTTCCCGGAGACCTTCGTCCCCGCCTACCCCTCCTCGGCGTGGGCGAAAGCGCTCGCCGGCTGGGCCGAGCCGGGGGCGAAGGAGGCGTTCGCGCTTCTCCACCGCGAGTCACTCGAGCTCCCGAGCCCCGATGCGGACCGGCTCGCCTCGATCGCGCGCGAGCACGGCGTCTGGCTCGTGCTCGGCGTCAACGAGGCGGATCCGCAGCGTGCCGGCACGCTCTACAACTCGCTGCTCTACTACGCGCCCGACGGTGAGCTGGCGCTCCACCATCGCAAGCTCGTGCCCACGAACCACGAACGGCTGGTCTGGGGCCAGGGGGACGGTCGCGGGCTGCGCGCGGTCGAGACCACGCTCGGCCGGCTCGGCGGCCTGATCTGCTGGGAGAACTACATGCCGCTCGCCCGCTTCGCGCTCTACGAGTCCGGGGTCGAGATCTACATCGCCTCGACCGCCGACGACGGCGACGACTGGCAGGCCACCCTGATCCACATCGCGCTCGAATCGCGGTCGTTCGTGATCGCACCCTGCCACTTCCAGCGCGCGGGGTCCTACCCGGACGACTTCCCGCTCGGCGCGCTGCTCGAGGGGCGCGACCTGCTCGGCCGCGGCGGCTCGGCGATCCTCGGCCCGGACGGCAGCTACCTCGCCGGCCCGCTCTACGACGAGGAGGGGATCCTCTACGCGGAGCTCGACCCGGACCTGCTCCTGCAGGCGCGGCAGCGGTTCGACCCGGCCGGCCACTACCACCGGCCGGACGTGCTCCGGCTGACGGTCAGCCCGATCGAGTAGCGCGGACAGAGACCCGGTCGCCGACCCGGACCCGCCAGCGGCGGAACGAGCCCGCGTTCACCTCGAGCGCGGCCCGGTAGGCGACGTTCGGGTCGTAGACGCGGCACGGGTCGCGGCGGCAGGGCTGCATGGTCAGGATCCGCAGGATCTTCCCGCGCCCGTCGTAGAAGGCGATGTCGAGCGGGATCAGCGTGTTCTTCATCCAGAAGCCGCCGCGGTGGTCCTCGGGATAGAGGAAGACCATCCCGGCCTTCGCAGGCAGCGAGCGGCGGTTCATCAGCCCGCGCTGGCGCTCGGCGTTGGTGCGGGCGAGCTCGACGCCGAGGACGACGCGCTGTGCGCCCGTGCCGGCCGCTCTGATCGTCGCGGTTCCGCGCTGGAAGCCGGTCGCTGAGAGCGCTGCGGCCGGGAGGGCGACGGCGAGGGCGGCGAGGAGGAGCAGGCGCACGGACGCAGTGTTGCAGCGGTTTCCCAACCCGGCTTGTCGCGTTCGGTGCGATCCCCTACGCTGGATCCCTGACGGAGGAAGCGAACGGGAGTCGTTGCGGCCGGCTCGGGAGGGGAATTCCGGATGGCCGAGATCGCGCACCCGTACCAGGAGACAGCTGTCGACGCGGCTGCACCGGCTGTACCGGCCGCGCCGGCGCGCCGGCGAGTCTCCTTCTCGGAGCTCGTCGAGGCCTGGGCGGTCCGCGAGGCGGCTGACGGAGCCGAGGAGCGCTACCAGCAGCTCCGCGCAGCGTTCGTGCACGACCACGGGGAGATCACGGACTCGTACATCTGCGAGAGCGGCCCGATGGCAGTCGCAGTGACGGCGATCCCGCCGAAGCCGCTCGAGCGGAAGCTGCTCCGGTTGAAGGACCGGATCGAGATGCACAGCGAGACCGAGCGGCTCGTGCGGATGCACCCGGAGGTGGCCCAGGTACTGCATCGCGCCGAGGTGCAGTACGTCTCCGTCCGGAACGCCCTCCGTGGCCTCAGCCAGCGCCTGCTCGTGAACTGGCTC
Source organism: uncultured Gaiellaceae bacterium (assembly GCA_963737455.1). Lineage (GTDB taxonomy): Bacteria > Actinomycetota > Thermoleophilia > Gaiellales > Gaiellaceae > Gaiellasilicea. The sequence continues at coordinate 39,775 of CAVTSN010000017.1, read as the reverse complement.
TTCGTCTGGCTCCGCGACCTGATGCTCGTCTCGATCCCGAACCCCGACGGCACGGTCGTCCCGCTGACCCCGGAGGCCATCGCGGCGCAGGAGAAGGAGCTGGACCGGATCGCGGAGCACTACGAGCAGGCGGCATCGCGGGAGGCGCAGATCGTCTACCTGGGCGGGATGCTCGGCGGCGTGCTCGCCCTCTGCGCGATCACCGTCCCGGTCGGGATCCTGCTCGCGGCCAGCGATGTCCCGGTCAACCTGACCACGTTCTTCGGCTGCCTGATCGCCGGCGCGCTCGGCGCGCTCGTCAGCGTCGTCACTCGGATGAGCGCGGACAAGTTCCACGTCCGCCATGAAGTCGGCCGCTCCTACGTGCAGCGCGTGGCGGCCTTCCGGCCGTTCATCGGCGGCGTCTTCGGCCTGCTCGTCTATTTCGCGCTCCAGGGCGGCCTGATCCGGCAGCTCGACGTGCCGGAGGACTCGCGCGACCGCTTCGCCTTCTTCCTCGTCCTCGCGTTCGCGGCCGGGTTCAGCGAGCGGCTGGTGAAGGAGGTGCTGCGCTCGGCGGACGGCGACGACGGGACCGCTACGAAGTCGGCGCAGAAGCCTGACGCCGGAGCACCCGCGCGTCCCCAACCCGGCGAGTGACGCCGTCGGCGTCGAGCCGCTCGAGCAGCAGCTGCGCGTCGCGGCGGCCGCAGCCGGCGAGATCGCGGAAGCGGGCGAGCGTGATCTGCCCGGTCGCGGCGCACTCCTCCAGCACGAGTGAGCGCGCCCGCTCGTAGGCGGCCGAGGACACCGCCCAGCCGTCGCCGAGGCGGACGAGCCGGCCCGAGCGCTCGAGGAAGCGCGCAAGCTCCGCATCCTCGAGCTTCGCCGCGCCGGGCTCCGCCGCCGCTACGGACTCGAGCGCGAGCTCGGCGTCGGCCGCTCTGGCTCCCAGCGCTCCTGCCGCACCCGGTCGGTAGAGCATCGAGCCGCGCCGTTCGAACGGCAGCCGCGCGAGCACGTCCCTCGCCCAGGGCTCGGTCGGTGCCGGCACCCCTGGGTCGAGCGGGTCGGCGTGGTCGAGCCGACGCTCCAGCTCGGCCTCGAGCTCGGCCAGCCACGAGTCCGAGAAGCGCCACTCCCCATCGACGAGGAGCGGCGCGTGCACGCGCGCCTCACCGCGGCGCGCCTGCTCGAAGCGGGCGGGATCGGCGTGCCTGGCGGGCGTGGGATCGAGCACGGTGCCGCCGCCGACCGTCGTCCCGCGACGCAGGACGATCCGGTCGCCTCGCGCCGCGACGACCGGCGCCGCGAGCCGGAGCTGCGCGAAGGCACCCGCCCTGGCGACCCGCGCAGGCACGGCGGCGGTGCCGTGGTGGACGTGGAGCCGCGCGCCGTTCGCGATCGGCTCGAGCTCCTCGAGCGCTACGTCGAGCCGGTAGCTCGGCCTCAGGCTGCCGGGTGCGACGAGAGCGTCGCCGCGGTGCAGCTCGTCGCGCTCGACGCCCGGCAGCGCGAGCGCCACCCGCTGTCCCGCCTCGGCCCGCTCGACGGCGCGGTCGTGCACCTGGACGCTTCGCACACGGACGTCGCGGCCCGAAGGCTCGGCGCGGAGCACGTCGCCCTCGCCGACCGTCCCCGACCAGAGCGTCCCGGTCGCGACCGTTCCGATCCCGCGCAGCGAGAAGACGCGGTCGACGTAGATGCGGGCGGCCTCGTCGCCCATGAGCTTGTGTTTCTGAGACACAAGCTCGGCCGCGCGCCCGAGTGCGCCGCGGAGCTCGTCGAGTCCGGCGCCGGTCTTCGCGCTGACCGCGATCGGCTCCGCTTCGGGTACCAGCTCGCGCGCCTCGTCGAGCGCCAGCTCGAGCGTCTCCTCGTCGACCGCGTCGGCCTTCGTCACCGCGACGACGCCGTGCTCGAGTCCGAGCAGCCGGATGATCGCGAGGTGCTCGTGCGTCTGCGGCCGCGCGCCCTCGCCCGCGTCGATCACGAGCAGAAAGAGGTCGATCCCGGTTGCGCCGGCGACCATGTTGCGGACGAAGCGCTCGTGCCCGGGAACGTCGATCAACGACAGCCGCTGTCCGTCGGGCAGATCGAGCGGCGCGTAGCCGAGGTCGATCGAGATCCCGCGCCGCTGCTCCTCCGGCAGCCGGTCGGTGTCCTTCCCGGTCAGCGCGCGGACGAGCCACGTCTTGCCGTGGTCGATGTGGCCGGCCGTCCCTACCGTGACCGGCACGTGGCGACCGCCTCCGCGACCTCGTCCGCCTCGGCGTCGGTGAGCGTCCGGCAGTCGAGGAGCGTGCGCCCGTCACGGACGACCGCGATCACAGGCGGCTCGTGCGACCGCAGCGCGGCGGCCAGCTCCTCCTCGACGGCGCACGCGAAGCTCGGCAGCTCGGCCAGCGGCAGCGCGCCGCCGCCGACGCGCGCGACCGTCTCCTCGACGGCGCCGCCGGTCGCCTCTGCGAGCCGCTCGGCCCGGCCGCGAACGGTCTCCGCCGGCTCGCGCAGCATCCGCAGCACCGGGATCTCCTCCGGCCGGTCGAGGTAGAGCGCGAGCGTCCCCTCCAGCGCCGCGAGCGTCAGTTTGTCCGAGCGCAGGGCGCGGTGGAGTGGATGCCGGCGCAGCTTCTCGACCAGGTCGGCGCGGCCGGCGACGACTCCCGCCTGCGGGCCGCCGAGCAGCTTGTCGCCGGAGAAGCAGACGAGATCGGCCCCCGCTGCGAGCGCCGCCGCCGGCGTCGGCTCTCCTTCGACGTCGACGAGCGCCCCGGAGCCGAGGTCGTCGAGGAGTGGCAGGTCGTGGCGGCGGGCGACGGCCGCGAGCTCGTCGAGCCGCGGCTGCTCGGTGAAGCCGACGACGCGGAAGTTCGACTGGTGGACGCGAAGCAGGAGCGCGGTCTCCGGTCCGATCGCCCGCTCGTAGTCGGCTGCCCGCGTCCGGTTGGTCGTCCCGACCTCGACCAGCCGCGCGCCCGAGCGTGCGAGCACGTCCGGGATCCGGAAGCCGTCGCCGATCTCGATCAGCTCGCCTCGCGAGACGACGACCTCGCGGCCCTCCGCGAGAGCCGCGAGGGCCAGCAGCATCGCGGCGGCGTTGTTGTTGACGACGATCGCGGCCTCGGCGCCGGTGAGGCGGCGTAGCAGCGGTGCGAGATGGTCCTGGCGCGAGCCGCGCGAGCCGGAGGAGAGGTCGTACTCGAGGTTGGAGAAGCCGCTCACGTCCGCGATCCGGTCGAGCGCGGCCTGCGCCAGCGGGGCGCGGCCGAGGTTCGTGTGCACGAGCACGCCGGTCGCGTTGAGGACGCGGCGGAGCGCGGGCCGCCGTGCCGCGGCGAGCGCCTCGTCCAGCCGCGCCCGCAGGTCGCCCGGCTCGGCGCCGGCGCGAATCTCCTCCCGCGCGCGCTCGAGGACGTCGCGGGCGGCGGCGACCGCGAGCGGGTCGTCCGTGCCGCGGACGAGCTCATCGACTGAGGGAAGGTCGCGCAGCCTCACGATTCGAGTGTAATCCGGCCTCAGCGGCTACTTTTGACGCGTGAGACGCGTGGGGGTGATCACTGTCGCCGTGCTCGCCTGCGTGGGCGGGCTGGCCGTGGCCGCCGTGGGAGCGCGCGACGCGTACTACTGGGACCGGCCGCTCCCGGGCGTCGAGCTCCGTGAGGCGAACCTGGAGACGCCGGTGCGCGTCGTCGTCGGCGGCAAGGCGTACGAGGTCCGGCCGGGTGAGGTGCTCCGGCTCGACGGGGCGGCGACCGAGCAGGCGCTCTGGGACGCGGCCCGGAGCAGCTTCACCGGCAGAATGCGGCAGCTCGTCGACCCGAGCCCGCCGGCGCGGGTCGTCGACCCGGTCCTCGTCCCCCGCCCAGCGCTCGCGGAGGTCGCCGCCCGAGTCTCCGCGGCGCTGCCGAAGCCGCGCCGGTCACAGGTCGTCGCCCGCAGCGACTTCCGTGTCATCCCCGCTCGCCCTGGCGACGCGGTCGACCCGGACCAGCTGGCCGACTCGCTGGCCAAGGCGTCCCTGACCGGCGTTCGCACGCTGACGCCGGCGCTGACCCACGTCGAGCCCGAGCTGACGACCGACGCCGCGGAAGCCGCGGTCGCCGAGGCCACGACGTTGATCGACGAGCCGGTCACGCTCGCGTTCAAGGGCGAGGACGTCGGCTCGCTTCCGCCCGAGCGGCTCGTGAAGCTGCTCCGCTTCCGCCCCGACGGCGACCGCTTCCGCATCTCCTTCCACCCGCGGCGTGTCGCGAAGGCCGTCGAGCCGATGCTCGCGCCCTGGCGCACCCGTGCCGTCAACGCCCGCTTCGTGGTCGACGGGAGGAGCGTTCACGTGCAGCCCTCGCGCCCGGGCCTCGCCGTCGACGGTCCCTGGGCCGCCGACTCGATCGCCGCCGCCGCGGCCGCGCCGGTGCACCGCGCCTCGCTGCGGCTGAAGCAGATCCGCGCCGATCTGACGACCCGTGAGGCGGAGCGGCTCGGCATCCGCGAGCAGATCTCCACCTTCACGACCGACATGGGCACCTCGTCCTCGAACCGGATCCACAACGTGCAGCTGATGGCGCAGTACATCGACGGAACCGTGATCAAGCCGGGCGACACGTTCTCGTTCAACGACCGCGTCGGCCCGCGTACGGTCGAGCGGGGCTTCCGCGAGGGGCAGATGATCATCGGCTCGCTGCTCCTGCCCTCGATCGGCGGCGGCGTCTGCCAGACCGCGACGACGCTCTTCAACAACGCCTTCGAGCTCGGGCTCCCGATCGTCGAGCGCCACAACCACAGCTTCTACATCTCCCACTACCCGATGGGGCGCGACGCGACCGTCTCGTGGGGCGGCCCCGACTTCGTCTTCAAGAACGATCTCGGGACCGGGATCCTGATCAAGACGCGCTACACGAGCTCGACGCTCACGTTCACCTTCTACGGCACCGACCCCGACCGCCGTGTCGTCGCCGCGACGAGCGAGCGGACGAACTGGCGCACGCCGACGACGACCTACGCGCTCGACCCCTACGCGCCCCGCGGGTCGGTGCGGACGGTCGCCGGCTCGAATCAGGCGGGCTTCGACGTCACCGTCACCCGCAAGGTCTACGAGCACGGGAAGCTGCTGCGCGAGGACGCGACGGCGAGCAACTACATCGCGGTCGGCCCGACCGCGATCTACGGCCCCGGACGCTCGATCCCAGGCCCGTACTTCGTGCTGCCGCGCGTCTAGTTTGCCGTCACATGATCAGCATCCGCTTGCGCGGACCGCTGATCGCGCAAACCCCTTAAGGGGCCGCGTTCGCGGCCCGTCCCGCGGCCAACCAAGCCTTACTGCGCGTCGGCCTTCTGCGGCTCGGCCGGCGACTCGACCGAGTTGCGCGCGTCGTAGCTCTCGACCACGATCCGGACCGCCTCCGCCGGGTCGTCGGTCACGTGCAGGAGCGCGACGTCGTCAGCCGAGATCATTCCGTCCGCGAGCAGGCGCTCGTTGATCCAGTCGAGCAGCTCCTGCCAGTAGTCGCGGTCGAAGAGGACGACCGGGAAGTCGAGCACCTTGCCCGTCTGGATCAGCGTCAGCGCCTCGAAAGCCTCGTCGAGCGTGCCGAAGCCGCCCGGGAAGATGACGAAGCCCTCGGCCGCCTTCACGAACATCGTCTTGCGGGCGTAGAAGTGCTTGAACGTCATCCTGATGTCGCAGTAGGGGTTGAGTCCCCTGCTCGTGCGGAAGGGCGATGTTGAACCCGACCGAGAGCCCGCCGCCTTCCTTGCAGCCGCGGTTCGCCGCCTCCATCACGCCGGGACCGCCGCCGGTGACGACGGCGAAGTGCGCCTCGGCGAAGAGCTTCGCGGTCGCCCGCGCCTGCGCGTAGGGGCGGCTGTCCTCGCCGACGCGTGCCGAGCCGAAGATCGAGACGGCCGGCCGGTCGATCTCGAGCACCTTCTGGAAGCCGCCGAGGAACTCGGAGGCGATGATGGCGACGTCGCCGGTGAGGTCCTCGTGCGTCCGCTCGAGCATCCGACGCTCGTCGGCGCCCACTAGATGTCCCGTTCGACGTAGCTGCCGCTCATGCCGAGTGTCAGGAGCGCCGCGAGCACGATGTACGCGACCCCGGCGATCACGCGCCGCCGCGGGCTGACGCGGTAGTACGCCTCGTTCTGCGGCATGTTGCGGTGCTGCCAGCGCCGCCACGACTCGAGCCCGCCGAGGACGAGGATCAGGATCAGGATCGGGTTCGGCGACACGATCGTCAGCCCGAGCAGGAGTACGAGACCGACGACCCAGAGGGCTGGATGGATGGCGGCGACGATGCGGCCGCCGTCGAGCGGCGAGATCGGCGCGAGGTTGAAGAGGTTGAGGAAGAAGCCGGTGAACGCAAGCGCAATCAGAAGATCCGAGTCGAGGTACTCGCCGAGCCCCCAGGTCGCGAGTGCGCCGAGGCTGCCGACAATCGGCCCGGCGATCGCGACCTTGGCCTCGTTCCACGCGTCGTCGGGCAGCTGCTTGAGCGTGATCAGCGCGCCGAGGAAGGGGATGAACATGGGCGCCGACACCGGCAGCCCCTGACGCTTCGCCTCAGCGACATGGCCGAGCTCGTGCACGAGCAGCAGCAGGACGAAGCCGAACGCGAACTGCCAGCCCCAGAGGAGCGCGTACGCGCCGATCGAGATGAGCATCGAGCCGGCGACGGTGAAGATCTTGAACTTGAAGATCGCCGCAAAGATGAACTTCAGCTTCCAGAGCAGGAACCCGAGCGCGGCGATCGGCGCCCACAGCTTGCGCAGGATGTCGCGCAGGGTCGTCGGCCGCTTGACCGGCGAGTACTGGTAGTCAGGCTCCTCGGCCTCGCGCGGCGCGTATGGATCGATGCTCATGCGCTCAGAGTAGTCACGGCCGCTCTCCTGGCCATCACCCCTGTCCGATCATCCTCGGCCCGGGCCTGCGAGCCGCGGCCGAGGCCCGACTTCTTCGGGTAGCCCGGTCCACCCCTGCGGGCAGGGTCGCTGCGCCTCCGATCCGACCACCATTCGGGCATGAAGATCGTCATCGTCGCTCTCGTGGCCCTGATCCTCTCCGCTCCGGCGACGGCCGCGGTTTCAATGGACGGGCGAGACGGCGGCGTCTACGCGAACCTGTCCGCGCTGGCGAGAGTCGTCACCGAGCTCCGCTGAGCGGACTCCGCCGGCGCACGGGTCACGAGCCCTGGCCGATCCACTCCTCGCCGCCCTCGTAGACCTCCTTCTTCCAGAGCGGCACGGTTCCCTTGAGCGTGTCGATCGCCTCCTTGCACGCGGCGAGCGCGGCGGCGCGGTGCGGTGAGGAGACGGCGATCGCCACGCTCGGCTCGCCGATCTCGACCCGGCCGATCCGGTGGTGGATCGCGACCGCGAGCAGTTCGTGGCGCTCGGCGAGCTCGCGGGCGAGCTCGGCCATCGTCTGCTCCGCCATCCCCTCGTAGGCCTCGTACTCGAGGTAGAGGACGTTCCGGTCGCGCGAGCGGCTGCGCACGGTGCCGAGGAAGGTCGCGACCGCGCCCGCTTCGTCGCGCTGCACCTCGCGCACGACCGCGTCGAGCGAGAGCGGCTCGGCGGTGACGCGGAAGTCGCCGCCGGAGACGGGCGGGATCAGCGCCACCTCGTCCCCCTCCGAGAGCGTCGTGCTCTCGTCGGCGTAGCGCTTGTTGACCGCGTAGAGGAGCCCGGTTGGCTCGTCGCCGAGGCCGAGCGCCGGCCAGACGTCGGCGAGCGTGGCGCCGTCGGTGAGGTCGAGCGAGCGGGCGCCGGTGCCGGCGCGCTCGCGCAGGCCGGCGAAGAGACGGATGCGCACCTGCATCGCGTGAGCGTAGCCCCCGCCGGGCGCGGGTTGTTTCGCGGCGCGTGTCATGTTACGTATGGCTCATGTCGGTCTCAGCTCCGGCCCGGACCAACCTGAACGACCGTGTCTACGAGACGCTGAAGTCGCAGCTGATCACGCGCGAGCTCGGCCCGGGCGAGAAGGTGAGCCTGCACGAGCTCGCCGCGACACTCGGGGTCTCGCGCAGCCCGGTCCACCACGCGTTGACGCGGCTCGTCGCCGAAGGGCTCCTGACCGTGAAGTCCCGGCGCGGCTACTACGTCAGCCCGCTGACCGTCGCCGCGATCGCCGAGGGCTACGACGTCCGGCTCGCGCTCGAGCTGCAGGCCGCCGACACCGCGGTCGGCAACGTCGGCCGCGACGCGCTGCTTCGCTTCCGCGAGCTGCACGAGGCGACCGCGGAGGCCGTCTCGCACACCGAGTGGGACGGCGCGAACGCAGCCTTCCACGAGCACCAGGTCGACCTCGCCGGCAACGCGCTGCTCTCCCGCTTCTACCGCGACCTCTCGGTCAACCTGATGATGCAGGTGATCCGCGGCGGCAAGCTCGAGGGGGGCTCGAACCTGCCGACCGAGCACGGCGCCATCGTCGACGCCTACGAGGCCGGCGACCTCGAGGCCGCGCGCGCGGCGATCAGGGCGCACATCTGCAGCGGGCGCCGGATCGCGCTGGATGCGATCGAGGGCTGCGGCGGCGTGCTCTAGAACCGGCCGCGTAGCATCCGCTCCGTGAAGCGGGAGACCGAGTCGGGAATCGAGATCGAGCCGGTCTACGGCGACGGCGAGCGGCCCGGCGAGTTTCCCTTCACCCGTGGGCCGTACCCCGACATGTACCGCGGGCGGCCGTGGACGATCCGCCAGTACGCGGGCTTCGGCTCGGCCGAGGAGACGAACGGGCGCTTCCGCTACCTGCTCGACCGCGGCCAGACCGGGCTCTCGGTCGCCTTCGACCTGCCGACCCAGCTCGGCTACGACTCCGACGACCCGCATGCGCTCGGCGAGGTCGGCCGCACCGGCGTCGCGATCGACTCCCTCGAGGACATGCGCCTGCTCTTCGACCGGATCCCGCTCGGCGAGGTCTCGACCTCGATGACGATCAATGCGCCTGCGTCGCTGCTGCTCCTGCTCTACGAACTCGTCGCCGAGGAGCAGGGCGTCCCGGGCACGGCGCTGCGCGGCACGGCCCAGAACGACATCCTCAAGGAGTACATCGCGCGCGGGAACTACATCTACCCGCCGCGGCCGTCGATGCGGCTGACGACCGACCTCTTCGCCTACGCGGCCGAGCGGTTACCCAGCTGGAACACGATCTCGATCAGCGGTTACCACATCCGCGAGGCAGGCTCGACGGCCGTCCAGGAGCTCGCGTTCACGCTCGCCAACGGGATCGCGTACGCGCAGGCCGCGGTCGACGCCGGCCTCTCTCCCGACGACTTCGGCGCGCGCCTCTCCTTCTTCTTCAACGCGCACAACCACTTCTTCCAGGAGGTGGCGAAGTTCCGCGCCGCCCGGCGGCTGTGGGCGACGATCATGCGCGACCGCTTCGGCGCGACGAACCCGAAGGCGCTGGCGCTCCGCTTCCACGCGCAGACGGGCGGGTCGACCCTGACCGCCCAGCAGCCGGAGAACAACATCGTCCGTGTCGCGATCCAGGCGCTCTCGGCCGTCGCGGGCGGCGCCCAGAGCCTGCACACGAACGGCTTCGACGAGGCGCTCGCGCTCCCGACCGAGCGCTCGGCCCGGATCGCGCTCCGGACGCAGCAGATCCTCGCCGCCGAGGGCGGAGCGACCGACACGGCCGACCCGCTCGGCGGCGCCTACTTCATCGAGTCGCTCACCGACGAGCTCGAGGAGCGGGCCCGCGAGCTGATCGAGCGGATCGACGAGCTCGGCGGCGCGGTCGCCGCCGTCGAGCAGGGCTTCGTCCAGCGCGAGATCGAGGAGGCAGCCTTCCGCTGGAACGAGCAGGTCGAGTCGGGCGAGCGCGTGATCGTCGGCGTCAACGCCTTCGCCGAGGCCGAGGAGGAGCACGTCGAGCTGCACCGGCTCGATCCCGCCGATCGAGCACCGGCAGCTCGAGCGGACGGCCGCCGTCCGCGCCGGCCGGAACCCGGAGGAGGCGGAGCGCGCGCTCGCCGCGGTTCGCAGCGCCGCGCAGGGAACGGAGAACATGCTCGTCCCGATGCACGACGCGCTCCGCGCCCTCGTCACGATCGGCGAGATCTCGAACGTGCTCCGCGAGGAGTGGGGCACGTTCGACGCGTCGCGCGCCTAGCTCAGGCCGAGGCGCCCGAATAGCGGCGCAGCCCGAAGCCCCACCACCAGCGGGTGAAGGCGAAGAGCACGACGGCGAAGCCGATCGCGATCCCGACGGTCGACCACTCGAGCCGCGACGTGATCGCCTCCGCGGGCACCGTGATTGCGAACGCGAGCGGGATGATGAACGTGACGCCGAAACGGAGCCAGCCCGGGTAGATCGAGACCGGAAAGCGCCCGGCCAGGTAGACGCCCTGGAAGAGCTCGATGATCTCCCAGACGTTGACGATCCAGAACGCCAGGGTCGCAATCACGAGCCAGAAGCAGTAGATCGTGACCGCGCCGAGCGCGAGCAGACCGACGAAGAGCAGCCCGTCACCGAGCCCGACGCCGGTCTCGAGCCCTCGGATTCCGTACGCGAGCACCGCGGCGCCCCCGAACACGTCGACGGCGCGCCAGATCCTGACGTCGCGGATGCTGACAAGCACCTGCGAGTCCTCCGGCTTCGTCAACGCGAAGTCGAGCTTGCCGTCGCGCACCTCCTCCATCAGCCGCTGCATGTTCGGCTGGATCGAGGTGCTGATCACCCCGCCGAGTAGGAGCTGGATCCCGAGTACGACGAGCAGCTCCGGCTCGGTCCAGCCGTTCAGCTCGGGCGTGTGCGAGTAGACGACGCTGAGCACGACGAGCGCGACGCCGATCGACACCGCCGACTGCAGCAGCTGGATGAAGAAGTTCGTGCGGTACTGGAGCTCGTTCAGCGAGCCGACCTTGAAGAAGAGCCAGGCGAGGCGCGCGAGCCGCATCACATTAGTTCCCGACCGCCGAGTAGCGCCTGACGGCGAACCGCCACACGACGAGGAAGAGTCCGGTCAGGAGGACGATCCAGAGCAGCTGCATCCCGAGCCCCTCGAGCAGCTCGCGGTTCGACAGGTCGCCGACGAGCGTCTCGATCGGGAAGTAGAACGACCACTTGAACGGGAGCACGTTGGCGATGTCCTCGACCCAGTCCGGCATCAGCGGCAGCGGCACGAGCCGGCCGGAGAGGAGCAGCTCGAGCCCGACCATCAGCTCGAAGAGTGCGCTGACGCGGGTCGTCCAGAAGGTGACCATCCCGAGCGAGGTCAGGAACATCGTCCGGATCAGGTACGCGCCCCAGATGGCGACGCAGAAGGCGGCGATCTCGGCCACACGGACGTCGAATTCTGGATCGAACGCGACCCAAAGGACGGCCGCGATGGGCAGCCAGAGGATGATCGTGACCACCTTCCACCCGGCGAAGCCCGCGATGTCCTCGTGGATCGGGTGGAGCGGTCGCAGCAGCGAGGCAGAGAGCTCGCCCTCCCGGATCCGCCACTCCCAGCCGTAGGGGGTGAAGACGATGTTCATGTTCCGGACGAGCGTCCAGACGATGTAGTACGCGGCGAACTGGCCGGTCGTGATCCCCTGCACGTCGCCGCCCTGCTGCTCGGAGATCGTGGTCCAGACGACGAGGTAGACGATCGGCTCCGCCAGCATCCCGATCATCCACATGTAGGTGGCGACGCGGTACTGGAAGTTCGACTGGATCTGGACCCGGGCTCGGGTGAGGTAGTAGTCGAGGTAGGAGCGGACGGCCCCGGCCTCGGCGGTGCTCATTCCGGTCGCTCCTGCGCGAAGACGAGTTCGATCACGTCCTCGATCGGCGGGTCCTCGACGGTCAGGTCGGCGACGTCGCGCTCCGCGAGCAGCCGCGCCGTCACGCGCGCGGTCTCCTCCTTCGGGACGCGGAGCTTCACTCGGCCGTCCTCGCGCTCCAGCACGTCGCCGTACCCGGAGAGGTCGGCGGAGACGTCCTCGAGCTCGACGGTGAGGGTCTTGTAGGCGTCGAACTGGTCGCCGAGCCGAGCCAGTGGGCCGTCGAACAGGATCTTGCCGTGGTGGATGACGACGACGCGCTTGCAGAGCGCCTCGACGTCGGCCATGTAGTGGCTCGTCAGCAGGACGGTCGCCTCGTAGCGGCGGTTGTACTCGGCGATGAAGGTGCGGATCCGCTTCTGCATCGTCACGTCGAGCCCGATCGTCGGCTCGTCGAGGAAGAGCACCTGCGGCCGGTGCAGCAGCGAGCCGACCACCTCGACCTTCATCCGCTCGCCGAGTGAGAGGTTCCGCACCGGCTTGCGGACGAGGTCGTCGACGTCGAGCAGCTCGATCAGCTCGTCGCGCAGGGGCGTGAACTCCGCGCGGGGGATCCGGTAGATCGCCCGGTTCAGCTCGTACGAGTCCAGCGCGGGCAGGTCCCACTGGAGCTGGTTGCGGTTGCCCATCACGAGCGTGATCCGGCGGAGGAACTCCCGCTCTCGCTTCGAGGGGACGTGGCCGAGCACGCGCGCCTCGCCGGAGGTCGGGTAGAGGAGCCCGGAGAGCATCTTCAGCGTCGTCGTCTTGCCGGCGCCGTTCGGGCCGAGAAAGCCGACGACCTCTCCCTGGCCGACCTCGAAGACGATGTCGTCGACTGCGCGGACCTCGCGATGCTTGCGGCGGACGAGGCTCTTGAGGGACGCACGGAGGCCCGCCTCCCGCTCGGGGACGAAGAACGTCTTGTTCAGCTCGGCGACTCTGACGGCGGGTTCGGCCACGGCAAGAACCTAGATGATGCGCCGGTGCGCATCTTGCTCGTCTCCCAGATGTACCCCTCGGCCGCGGCCCCGGATTTCGGAGTCTTCGTCCAGGGCCTCGAGCGGGAGCTGACGGCGCGAGGGCACGTCTTCGAGCGGGTCGTACTCGACCGGCGCGGCGGCGGCAAGCTGCGCCACGCGAAGCTCGCGGGCCGGGCCGTGCGGGCCGCGCGGAGCTTCCGGCCCGACGTCGTCTACGCGCACTTCCTCTTCCCGTCCGGCCTCTCGGGGCTGCTCGCGGCATGGGCCGCACGGGCGCCGCTCGTCGTCACCGCGCACGGGCAGGACGTCGCCAACCTGACCGAGTACCCGTTCGTGCGCCCGCCGGCCCGGCGCGTCGTCAAGGGCGCGGCCGAGGTGATCGCGGTCTCCGACTGGCTCCGCCGGCGGCTCGTCGCGTCGATCCCGGCGGCCGCGGCGAAGACCGAGGTCGTCGACTGCGGCGTCGACCTGGAGCGGTTCCGGGTGCTCGAGCGCGCGCCGGGGCCGAGCCCCGCGTTCGTCTGCGTCGGCTCGCTGATCGAGCGGAAGAACGTCGTCCGGCTCGCGCGCGCTTTCGGCCGGCTGGGCGAAGGGACGCTGACGTTCGTCGGCGACGGGCCGCTGCGGCCGCAGCTCGAGGGGCGTCCCGGCGTCAGCGTCACCGGCTACCTTCCGCACGACGCCGTCCCGCTCCACCTCGCCGCGGCCGACGTGCTCTGCCAGCCGAGCCTCGTCGAGCCGTTCGGCCAGGCCGCGCTCGAGGCACTAGCGAGCGGCCGCCCGGTCGTCGCGACGCGCATCGGCGGGCCGCCCGAGTTCGTCCCGCCCGGCGCCGGCGTGCTCGTCGACCCGCTCGACGAGGGCGCGCTCGAGGCGGCCCTGCGCGAGGCCGCCGCGCTGCCCGTTCCGAACCCCGCCGCCCGGGAGGCGGCGGAGCAGCACGACCTCAGGCGGCAGGCGGCGCGGGTGGAGGAGATTCTCGAGCGAGCCGTTCGAGATCGGCGAGCCTGACCTCGACGAGCGGCCGCACGGCCTCCTCGATCCCCGCCTCGCGCGCCAGCTCGAGCGCCTGCTCGTAGCTCTCGCGCGCCTTCTCCGGCGCGACTCCCTGCTTCAGCCGGTTGTCGCCGGTGACGAGCAGGCGCTGGATCTTCGCCCGCGTCTCGTCGCCTGCCGGGGTCATGGCGCGTAGCCTAACGGGGGACCAGTCCGTTCGATCCTTGATGCCCTCACCCGTTCGCCTCCTGATCGCAGACGACCATCGCCTCTTCGCGGAGGCGCTGGAAGCCGTGCTCGCGACCGAGGAGCGGATCGAAGTCGTCGGCCGTGCGGCTGACGGAGAGGAGGCCGTCGCGCTCGCCCGGACCCTGCAACCGGACGTGGTCGCGCTCGACATCAGCATGCCCGTCATGGACGGCTTCGAGGCGGCGGAGGCGCTCGAGCGCTTCGACAATCCTCCCGCCGTGCTGATACTGACCGGCTCGAGCGCGCCTGCCGATATCGACCGCGCGCGCCGTGTCGGAGCCAAGGGCTACATCACCAAGGACACGATCGCGGCCAGCCTCGTCGACGCGATCCTCGCCGCCGCTCGATAGCGGCGCTTTCGGTTCGCTACCCTTTCGCCGATGCTTCCCGTCTCAGCAGTCTTCCAGGTGCTCGTCTCCGTGGCGCTGCTCGCGCTGATCCTGATGCACTCCGGCCGCGACGCCGGCCTCGGCGGCATGGGCTTCACGCCCGCCTCCCAGGGCGGCACGCACATCGTCGAGCGGAACCTGACGCGCCTGACCGTGGTCGTCGCGACGGTGTTCTTCCTCAACAGCGTGATCCTGTACCGGCTCCTCGCCTAGCGCAGGCCACGGCTACACTGCACGTCCCCGCGCTGGTGGCGGAATTGGTAGACGCGCAAGGTTGAGGGCCTTGTGGCCTTAGGGCCGTGGAGGTTCAAGTCCTCTCCAGCGCATGCGGGAAGAACGGCGCTGAATTACGGCGCAGGATGGGCAGCCGCGAGAGCGGCTGCCCATCGCGCAAGATCCCTAAGGGCCGCTACGCGGCCGCTCAGCTCCCTGCTGCGAAGAGGGCGGTCAACTGCGCCGGGCTGATGTTGCCGCCGCTCGCAACGAGGGCGATCCGCCTGCCCCGGAGACGGTCGGCGAGCTTCAGCGCAGCCGCCAGCGGCGCCGCCCCAGCCGGCTCGACGAGGTTGCGAGTGTGCTCGATCATCAGCCGCGTCGCCTCCCGAATCTCGTCCTCACTCACGAGTACGAAGTCGTCCAGGTGCTCCCAGAGGATCTGCTGCGGCAACTCGAATGGAACGCGCGTCGCCAGGCCCTCCGCGAACGTCGCGGTCTCGTCCTCGACTAAGCCGCGGGCCTGCCATGAGCGGAACGCGGCCGGTGCCGCCTCCGACTGGACGCCGATCACCTCGATCTCCGGCCGGATCGCCTTCGCGACGACGCACGCGCCGGCGGCGCCGCTGCCGCCGCCGATCGGGACGACGATCACGTCGACGTCGGGCCGGTCCTCGAGGATCTCGAGCGTCTCGGTCCCGACGCCTGCGATCAGGAGCGGCTCGTTGCCGGAGTGGACGTAGCGGTAGCCGTGCTCCTCGGCGAGCGCCGCGCAATGCTCGCGCGCCGCGTCGAAGTCCCGGCCGTGCTCGATCAGCTCGGCGCCCTGCGCCCGCATCGCCGCCAGCTTGACCGGGTTCGCGTCCACCGGCACGCAGACGCGCGCCGTGACGCCGAACAGCCGCGCGGCGTAGGCGACGGACTGGCCGTGGTTGCCGGTCGAGGCCGCGATCAGGCCGCGCCGTCGTTCGTCCTCGTCGAGCTGCGAGACGAGGTTGATGCCGCCGCGGACCTTGAAGGCGCCCACCGGCTGGTGGTTCTCGTGCTTGACCCAGACCTCGGCTCCGAGCAGCTCGTCCAGCCCGGCGTACGGATAGAGCGGGGTCCGCCGAAGGTAGGGGTTGATCCGCCGCTTCGCCTCGAGCACGTCGGCGAGCGTGATCGTCGGCCACTCCACGCCGGCAGTGTCTCAGCTTCCTTGACGCCGTCCGGAAGGATCTCTACGCTTTGGAGCGAACACACGTTCGACAACCAATTCCGGAGGCGCAATGTCCGCTGCACCCCAACTCACGGCACGGCAACAGGAGATCTGGCAGTTCCTCGTCGACTACGTCGACCGGCACGGCTATCCCCCGACCGTGCGCGAGATCGGGGAGGCGGTCGGGCTCGCCTCGCCGTCGACCGTGCACGCCCACCTCGCGAACCTCGAGCGCGCCGGCCTGCTCCGGCGCGACCCGACCAAGCCGCGGGCGCTCGACCTGATCGGCCACCGGCGCGAGTCGCGCGCCGAGGAGCCCGCTGCGCCCGAGCTGACGAAGCTGCCGCTGCTCGGCCAGATCGCCGCCGGCGGGCCGCTGCTCGCGGAGGAGAACATCGAGGACGAGCTCGCCGTCCCGGAGCCGCTCGGCCGCCGCGCCGACTTCCTGCTCAGGGTCAAGGGCGAGTCGATGATCGAGGCCGGCATCCTCGACGGCGACATCCTCGTCGTCCAGCGCGCCCAGGACGCCCGCAACGGCGAGATCGTGGTCGCGCTCGCGGGCGACGACGAGTCGGCCGACGAGGCGACCGTGAAGACGTTCTACCGGGAGGACGGCCGCGTCCGCCTGCAGCCCGAGAACGAGCTCCTCGAGCCGATCTACGCCGACCACGTCCAGATCCTCGGCAGGGTGACGGGGGTCTTCCGGAGCCTCTGATGTCCGTCGCCTCGTTCAACCGCACCCTCGACCAGGAGCTGGCTGCGATCGCGCGCGGCGCCAGCCTCGAGTGCCTCGTCTGCGGCGAGTTCCTCCTCCGGCGGGCCGTCGCGCACGCCTGTCTCGAGTGCGGCACGCTCCTCTGCGACGGCCTGCAGATTCCGGAATCCGAGCTAGAATTCGTCTCGCAGGCCGGGTGACCGCGTCGCCTTCTTCGGAAGGCGCCGAGGAAAGTCCGGACACCGAAGGGCAGGGCGCTGGGGAAATCCCAGGCGGCGAAAGCCGACGGAAAGTGGAACAGAAAGGAAACCGCCGCCGAGGCGTTCTCCGGAGGTCTCGGCGGTAAGGGTGAAACGGTGGGGTAAGAGCCCACCAGCGTCGTGGTGACACGGCGGCTGCCAAACCCCGTCCGGTGCAAGGTGAAGCAGATCCCGTTGACGCGGCCCGCCGAGGGATCGGGTACACCGCTCGAGCCGTGAGGCAACTCCCGGCCTAGAGGGATGGTCACCCTCGACAGAATCCGGCTTACAGGCCTGCTAACGGAAAGCCCCGCGAATGCGGGGCTTTCCCATTCGAGAGCTCCGCAATCAGCGAGCCCGCGTGCCGGCACGGCTCGAAGTGGCCGAGGGAAATTCGTCGGTGTAAACCGCGGCGATTGGGACGGGTCAGATGCACCTAGGAGAACGGTGATCCGAGCGAGAACTTGGCAACATTTTTTGCTTTGTGACAGAGAAGTGAATACTGTGACTTTGCCTGGGCCAAACAAGGGGGGTACGGGCTGAGCAGTGTGGGTCTCCAGTCGTGGGCATCTTCGGCCGCTGAGCCGGATCGGGTTACGCGTACCCGATCGAACGCGCGCGGGCTCGCGGGCCGGAGTGCTGAGGGCCTTGCGTGCCGTGAGTCGCGCACAAACTGCGAACGCCATCCCGGCATTCGATCGCGATCGCGCGGCCCGTTGAGGCACCGGAGAGGCGAGGGAGTCGTCGGATGAGGGGCTCCGCCACGATCATGCGGCGTCGGCTGGCACGCGTACGTGTTTCAGCCAACAGAGAGTGGCATCGGATCGCCGTCCTCGGTTGGCTGGCGCTGATCATCGGCGTCGGGGCGGGCGTGGTCTTCCTGGGTGCCGCCTCGGCGGCGCCCCTCACGTTCGTCGACGACGGCGGCGCGGATGACGAGCCTGGGCAGAAGGACCTCAACTCCCTGACGGTCGACTACGGAGCTCCCGGAGCGGCCCAGCATCAACGTGAAGTGGGCCTGGGACGACACGGCGACGACGGGCAACAACACCCTCGACGGGTGTGCCCTGTTCGACACCGACGCCGACGGGTTCGCGAACTACTCGTTCTGCGTCATCGTCGCTGCGAATGGAACATCCGCGAAGGTGCTGTACTCGTGCGGCGACGCCGCAAGCGACAGTTGCACGAACCCGCGGGCACCCATCGCGAGTCCTCTTTCGACCGCGGCAGCGACGATCGTGCCCAACTCGGATCCGTTCGGGGTTCCGGGTTCACCGCACTTCACTGCGACTCATCTCCTCAACAACGCTTGCGACGCAAACCCAGGCCCAAACCCGGGCTGCAGCAGAGACGACGTCGTCGCCAACGCGACGATCGTGTTGAGCGAGGTTGGCGGCAGCGGCGCGTTCCTGTTGAACGTCTGCAGCTACCCGTCGGGGATTCCCGGGTCGGCTCCGTCGGATTGTGTCTTCACCCCGAACGTCGGGTTCCTGACCATCGTCAAGGCCGCCTCCCCGAACGACGGGACCGCGTTCACGTTCAACTCGTCCGCGGCTGCGACGACCGGCGCGACCAGCTGGACGATCAACGGGAGTGGTGAGCAGCAGTTGATCTCCTTCGTTCCGACCACGACCCTCGATCTGAACGAGGTCGTGCCGAGCGGCTGGAGACTGGATTCCGCGACCTGCTCACTGCTTGGACGCGACGCCGACGTCGACGGGAACGCCGACGAGCACCGGCGTGGACAACCTCACGATCCAGTCAGGCCTCGTGACGCGTTGCACGTTCAACGACTCACTGATCATCCGGACGATGTCGATCGCGAAGGTGGCGACGGAGCAGAGCTACGACTCGGTCGGGGACGTGATCCATTACACGATCACGGCGACGAACACCGGCAACGTGGCTCAGAACCTGACGGTCACCGACCCGAACGTGAGCAACCTGGTCTGCACGCCGGCGAATGGTTCGTCGGTGGCTCCGGGTGCGTCGATGACGTGTACGGCGAGTCACACGATCACGCAGGCGGACATCGATGCCGGTAGCTACCTCAACACCTCGTGCGTCGACGCGACAGGGGCGACTCAGGCGTGTGACAGCGAAAACGTGCCGGCGGTTCAGAGCCCGGCGCTCTCGATCGAGAAGACGGTCACGGGTGTCGACGCGGATACGACGCCGCCGTTCTCGGTCGATGCGGCGGGCGATGTGATCTCGTACTCGATCCTGGTCACGAACACGGGCAACCAGACGCTGACGGGGGTGTCGGTCTCGGATCCGCGGATCGCGAATCTCGACTGCGACCCCACACCGCCGGCAACCAGACGACGGCTTCACGCTGGCCCCGGCCGGGACGCTGACCTGCACCGGCACCTACACGGTGACGCAGGCCGACCTCGACAACAACGGCGGCGGCGACGGCGACATCGACAACACCGCCACCGCCGACAGCGACCAGACCGGCCCGGCGAGCGACTCGGCGGCGGTGCCGCTGGCGCCAGAGCCCGGCGCTGTCGATCGAGAAGACGGTCACGGGGTCGACGGGGATACGACGCCGCCGTTCCCGGTCGATGCGGCGGGCGATGTGATCTCGTACTCGATCCTGGTCACGAACACGGGCAATCAGACGCTGACCGGGGTGTCGGTCGTCGGATCCGCGGATCGCGAACCTCGACTGCGACCCCGACCACCGCCGGCAACCAGACCACAGGCTTCACGCTGGCGCCCGGCCGGGACGCTGACCTGCACGGGCACGCTACACGGTGACGCAGGCCGACATCGACAACAACGGCGGCGGCGACGGCGACATCGACAACACCGCCACCGCCGACAGCGACCAGACCGAGCCCGGTGAGCGATTCGGCGGCGGTGCCGCTCGGCCAGAGCCCGGCGCTGGCGATCGAGAAGACGGTCACGGGGGTCGACGGGGATACGACGCCGCCGTTCTCGGTCGATGCGGCGGGCGATGTGATCTCGTACTCGATCCTGGTCACGAACACGGGCAATCAGACGCTGACGGGGGTGTCGGTCGTCGGATCCGCGGATCGCGAACCTCGACTGCGACCCCGCCACCGCCGGCAACCAGACCACAGGCTTCACGCTCGCCCCGGCCGCGACGCTGACCTGCACCGGGCACGCTACACGGTGACGCAGGCCGACATCGACAACAACGGCGGCGGCGACGGCGACATCGACAACACCGCCACCGCCGACAGCGACCAGACCGGCCCGGCGAGCGACTCGGCGGCGGTGCCGCTCGCCCAGAGCCCGGCGTTGACGATCGAGAAGACGGTGACCGGGGTCGATGCGGATACGACGGCGCCGTTCCTGGTCGATGCGGCGGGCGACGTGATCTCGCTACTCGATCCTGGTCACGAACACGGGCAATCAGACGCTGACGGCGGTGTCGGTGAGCGATCCGCGGATCGCGAATCTCGACTGCGACCCGGCACTTGCCGGCAACCAGACGACAGGCTTCACGCTCGCCCCGGCCGCGACGCTGACCTGCACCGGGACGCTACACGGTGACGCAGGCCGACATCGACAACAACGGCGGCGGCGACGGCGACATCGACAACACCGCCACCGCTGACAGCGACCAGACCGAGCCGGTGACCGATTCGGCGGCGGTGCCGCTCGCGCAGAGCCCGGCGTTGACGATCGAGAAGACGGTGACCGCGGTCGACGGTGACACGACGCCGCCGTTCCTGGTGATGCGGCGGGCGATGTGATCTGCTACTCGATCCTGGTCACGAACACGGGCAATCAGACGCTGACCGGGGTGTCGGTGGCCGATCCGCGGATCGCGAACCTCGACTGTGACCCGGCACTGGCCGGCAACCAGACGACAGGCTTCACGCTGGCCCCGACCGGGACGCTGACCTGCACCGGGACGTACACGGTGACGCAGGCCGACATCGACAACAACGGCGGCGGTGACGGCGACATCGACAACACCGCCACCGCTGACAGCGACCAGACCGAGCCGGTGAGCGATTCGGCGGCGGTGCCGCTCGCGCAGAGCCCGGCGCTCACGATCGAGAAGACGGTGACCGGGGTCGATGCGGATACGACGCCGCCGTTCCTGGTCGATGCGGCGGGCGATGTGATCTCCTACTCGATCCTGGTCACGAACACGGGCAATCAGACGCTGACCGGGGTGTCGGTGTCGGATCCGCGGATCGCGAACCTCGACTGCGATCCGGCACTCGCCGGCAACCAGACGACGGGCTTCACGCTCGCGCCGACCGCGACGCTGACCTGCACCGGGCACGCTACACGGTGACGCAGGCCGACATCGACAACAACGGCGGCGGTGACGGCGACATCGACAACACCGCCACCGCTGACAGCGACCAGACCGAGCCGGTGACCGATTCGGCGGCGGTGCCGCTCGCGCAGAGCCCGGCGCTGACGATCGAGAAGACGGTGACGGGGGTCGATGCGGATACGACGCCGCCGTTCCCGGTCGATGCGGCGGGCGACGTGATCTCGTACTCGATTCTGGTCACCAACACGGGCAATCAGACGCTGACCGGGGTGTCGGTGACGGATCCGCGGATCGCGAACCTCGACTGCGACTCCGGTACGCGCCGGCAACCAGACCACGGGCTTCACGCTCGCCCCGACCGGGACGCTGACCTGCACCGGGACGTACACGGTGACGCAGGCCGACATCGACGACAACGGCGGCGGTGACGGCGACATCGACAACACCGCCACCGCCGACAGCGACCAGACCGAGCCGGCGAGCGACTCGGCGGCGGTGCCGCTCGACGCAGACCCCGGCGCTGACGATCGAGAAGACGGTGACGCGGGGTCGACGATGACACGACGCCGCCGTTCCTGGTCGATGCGGCGGGCGACGTGATCTCGTACTCGATCCTGGTCACGAACACCGGGCAATCAGACGTTGACCGGGTGTGTCGGTCGCGGATCCGCGGATCGCGAACCTCGACTGCGATCCGGTACCGCCGGCAACCAGACGACGGGCTTCACGCTCGCCCCGACCGGGACGCTGACCTGCACCGGGACGTACGCGGTGACGCAGGCCGACATCGACAACAACGGCGGCGGCGACGGCGACATCGACAACACCGCCACCGCCGACAGCGACCAGACCGGCCCCGCGAGCGACTCGGCGGCGGTGCCGCTCGTCCAGAGCCCGGCGTTGACGATCACGAAGGTGGCGGCGGAGTCGGGCTATGACTCGGTCGGTGACGTGATCAATTACACGATCGTCGCGACCAACACGGGCAACACGACGTTGGCGGCGGTGACCGTGACGGATCCGACCGTGAGTAACCTGGTCTGCACGCCGGCCAATGGTTCGCCGTTGGCTCCGGGTGCGGCGATGACGTGTACCGCGAGCCACACGATCACGCAGGCGGACATCGATGCGGGCAGCTTCCTCAACGAGGCCTGTGTCGATGACGGTGAAGTGGGAGCCGCCGAAGCCTGTGACGACGAGACCACGACGGCGGAGCAGAACCCGGCAATCAGCATCACCAAGGACCCGGCTTCGCAGAGGTTCCTCAACGGCGGGACCGCGAGCTTCACCATCACGGTGGAGAACACCGGCAATGTGACGCTGACGAACGTGACGGTCACGGACGCTCTGGCGCCCGGCTGCGCACGGACGAGCAGCTGACATCGCGGGGCTCGCGTCGTTGGCCCCCGGTGCCTCCGTCGAGTACGAGTGCACGCTGGCGAATGTGACGGCTGATTTCACGAACAGCGCCACGGCGACGGGCACGCCGCCGGTGGGGGCGGACGTGACCGATACCGACACGGCGGACGTGGACGTGATCGCTCCGGCGATCAATGTCGAGAAGACGCCGGACAGCCAGACGTTCCAGACCGGCGGCACCGCGACGTTCACGATCACGGTGACCAACACGGGTGACGTGACGCTGACGAACGTGACGGTCACGGATGCTCTGGCGCCTGGCTGCGCGCGGACGAGCGCCGACATCGCGGGGCTCGCGTCGTTGGCTCCGGGTGCCTCGTTCGGCTACGAGTGCACGCTGGCGAATGTGACGGCTGACTTCACGAACAGCGCCACGGCGACGGGCACGCCGCCGGTGGGAGCGGACGTGACCGATACCGACACGGCCAACGTGACGGTGACGCAGCCGCCACCGCAGCCGCAGCCGGAGCCGCCGCTACCTCTGCCGCCACCGGCTCCGACGATCGACCTCCAGATCGAGAAGACGGACAACCCGAATCGGGTGAACGTCGGCGGGACGCTCACGTACACGCTCACCGCCCGCAACAACGGGCCGAGCACTGCGACCCAGGTCGTGATCACGGACACGCTGCCGGCGACCGTGACCTATGTCGCGTCCACCTCGACGCAGGGCACGTGCTCCGCTTCCGGGCGGACTCGTGACCTGCACCATCGGCACGATGCCCGTCGGCGCGACGGTCAGGGTCACGATCAGGGTGCGGCCGCGTCAGGCGGGCACGATCCTGAACGTGACCGTCATCGTCGGTGCCGAGACGGAGACCAACACGGCGAACAACCGGGATGAGGAGCCCTCGGTGGTCGTGCCGCTCGTCGGGCTGCTGCCGGCGACGCCGGTGTGCCCGACGCTGCACGTCTCGACGAAGACGCTGACAGTCGACAAGCGGAGCACGATCACGGCCGTCGTGACCCTCCGCAACAAGCGCGTTCCAGGCGTGCGCGTCCTCGCGCACGGTGCGGGCATCCTCAAGAGCGGCGTCTCGGACAAGCAGGGGGTCGTGAGGATCTCGGTGAAGCCCGCGAGGACGGGCATCGTCCAGCTCCGGATCACGGGTCAGCCCGGTCCGTGCACGCCAAGGAGGATCGGTGTCGTCGGCGTCCTCAAGCCGCCGTCCGTCACCGGCTAGCACGATCGCAGTCGTCGCGCTCGCGCTCCTCTCCTTCCCGGGAGGAGCGCGAGCCGCGTTGGACGGCGACGCGATTCGGACCGATGCGACTCCTCGGGCCGGCCACATCGTGTGGGCGCAGGTGGCGGTGCGTGCCAAGCCCGACCCGAAGGCGCCGCGAAGCGGCGTCCTGACGCAGTTCCGAAGGGACTTCCGGCCCCGCGTCGTTCTGGCCCTCAGCACGCGCTACGACGCCGACGGCCCGGCGTGGTACCGGATCAGCCTGCCGGGCCGCCCGAACGGGCGGACGGGCTGGGTGCCCGCCGAGAGCCTGGCGGTCAAGCCGATCGTCAAGGAGATCGTGATCGACAGGAGCGAACGCCGCCTGGAGCTGCGCGCCAACGGGCGGCTGCTCTTGCGAACCACCGTTGCAGTCGGCGCGCCGGGCATGCCGACGCCGCTCGGCCGCTTCTACGTCATGGCCAAGTACAAGCCGGCGGACTCGTTCCTCGGCTCCTTCGCGTTTGAGACCAGCGCCTACTCGAGTCTGAGCGAATGGCCCGGCGGCGGGATCGTCGGCATTCACGGAACGTCGCTTCCGTGGCTGCTCGGCCAGGCCGTCTCGCATGGCTGCGTCCGCGTCGCCAACGAAGCGATCCTCAAGCTCAAGCCGCTCGTGCCCGTCGGCACGCCGATCCGCATCGTCGCCTGAGTTCCCCGCGAGGTTGGGATGTCTCGTGGGCCGCTACAGGCTCGCAGCGAGGCGAGCGTGCGGGCGCAACGCTTGGCGCAACGCCGCCACCAGGTCCCGCAGGATCACGTCGAGGAAGACGCGTGAGACGGCGTCTTCGCCGTTGAAGAGCTGCTCGAACGGGTCGCGCGGCAGCACCAGCAGGAGCGCGCGCTCGCGCGTGACCGCGGTGACGGGAGATGGCCGACCGTCGATCAGGCTCTCGTAGCCGAACGCCTTCCCCGGCCCGGCCAGTCCGACGCGGATGCGCCGGTCACCCCGCGCCAGCACCTTCTCGACGGCGCCGTTGATCGTGAGGTAGCAGGCGGTCGACGGCGCCCCCTCGGCGACCAGCGTGCGCCCGGCTGGGCAGCGGGCATAGCGGCCCGAGGTCAGGAAGCCCCAGAGCGCCAGCGAGTCGAAGTCGTGGAAGGTCGCCATGCGTTTGAGGTAGGTGCCGTCAGGCGGGCCGCAGTACTCGAGCTCGGAGAACGCCCGCGCTACATCCTCGGCCGGCGGGTCGACGTCCCCGCCGAGCGACAGAGCAAGGTGCCGGAGCTGACTGCGGTGGCGCGAGCTGAGGAGCGACGCGAGGCGGCGTCTCAGCGTGAACGCCGGCGGGTCGAGCGGTGCGAGCAGCGCCGCGAAATCCATCCGGCCGAGCGCGATCACGGTCGTGGTCTCGGTCGCGCGCACGCTCATCGTCGTGCCTCCGCCGTCGAGCAGCGCGATCTCGCCGACCGCCTCGCCTGGGCCGGCGCTCCCGATCACGACTGAGCGATTCCCGGGCAGCTGCAGCGATGCCGAGAGGGCGCCGTCGACGACGAACACCATCTCCCGCGCGTCGTCCCCCTGCCGCCAGAGGAGCTCACCCTCCTGCACAGTCCGTCGGCGCATCACCCGTGCCAGCTCCACGAGGTCCGCCTCCTCGCGACCCTCGAGCAACGGAACGCTCCCGAGAAAGTCGACGGTCTCGCGGTCAGACATCCAGGTCGCGGGTGTCGAATTCGATTCCTGCCGGCGTGAGCTCGGCGGTCAGCATCGAGTACTCGGGCACCTCGAGCCAGGTCGAGAAATCCGTCGTCAGCGGCTCGGAGGCGATGATCAACGAGCGCGGGGGTTCGCCGGCCGTCATCTGCCAGTGGCCGTCTCGTTCGGTGTACTCGCCCCCGATCGCGTACCACAGACTCACGAACGGGAGGTCGGTCTCGAGCATGTCGTCGTCGGGTGGGTACCAGCCGTAGTCGAACGAGACGCGGGTCGCGACGACGGCGCGGCCCGTGCTGACGCAGAGGTTGACGGGCGAGGAGGTTTCGATGCCGTGGGCGGCCCGGACCTTGCGCAGGATCCGGAGGGCACTGGCGGTTGCATCGGCGAGCTCGTTGGCCTCCGGGAGCCCGTAGGGATCGTCGAGCTGCGACAGGACCAGCGCGTAGATCCACTCGGAGTCGGTCGTCCCCTCGATGCGCTCCGCAAGCTCCGGCCGTACGTGGTCGAGGAGTGAGTAGCGCATGCGCGCGAACTGCCGCAGGTGTCCGTTGTGCGCGAGGACGACGCGGGTGTCGGCGAAGTGGAAGGGGTGCAGGTTCGTGTCGGCGACGACGGCCTCGCCGGAGTAGGTCACCCCACGAACGTGGGCGACCAGACACGACGATGCGAGCTTGGAAGAGATGAAGCGGAGGTTGCGGTCGAACGACGGCAGCGTGGTTGCGCGGTATGTGAACGGATCCTCGGGCCGTTGCGACGTCGGATCCCACGCCATCAGCCCGAAGCCTGCGAGGTTGAGGGCGTTCATCATCCGCGGGCTGTACGACTGGCGGACGAGGCTGTTGTCGGTGTCGAAGAGCAGGTGCTCGACCGAAAGCGGCTCACCGAGGTAGGCCAGGATCCGGCACATCCTCCGATCGTACTGCGCTCGTTTCAGCGCCTCGTCGTCAGCCGGCAGTTCCGCCGATTGTTTGCACTCAGTGGGCGTCGAGCGGCAGCGTCGCCGTGATCTGCGTGCCGCGACTCGGTGGGCTGATCACGACGAGCGTGCCGCCGTCCGCCTCGGCCCGGTCGCGGAGGCCGAGCAGTCCCGTTCCCTTGGACGTGTCGACCCCGCCCGTGCCGTCGTCGGCGATCTCGATCCGGAGCACGTCGCCCCGCTTCTCGACGATCACGCTCGCCTTGGAGGCGTGCGCGTGCTTGACGACGTTGTTCAGCCCCTCGGAGACGATGAAGTATGCGGTCGCCTCGACGTGCTGGTCGAGCCGCTCGTCCGGGACCGTGACTTCGACCGGGAGCGGCAGCCGCTCCGCGAGCGAGACGAGCGCCCCGCGCAGGCCGTGCTCGGTGAGCGAGCCGGGGTGGAGCCCCCGTGCGAGCTCGCGCAGCTCCTCGAGCCCGGCGTCGAGCTCGCCGCCGGCGTCGCGGAGCAGCTTCGCCGCGGTCTCCATGTCCGCCTCGAGCTTCGTCTGCGCCACGCGCAGGAGCAGCGTCGCCGCGACGAGCCGCTGCTGGGCCCCGTCGTGCAAATTGCGCTCGAGCCGGCGGCGCTGCTCGTCACCGGCGCGGACGATCCGGGAGCGCGACGTCTGCAGATCCTCGCGTGCCTGCGCGCTCGCGACCGCGAGCGACACGAGGTCGCAGAAGGCTGCGAGTCGCACCTCGGCGTTCGTCGGCAGGCGTCTCGGCACTGCTGATCGTGACCGCTCCCCAGAGGGTGCCGGCGACGATGATCGGCGCCGCCACCGTCGACCGGTAGCCGATCCGCAGCATCAGCTCCTTGTATTCGCCCTCGACCGTGCCCCAGTCGTCGACGCGCGAGGGCAGGCCGGTCTCGCGGGTGTGCCCGATCAGCGTGGTCTGGTCGACGTACAGGCGCGTACCGACCGGGAACGGGTCGATCCCGTCGCGGTTGAAGCCCGCGACGACGGTGGCGGTGTCGTCGCCCTCGTAGCGCCAGACGGACGATGCGTTCACCTCGAGCACGCGCGCGCACTCCGTCGAAACGGCCATGAACACGCGCTCCGGGCTCGCCTCCGAGGCGACGAGGGTCGCGACGCGGCGAAGCGCCCGTTGTTCCGCTGCGAGCCTCCCGACCTCGACGAGCTTCGACCCGGGGCCTTCGGCGGCCTCGCCGGCGGACTGCTCGCGCTCGGTCAGGTCGGTGCCGCTCGTGACGAGGTAGGCCGGCGTCGTCGCAGTTGCGTGCACCGGCTCGTTCGACCACGCGATCAAGCGCCGGCCGCCGTCCTTCGTCCGCCAGTGGCCGACCTGGGGACTCGCATGACCCGTGCTCCAGATGAACGCGAGCAGCTCGCGGAACGCCTCGCTCTCCTCCGGCGGGATCAGCGTCTCGGCGAGCGGACGGCCGACCACCTCGTCGCGCGAGAAGCCCGTCGCGCGTTCGCAGGCGTCGTTGAAGAGGAGCACGCGGCCCTCCTCGTCGAGGACGCAGACGAGCGACTGCGTCATCTCCGCCAGCACTCGCGCGAAGTCGTCGCCGAGTTTGAAGTCGATTGTCCGCCGTCGCGTGCCCATGTGCCGAGCGTGAGCGTAGCGATAGGTTTTTGCAAGTTCCTGACAATGCGTCTGTAGCGTTCGTCTCGTGCGCACGCTCCTGATCGCGCTCTCGCTCGTGGTCGCCGCACCCGCCCTGGCCGCCGACGACCCCGCGGCGTACGGAGTGGCGCAGCGCGGCAGCCTCAAGGTCGTCAGCGAGGTTCTCCTGAACCCCAAGGGCGGCGAGATGAAGGGCGTCTGGCTCGACGGAAAACGGGGCTGTCTCGACCGACGCACCCTTCGCGTCTCGATCCAGATCGACCTCGTCACGGCCGACGGCAGGACGACGCGGGTCAGGCGCTCCCGGCAGGGTCTCGTCGACAACTGCGCCGAGGGCGGTCCCAACTTCGGCTTCGACCTGGCGCCAAGGAGCTACAAGATGGCCTGCGCGAACGGGCGCTGGAAACCCGGCCGCTACTCGCTGACGACGAAGACGACCCATCTCCCCTCCGGCCTGATCGCCCAGGCCAGTCTCTACCACCAGGTCACCCGGCGTTGCTGAGGGGCTCCTAGGCGCGCAGCACGACCTCGAGCGCGGTTCCGCGCCCGGGGCGTGAGCGGAGGTTGAAGCCGCCTTCGATCGTCGTGGCGCGCAGGCGCATGTTCTTCAGGCCCTGCCCCGCCGCTGCCTCGGCGCCGTCGAAGCCGACGCCGTCGTCGCTGACGGTGACGATCCGCCGGCCGTGCCGCTGGCCGATCCAGACCTCGGCGCGCTGCGCGCCGGCGTGCTTGCGCACGTTCGCGAGCCCTTCCTGGACGATCCGGAAGACCTCGATCTGCTCGTCGGGAGCAAGCAGGATCTGCGGGTCGATCTCGACGTCGACGGCGAGCACGCCGTCGGCGGTGAGGAACTCGACGTAGCGGCGCAGGGCGGCGTCGAAGGGCGCGGAACCACTGGCCGACGAGAGCGCGAGCACGGCGAAACGCGCTTCCTGCTGCGCGGCCGCGGCCGCCTCCTTCAGCTTCGGCAGCGTCTGCTGGAGCGGCGCGCCGGACTCGAGCATGCTCGCATGCGTCGAGACGGCGAAGAGGTACTGCGCGAGCCCGTCGTGGATCTCCCGGGCGACGCGGGCGCGCTCCTCAGCGACCGCACGGCCGAACTCGGCGAAGCTGATCGCGCGCCAGACGCCGACCAGCAGGAGGCCGTACGCGAGCAGCCGCAGGAAGTCACCCTGGGAGATGAAGTCGCTCGAAACGCCCGGCGTCAGGACGTAGTGCAGCTCGGCAAACAGCGTCAGCGTCGCGCCGAGCGCGAGCCAGCTGTCGAGATCCTCGCCGCGCGCCCGGTAGCGGATTGCGAACCCGAGCACGGCGAAGAGTGCGAGCAGGGCCAGGAAGGAGGTCGCGACCGTCAGCTCGACCGCACGCGCGCCGTCGCCCGAGCCGTCGAGCAGGCTCAGCCGCGCGCCGAATCCGCGCAGCGGCAGCCAGAGGGCGATCAACGCGCCGATGAGGATGACGAGGCCGATCAGGAGCACCCGCTTTCGCGCCAGGATCCGCGGCGCGGGAACGAGGGGCGCGAGCGCGATCAGCGTCGCCGCGAGCACGCGTGCGGCGA
The DNA here is from genome assembly GCA_963737455.1 of uncultured Gaiellaceae bacterium. Lineage (GTDB taxonomy): Bacteria > Actinomycetota > Thermoleophilia > Gaiellales > Gaiellaceae > Gaiellasilicea. The sequence continues at coordinate 10,380 of CAVTSN010000017.1, read as the reverse complement.
TCGCGGCCCAGGCCTCGGGTGCGTCCTGGGTCGAGCCGCCGAGCACCGGGATGACGGAGAACGCGAGCGTGCCGGCGCCCGCGACGAAGAAGCCGGCGGCGAGCAGCAGGTCGAGCACCCGCCCCTCGACCGAGAAGCGAACCCCGGCGAGGATGGCGACGATCGTCGCCGCGAGCACGACGGCCGTGTCGAGCACGAGCCTGCCCTCCGGCAGCTCGTACGTGTTGCGGAGCGCCGGGTTGGTCAGGAACAGCGCCGTCGCCGAGCCCAGCAGGGCGACGAGCAGCAGCTCGCCGACGAGCCAGCTCTCGAAGGTGTCCTTGGCGTTTCGCTCCACGTCCCCCTAATCGGCAGCGGACGACCTGCCGATGAGTGGGACATGGCGGAGCGAATCCTCGTCGTCGACGATCATCCCCTCACGCGCGATGCGCTCGCGTCGCTGCTGGCGCAGGGCGGCTTCGACGTCGTCGGCGAGGCGCCGGACGGCGCCGAGGCACTCAGGCTCGCGGCCGAGCTGCAGCCCGACCTCGTCCTGCTCGACCTCTCGATGCCCGGCCTCGACGGGCTCGCGGCGCTGCCGCGGCTGCGCGCCGCCGCTCCCGGCTGCGAGGTGGTCGTCCTCACGGCCTCGGGCACCGAGGAGAACCTGCTCGCGGCGATTCGCGGCGGTGCGGCCGGCTACCTGCTCAAGAGCGAGCCGCCGGAGCGCATCGTCTCGTTCCTGCGCGGCGTCGCCAACGGCGAGGCCGCCCTCTCCGGCGAGATCGCCAGGCGGCTGCTCGACCAGCTGCGCAGCGGCGGCCGGATCGGCGGCGGCGTCCCCGACGACATCGCCGGCACCCTCTCCGCGCGCGAGGTGGAGGTGCTGCTCCTCCTCGACGAGCATCTCTCGACCGACGACATCGCCAGGCGGCTCTTCATCTCCGAGCACACGGTCCGCTCGCACGTCAAGAGCATGCTCCGGAAGCTCGGCGTCTCGTCGCGCCGCGACGCGCTCGAGCAGCTCGCACTCGCCCGGCGCTGACATCCGAACGGTCGGCGAGAGCCGGCCGTTCGCGTCTTCTCAGCGGCCGTCGAAGCCGCGGTGCGCGGCGGCGACGAGCGCCGGCAGCGTCTCGAGGTTGTAGCCGCCCTCGAGCACGGCGGCGACGCGCGGCCCGAGCGCCGCGCAGCGCTCGGCCAGCTCGCGGAATCCCTCCTCGGTCACCTCCATCTGCGCAAGCGGGTCCTCGCCGTGCGCGTCGAACCCGGCGGAGACGAGGACGAGGTCGGGGGCGAACGACCGCACCGCCGGCTCGACCGAGCTCTCGAAGGCACTCCGGTAGTCGTCATCCCCGGAGCGCGCTGGCAGCGGGATGTTCAGCGTCGACTCGTCGCTCGTGTCGGGGCCGCCCGTCCCCGGCCAGAACGGCCACTGGTGGAGCGAGACGAAGAAGACGGTGTCGTCGCCGCGGAAGAGCGCCTCGGTGCCGTTGCCGTGGTGGACGTCGAAGTCGACGATCGCGACCCGCTCGAGCCCGAGCGCGTCCTGCGCGTACCGAGCGGCGACGGCGACGTTGTTCAGGAGGCAGAAGCCCATCGCCCGTGCAGCGAGGGCGTGATGCCCGGGAGGTCGAACGAGGGCGAAGCCACCGCGGTCGACAGCCTCGAGCGTGATCCCCGCCGCGAGCGTCGCCGCCTGCCAGGACGTCTTCGAGCAGACCGTGTCGGCGTCGAGCTGGACGGGGCGGTCGACCGCCTGAAGCACGTCCAGGTACGCCGGCGAGTGGACGCGGGCGAGCTGCTCGAACGTCGCCTCGCGCTCGACGGTCTCGCCGGCCAGCACGAGCAGCCGGTCGGGCCGCTCGGGATGGTCTCCCGTCGGGTGCAGGTGCGCGAGCACCGGGTTCGTCAGGAGCTCGACAGCGCCCCCAGGCGGCCGGCGAGGCGGCCGAGGCCCCAGTCCTCCGCGAGCGCCGCTGCGCTCTCCCAGGTCGGTTGCTGGTCGTCGAGCGGCGGCAGCGGGGCGTCGCGGTCCATCGTCGCGATGTGCCGGTAGAGCCGCAGCGCCTCCGCCTCGGCCTCGAAGCGGCCCTGTTCGAGCGCGGCCTCGAGGCTGCCGTACTGGCCGAGCACCGAGGCCGCCGTCTTCGCGCCGACGCCACGCGCGCCCGGGATCTTGTCGGACGGATCGCCGCGCAGTGCGATGAAGTCCGGCACCTGAGGCGGCTCCACCCCGTAGCGCTCGCGGACCTCGGCAGGCCCGATCCGCGTCAGCGGTCCGCCGCCCACCTGCGGCTGCAGGACGATCGTCCTCTCGCTGACGAGCTGAAACGTGTCGCGGTCGCCGCTCGCGACGATCGCCGTGCCGCCGCGTTCCTCCTCGAACGCGACCCCGGCGGCGAGGAAGTCGTCGGCTTCGTAGCCGTCCACCTTTGCCGGAGCGAATCCCATCGCCTCGACGAGCGTTGGCATCAGGTCGAGCTGGTCGAGCAGCTCGCGGTCGAACTGGCGCCCGGACTGGTACGCGGGCAGCGCCGTGTGTCGGTAGGTCGGCACCGTCAGCGTGTCCCAGGCGACGAGCACCGCGCGAGGCGACTCCTCCTCCCAGAGCCGGATCAGTAGCCCGCCGACGCCGTCGATCAGGTTGCCGCCGCCGCCGTCGGCGCGCCGAATCGACTTCGGCAGCGCGTGGTAGTAGCGGTGCGCGAACGAGTCGCCGTCGACGATCAGCAGCGGCTTCGTTTGCCCGCTCAATGGACCGCGACCTTGAGCGCGACGAGAGTCAGCCCGAGGAACCCGTTCACGGCTCCGACGGCGATCGCTGCCGGCCAACGGTCGTAGCTCCGCCACCCGACGAGGATGCCCCAGCCGAAGAGCTGGAGGACGGCGAGTGCGAGCGCGATGCCCGCACCGACGTTCGCCGACCAGACGCCGGCCCACGCGAGCGCAAGGGCTGCACCCGGGACGAAGCCCGCCTCGACGAGTGGCCACTCGCGGCGGGTCAGCTCGACCAGTCGCGACAGAACGAACCCGTGGCCGAAGGCAATCCGCTCGCCCACCGCCTCCGACCACGCGTGTGCGACCGCGAAGACGATCGTGGTCGAGAGCAGCGTCAACGTCATCTCCTGCGCGGTTGCCTCGGTCACGTCGAGCGCTGCGACGAGCGACGTGGCGAGGATGGAGCCGTAGATTGCCGCGCTGAACTTCCTCTCGTCGGCATCGCGAGCCTTCCCCGAGACTGTGCGGGCGGTCGAGCGATGTGGGATCACGCGGAGCGCTCGAGCTCGCCGATCGCCGCCATCAGCCGTTCCGTCGCAACCTGCGGCGCATCCTCGCGCCCTTCGAGATCGTCGAGCGGGATCGGCGGCCCGTACGCAACTCGCAATTTCGCGAGTCGCCCGAGCCTGTCGGTACCGACGATCCCCGCCGGCACGAGCGGGACTCCGGCCTCGAGCGCGATCCGCGCAGCCCCGGTGTGCGCACGCGCCTCGTACTTCTTCCGCATCCCCTTTTTCCGCCGCGTGCCCTCCGGGAACATGACGACGATGTGCCCCTCGCGGCACAGCTGCGCGGCTGTCTCGAGGGCGGCGGTGTCGTGCTCGCCGCGGCGCACCGGGAACGCGCCCGCGGCAAACGCGAACTGCTTGAACGGCGTCCAGAAGAGCTCCGACTTGGCCATGAAGCGCAAATAGCGCTGCGGGAAGAGCGGCACTCCGAGCGGCCAGGGGTCGAAGTTCGAGTTGTGGTTCGCGGCGAGCACGTACGCCCCGTCGGGGAGATGCTCGCGGCCGCGCGCTCGCAGCCGGAAGAGGCCGTAGAGGAGCGGCCAGCTGAGCGCTGCCACGAGGATGTAGACCGGGCTCGGCCGGGGCGCCATACGAGGAGTATCCCAATGCGTAGCTAACGTGTCCCGCGCCATGTCGAAGAAGCTTGTGATCGTCGAGAGCCCCGCGAAGGCGAAGACCATCGCGGGCTATCTCGGGCCCGGATACGACGTCGAGTCGAGCATCGGCCACATCCGCGACCTCCCGAACCGGGCCAGCGACGTGCCCAAGGAGCAGCGCGCGAAGTACGGGACGATGGGTGTTGCGATCGACGCCGACTTCGAGCCGCTCTACATCGTCGACGCGGACAAGAAGGCGAAGGTCAGCGAGCTGAAGAAGAAGCTCAAGGACGCGGACGAGCTGTTGCTCGCGACGGACGAGGACCGCGAGGGCGAGGCGATCGCCTGGCATCTGCTGCAGGAGCTGAAGCCGAAGGTCCCGGTGCGCCGGATGGTCTTCCACGAGATCACGCGCGACGCGATCCAGCGCGCGCTCGGCGAGACCCGCGACGTCGACCAGCGGCTGGTCGACGCGCAGGAGACGCGGCGGATCCTCGACCGGCTCTACGGCTACGAGGTCTCGCCGGTGCTCTGGAAGAAGGTCATGCAGGGCCTCTCCGCCGGCCGCGTCCAGTCGGTAGCGGTGCGCCTCGTGGTCGAGCGCGAACGCGAGCGCCGCGCCTTCGTCAGCGCCGGCTACTGGGACATCGACGGCATCTTCGACCCCGGCTCGTTCGAAGCCAGGCTCGCCGCCGTCGACGGCAAGCGCGTGGCGCAGGGACGCGACTTCACCCAGCAGGGCGAGCTCAGGTCGAACGACCTCGCCCGGCTCGACGAGGCCGCGGCGCGCGAGCTGGCGGCGGAGCTCGAAGGGCTGACGTTCGCCGTCCGCTCCGCCGACGAGAAGCCCTACACGCGCCGGCCGGCTGCTCCCTTCATGACGTCGACGCTCCAGCAGGAGGCGAGCCGCAAGCTCCGCTACACGCTCGCAGACGACGATGCGGGTCGCCCAGCGCCTCTACGAGAACGGCTACATCACCTACATGCGCACCGACTCGACGACGCTGTCGGAGGCCGCGCTGACTGCCGCCCGCCGCCAGGCCGTCGAGCTCTACGGCCCGGACTCGATTCCGGACGCGCCGCGCCAGTACACGCGCAAGGTCAAGAACGCGCAGGAGGCGCACGAGGCGATCCGGCCCGCCGGCGACTCCTTCCGGACGCCGAAGGAGCTCGAGCGCGAGCTGAACCGGGACGAGCTCGCCCTCTACGACCTGATCTGGAAGCGGACGCTCGCCTCGCAGATGGCCGATGCGCGCGGGCTGACCGTCTCGCTGCGGCTCGGCACGACGACGCCGAACGGGCGCGACGCCGAGTTCTCCGCCTCGGGCACGGTGATCACGTTCCGCGGCTTCCTCGCCGCCTACGAGGAGAGCCGCGACGACGACACGGAGAAGGAGGAGGAGCGTCCGCTCCCGCACCTGAAGCCGGGAGACGAGCTGAAGGCGCTCCAGCTCGAGCCCGAAGGCCACGCGACCACGCCGCCCTCGCGCTACACCGAGGCGAGCCTCGTCCAGGCACTCGAGGAGCGCGGGATCGGCCGCCCGTCCACCTACGCCTCGATCATCGGCACGATCCTCGACCGCGGCTACGTCTTCAAGCGCGGGACGGCGCTCGTGCCGTCCTTCCTCGCCTTCGCCGTCACCGGGCTGCTCGAGCAGCACTTCGGCCGGCTCGTCGACTACTCGTTCACGGCGCAGATGGAGGACGACCTCGACCGGATCGCTGCGGGCGAGCAGGAGCGGGTCGACTGGCTTCGCCACTTCTACTTCGGCGGCGACGACGGCGACGCGGGCCTGCATGCGCTCGTCTCCGACCTCTCCGAGATCGACGCGCGCGCGGTCAACTCGCTCCCGCTCGGCGAGAGCGGGATCGTGCTCCGCGTCGGCCGCTACGGGCCGTACGTCGAGCGCGGGGAGGAGCGCGCGAGCGTGCCGGAGGACATGGCGCCCGACGAGCTGACGGTCGAGAAGGCGGAGGAGCTGCTCGCAGCGCCGTCCGGCGACCGCACGCTCGGCGCCCACCCGGAGTGGGGCACCGAGATCGTCGCCAAGGCGGGCCGCTACGGCCCCTACGTCACCGAGGTGCTGCCCGAGGGCGCGACCGAGAAGCCGCGGACGGCGTCGCTCCTCCAGACGATGTCGCCCGAGACGGTGACGCTCGAGGAGGCGGTACGGCTGCTGTCGCTGCCGCGCGTGCTCGGCACCGACCCGGCTGACGGCGTCGAGGTGACGGCCCAGAACGGCCGCTACGGCCCCTACGTCAAGAAGGACGCCGAGTCGCGCTCGCTCGAGAGCGAGGAGCAGCTCTTCGCGATCACGCTCGACGAGGCGCTCGCGCTGCTCGCGAAGCCGAAGGAGCGCCGCGGTCGCGGGCAGGCGAAGCCGCCGCTGCGCGAGCTCGGCGCCGACCCCGTCAGCGGCAAGCCGGTGGTGCTCAAGGAGGGCCGCTTCGGCCCCTACGTGACCGACGGCGAGACCAACGCGAGCCTCCGCCGCGGCGACGACACGGAGACCGTCACGATCGAGCGGGCGGCGGAGCTGCTCGCCGACCGGCGCTCGAAAGGGCCGGCGCCGAAGCGCAAGCGCGGCGGCGGGAAGCGCTCGGCCGCGTAGTCCGGGCGAACGTGCAAACTTTCAGTGCCAACCTGCGTCTTCCTCTAGGAGGGCGCGATCAGACGCGCTAGCGTGGTACGCGCGAAAACCGATTTCATCCCCTCACCGGAATAGACAGCATGGGCTCGCCGTTTTGAGCTTGTAACAGGTCCGCGAGTCCCGTTCCCCTGGCAAAAGCAGGATTGACAGCATATGGTGCGTAAGTTTGTAGCCTCCATCCGAAGCTTTTCCTGAAAGGACTGACGTTTCGCTTTGACGCAGAACCAGCTGATCGAACTGATTGAGTCGGACCAGGTCAAGGCGCTCGTCGAGCGCTCGGAGGAGCGCGGCGTGATCGAGCCCACCGAGTTCGAGGCGTTCGTGCTCGAGCACGACCTGACCGAAGACGAGACGGAGCAGCTCACGCGCGAGCTGGAGACCCTCGGCCTCGAGGTCGGGCAGTCGCGCGCCGCCAAGGACAAGGCCGAGAAGGAGAAAGGAGAAGGAGGAGGTCGAGCCGGCTCCCGTCGTGGTCGCCAGCGGCGCCGCGGACAGCCTGCAGCTCTTCCTCGCCGACGTCGGCCGCCACAAGCTGCTGAACGCGGCCCAGGAGGTGCAGCTCGCGAAGCTGATCGAGCGCGGCGACCCGGTCGCGAAGCGCACGATGATCGAGTCGAACCTCCGGCTCGTCGTCTCGATCGCCAAGGGCTACCGCGGCCTCGGCGTCCCGTTCCTCGACCTGATCCAGGAGGGCACGCTGGGCCTCAACCGCGCCGTCGAGAAGTTCGACTGGCGCCGTGGGTTCAAGTTCTCCACCTACGCCACCTGGTGGATCCGCCAGTCGGTCCAGCGCGCCGTCGCGAACCACGCGCGGACGATCCGCGTCCCCGTCCACGTCGTCGAGCGGCAGCAGAAGCTGTCGCGCGCCGCACGCCGGCTCGAGGTCGAGCTCGGCCGCGAGGCGACGAAGGAGGAGCTCGCGGAGGCCACCGGCCTGCCGATCCAGCACGTCGACGAGGCGCTCGGCGCCGCGCACGCGTCCGTCTCGCTGAACCAGACCGTCGGTGCCGACGACGAGGGCGAGCTCGGCGATCTCTTCGCCGACCGCGAGGCCGCCGACCCGTTCGACGAGGCGGAGGAGTCGCTGCGCAAGCAGGGCGTCCGCCGCGCGCTCGACGCGCTCCCGGAGCGGGAGCGGCGCATCCTCGAGCTCCGGTTCGGCTTCGAGGGCGAGCCCTGGACGCTCGAGGCGATCGGGCACGAGCTCGATCTGACGCGCGAGCGCGTCCGCCAGCTCGAGGGCCAGGCGCTCTCGCGGCTCGCGGCACTGCGCGACCTCGCCTCGCTGGCCGCGTAGCCGAGGCCACACTCGCAACGACCCGTAGGGCGGCTCCGGCCGCCCTACGTCGTTAAGAATCGCCGTTCGATTTGCGTCCGGCGGCGTGACTCCTGGATACTCCCGCTGAACCCGGGGCTGCCGGATTGAAAGGAGACATCTTGAGAATCAAGTGGCACAGGCTTGTGATGCTGCTCGTGGTGGGGTTGCTCGCCTTCGCGGCGGGCTGCGGTGGTGACGACGACGAAGCGAGCGACGGCGGTACCACCGAGGCGTCGGCCGGCGCGGAAGGCGGGACGCTCGTCTTCGCCGGTGCCGCGGATCCGGTCCTGCTCGACGGCGCGCTCGTCTCGGACGGCGAGTCGCTGCGCGTGGTCACGCAGATCTTCGAGACGCTCGTGGCGCTGAAGCCCGGCACGACGGAGCCCGAGCCCGGCCTGGCCGAGAGCTGGGAGCCGAACGCCGACGGCACCGTCTGGACGTTCAAGATCCGCGAGGGCGTCACCTTCCACGACGGCGAGCCGCTCGACGCCGAGGCGGTCTGTTACAACTTCGACCGCTGGTACAACTTCAAGGGAGCGCTCGCGAACCCGGCCGCCAGCTACTACTGGCAGGTCGTGTTCGGCGGCTTCGCCGAGTTCGACCCGGACAGCGGCGCGCCCGAGGAGAGCCTCTACAAGAGCTGTGAGGCGACGGACGAGTCGACGGCCGTGCTGACGCTGACGAAGCCGTCCGCGACGTTCATCCCGGCGCTGTCGCAGCAGTCGTTCTCGATCGCGAGCCCGAAGGCGCTGCAAGGACTACAACGCCGACGCGGGCACGATCGACGCCGAGGGCGTCTTCACCTCCACGGGCACGTTCGGGACCGAGCATCCGATCGGAACCGGCCCGTTCAAGTTCGACTCGTGGACGCGGAACGAGAAGCTGACGCTGTCGAAGTACGACGACTACTGGGGCGACAAGGCGCACCTCGACACGCTGATCTTCCGCCCGATCGCCGACAACGCCGCCCGCCTGCAGGCACTCCAGACGGGCGAGATCCAGGGCTACGACCTGGTCGAGCCGCAGGACATCGCCACGATCGAAGGCGACCAGAACCTGCAGATCCTCGACCGGCCCGCCTTCAACGTCGCCTACGTCGGCTTCAACATCGCGAAGAAGCCGACCGACGACCTGAAGGTGCGCGAGGCGATCGCGTACGGCCTCGACCGCGAGGCGGTCGTGACCAACTTCTACTCCGGCCGCGGCGCCGTCGCGACCCAGTTCATGCCGCCGGAGGTCGTCGGCTATGCCGACGATGTGCCGACGTACGCGTACGACCCGGAGAAGGCGAAGAAGATCCTGACGGACGCCGGCTACACGCTCCCGGTCGCGCTCGAGTTCTGGTACCCGACGGACGTCTCGCGTCCGTACATGCCCGATCCGAAGCGGAACTTCGAGGCGTTCGCCGCCAGCCTGAACAAGTCGGGCTTCAAGGTGACGCCGAAGAGCGCTCCGTGGAACCCCGACTACCTCGGCCGCGTCGACGCCGGGAACGCCGGGAACGCCCGCCTGCTCGGCTGGACCGGTGACTACGGCGACGCCGACAACTTCATCGGCACGTTCTTCCAGACCCCGCAGAAGGCCTGGGGGACGACGACGAAGCCGTTGACGAAGATTCAGGATCTCCTGAATCAGGGTGAGGAGGAGGTCGACGAGGCGAAGCGCGAGTCGATCTACCAGGATGCGAACCGGGAGATCATGACCGAGCTTCCGGGCGTCCCGTATGCGCACTCCGAGCCGGCGCTGGCCTTCAGCGCCAAGGTCCGGGGATACGAGACGAGCCCGACGACGAACGAGTCGTTCGCGCCGGTGACGATCGAGGAGTAGGAGGAAGGACTAGAGTCCGGCGGACGACATGCTGCGCTTCGTCGTCCGCCGGCTCATCCTTCTCGTCCCGATCCTGCTCGGGCTCTCGATCCTGGTCTTCCTCTGGATCAGAGCCCTGCCGGGCAGCCCGGCGACGACACTGCTCGGCGAGCGTGCGACCGCCGAGCAGATCGCCGCGATCAACGAGCAGTACGGGCTGAACGAGCCGATCTGGGAGCAGTACTGGTCGTACCTGCAGCAGCTCGGGTCACTCGACTTCGGCGACTCGCTCACGACGCGGCGGCCGGTGTTCGACGAGTTCCTCGAGCGCTTTCCGGCCACGATCGAACTTGCGATCGGCGCCATGCTCTTCTCGGTCTTCGTCGGGATCCCGCTCGGCTTCCTGGCGGCGAAACGCTACGGCAGCTCCCTCGACCACTTCAGCCTGTTCGCGTCGCTGCTCGGGATCTCGATCCCGATCTTCGTGCTCGCGATCATCCTCAAATACATCTTCGCGGTCAGGCTCGGCTGGCTCCCGACCGTCGGGCGGGTCAGCGTCCTGATCGAGCTCGAGCACCCGACGAACTTCTACATCCTCGACTCGATCATCACGGGTAACTGGGCGGCGTTGTGGGATTGCATCAAGCACCTGATCCTGCCTGCGATCGCGCTCGGCACGATTCCGCTCGCGATCATCACCCGGATCACGCGAGCAGCCGTGCTCGACGTGCAGAACGAGG
>CAVTSN010000016.1:0-171446 GCA_963737455.1 uncultured Gaiellaceae bacterium | reverse complement strand
CGATCTGTGAGACGTTCGCGCCCGGCGCCGTCGAGCAGGGCATCCCGGAGGCCGTCCTCGATGCGATCGAGCACGACCTGACGGCGCGCGAGCGCACGCGCCTGCTCCTGCTGCTCCGAACCTGGCTGCCGGGCTACGGCCGGCTGTCGCAGCCTCGACGCGAAGCCGTCCTGCGGCTCTGGCGAGACAGCCCGGTGCCGGTGCTCCGGACCGGCTTCCAGGCGCTCCGGAAGGCAGCTCTGGCGTTCGCATACCTGCTTCCGGGCCGCTGGGACGAGATCGGCTACCCGGGACCGCTCGGCGCGCGTGCGGACGCGCCCGCTCCGCGGCTCGAGCCGCTCGAGGTGGGCGACGGCCTCATGCTCGCGTGCGACGTCTGCGTCGTCGGCTCCGGAGCCGGGGGAGGTGTCGCGGCCGCGGTGCTCGCCCAGGCCGGCCTCGACGTGGTCGTGCTCGAGGCGGGCGGCTACTGGTCCGAGCGCGACTTCGACGGCGGCGAGCGCGCCGGCCTCCGGCGGCTGTATCGCGCCGGCGGCGCGTCGGCGACCGACGACCAGGGCGTCGCGCTCATCGCCGGCGCATGCCTCGGCGGCGGCACGGTCGTCAACTACACGACGTCGTTCCGTACGCCCGACGAGGTGCTCGCGGAGTGGGAGGGGCTCGGCTTCCCGTCCGCCGAGCTCGGGTCGAGCCTCGACGCGGTCTGCGAGCGCCTCGGCGTCAACACCGACCACAACCGGCCTTCGCGGCGGGACGAGGCGATGGCGCGCGGGCTCGAGTCGCTCGGCTGGCACGTCGACGCGATGCCCCGCGATGTGATCGGGTGCGAGCAAGGCGTCGTCTGCGGCTCCTGCGGCTACGGCTGCCCGGTCGGCGCCAAGCAGTCGACGCTGCGGACGTGGCTCGAGGACGCCGCCGGCGCGGGCGCGAGGATCGTGGTCGGTGCGAGAGCACGCCGCGTTCTCGTCGAGAACGGGACCGCCGTCGGCGTCGATGCCGGACCGGTGCAGGTTCGCGCCCGCGCGATCGTCGCGGCGGCGGGTGCGATCGAGACCCCGGCGCTACTGCTCCGCTCCGGCCTCGCGAACCCGAACGTCGGTCGCGGGCTGCGGCTGCACCCCGCGACGGCCGTCTTCGGCAGCTTCGAGGAAGAGATCCGGCCGTGGGAGGGGACGCTGCAGGCGCTCTACTCGGACCAGTTCCGCTTCCTCGACGGCGGCTACGGGGTCAAGCTCGAGACGGTGCCGCTGCATCCCGCGCTGCTGGCGGCCGCTCTGCCGTGGGAGGGAGCCGCTGCTCACGCCCGGTTGATGGCGAGCCTGCCGCGGCTCTCGCTGATCGCGGTGATCCCACGCGACGGCGGCGCCGGGCGAGTTCGGATCGGGCGCGACGGCGAGGCGATTGCGACGTACCGGCTGCACGAGGACGATGCGCGCCGCCTGACGGCGGGGATCGACGGCGCCGGCCGCATCATGGCGGCCGCCGGTGCACGCGAGATCTTCACCGCGAACGGACGGATGCAGCGCTGGGCCGAGGGGTTCCCGCCGAGCGCGTTCCGCTTCGGCCCCGGCCGCGGCTCGCTCTACTCGTTCCACCTCATGGGCTCGGCCCGGATGGGCGACTCGCCGGGCCGGTCGGCGGCATCGCCGACAGGCGAGACGTGGGACGTGCGCAACCTCGTGATCGCCGACGGCTCGGCGTTCCCGACCGCCTCCGGCGTCAATCCGATGGTCACGATCGAGGCGATCGCGCACCTGAACGCGCGGAAGCTGGCCGAGCGGCTGGCCTAGCCCGGGCGGACGTAGAGCCCGGCCGCGGCCTTCTCGCCGATCGCCTGCTCTTTGCCGCTGAGCAGAACCTTGAACTGCCCCGCTGCGGGCTGCGCCTCGCGGATGACCACATGCGCTCCGGGCGTGAAGCCCTCGTCGTAGAACCAGTGCAGGAGCTCGCCGTCGTGCTCGGCGAGCCGCACGATCTCCGCCTCGCGGCCGATGTCGAGGTCGGCCAGCGGCGCCAACTCCTTGTTCTCCAGCTGCTCGAACGCGGGGTCGATCGGCCAGCCGTGCGGGCAGCGTTCCGGGTTGCCGAGCCGGACCTCGATCCGCTCGACCATGTCGTCGGTGAATGTGTCGCCGAGCTCGTCGGCGTGGACGTGTGCCTCGCCCGGCGTGTAGCCCATGAAGTCGGTGAGCAGGCGCTCGATGATCCGGTGCTTGCGGACGACGCGCTCGGCCCGCTCGATCCCGGTGTCGGTCAGGATCGCCTCCTTGTGCTCGCCGCGCTCGACGAGCCCTTCGGCCTCGAGCCGCTTCAGCATCTCGCCCGCGGACGCCCGCGAGACGCCCAGCATCTCGGCGACCCGCGAGGCGATCGCCGACGAGCTGTTCGGGTCGGGTCGGTACTCGCCGATCGGGAAGGCGAGGAAGTAGATCGTCTCGAGGTACTCGTCGACCGAATGTCCCTGCCCGTGTGCCACGGGGCCAGTCTATCGACGGACGTGCTTGGGCCATCGCGCCCCACCTCTACGCTGGCTCGGTGCTCGCGTCCGTCTATCCGCTCGTCTCCTCCCGCGCCGTCGCGCGTCTCTTCACCTATGAGGTGCCGCCCGGGGTGGGGAAGGGCGCCGTCGTCTCGATCCGCTTCGGCCGGTCGTCGGCGCGGGGCGTCGTCGTCGAGACGGGCGTCGCCGCGCCGCCCGGCGTCGAGCCGGCGCCGATCGAGGGCGTCCTCTACGAGCTGCCGCCGGCGCTCGTCGATCTGGCCCTCTGGCTCGCCGACTACTACGGCTCGACGCCCGCGCGCGCGCTCGAGCTCGTCGCCCCGAAGCTGCGGGCGCGGCGCGGCGACCGGCGCACGACCGGCGCCGGGATGGCCGGTGAGGCGGAGCCCGCCAGGCTGACGGACGCGCAGCAGCGCGCGGTGTTGCGGATCGTGGCGGCGATCGACGGCGGCGGCGCACATCTGCTGCTCGCGGGCGCGACCGGCAGCGGCAAGACCGAGGTCTATCTGCAGGCCTGCGCAGCCGCGCTCGAGCGCGGCAAGGGAGCGATCGTGCTCGTCCCGGAGATCGCCCTGACCCCGCAGACGCTCGGCCGCTTCCAGGCCCGTTTCGGCGACCGGATCGCGGTCCTGCACTCGGGCCTCACCGACGCGGAGCGCCGGGACGAGCGCGAGCGCATCGTGGCCGGGGAGGCGCCCGTCGTCGTCGGCGCACGCTCCGCAGTTTTCGCGCCGGTGCCGGATCTCGGGCTGATCTGCGTCGACGAGGAGCACGACTCGTCCTACAAGCAGGAGTCCGATCCACGCTACGACGCGCGCACCGTCGCTGCGAAGCGGGCTGCGCTCGAGGGCGCGGTCGCCGTCTACGGCAGCGCCACGCCGCGGCCCGAGAGCTGGGAGCGGCTCGAGCGGCTCGAGCTGGGGGAACGGCTCGGGGCGCCGATGCCGAGCGTCCGGATCGTCGATCTCCGCCACGAGGCGGGCTATCCGCTCTCGGCGCCGCTGCTCGAGGAGCTCGGCCGGATCGCGGAGCAGGGCGGCAAGGCGATCCTGCTCCTGAACCGCCGCGGTCTGGCACCGGCGATCCACTGCCGCGCCTGCGGTGTCTCGCGGCGCTGCGGGCTCTGCGACGTCGCCCTGACGCTCCACCGCGACTCGCGGCTGCACTGCCACCACTGCGGCTACTCGGAGGCCGTCCCGGACGCGTGCCCCGAGTGCGGGTCGTCCGAGCTGGCGCGGATCGGCGCCGGCACGCAGCGGCTCGAGGCCGAGCTCGAGAAGCGGGTGCCGGAGCTGGAGCGGATCAGGCTCGACGCGGACACGGCCGCGAAGCCGGGTGCACTCCGCGAGGCGCTCGACCGCTTCGCCGCAGCGGACCGCGCCGTGCTGGTCGGGACGCAGATGGTCGCCAAGGGCCACCACTTCCCCGGCGTCTCGCTCGCGGCGGTCGTCGACGCGGACACGGGGCTGGCGATCCCGGACTTCCGCGCCGAGGAGCGCACGTTCCAGCTCGTGACGCAGCTCGCCGGCCGCAGCGGCCGCGACGCGCCGGGCAAGGTGATCGTGCAGACGTTCCAGCCGGACGCGACGCCGCTCCGCTACGCCGCCCGCCACGACGTCGCCGGCTTCCTCGCCGAGGAGCTCGACCGGCGGCGAGAGCTCGGCTATCCGCCGTTCCGGCACCTGATCTCGATCGTCGCGTCGGGCACCGACGCGGAGGCGCCCGAGCGGCTCCTGCGCGAGCTCAACGGCGAGCTGAAGGGATCCGATCTGCTCGGTCCGGCGCCCCTGCTCCGCCTCCGCGGCCGCCACCGCGCTCAGCTGGTGGCGAAGACCGACACCCCGCGTGCGCTCGCGGCCGCGGCGGGGCGGGTGTTGGCCGCGGCTGCGCCCGCGATGCGGCGCGCCGGGCGTCAACGCCGTCGTCGACGTCGACCCCCAGACGGTCTGACTACACTCGCGCGCATGGCCGACAGCGGGATTGCGCCCGCGCCGGAAGGCGGCGACGAGGTCGACGAGCGGCAGCTCGACGCGCAGGATCGCGCGCGCCGCAGGCTCGCGCTCGCCCAGATCCGCCAGTACCCGGACGCGGTCCTGCGGATGCGCGCGCGGGAGGTCGAGCTGTTCGACGACGACCTCGCCCGCCTCGCCGAGAAGATGGCGCACCTGATGCACGACGCACGCGGCGTCGGGCTGGCGGCGACGCAGGTCGGCGTGCTGCAGCGGCTGTTCGTCTTCCAGCTCGCCGACGAGGAGGACGTGACCACGATCGTCAACCCCGAGATCACGAAGCGGTCACGCTCGACGGAGACCGCCGACGAGGGCTGCCTCTCGCTCCAGGGCGTGCTCGTGCCGGTCGAGCGGGCCGCCGAGGTGACGATCGAGGGCCAGGACGTCACGGGAGCGCCGCTCAAGCTCGAGCTCGAGGAGATGGACGCGCGGGTCGTCCAGCACGAGCTCGACCACCTCGACGGGGTGCTGATGCTCGAGCGCACCGACGACGACTCGCGCAAGGACGCGCTCGCGACCCTGCGCCGCTCGCTCTAGCCAAGCAACAAAGTGTTGCGAGGCAGCTTCGGGGGCACTCGACCGGCCGTGGCCTGCCAAGTAACAAAGTGTTACTTGGCATAGCCTTGCGCGGTGAGGATCTCCGTCGCCGCCACGGCGCCGTTCGGCGCCGACGTGCTCGAGCGGCTCGCCGCGCGACACGAGGTCGCGGCACTGCTGACCCGGCCCGACAGCCCCGCGGGGCGCGGGCGGAGGTTGGCCGCGCCGCCGGCGAAGGAGGTCGCCGAGCGGCTCGGGATCCCGGTGCTGCAGCCGGAGCGGCCGACGGCCGAGCTCGAGCTCCCCGGCGAGGCGGTGGTCGTCGCCGCCTACGGGCTGCTGATCCCCGAGAGCCTGCTCGAGCGCGGGCTCTGGCTCAACGTTCACCCGTCGCTGCTGCCGCGCTGGCGCGGTGCGGCGCCGGTCGAGCGCGCGCTGCTCGCCGGTGACACGGAGACGGGCGTGACGATCCACGAGACCGTGAAGGAGCTCGACGCCGGCCCCGTGGCGGCGCAGCGCTCGTTCCCGCTGACGGCCGAGGACGACGCCGGAACCGTCTACGAGCGTGCGGCCGAGGTCGCGGTGGAGCTGCTCGACGAGGTGCTGGCCGACCCGTCGTTCACGCCGCAGGAGGGCGAGGCGACGTACGCAGCGAAGATCGAGGCGGCCGACCGCGAGCTCGACCTGACGCGGCCGGAGGAGAGCCTGAACCGGATCCGGGCGCTGTCACCGCACATCGGCGCGCGCGGCGAGCTGCACGGCCGCCGCGTCACGATCTGGCAGGCGCGGCTCGAGGACGGCGAGCTCGTCCCGGTCGAAGTGCAGCCGGAGGGCAGCAGGCGGATGCCCTACGAGGCGTTCCTCCGCGGTCTCCGGTGACGATCGCGCCCGCCCGTGCCGCGGCGTACGAGGTCGTCCGCCGCGTCTTCGAGGAGGACGCGTACGCCGACCGGGTGCTCCGATCCGCCTCCGCGCAGCTGGACGACCGCGACCGTTCGCTCGCGCGCCAGCTCGCGTTCGGGACGGTGCAGCGCGCGCGGACGCTCGACCACGCGATCGAGACGCTCGGGAAGCGGCCGGTGCGGAAGCTCGACGCGCCGGTGCTCGCGGCGCTCCGGCTCGGCGCCTTCCAGCTCGGCTACCTCGGCGGCGTCCCGCGCTACGCGGCCGTGAACGAGTCGGTCGAGCTCGTCCGCCGCGCCCGGCTGGAACGGGCCGTCCCGTTCACGAACGCCGTCCTCCGCCGCGTCGGCGACGGGATCGAGGGGCTGCTGGCGGCGCTGCCGGAGGGACCGCTCAAGCACTCCTACCCGGACTGGATCTGGGACGTCTGGCGTCGCGATCTCGGCGAGGACGCGGCGCTCGCGCTGATGCGGGCGCAGAACGAGCCGCCTCCCACCGTCGTCAGGCACGTCCGCGGCCCGGTCCCGGACGGGACCTCGACGGACATCCCGGGCGGCTACGAGGTCTCGCGCGTGGACGAAAAAGCCCTGCAAAGAGGCGAGATCTGGCCCCAGAGCAGAGGCTCCCAGCTGGCCGGGCTCGTCGTCGGCTCGCAGGCGGGCGAGCGCGTCCTCGACCTCTGTGCGGCGCCCGGTGGCAAGACGACGATGCTCGCAGGCGAGGTGACCGCGGTCGAGGCCAACGAGGCCCGCGCGCGCGAGCTGGAGGAGAACGTCCGCCGCCTCGGCGCCGAGCACGTGCGCGTCGTCCACGCCGACGGCCGCGCGCTGCCGGCCGAGCTGACGGGCTTCGACCGCGCGCTCGTCGACGCACCCTGCTCGGGCCTCGGCGTCCTCGCCGCGCGCCCCGACCTGCGCTGGCGCTCGGAGCCGCTCCCCGAGCTCCAGCTCGAGCTCCTGCGGGCGGCGGCCGAGCGCGTCCGGCCGGGCGGCACGATCGTCTACTCCGTCTGCACGATCAACGCCGACGAGTCGGAGGCCGTCGTCGACGCGTCCGGGCTCGCGGTCGAGCCGATCGAGGGCTGGGCGCAGTTCCGCCATCCGAGCCGGCCGGAGTTCCTGCAGACGCTGCCGCACGTCCACGGCACGAGCGGCTTCTTCATCGCCCGGCTGCGCGCATAAGATCGGCCCGTGTCGTGGCGCGACTGGGTGCGGGCGGTCGAGATCGAGCCGTCGCTCTACGCGGCGGACTTCTGGCGGCTCGGCGAGCAGATCCAGCACGTCGGGCACGCCGGCGCCCGCATCTTCCACTTCGACATCGGCGACGGCCACTTCGTCCCGCCCGTGACGATCGGCCCCGTCGTGCTGCGCTCGATCGCACCCCACATCCACGACCTCGGCGGCCGGATCGACTGCCATCTGATGGTCGACGACCCGGCGCACCACTTCCAGGAGCTCGCCGAGTCGGGCGCCGACAGCGTCACCTTCCACGTCGAGGTCGTCGACGACGTTGGGGCCGTGATCGCGCAGGCGCGGGAGCACGGGCTCGAGGCAGGCGTCGCCTTCAACCCCGAGACGCCGGTCGAGGAGGCGGCCGAGGCGGCGAACCAGGGTGCCGACCTCTGCCTCTGCATGTCGATCAAGCCCGGCTACTCCGGCCAGGAGTTCATGGAGGACGCGTACGAGCGAATCGCTCGCACTCGCGAGCTGGTCGACTGCTTCGTCCAGGTGGACGGCGGCGTCAAGGCGGAGAACGTGCGCGCCGCGCACGAGGCCGGGGCGGACCTGCTCGTCGTCGGCACGGGCATCTTCGGCTTCGAGGACCTGCCGCGGGCCTACCGCCGCTTGGTACAAGCGTTGGCATGAGCATCGAGCGGGCCTTGGAGCTCGCAGCGGAAGCGGAGGGCAGGGCGTATCCGAAGCCGACGATCGGAGCGGTCGTCGTCGCCGGGGGCGAGATCGTCGGCGAGGGAGCGACCGAGACTGACGGCCGCCACGGCGAGGCGGTCGCGCTCGCAGCGGCGGGCGAGCGCGCACGCGGCGCCACGCTCTACGTGACGATGGAGCCCTGTGCCCACCATGGGACGACGCCGCCGTGCGTCGATGCCGTCCTCGCCGCCGGGATCGCCCGCGTCGTCGCGGGCTCGCTCGATCCGAACCCGGAGGCCGGCGGCGGCCTCGCGCGCCTACGCGAACAGGGCGTCGAGACGGAGCTTGCGGACGGCTTCGAGGCGCGCCGCCAGAACGAGGCCTGGCGCACGTGGACGTCTCTCGGACGGCCGTTCGTCATCTACAAGGCCGCGGTCACGCTCGACGGCCGCGTCACCGTCCCCGGCGAGCGGTGGGTCTCCGGCGAGGAATCGCGCCGGCTCGTGCACGAGCTCCGCGCCGCCTCCGACGCCGTCGCGGTCGGGATGGGCACGGTCCGGCTCGAGAACCCCCGGCTGGACGCGCGCGGCGTCGACGCGCCGCGGCAGCCGCGCCGGCTCGCGTTCGGGAGCGGGCCGCTCCCGGCGGGCTCCGAGCTCGAGCTCCGCTCAGGCGGGCTCGAGGACGAGCTGCACGCCCTCGCAGCCGACGGAGTCCAGTCGCTGCTGCTCGAAGGCGGGCCGACACTCGCGCGCGCGTTCCTCGAGGCCGGCGCTCGTCGACAAGCTGCTGCTCTTCGTCGCGCCGACGCTCGCGGGCGACGGCCCGTTCGCCGTTCCGGGGCTGGCCGGCCCGCTCCGGCTCTCACATCTCACGAGCAGGCAGGTCGGCGAGGACGTCCTGCTCGAGGCCTACCTCCGGGAGCCGTAACCTCCCATCATGTTCACCGGGCTCGTGCGAGAGGTGGGGACGGTCGCGTCCTTCGAGGGCGGCAGGCTCGTCGTCGAGGCGGCGCTGCCGGCGGAGCTCGGCGACTCGGTCTCGATCGACGGCGTCTGCCTCACCGTCGTCGAGAACGGTGACGGCCGGCTCGCGTTCGACGTCGTCCCGGAGACGCTCGACCGCGTGAAGCCGTTCGGAGCGCAGGTCAACCTGGAGCCGGCGCTGCGGGCCGGCGAGCCGCTCGGCGGCCACTACGTCCAGGGACACGTCGATGGAGTCGGCCGTGTCGTCTCGGTCGTGCCCGAGGCCGACGGCGTCCGCCTGCGGGTCGAGCCTCCGGCCGAGCTGCTCCGCTATCTCGTCGAGAAGGGATCGGTCGCGGTCGAGGGCGTCTCGCTCACCGTCGCCGCCGTCGACGGGACCGGCTTCGAGATCGCGCTGATTCCGCACACGCTCGCGGAGACGACCCTGTCCGAGCTCGCCACCGGCAGCCTGGTCAACCTCGAGATCGACGTGCTGGCGAAGTACGTCGAAAAGTTGCTCCCCGGTACGATGCCCCGGTGACGATGACGGCAGACACCCGCACCGCGAGCCCGTTCGCCACCGTCGAGGAGGCGATCGAGGAGATCCGCGCCGGCCGCTTCGTGGTCGTCGTCGACGACGAGGATCGCGAGAACGAGGGCGACCTGACGATCGCGGCCCAGTTCGCGACGCCGGAGGCGGTCAACTTCATGGTCACGCACGCGCGCGGGCTCGTCTGCCTCTGCCTGACGGAGGAGCGCTGCGACGAGCTCGGGCTGCGGCAGATGACCGACCAGAACGAGACGCCGTTCGGCACCGCCTTCACCGTCACGGTCGAGGCGCGCGAGGGGGTCACCACCGGCATCTCGGCGCACGACCGCGCGCACACGATCCAGGTCGCCGTCGACCCGTCCTCGGGGCCGCGCGACCTCGTCCAGCCTGGGCACATCTTCCCGCTCCGCGCCCGCCGCGGCGGCGTGCTCCAGCGCTCGGGCCAGACCGAGGCCGCCGTCGACCTCGCCCGGCTCGCGGGCGTGATCCCGGCGGGCGTCGTCTGCGAGATCATGAAGGACGACGGGACGATGGCCCGCGTCCCCGACCTCGTCGACTACTGCGCGAGGCACGGGCTGAAGATGATCACGGTCGCCGACCTGATCGAGTACCGGCGCCGCCACGAGAAGCTCGTCGAGCGGGTCACCTCCGTCACGCTGCCGACCGCGCTACGGCAAGTTCACGGCGGTCGCCTTCCGCGAGACGCTGACCGGGAAGCACCACGTCGCGCTCGTGAAGGGCGAGGTCGCCGGCGAGGAGGACGTGCTCGTGCGCGTCCACTCCGAATGCCTCACCGGCGACGTCTTCCACTCGCTCAAGTGCGACTGCGGCGAGCAGCTCGAGCTCGCGCTCGCCCGGATCGAGCAGGAGGGGAAGGGCGTGCTGCTCTACCTCGCGCAGGAGGGCCGCGGGATCGGCCTGCTGAACAAGCTGAAGGCGTACGAGCTGCAGGAGCAGGGACTCGATACCGTCGAGGCGAACCTCCGGCTCGGCTTCGCCGCCGACCAGCGCGAGTACGGGATCGGCTCGCAGATCCTCGCCGACCTCGGCCTCTCGACGATCCGGGTGCTCACGAACAACCCGAAGAAGATCTCCGGGATCGCCGGCTTCGGGCTCGAGGTCGTCGCCCAGGAGCCGATCGTCGTCGAGCCCAACAACGAGAACCGCCGCTACCTCGACACCAAGCGCGAGAAGCTCGGCCACAAGCTGCATCACCAGGATTTGCGCTTCGACCCCGACCTCTACGACGGAGCCGAGGCGTGAGCGAGCGCGACGGCTGGCCCGAGGCGCCCTCGCTCGAGGACCCGCCGGGCGAGGAAGACGAGGCGCCGGAGGCCGAGGTCGAGGCGGAGGCGGAGCTCGCGGAGCCCGAGGCCGAGCTCGCGGAGCCCGACGCCGAGGTCGCGGAGCCCGAGGCCGAGGTCGCGGAACCCGAGGCGGAGGTCGAGGCGCCCGAGCTCGAGCCGCCCGTCGAGGCGGAGGAGCCGGAGCTCGAGGCCGAATCGGCCGAGCACGCGGCGGGAGATTTCGGCGTCCCGGAGGGCTACGGCGTGCTCGAGGGCAGCCCGCAGGGCGGGCGCCGCGCGGTCGGGATCGTCGTCAGCCGCTTCAACGGCTCCGTCACCGGCAAGCTGCTCGAAGGCGCACTCGCCGAGCTCGAGTCGGCCGGCGTCGCTCGCGAGGCGATCACGGTCATGCCCGTCCCGGGCGCGTTCGAGCTGCCGATCGCGGCGATGGCGCTGGCGAAGACGCGCCGCTACGCCTGCATCGTCGCGCTCGGCTGCGTCATCCGCGGCGACACGCCGCACTTCGACTTCGTCGCCGGCGAGGCCGCGTCCGGCCTCCAGCTCGCCGCGCTCGAGACCGGCGTCCCGGTCGCGTTCGGCGTGCTCACGCTCGAGGAGGCGGACCAGGCCGACGACCGGCTCGAAAAGGGCGCCGAGGCCGTCCGCACGGGGCTCGAGATGGCCGACGTCTTCGCCCAGCTCCGCGCCGCTGCGCAGCGATAACGCCAAGTAACACTTTGCAACTTGGCTGCTATCATCGGCGGCCGTGTCCAAGGTCTGCGCATCCTGCGGCAAGAAGCCGTCCTTCGGGAACAACCGGAGCCATTCGATGGTGGCGACGCGCCGTCGCTTCAACCCGAACCTGCAGAAGGTGCGGGTGCTTCTGAACGGCGTCGCCAAGCGGGCCTACATCTGCACGAAGTGCCTCAAGGCCGGCAAGGTCCAGAAAGCGATCTAGCACGCAACCTCGCGGCCGCGCGCACCGTCTAAAGTCGCGCAGATGCAGGGCCACCTCACGGAGCAGTCCGAGCTCGGTTCGATCAGGATCGCGCCGGACGCGATCGCGCAGATCGTCGGCCACACGGCCGCCGAGTGCTACGGCGTCGTCGGCATGGCCGGCAAGGGCCTGGCGCGCCTGCTGACCCGCGACAAGCTGACGCAGGGGATCGACGTCTCGGGCACGCAGGACGGCCTCCGGATCGACCTCCACGTCGTCGTCGAGTACGGGCTCAACCTGGCCGAGGTCGCGGCGACCGTCCGTTCGCGCGTCGGGTACGAGCTCGAACGGCTCACGGGCCTCCGCGTCGCGGCCGTCGAGGTGCACATCGAGGACGTCAGGAGGACCGCGTGACGGAGCTCGAGCGGGCCAAGGAGCTCGGCCAGGCCGCGCTCGCGACGCTCGAGGCCAACCGCCGCCGGATCGACGATCTCAACGTTTACCCCGTCCCGGACGGCGACACCGGCACCAACCTGACGCTGACCGCGCGCGCGATCATGGAGGTGCTCGACGCCTCCACGGCCGCCGACCGGGCGACGCTCGCCAAGGAGCTGACGCGGGCGGCGCTGATGGGCGCGCGCGGCAACTCCGGCGTCATCTTCTCCCAGATCCTGCGCGGCGCGGCCGAGGCGCTCGGCGAGGCCGGGCTGCTCGACGCGGCGACGATCCGGCGCGCGTTCCGCGCCGCCAGCGACGCGGCCTATCGCGCCGTGCGGCGCCCGGTCGAGGGGACGATGCTGTCCGTGATCCGGGAGCTGGCCGAGGAGGCCGAGGACCCGCGCAACGCAGCGCTCGAGCCGGCGGCGCTGATGAAGAAGCTGATCGAGCGCGGCGAGGACGCGCTCGCCCGGACGCCCGACCAGCTCGCGGTCCTGCGCGAGGCCGGGGTCGTCGACGCAGGCGGAGCCGGCCTGCTCGAGATCGTCCGCGGCGTCTCCGCGGCCCTGTCCGGCGAGCCGATTCCGGACGCACCCGTCGAGGCGGCGCACGAGGCGGGGCTGGACGCGGTCCATCAGGAGCTGTCCGAGTTTCGCTACTGCACCGTGTTCGTCGTCGAGGGTGAGGGGCTGGATGCGGAGGCGCTGGAGGCGCAGCTGGACGAGCTCGGCGACTCGCTGCTCGTCGTCGGCGACGCGACCGCGCTGAAGATCCACGTCCACACGGACGAGCCCGGCCGCGCGCTCGCGTTCGGAACGGCGCTCGGGACGATCGAGGGCGTCGAGATCGCGAACATGCACAAGCAGACCGAGGAGCGCTCGGAGCGGCTTCTCGACTCGGTCCCCGACCCGGCGCTGACGCTCGAGACCGGCGTCGTCGCGGTCGTCCCCGGCGCCGGCAACCGGCGCCTCTTCGAGAGCTACGGCGCCGCCAAGGTGATCGAGGGCGGCCAGACGATGAACCCTTCGACTGCGGACATCGTCGCGGCGATCCAGGCGACGCCCGCGACCGAGGTGCTCGTGCTCCCGAACAACTCGAACGTGATCCTCTCGGCCGAGCAGGCCGCGAAGCTCGTCGACAAGCAGGTGCGGGTGATCCCGTCACGGTCCGTTCCCGGCAGGGCTGGCGGCGATCGTCCGCTACCTGCCCTCGCTGAGCGCGGAGGAGAACGAGGCGGCGATGCTCGAGGCGCTCGACCAGGTCTTGACCGGCGAGGTCACGGTCGCATCGCGCGACGTCGAGCTCGATGGGATCGACGTGCGCAAGGGCGCGTGGCTCGGGCTCGCGAACGGCTGCGCCGTCGCGTCCTCGCCCGACTTCGACGAGGTCGCGTGCGCGGTCGCGGAAAGACTGCTCGGCGACGGCCGCGAGGTGCTGACGCTGCTGACGGGGGACGACGAGCCCGATCTCGCGGGGCTGCTGCGCCGGATGGAGGAGCTCCATCCCGCGGTCGAGCTGGACGTCCATCCCGGCGGCCAGCCGCACTATCCGCTGCTCCTCTCCGCCGAGTAGGGCATATGGTCCTGCCCGTGTCGGACACCCCAGCCGATCCGCGTGCTGCTCGTCGAGGACAACGACGTCTTCAGGCAGGCGCTCATCCTCCTGCTCGAGCTCCAGGACGGGATCGAGGTCGTCGGCGCCGTCGCCGAGGGGAACGCCGCCGTCGACGCCTACCGCGAGCACCGGCCGGACGTCGTCGTGATGGACTTCCGGCTGCCGGGAATGGACGGCGTCGAGACGACCCTCGCCCTCGTGAACGAGTACCCGGAGGTGGCCGTCGTCTGCCTCACCGCGTCGGCGAGCCCGCGCGAGCTCGACGCGCTGCTGGCCGCGGGGGCGATCGACTGCCTGCGCAAGGACGAGGAGCTCGACGTGATCGTCGCCGCGATCCGGCGTGCGGGCGAAGCGCAAGGTGGCCCGGTGAACCTGACCTTCGAGAACACGGCGATCGTGCTCGACTCGACCGCCGACTTCCCCGACGCGCAGATCCGCTTCCCGAACATGCGCGTCGTGCCGCTCTACGTCCGCTTCGGCGAGGAGAGCTTCCGCGACTACGTCGAGCTCGACCCGCACGACTTCTACGCGCGGCTGAAGACCGCGTCCGAGCTGCCGACGACCTCGCAGCCGACGCCGCAGGACTTCCTCACCGTCTACCACGCGCTCGCGGGCTACGAGCGGATCTACTCGCTGCACATCTCGGCGAAGCTCTCGGGCACATTCCAGAGCGCCTCACTCGCCGCCGCGGACGAGGGCGACCGGATCCGGCTCGTCGACACGGAGTCCGTGTCGGTCGGGGTCGGGATGCTCTCGCTCGGGATCCAGGAGCTGCTCGCGCGCGGAACCACGGACGAGGAGGTCGAGGCGCTGATCGCGGGTTACCGCGAGCGCTCGGGGATCCTCTTCACCGTCGACACGCTCGAGTTCCTCGCCAAGGGCGGCCGGATCGGGCGGGGCAAGGCTCTGATGGGGAGCCTGCTGAACGTGAAGCCGATCCTCTCGATCGAGGACGGCGAGGTCGTGCCGCTGACGCGAGCCCGCGGCCGGGGCAAGGCGTTCGAGGAGTTCCGCAAGCGCTTCGAGGAGGCGACGACGGACGGTCCCGGCCTCTCCGTCGCGATCGCCCACGCGGAGGCGACGGACGCCGTCGAGCAGCTCCAGGCGATCGTGCTCGCGAGCAGGCCGCAGGCCGACGTGAAGCTCGTCACGAGCCTCGGTGCGGTCGTCGGCACGCACGCAGGCCCGGCACGGTCGGCTTCTTCTGGTTCCAGCCCTGACGCACCGGCCGGCTGCCCTCCCGGCCTACGCACCGCGACCGACGCGCCAGGAGCGTCAGGAGGCTAGCCGGACCGGGTGCGATACTCGGACGATGAGCCGGCCCCAGCCCGGTTTCGCCGCCGTGGACCCGCCTGAGCGCTGGCCGGCGACGCGCGGCCGCTTCCGCCCGGAGCGGTTGGAGGCGCCGCTGGACTCGCTGCCCGGCGTCGGGCCGACGCTGAAGAAGCGGCTCGCGAAGCTGGGGCTCGAGCGCACCGGCGACCTGCTCGACCACCGGCCGCGCCGCTACGAGCGGCCGGCGCCGGAGAAGCGGATCGCCGACCTCTTCGGGGACGAGGAGGTGCTGATCGAGGGCGAGGTGCTCAGGACGTCGCTGCGCCGCGGGCGCGGCCGGCTCCAGATCCTGACCGCGCAGGTCTCGGACGGCACCGGCCAGATCAGCGCGACCTGGTTCAACCAGCCGTGGCTGCAGGAGAAGCTGAAGCCGGGAACGCACGTCCGCCTGCGCGGGGCGCCGAACCGGTTCGGCTTCGCGGTCCGCTCGTTCGACCTCAACGGCGGCTCCGCGACGGCCGACTTCGCACCCGTCTACCCGGCGAGCGAGGAGATCTCGGCCGCGAAGCTGCGCGAGCTGGTCGAGGCGGCGCTGCCGCTCGTGACCGACCGCCCCGACCCGCTCCCGGCGCGGTTGAAGGCGGAGCGCGGGCTGCCGCTCCGCGGCGACGCCCTGGCGTCGATCCACAAGCCGCGCTCGCTCGAAGAGGCCGAGGAGGGGCGGCAGCGGCTCGCCTTCGACGAGCTGCTCGTGCTGCAGCTGGCGCTCGCCCGGCGCACGGCCGAGCGCGAGCAGCAGATCGCCGCTGCGCTCCCCGAGCCGGGCGAGCTGATCGGCCGCTACCGGGACGCGCTGCCGTTCGAGCTGACCGAGCACCAGGAGGAGGCGATCGCGGAGATCGACGCCGACCTCGCGCGGACGACGCCGATGCAGCGCCTGCTCCAGGGGGACGTCGGCTCGGGCAAGACCGTCGTGGCGCTGTACGCGCTGCTGCGCGCGGTCGAGGCCGGCCGCCAGGGCGCGCTGATGGCCCCGACCGAGACGCTCGCGGAGCAGCACTTCCTCACGATCGAGGGGATCTGCATGGAGCTCGGCGTCAGCTGCGCCCTCGTCACCGGCTCGGTCAAGTCGAAGATCGGCGGCCAGGCGGACGTCGTCGTCGGCACTCACGCGCTGATCCAGAAGGGCTTCGACTTCCGCGACCTGGCCGTCGCCGTCGTCGACGAGCAGCACCGCTTCGGCGTCGAGCAGCGCTCGGCGCTCGTCGAGGGGCGCGCGCCGCACGTGCTCCACATGACGGCGACGCCGATCCCGCGCACGCTCGCGCTGACGGTCTACGGCGACCTCGCGGTCAGCGAGATCGCGAAGCCGCCGGCTAGCGCGGAAGCCGATCGTGACCGCCTGGGTGACGGACGAGCGCAGCTCCGAGGCGTACACGCGGCTGCGCGCGCACCTGACCGAGGGCCGTCAGGCCTACGTGGTCTGCCCGCTGATCGAGGAGTCCGCCACGTCGACCGCACGCGCCGCCGAGGCGGAGGCGGAGCGGCTGCGCGACGGCGAGCTGAGCGGCTTCCGCGTCGGCTGCATGCACGGCCGGCTGAAACCGGCCGAGCGGCGCGAGCTGATGGCCCGCTTCAAGGCCGGCGAGCTCGACGTCCTCGTCGCGACGACCGTGATCGAGGTCGGCGTCGACGTCCCGAACGCGACGATCATGATCGTCCAGGAGGCCGACCGCTTCGGGCTCGCCCAGCTGCACCAGCTGCGCGGACGCGTCGGGCGTGGGGGCGAGCAGTCGTACTGCCTGCTCGTCTCGTCGGGGTCGAAGGAGGAGCTGACCGAGAGCGCGCGAGAGCGGCTCGAGGCGATGGTCGCGTCCACGGACGGCTTCGAGCTCGCCGAGAAGGACCTCGAGATCAGGGGCGGCGGCGCGCTCGTCGGCGCACGCCAGTCGGGCCTCTCCGACCTCCGCTTCGCCCGGATCACGCACGACCGCGACCTGCTCGAGCAGGCCCGCGAGGCGGCGCAGGCGCTGCCGCCGGAGACGATGGCGGCCGAGGTCGACGCCCTGCTCGGCGACGCCGAGCACCTCGGCGCGTCCTGAAAAGTACGGCTAGCCGTACGGCCGAGCCCCACGCCGCCGAGGCACGCTGGTGGGCATGGACGCAATCGCCCTCAGACCGCTCCGCCACGGCGAGCGCAAGCCCGTGCTCGACGTCTTCGCCGGCCTCTCCGAGCGAAGCCGCAGGCTGCGCTTCCTCGGCGCGAAGCCGCGCCTTGCCGAACGCGACGTCGAATGGCTCGTCGACGTCGGCCGCTGCGGGCGCGAAGCCGTCGTCGCCACGGACCAGGCGACCGGCCGCACGGTCGGGCTGGCGCGCTTCGTCCGCGACGCGGACGCGCCCGAGGCCGAGATCGCCTTCGAGGTCGTCGACGAGTGGCAGGGCCGCGGTGTCGGCAGAGAGCTGCTCGCCGAGCTGCGGGCACTGGCCCTCGCGCAGGGGATCCTCCGCTTCCGGGCGCTGATCGCGCACGGCAACCGGCCCGCGTTCGCGCTCGTCCACGGCGTCGGCGACGAGCTCCGACGCGCCTACGAGGACGGCGCCGTCGAGCTGGTCGTCCGCCTCGCCTAGCTAGAGCGCCTTCCAGAAGTAGGTCGTGTCGCACGGCCGCCCGTCCGGGTAGAGCGCGAAGTTCGGAACGACGCCGACCGTCGTCCAGCCGAGCCGGTCGTAGAGGCGCGCGGCGTCGCCGCCGGTGACGGCATCGAGGACGAGCAGCGTCTTCCCCTCCGCGCGCGCCTCCGCCTCGGCGTGCTCCATCAGCCGGCCGGCGATGCCGCGGCCGCGCGCGGAGCGGTGGACGAGCACCTTCGCGATCTCGCCCCGGTGCGGCTGGTTCGGCATCAGCTCGAGGATCACCTGTGCGGTGCCGACGAGCTCGCCGTCTGCGAACGCGGCCAGGATCAGCCTCCGTCCCCGCTCCGCGTCGGCCGCGAAGCCCTCGAACGCCGCCGCTGCGTCCTCGTGCGAGAACGGGGCCATGTAGCCGACCGACGCGCCGCCGGCGACGCAGTCGTGGAGGACGGCCGCGAGCGCGTCCAGGTGCTCGCGAACGTCGGGCGGAGAAAGGCGGCGGATCTCGATCTCGTCGGTCACGGTTGCCCGAGAGTCTTGCACCGTGGTGTGGTAGAGCCACGCCATGAGAGTGATCGCCGGCACCCACCGCGGCGCCCGGATCGCGGCGCCGAAGGGGCTCGCGACCCGACCGACGGGCGACCGCGTCCGCGAGGCCGCCTTCAACCTGATCGGGCCCGTGGACGACGCGCGCGTGCTCGACCTGTTCGCAGGCTCCGGGGCGATGGGGATCGAGGCGCTCTCGCGCGGCGCCGCGAGCGTCACCTTCGTCGAGAGCGACCGCGCGGCCTGCCGGACGATCTCGGAGAACCTGGAGCGGCTGCGCCTGACCGGCGCGCGGGTCACGTGCGCCGACGCCGTCTGGGAGCTCCGGCGCGAGTCGCGGACCTACGACCTCGTCCTCGTCGACCCGCCCTACGAGGCGTGGGCGGAGCTGGAGCCGAAGCTCGCCGAGCACCTGCCCAAGGTGCTCGCGCCCGACGGGCTGCTCGTCGTCGAGACCGGCTCGCGCACCGAACCTGCGCTTCCGCTGCCGCTGCGCACGTCGCGGCGGTACGGTTCCGCGCGGCTCACCCTATTCGAGCCGACCCCATGATCACTGCCATCTGCCCAGGCTCGTACGACCCCGTCACGATGGGACACGTCGACGTGATCTCGCGTGCCGCATCGATCTTCGACCGCGTCGTCGTCGGCGTCGTCGCCAGCCCACGCCACAAGACGCCGCTCTTCAGCCTCGACGAGCGCGTCGAGTTCCTGCAGGAAGCGGTCGGCGGGCTTGCCAACGTTGAGGTCGACGTCTTCTCCGAGCTCGTCGTCGAGTTCGCCCGCCGCTGGCAGGCGAAGGCGATCGTCAAGGGACTTCGCGTGATCTCGGACTTCGAGTGGGAGACCCAGATGAACCAGCTCAACCGCCACCTCGCGCCCGAGATCGAGACGGTCTACGTGATGGCGAGCCCGGCCGTCAGCTTCGTTTCGTCGAGCGGTGTGAAGGAGATAGCAGCATTCGGCGGAAAGGTGGACGAACTCGTGCCCGACACCGTGGCGCGCCGACTCGCGGAGAAGTTCCCGAACGGCCGACCCGGTGCTCCGGAAAACCCCAGGGAATAACAACCAGCGTAGAATTAGGAGCCATGGACGTTCTCGTCTTAATCGACAAGCTCGACGACCTCGTGCACAACGCGAAGGCCGTCCCCCTCACGGATCAGGTCCGGATCGACCGCGAGGAGATCTACGACATCCTCGACCAGATGCGCGCGACGATCCCGGAGGAGATCAAGCAGGCCCGCTGGATCGTCAAGGAGCGCCAGGAGATGCTGGCCGAGGCGAAGCGCGAGACCGACCGGATCCTCGGCGAGGCGCGCGAGCAGGCCGTGCGCGAGGCGTCGCAGACCGAGATCGTCAAGCTCGCCGAGCGGCAGGCACAGGAGATCGTCGACGACGCGCGCCGGCAGGCGCGGGAGACGCGGCTCGAGATGGAGGACTGGGCGGACGGGATCCTCTCGACGCTCGAGGTCAACCTGGACAAGTTCCTCTCGGCCGTGAAGCGCGGGCGGGAGCGGCTGCACGAGCGCTCGCAGGAGACGGTCGTCGCCGGCGTCGGCCCGCGCGACCTGAGCCCGCACGAGCCCGAAGACGACACCTCCTACTGTGTAGGACGGCACGACGCAGTGACCCGCTTCCCGCTCCGCCGCCTCCGGCTCCGGCCGGGCGAGGAGCACCGCGATGCGATCGCGATCGAGCTCGAGCCCTTCGCGCTCGGCGGCCTGCGCTACCTCCCCGTCCCACACGAGGTCGAGGGCGAGTTGACGGTCGTGCAGGCGACGACCGGGCTCGACCTCCGGCTCGCCTTCGCCGTGCGCCTGCACGGCCCGTGCATGCGCTGCCTGACGGACGCCGTCGTCGACATCGCCGTCGACGCCCGCGAGTACCACGCCAACGAGCCCGGAGAGGCTGTCGAGCTGCGGAGCGAGTACGTGGTCGACGACCAGCTCGAGCTCTCGGCGTGGGCGCGCGACGCGATCGCGCTGGCACTTCCGGATCAGATCCTGCACGCGCCCGACTGCGCCGGCCTCTGTCCGGTCTGCGGCAAGGATCTCAACCTCGAGCCGCACACCCACCCGGACGAGGAGCCCGATCCGCGCTGGTCGGCGCTCGAGGAGCTCCGCGACCGCTTGTAGTACGCTGGCGGCAGCGCTTCGGCGCCAGCCCATGACGGACTAGACGAGACCAGACGTTTCACCCGGCGCTCACACGCCACGTCCTCGTCCCCACGTCTTCTGGAGGCTTCTTGCGCGTCTCGCTCCAGGGCGTCGTCCGCTCGTTCGGCGCCCGCACCGTTCTCGACCACGTCGACCTGACGCTCGGCCCGCGTTCGCGGCTCGGGCTCGTCGGCCCCAACGGGGCGGGCAAGTCGACGCTGCTCCGGCTGCTCGCCGGGCTGGACGAGCCGGATGAGGGCCGCGTCGAGCGGACACCCGCCTCGCTCACCGTCGGCTATCTGCCGCAGGAGCACGACCGCCGGCCGGGCGAGACGCTGCTCGCGTACCTCGCCCGGCGTACGGGCGTCGCGGAGGCGCAGGCGGACGTCGAGCGACACACCTCCGACTGGAGCCCCGATGCGTACGCGGCTGCGCTCGAGCGCTTCCTCGCGCTCGGCGGCGCCGATCTCGAGTCCCGTGCCCGGGCGACCTGCGCCGAGCTCGGGCTCTCCGTCTCGCTCGAGCAGGAGACGGCGACGCTCTCCGGCGGCGAGGCGGCGCGCGCAGGGCTGGCCGCGATCCTGCTCTCCCGGTTCGACGTGCTCCTGCTCGACGAGCCGACGAACGACCTCGACTTCGACGGGCTCGACCGGCTCGAGCGCTTCCTCGACGGCTTCGCGGGTGGGCTCGCCGTCGTCTCGCACGACCGTGTCTTCCTCGACCGGACAGCGACCCGGATCGCGGAGATCGACCCGTGGACCGGCCGCGTCCAGGAGCACGCCGGCGGCTGGAGCGAGTACGCGGCGGCACGGGAGTTGGCGCGGCAGCGGCAGTACGCCGCCTTCGCCGACGCCCAGGAGCGC
Organism: uncultured Gaiellaceae bacterium; assembly: GCA_963737455.1. GTDB lineage: Bacteria > Actinomycetota > Thermoleophilia > Gaiellales > Gaiellaceae > Gaiellasilicea. Next base: position 150,368 of record CAVTSN010000016.1, on the reverse strand, counting down.
CGCCGCGAGGTCGAGGCGCTCCTGCACGCCCGCCGCAACCAGGCGCGGGCGGGCGGCATGTTCCTTGCGCACGCCACCGGCGGCTCCGACCGGCGCGGGACCAAGGCGCTCGCTGGGAAGGTGCGCCAGGCCGAGCGGTCGCTGGAGCGGATCGAGCACGTCGAGAAGCCGTACGAGCCCTGGCAGCTGCACCTCTCGCTCGCGGCGGCGCAGCGGCCGGGCGACCGGGTCGCCTCGCTCGAGGGCGCCGTCGGCGAGCGCGGCGACTTCAGGCTCGGCCCGATCGATCTCGACCTGGCGCCCCGCGAGCGGGTCGCCGTGACCGGGCGGAACGGGAGCGGCAAGACGACGCTGCTCGCACTCCTGCTCGGCGAGCTGCCGCTCGCGGCGGGGAAGCGCACGGTCGGCCGCTCCACCGTCGTCGGCACGCTCGACCAGCGCCGGCAGGCGTACGAGGGGACGGAGACGCTGCTGGACGCGTTCACCGCCCGCACCGCGATGCCGCCCGGCGACGCGCGCACGCTGCTCGCGAAGTTCAACCTCGGCGCGGAGCACGTGCTCCGGCCCTGCGCGACGCTCTCGCCGGGCGAGCGGACGCGGGCGCACCTGGCCGAGCTGACGGCTGCCGGCGTCAACTGCCTCGTCCTCGACGAGCCGACGAACCACCTCGATCTCGAGGCGATCGAGGAGCTCGAAACCGCCCTGCGGGCGTACGACGGCACCCTCGTCGTGGTCTCGCACGACCGCCGCTTCCTCGAGGCCGTCGCGCCGACCAGGTCGATCGAGCTCTAGCTATACTCGGCAGCCGCTCATGGCAGTCCCCAAGAAGAAAACATCGAAGGCCCGTCGCGACAAGCGCCGCGCGCAGCACGGCATCGAGGCGCCGCGCGTGAACATCTGCCCGACCTGCCATCAGCCCAAGCGGCCGCACCGCGTCTGCCCGACGTGCCACACGTACAAGGGCCGCGAGATCGAGCCGCTCCGCACACCGGCTCCGTAGCCTTGGCCCTCACGCGGCTTTCCGGCGCGCTCCTGGCGGTGCGCGGCCGGAGAGGACAGTATGGGTAATACGGACTCGGAGAGCCGGCGTGCCGCCAGGGGCGCGAAGCGACGGCGGAGCCGGGCTTCGCCCGGCGGGAGCCGTCGTCGCCCGGGGAGCCGCGCGCATCGCGGTCGACGCCTTAGGCGGGGATCGAGCGCCCGGCGAGATCGTCGCAGGCGCAATGGAAGCCGCTGCCGACGGGATCGACGTCACGCTCTTCGGCCCGGCCGGCCTCGACACTCACGGCCTTCCGCTCGTGACGACGACCGAGCTGATCGAGATGCACGAGAAGCCCGCCGAGGCGGTGCGGGGCAAGCCGGACTCGTCGCTCGTCGCCGCGCACCTCGCGGTCGCGGAGGGCCGCGCCGACGCGGTCGTCTCCGCCGGGAACACCGGCGCGATGCTCGCCGCCGGCCTGCTCCACCTGCGCCGGATCCCGGGCGTGATGCGGCCCGCGATCGCCGTGCCGATCCCGACGAAGCGGGGCCCGTCCGTGCTGCTCGACGCCGGCGCCAACGCCGACGCCCGGCCCGAGCACCTGCTCCAGTTCGCCCACATGGGCGCGATCTTCGCCGAGGAGATCCTGGAGATCTCGAAGCCGGAGGTGCGGCTGCTCTCGATCGGGGAGGAGGCGGAGAAGGGCAACCAGCTGACGCTCGACGCGCATGCCCTTCTCGCCGCCAGCGACCTCGAGTTCGCCGGCAACGCCGAGAGCCGCGACCTGCTCGCCGGGGCCGCCGACGTCGTCGTCTGCGACGGCTTCACGGGGAACGTCGCGCTGAAGCTGCTGGAGGGCACGATCCGAACCGTCCTCGACGCGCTCCGCGAGGAGATCGTCGCGACGCCGCGCGGCAAGCTCGGCGGGTTGCTGATCCGACCCGCGGCGCGGCGGCTTCGCTCCCGGCTCGACCCCGAGACCTACGGCGGCGCGTACCTGCTCGGCCTGCGCGGGCTCTCGGTGATCGCGCACGGCAACTCTTCGCGGCGGGCGGTCTCGAGCGCGATCCACCTCGCCGCGAGAGGCGTGGAGCACGATGTCGTCGGCCGTCTGGCCGCCCGTATGCCCGAGCGACGTACGCCCGCCGCTGTATGATCGTGCGCGCTCAAGCCCTGACCACACCAGCAAGGAGTCGATTTGGCAGCGTCGCGTGAAGAAGTCTTCGAGCGCGTCAAGGAAGTCCTGACGGAGCAGCTCGGAGTCGAGGAGACGGAGATCAACGAGGAGGCCTCGTTCCAGGAGGACCTGGACGCGGACTCGCTCGATCTCGTCGAGCTGATCATGGAGCTCGAGGACCAGTTCGGGATCAAGATCTCGGACGAGGACGCCCAGAAGATCACGACCGTGGGGCAGGCCGTCGACTACGTCTCCACGCACCAGTAGCGGCGCAGCTCCGACCGGCGACCCGACCGAGCTCGGCCGCCTGATCGACGCGCTGCCGCGCGAGCGGATCGAGCACGTCTTCACGCATACCTCGTGGGCGCCCGACAGGGCGTCCTCGTACGAACGGCTGGAGTTCCTCGGCGACAGCGTGCTCGAGCTCGCGATCGCGAAGGAGCTCTACGACCGCTACCCGGACGCGTCCGAAGGGCGGCTCGCGAAGATCCGCTCGCACGTCGTCTCGCGGCAGAGCTGCGCAGCCGTCGCGCGCGAGCTGCAGATGGGCGAGCGGCTGGCGCAGGCTGCCGGCGAGAGCCTCGCCGGCGACGAGCTCTCGCGGATCGTCAAGAGCCGGAACGTGACCGCCGCCCTGCTCGAGGCCGCGATCGCCGCCCTCTTCCTCGAGCACGGCTACGAGCCGATCGCTCCCGCGATCGTCGCCGCCTTCTCCGACCGGATCGAGTACGCGCGGACGACGCACGTCGACCACAAGACCGAGCTGCAGGAGGCGCTCGCGAAGACCGGCCGGAGCGTCAGCTACATCGTCGTCGCCGTCGAAGGGCCTGCACACGAGCGCTTCTTCTCCTGCGCCGCCCAGATCGACGGCGAGGAGCTCGGCGCCGGCGCGGGCCGGACGAAGAAGGAAGCCGAGCAGGAAGCGGCCAAGCAGGCACTCGCCGCAATCGGCGCTTGAGCTCTCATCCTTGCGGATGACGCAGAATCGGCCTTCCGACGGATGCCAACTGGCATCGCGTCGGTCATTGTTCAGCGTGCATCGAGGAACGGCTGAGGGAAAGCGAGCAAGCCGGATCCAATGACGTGGGGGCGTCACCGGCAGCCGCTAGCCCAAGAGACGACGGTATACAGCCTGCGTCGACGAGCTTGGGGCGGCCCCCAACTCGTCACGCAGGCGCCGTCGCAGCGCGTCGTACACGAGTAGCGCCTCCGCCGTGTTTCCTCGTTGCCTCGAGCGTCTCCATCAGCAGCCGGTGCCCGCTCTCGCGGTACGGCGCGCGTTCGATCAGTTCGCCGTGCGGCTCGCTCCGCCGTGTCAAGCTCGCCGCCGCCGATCGAGATGCAGGCGCGCCCGACGAGCTCCAGTGAGCGAACCAGGATCTCCTCGAGCCGTCGGCGCTGGGCGTCTATCCAGGGCGCGTCCTCACCCGGCAGGAACCCGCGCGCCGCGACGTGCTGGGCGACCCGGCCAGGGCCCCAGGCGTTCGCGAAGTCGCCTTTCGCGACGGCGCTTTCCGCGCGGTGGAGACCTTCGGCAGCCGCCTCGAGGTCGATCCAGGCGTCGTCGGGAAGTGCCAGGCGGACCTCGCCTCTGCCTTCGAGCGGGACGACCTGCCGCAATTTCGAGACGAGCGGACTGAGCCGGTCCGATCCGCCCGTCTCGCGCCAGAGCGCGTCGACGAGCTCGTCGCGCGTGACCGGTCGGTGCCTGTTCGCGGCGAGATAGACGAAGGCGAGCCGGCCCTGGCGGCCCGGCAGTGCCTCCTCGACCCGCGAACCCTCGATCCGCACGACGAGCCGGCCGCAGAGCTGGATTCGCGTCTCCGACAAGGTTTCGCCAAGGTAACGGCAAGCGAATCCGACGACAATCGCGTCATGGCGAAGCTCCTGATCAACCTCACACACGGCCCCGAGGCACCCACGCGGGCCGCCCTCGGCTTCCTCGTCGGACGTGCGGCGGTCGACGATGGGCACGACGTGACGCTGTTCCTCGCCGGTGACGCGGTGCAGCTGCTGCGGGAGCCCGTGCTCGACAGCCTCGTCGGCCTCGGCACCGGCAGTCTGCGGGAGTCGTACGATGCGATCGTGCGGAGCGGCGGCCGCATCTACGTGTCTGGGAACTCGAGCAAGGCGCGCGGGTTCGAGCCGAATGGCCAGGCGGAGGCGGCGCTGCCGTCGCGGCTCGTCGAGCTCGCGCTCGAGAGCGACCGCGTCCTCACCTATTGAGAGAGGGAGAGTCCATGGGCAAGGTGATCAACTGCGAGTGCGGCGAGGTCGTCCGCGCCGCGAGCGACGATGAGCTCGTGCAGAAGGTGCGAGCGGCACGTCGGCGAAGCGCATCCCGAGCTCGTCGGGAAGCTGAGCCGCGAGGACGTGCTCGGCATGGCCGAGGAGGCCTAGGCGGGGGCGGTCGCCGTCCGCGGCGGTCGTTAGCCTCCCGCCCGTGCATCTGCGCTCTCTTCGCCTGCGCGGCTTCAAGTCGTTTCCCGACACGCTCGAGCTGAAGCTCGAGCCCGGGGTCGCCGTCGTCGTCGGGCCGAACGGCTCCGGCAAGTCGAACGTCGCCGACGCGATCGTCTGGGCAGCCGGCTCGCTGACCCCGTCCGAGCTCCGCGCCGAGAAGCCCGACGACGTCCTCTTCAACGGCGCCGAGGGCAGAACCCCGGCCGAGAGCTGCGAGGTCGAGCTCGTCTTCGACAACGAGAGCGGCGGGTTCGGCGAGCTCGACTTCTCCGAGGTCTCGATCGCCCGGCGGCTCCATCGCGGCGGCGAGGGCCAGTACCTCGTCAACAAGGCACAGGTTCGCCGCACCGATCTCGTCGAGCTGCTCGCCGACGTCGGGCTCGGCGGCTCGATGCACTCGATCGTCAGCCAGGGCAAGGTCGAGGCGGTGCTCGCCTCGAAGCCGGAGGAGCGCCGCGAGCTCGTCGAGGAGGCCGCCGGCCTGGGCAAGTTCAAGCGGCGCCAGCACCGGGCCGAGCTGAAGCTGAACCGCGTCGGGATCCAGGTCGAGCGAGCACGGGACGTCGAGGCCGAGGTGCGGAAGCGCCTGCGGCCGCTGGCGCTCCAGGCCACTGCAGCCGAGCGGGCGGAGAAGCTCGCGCGGGGAGATCGCCGGGCTGCGCGCACGGATCGCCGAGCTCGATCTCGCCGCGGCCGACGCGCGCCGGGCCGCCGCCGAGGAGCGCAAGACCGCGGCCGCGATCGGCCGCCGCAGCGCGCAGGAGAAGCTGACCGCGCTCCTCGCCGAGCGTCACGCCGCCGAGGAGGAGCTGGCCGACGCGGCCGGGAAGCGGGAGGCCGCGATCAAGGCGCTCTACCGGCTGCAGGGGGCAACCGAGCGGATCGCGCTCAGGCAGGAGGGCGCACAGAGCCTCCTGGCCGGGCTGCGAGGCGAGCTCGGCGAGGCCGAGGCCGCCGCGAGCGAGGTCACCGACGAGTCGACGCGCGAGCTCGAGCGGGCGACGGCCGAGGCGACCGCAGCCGCGCGAGCGGCGGCGGCCGCGGGCGGCGCCGCCGTCCGAACGTGCTCGGGCCGCCCAGGAGCGGCTGGCCTCCCTCGAGCGTGCGGCTGCTGCGCGCGCCGAGGAGCGCCTGGAGAGCCTGCGCCGGGAGCGCCAGGCGCTCGAGGCGGAGCTCGCCGACGCGGCCGGAGGCCGGGAAGGCGCAACCGCCGCGCTCTACCGGCTCGGGACGGCGCGGGAGCGGATCGCGATGCGCGCGGAGTCGGTCTCCGCGTTGCGTGAACGCATCCGGATCGAGCTGGCCGAGTCCGACGCGATCGCCAGGCGCCCAGGCCCGTCCCCGGCCGAGCTCGAGGCGGCGGCCGACGACGCAACGGTCGCGGCCCGCGCCGCTGCACACGCGCGCGACGACCTCGCAGAGCGGGCGGCGCTCGCGACGGAGCGTCTCGCGGCGCTCGAGCGCTCGCTGGCCGAGCGCGAGGGGATCGCTCCTGCTGCGCGGATGCTGGCCGACGAAGGAGCCGAGCTGGCGCTCTCGTCTGCTCGACGTCGCGCCGGGCGAGGAGCGCGCCGTCGCGGCGGCGCTCGGCTGGGGTGCGTCGGCCGTCGTGGCCGAGGACGCAGCTGCCGGGCTCGCGCTGCTCCGGCGCGCCAAGGACGCAGGGCTCGGAAGCCTCGCCGTCCTGGTCGGCAAGCGCCCGGCCGAGCGCGTCGCCGAACTGCCCGTCGTCACGCTCGACGAGCTCCTGGCGGCGACGGTTCCGTCGGTGACCGCCGAGGGCTTCGGCTTCGACCCGCAGCGCGGCGAGCTCTGGTTCGCGGGTGAGGCCGCCGAGGCCGTCCTGCTCGAGCTGGAGACACGGCGGCGGGCGCTGGCGGCCGAGGTCGACGAGCTCAAGACGCAGGCTGCGGCCGCAGAGGTCGCGGCCGCGCAGGCTGCAGACGCGGCCGAGCAGGCGGAGGCCGCCTACGCGCAGGTGGCGCATCTCCGCAGCGCGCGCGCAGCCGATCCGGGCGTGCTTCGGCGCATCTCGTCCGGCGCCGACCGGCTCGACGAGGCGCTCCTGGCCGCGGTCGCCGTGGCCGCACGGCTCGAGCAGCCGCTGCGAGCACGTGCCGACGCGGGCGCGGAGCGTGCGGGCGAGCTGGCGACGGAGCTCGCGCGCGTCGGCGCCCTCGAGCACGAGGCGCGCGCGGCGTCGACGACGGCCAACGAGCGCGCGAGCGCAGCGGAGCTGACGCGCGTCCGCCTCGGCGGCGAAGGCCAGATCCGCCTGCTCCACGTCGACGAGGCTGAGCGGGACGCGGTCGAGCGGGAGGCTCGGGAGCTGACCGAGGAAGCGGAGCGGCTCGCCACGGCCGCCGCCGAAGCGGCTGAGGCCGCCCGGAGCGCAGCGGCGGCCCAGGCCGCGACCAGCGGCGCCCGCCGCGCCGCCGCGCGCGACGTCGACCTGCTCCGGCGGATCCTCGCGGGCGCCGAGCGCCTCGACGAGACGCTCGCCGCAGCGGCCGGCGCCGCCGAGCGCTTCGAGGCACCGCTCCGCGCGCGCGTCGATGCGGGCGCGTCCCGGACCGGTGAGCTCGGCGCGGCGCTGCGCGATCTCGGCGCCGCCGAGGTCGAGCTGCGCCAGGGCGCTGAGGACGCGGCCCAGCGCTCGACCGAGATCGAGATCGAGCTGACGCGGATCGAGGCGGAGGCCGCCGATGCGCGGCGCCGGCTCGAGGAGGCGTCGGCCGAGCCCGCCGAGGGCGACGACCGCGACGAGCTCGCGGCGCGCGCCGAGCGCCTCGAGACGCGGCGGATCCAGCTCGGCCAGGTCAACCCGCTCGCGAAGGAGGAGTACGAGGCCGAGAAGGAGCGGCTCGCCGAGCTCGAGACGCAGCGCGAGGATCTCGAGCAGAGCCTCAAGGAGCTCGCCGACCTCCGCGACGAGCTCGCCGCGACGGTCGAGCGGCGCTTCGCCGACACCTACGCCGCCGTCGCGGAGCACTTCGAGGAGGTCGCGGCGACGCTCTTCCCCGGCGGCGAGGGCAGGCTGCGCCTCGTCGAGCCCGACGAGGAGGGCGGCGAGACCGGGGTGGAGGTCGAGCTGCGGCCGGCCGGGAAGAAGATCACGCGGCTCGGGATGCTCTCCGGCGGCGAGAAGGCGCTCGGTGCGATCTCGTTCCTGTTCGCGCTCTTCCTCGCGAAGCCGTGCCCGTTCTACCTCCTCGACGAGGTCGAGGCCGCGCTCGACGACGCCAACATCGGCCGCTTCGTCGAGCTGCTGCGCCGCTACGCCGACCGCGCCCAGTTCGTCGTGATCACGCACCAGAAGCGGACGATGGAGGCCGCCGACGTCCTCTACGGCGTCACGATGGGCGGCGACGGAGTCAGCCAGATCGTCTCGCGGCGGCTGCCGCGCGAGGACGCCGAGGCGCTCGCCTCCTAGTGCTCCGACGCCGTCGCAGTTCGTCGCCGCCGCGGCGGTCGGGTACGTGCTCATGCGCGCCGCGTGGATCGTCGCCGAGTGGCCCGGCGTCGTGGGAGTCGTCCTCCTCGTCGTCGCTCTTGGCGGTGTGGCGCCGCCACTGGCCGGTCGCCGCCGGAGCCGCTGTAGGAGTCGCGGTCAGCGCTCTTGCACTGAGCCTCTAGTCGAACTGGTGCTGCGCCGCCAGGCGCTTCGGCGCCTGGATCAGCCACGCGTCGATCAGGCGCTCGCGCACCTCGTCCTCGTCGATGTGCTCGAGCCAGATCAGCAGGAACGCGGGTGAGGCCTCGAAGTGCGGCGTCAGCCGGTACGCGTCCGGATTGGACGCGACGAGGAGCGGCCGCTCCTCCCGGTCGCAGCGCGCCCACATCGCGCCCTCGTGCCGCGTCGAGAGCCCCGCGAACTTCTTCCCGCGCACCGCGAACGACGGCTTGCCCCACGAGGTCGTCTCCTCGATCTCGGGAAGCTCACGCGCGATCTCCGCTACCCGCTGCCACGTGACCATGCGCTGAGGCTAACGTTCCGCGCCGATGGCGAGAAGCTGGTCAGAGCTGCTGGGGGATGCCGAGGGGCCGGAGGAGACGGTCGAGCAGCGCGACGGCTTCTTCGGCCGCCTGCGCGACTCGCTCGGCAAGAGCCGCCGCGCGCTCACCGGCGAGCTCGCCGCCGCGACCTTCGATCCCGGCAACGACGAGGACTGGGAGCGGCTCGAGGAGGCGCTGATCCAGGGCGACGTCGGCGTCCGCGCGACCGCCGAGCTCGTGCGCCGGCTCGAGGCCCGCAACGAGCTGACCGACCTGAACGCCGCGCTCGCGGAGGAGATCGCCGAGATGCTCGGCGAGCCGGGCACGCTCAACCTGCCCGGCAGCCCGAGCGTGATCCTCGTCGTCGGCGTCAACGGCACCGGCAAGACGACGACGATCGGGAAGCTGGCGCAGAAGCTGCGCGAGCACGACCGCACAGTCCTCCTCGGCGCCGCCGACACCTGGCGCGCCGCCGCCGAGGAGCAGCTCGAGATCTGGGCCGACCGCGCGCAGGCGGACTTCGTCGGCGCCGCGCAGGGAGCCGACCCGGCCGCGGTCGCCTACGACGCCGTCGAGGCCGCCCGCGCGCGCGGCAAGGACGTCGCGATCGTCGACACCGCCGGCCGCCTGCACACGCAGTCGAACCTGATGGAGGAGCTGGCGAAGGTGCGCCGCGTGATCGAGAGCCGGCTCGAGGGCGCGCCGCACGAGACGCTGCTCGTCGTCGACGCGACCACGGGCCAGAACGGCCTCCAGCAGGCGCGCCTCTTCGGCGAGACGGCCGGTGTCACCGGCGTCGCGCTGACGAAGCTCGACGGGTCCGCGAAGGGCGGGATCGCGGTCGCGATCGCCTACGAGCTCGGGCTGCCGGTGAAGCTGATCGGCGTCGGCGAGGGCCTCGACGACCTGCGCCCGTTCGACCCGCAGGACTTCGCGCGCGCGCTCGTCGCCTCCTAGCGGTCGCCCTCGACCGCGAACGCGATGTTCACCGTCGTCTTGAACGTCGTGATCTTCCCGTCGGTGACGTCGCAGCTCATCGACATCACCTGCGCGCCGGAAACGCCGCGCAGCGTCTTCGACGCCTCCGTCACCGCTACCTGAGCCGCCTCCGCAAAGCCGTCGGGGGAGCTGCCGATGACGGTGATCACCTTCGCGATGCTGGCCATGCCGCCTCCTTCGTCTCGTTGAGGGGTATCTACACTGTCCGCCCGTGTTCGACACCCTTTCAGACAAGCTCCAGCACGCCCTCGGCGACCTCCGCGGCAAGGGCCGCCTCGACGAGGAGGCGATCTCGAAGGCGATGCGCGAGATCCGGCTCGCGCTGCTCGAGGCCGACGTCAACTTCCAGGTCGTCAAGGACTTCGTCGCGCAGGTCCGGGAGCGCGCGACCGGCCAGGACGTGCTGAAGGGCCTCGACGCGGGCCAGCAGGTCGTGAAGATCGTCCACGAGGAGCTGACCGCGCTGATGGGCTCGGGCGACTCGCGGCTCGCGTTCGGGAAGCCGCCGACCGTGATCCTGATGGCGGGCCTCCAGGGATCGGGCAAGACGACGACCTCCGCCAAGCTCGCGCTGCTCCTGCGCAAGGACGGCAAGAAGCCGGCCCTGATCGCCGCCGACCTGCAGCGGCCCGCCGCGATCGACCAGCTCGAGCAGCTCGGCCGCCAGATCCAGATCCCCGTCTACCGCCGCGACACGCAGGATCCCGTCGAGGTCGTCAAGTACGGGCTCGACGCCGCCCGCGAGGCCGGGCAACGACGTCGTCATCGTCGACACCGCCGGCCGCCTGCAGATCGACGAGGCGCTGATGGAGGAGCTCGGCCGCGTCCGCGACGCGGCGAAGCCGACGAACGTCCTGCTCGTGCTCGACGCGATGACCGGCCAGGAGGCCGTCAACGTCGCGCAGGCGTTCTTCGAGCGGATCGCGTTCGACGGCGTCGTGCTGACGAAGCTCGACGGCGACGCGCGCGGCGGCGCCGCGCTCTCCGTCCGCGCGGTCACCGGCAAGCCGGTCAAGCTCGTCTCGGTCGGCGAGAAGCTCGACCAGCTCGAGTACTTCCACCCCGACCGGATGGCGTCGCGGATCCTCGGCATGGGCGACGTGCTGACGCTGATCGAGAAGGCGGAGGCGGCGGTCGAGGAGGACGAGCAGGCCGAGATGGAGGCGCGCATGCGCGCCGGCATCTTCACCTTCGACGACTTCCTCTCCGCGCAGAAGATGCTGAAGAAGATGGGGCCGCTCCAGGGCGTGCTGAAGATGATCCCCGGCCTCGGCAACCAGCTGAAGGACGTCGACATCGACGAGCGCCAGCTCGCGCGCGTCGAGGCGATCGTGCTCTCGATGACGCCGCAGGAGCGGAGCCGGCCGCACCTGATCGACGGCTCGCGCAGGCAGCGGATCGCGGCCGGCAGCGGCCAGACGATCCAGGACGTGAACAAGCTCCTCTCCGCCCGCAAGCAGATGGAGAAGATGATGAAGCAGATGGGCAAGGGAAAGATGCCTACACTTCCCGGGCAAATGACCAAGACAGGACGGAGATAGGACGAGATGGCAGTACGCATGAGGCTGACGCGCGTCGGCTCGAAGAAGAACCCGATCTACCGCGTGGTCGTCGCCGACCAGCGCTCGCCGCGTGACGGCCGCTTCATCGAGATCGTCGGGCGCTACAACCCGCAGACCGACCCCTCGACGATCGAGCTCGACGAGGCGAAGGTGAACGAGTGGCTCGGCAAGGGCGCGCAGCCCTCCGACGCGGTCGCCAAGCTGATCAAGGCCGCCGGGATCAACGCCTGATGCGACGCGCTGGGCGGCCGAAGGCGGCCCCTTCAGGGATCTTGCGCGATGAGCATCCGCTTCTGCGGATGGTCATCCTGCGCGGGAATAGTGGCGAACTGCTCACCTGGCTCGCGAAGCAGCTCGTCGACGATCCTGACGCCGTGCGCGTCGAGCAGATCGAGCGCGAGGACGCGACGGTGCTCGAGCTCTACGTCGCGCCCGAGGATCGCGGCAAGGTGATCGGCCGCCAGGGCAGGCTCGCCCGGGCGCTGCGCACGATCGTGCGCGCGAGCGCCGCCGGATCGCGCAAGCGCGTGATCCTCGACATCGTTGAATGACGCTCACGTCCCCGGCCGCTGACCGCTCCCGCCCGGCGGAGCCGGGCTCCGCGGCCAGCTGGCGCCGCTCGCGACACTCCAGCCGGCGGCCCGTACCTCCGTACTGTGCCACCGGCCTCCGCGCCGCGAGCGACGCCCCAGGAACGTGAGCGGCGACTTGTCACGGTGGGCCGCGTCGGCCGGCCGCACGGGGTCGACGGCTCCTTCTTCGTCGAGGGCGCCAGCGACGCACCCGAGCGCTTCGCGCGCGGCGCGGTGCTGCTCGTCGACGGCGAGCCGGCCGAGATCACGGTCTCGAAGCGCGGAGCGGGCGGCCGCCCGGTGATCAAGCTCGAGCGCCCCGTCCCGCGCGGCGCCACGCTGGCCGTCCGCCGCGACGAGCTGCCCGAGCCCGGCGAGGACGCCTACTACGTCTTCCAGCTCGTCGGGCTCGCGTCGAGGAGGAAGGCGGCCGCGCTCTCGGTACTGTCACCGAGGTGGAGAACGGACCAGCCAACGACACGCTCGAGCTCGACTCCGGCCTGCTGCTGCCGCTCGTCGAGTCCTGCGTGCTCGACATCGACCTCGAGGCCGGCCGGATCGTCGTCGCCCGCGGCTTCGCGGACGCCGACGAGTAACCTGCTCCGGCCTTGCGACTCGACGTCTTCACCCAGGTTCCGCACGCGTTCGCGTGGATGACCGAGCAGCGGCCGCTCGCGGCCGTCCTCGGCACCGAGCTCGAGCTCCGGCTCTTCAACTACCGCGACACGACGCCGCTCCGCGCCGGCCAGGTCGACGACGAGCCCTACGGCGGCGGCGCCGGGATGGTGCTGCGCGTCGACGTCGTCGCCGCCGCACTCGACGCCGTCTACGGCAGCTCGCCCGACCAGCGCGTGATCGCGCTGACGCCGCAGGGCCGCCCGCTGACGCAGGCGGTCGTCGAGGAGCTCGCCGCCGAGCCGGCGCTGACGCTCCTCTCCTCCCGCTTCGAGGGCTTCGACGAGCGGATCGTCACCCACCTCGCCTCCGACGCGATCTCGATCGGCCCCTACGTCCTCTCCGGCGGCGAGCTGCCGGCGATGGTGCTGCTCGACGCGATCGCCCGCCGGCTGCCGGGTGCGCTCGCCGAGGGATCGGGTGAGCACGAGAGCTTCTCGGCCGAGCTCGAGGGCGGGCTCGAGTACCCGCACTACACCCGGCCGGCCGAGTTCCGCGGCTGGACCGTCCCGGAGATCCTGCTCTCGGGCGACCACGGCCGCGTCGCCGAGTGGCGGCGCGAGCAGAGCCGCGAGCGGAGCGCCAACCAGATGAGGACGCTCGTGAGCGACTTCGAGCGCTACGGCTGGGAGCCCGACGGCTCCCGCCAGGACCCGCCGCCGCAGCCGCCGGCGCCGGTCAAGACCGAGGAGAGCGGCTCCACCGGGCTCGCGCTGCTCGCCGGCCTCGTCGCCGCGATCGTCGGCGGCACCGCCTGGGGCCTGATCTCCAAGTACACCGACTACGAGGTCGGGATCGTCGCCTGGGGGATCGGCTTCCTGGCCGGCTTCGCCGTCGAGCGCGCCGCCGGCGGCCGCCGCTCGCCCGACCTGCAGGCGATCGCGATCGTCACCGCGCTGCTCGGCGTCCTGCTCGGCAAGTACCTCGGCTTCGCCTTCGCCGTCCAGGAGGCGGAGCAGGACTTCGGCACGCAGACCGGGCTCCTCTCGGGCGAGATGTTCTCGCTCTTCCGCCAGAACCTGGACGAGGTGTTCGGGCTCTTCGACCTGCTCTGGACCGGGCTCGCGGTCGCCTCGGCGTGGTACGCGCTCCGGCCCGAGGAGACAGAGGCGGAGACCGAGCCGGCGCCGACGGTGACGTCGCTGCCCCGAGTCGTTCCCCGAGCCGTTCGTGACGCCCTCGCAGCCGGCACCGGCAGCCGCAGCCGGAGCGGCACTCACGCAACCCGGTCGACCGGCTCACCCGCGGCCTGCCGCACGGCTGGCGCGTGACGATCGACTGGGTGGTCACGATCGCCGGCGCGATCGCGATCGTGCTCGCGATCAAGGCCTGGGTCGTCAATCCGTACCGGATCCCGTCCTCGTCGATGGAGCCGACGCTGCACTGCGCCCGCAACGCGAGCGGCTGCGAGGCGCGCTTCTCCGACCGGGTGCTCGCGAACCGCTTCATCTACCGCTTCCGCGACCCGCAGCGGGGCGAGATCGTCGTCTTCGAGACGCCGCCCGCGGCGCGCCAGCGCTGCGGCGCCGGCGGCACGTTCGTGAAGCGGCTGATCGGCCTGCCCGGCGACCGCGTCGAGCTGCGGAACGAAGCCGGCTCGAGCTACGTCTACATCAACGGGAAGAAGCTCGACGAGCCGTACATCGAGCCGGACCGCCGCGACACCAGGGGCGCGGAGACGTACAACGTGCCCCAGGGGCAGTACTTCATGATGGGTGACAACCGCTCGCAGTCCTGCGACTCGCGCGAGTGGGGGACGGTCCCGCGCAAGAACCTGATCGGCAAGGTCTTCGCGACCTACTGGCCGCCGAACCGCATTTCCATTCGCTGAGGCCACCGGCCGCGAGGCGCCAGGGAGATCCGAGTTTTCGCTACCATTGGCCGCCGGCCGCAGGCCGCCCTTTTGCCATGAGCACGATCATCGAGAGCATCGAGCAGCGCCAGCTGCGCAAGGACATTCCCCGCTTCAAGGCGGGAGACACCGTTCGCGTCCACTTCCAGGTGATCGAGGGCCAGCGCCGCCGCGTCCAGGTCTTCGAGGGGATCGTGATCAAGCGGCAGGGCTCCGGCGCGCGCGAGACGTTCACCGTCCGCAAGCAGTCGTTCGGCGTCGGCGTCGAGCGGACGTTCCCGGTGCACTCGCCGAAGATCGAGAAGATCGAGGTCGGCGCGATCGGCGACGTCAACCGCGCCAAGCTCTACTACCTGCGCGAGAAGATCGGCAAGAAGGCACGCGTCCGCGAGCTTCGCCAGACGCCCGCCCAGCTCGCCGCGGCGCGAGCGGAGTCCGAGGCGAACCAGGCTGCGCTCGACGCTGCCGCCGCCGAGGCGGAGGCCGAGGCGGCTGCGGAGGCTGCGGCCGACGCCGAGCCCGAGGTCGAGGTCGAGGAGTCGGCCGTCGAGGCGGAGCCCGTCGCAGAGGCCGAGACCGCCGAGGCGGAGCCGGCCGCGGAGGAAGAGACTCCTGCCGAGGAGCCCGCAGCCGAGGCGGAGACGGGCGAAGCCGAGGCCGCCGACGAGGCTGCCTCGGACGAAACCACCGAGACCGACGAACCGGCAGCAGAGAAGGCGTAACGCCGCCGCGCTGGCCGCGCTCGCGCTGGTCGTCTCAGGCTGCGGCCTCGAGGACCCGCAGCAGGAAGCCGCGCGCGAGGAGGTCCAGGCACACGTGCGCGCGCTCGGCGCCGACTCGGGCTACGACGCCGAGGACGTCCACTGCACCGGGGCAGCCTCGCCCTGGTTCCGCCCGGTCGAGACGGATCAGTTCACGTGCGCCGTCCGGCGCGAGGAGGGCGGCTGCGACTGGTTCGGCGTCGCCGTCGACCGCGAGCGGAGCAAGGTCCTGGTCCGGCTGGCGGAACGCGATGCCGGCTGCACGCTCGGTTTCTGATCAACCTCTGACGCAGATCCGCCGGAAAGTCGTTGCACGTCCGGCCGCGGCCATGGCTACAGTCGGAGCGTGCCGCGTCCGATCGGTCAGAAGCTGCTCTCGTTCGACCGCAAGCTCGGCGCGCGCTTCGTCGCCGGCGCCGACGAGGCCGGCCGCGGCTCGCTGGCGGGCCCGCTCGTCGTCGCAGGCGTCCTCCTCGACTACGAGTGCCTGCGCAACCATCGCGTGCGTCCGCTCGCGTCGCTGAACGACTCGAAGCAGGTCTCACCCGCCGAGCGCGAGGAGCTCTTCCGGGCCGTCGTGGGCTGCGCGACCAGGATCAGCGTCCGCGTGATCCCCTCCTCCGACATCGACCGCAACGGCCTGCACAAGTCGAACCTGTGGGGCCTGCGCTCCGTCCTCGGCGACCTCGCCCCGCCCGCCGAGGCCTGCCTCGTCGACGGCTTCCGGCTCGGTCCGGCCGCGCCGCAGCATCGCGCGGTGGTCGACGGCGACACGAAGAGCGCCGCCATCGCGGCCGCGTCGATCGTCGCGAAGGTGACGCGCGACCGGGTGATGCGCCGGCTCGACGCGCTCTACCCGCGCTACGGCTTCGCCCGCCACGTCGGCTACATCACGCCCGGCCACTCCGCCGCCGTGCGCGAGCACGGCCCGAGCGAACAGCACCGCCTTTCCTTCAACGCGCTTGCGTACGCCGCCCTCACGCCCCTGGCCGGCAATGCCTCCCGGCCGGCGGAGCCGGCCTCCGGCGTTGCCTGACGCCGCCGACAGCACCGGGCTCTCCGGGGCCGTGCTCGCGCACTGTCCCCTCCGGCCCGGCACTGCCGGCGACGCCCCAGGAGCGTGAGGGCCGAAAGCGTGAACTCCGCGGCGCAAGGCGCAAGGTTGGAGAGGCGTGCCGCCCGCCACTACCGCCTGCGCGGTTACCGCATCCTCGGCGCCAACGTCTGGGCGGGCGGCTACGAGCTCGATCTGATCGTCCGGCGCGGGCGCCGGCTCGTCTTCTGCGAGGTGAAGGGAAAGACCGGCGGCGGCTTCGGCGACCCGCTGGAGATGGTCGACGAGGAGAAGCTCCGCCGGCTTCGCCGGGCCGGCGAAGCGTGGCTCGCGCGCAATCCGGACTGCCTGGCGCTCGACTGCAGCTTCGAGGTCGTCGCGGTGCGCCCCGGGCAGCTCGAGCGCGTCACGGTTTAACCCTGTGGCAACACGGTACGGCCGCCGCGCGGGCTACGATTCGCCGTGCCGGAAGGCACTATCCCCCAACGGGCGCACTCGTCAGAACGGCTTCGGCCCGGGTGCGCAGGCCTCGAGAGGAGGCGGGAGAAACTTCCGGCTGAATCGAACCAACTCACATTCAGCCGGAAAGGACATACGACACTCCATGTCGATCACGCAGACCAAGTTCGCGACACACACACGGACCTGGCTCATCATCTCGGCCCTGACGGCGCTGTTCGTCGGGCTCGGCTACATGTTCGGCGGCTCGAGCGGGCTGCTGCTCTTCGCCCTCATCGCCGTCGTCTTCAACCTCGTCATGTTCTGGTTCTCGGACAAGCTCGCCCTCAAGGCGAGCAAGGCCCGACCCGTCGAGCAGAGCGAGGCGCCGGAGCTCTACCGCGACATCGAGGAGATCGCCGGGCGCGCCGGCGTGCCGATGCCCCGCGTCTACCTGATCCCGTCCGAGCAGCCGAACGCGTTCGCGACCGGACGCAGCCCGAAGAAGGCGGCCGTCGCGGTCACCGAGGGCCTGCTCCGCTACCTGCCGCGCGAGCAGGTCAAGGGCGTGCTCGCGCACGAGATGGCGCACATCGCCAACCGCGACATCCTCGTGACGACGATCGCCGCCATGATCGGCGCCGCGATCGCGGCGATCGCGAACATCCTCCAGTTCTCGATGTTCTTCGGCGGCGGTGACGACGAGGACAACAACCCGCTCGGGATCGTCGGCGTCCTCGTGGCGGTCATCGTCGCGCCGCTCGCGGCGACCATCCTCCAGCTCGCAGTCTCGCGCCAGCGTGAGTACCTCGCCGACGCGACGGCTGCGCAGTACCTGGGCGAGGCCCGCCCGCTGGCGGAGGCGCTCGGGACGCTGCAGCGCGGCGTCGAGGCGGTGCCGATGAACGTCAACCCCGCCACCGAGGCGCTCTACATCGCGAACCCGCTCAGCAAGCGCGGCTTCTCCTCGCTCTTCTCGACGCACCCGCCGATGGAGGAGCGGATCCGCCGCCTGCGCGAGCTCGACGCGGCGGCGGGCATCCACTACTAGACCTGATGCGCCGGTGGCGGCTCTGGCGGCGGATCAAGCGGGCTCTCGGGCTCGCTCCGCCCGAGCCGCCGGCCGGCGAACCGCCTGATCACGCGGCCGCGCTCGTACCGATCGGACCGCCGCGGCGCCCGCTCGGAAGCAGCGGCGTCGCGCTCGAGCTGCCCGAGGAGCCGGACGACGTCGACGCCCGCGGGCGCGAGGCCTCCTAGGACTCCGTCCGGCGCACGTGGAAGTCGTCGCCGTGGCGGCGACGCAGGAAGCCCTCTACGGCGAGCTCGACCTCGCGCTCTCCTGGTCGGAGCGCGAGCTGCCGGAACGCGAGCGGACGAAGCACGTCCACCGGCTGCATCCCTACCTGGGCAAGTTCGTCCCGCAGCTCGTCGAGGCGCTCCTCGAGCGCTACGTGCGTCCCGGCGGTCGCGTGCTCGACCCCTTCGCCGGCTCGGGAACGACCCTCGTGCAGGCGCTCGAGTCCGGATACGACGCCGTCGGGGTCGACATCGCCGCGTTCAACGCGCTCCTGATCTCGGTCAAGACGCGCGAGCACGACCTCGAGACGCTGGCGGCCGACGTCCGCGAGGTCACGGGGCGCCTCGGCGCCTCGGACGAGCGGCCGACCGGCTTCGTCCGCGACTGGTTCGCACCCCAGGCGGCCGCGGAGCTGCTGCACTTCCGCTCGTTGATCCCGGAGTACGCCAGCCAGGACGTGCTCCGCGTCGTCCTCGCGAGGGCCGCCCGTTCCGCTCGGCTCACGACCCACTTCGACCTCGACTTCCCGCGCGTGCCGCAGCAGGGCGAGTACTGGTGCCACAAGCACCGCCGCACGTGCCGGCCGGTGGAGACCGCCGGCAAGTTCCTCACCCGCTATCTCGCCGACACGGCTGCACGGATTGCCGACTTCGCAGAGGTTCGCGACCGTCGACGCGCCGCGGTCGTCCTGCACGGCGACGCGCGCGAGCTCGAGCTCGGTGGCCCCTACGACGGCGTGATCACGTCGCCGCCCTACCCGGGCCTGATCGACTACCACGAGCAGCATCGCTACGCCTACGAGCTGCTCGGGCTCGACGACCGTCGCGAGCGTGAGCTCGGAGCGGCCGCGCGGGGGACGAGCAAGGCTGCCGTCGAGGAGTACGTCGCCGGGATCGCGGCGGTCCTGGCGCGGTCGAAGGCGGCCCTGCGCCCCGGCGCCCCGGTCTGCATCGTCGTCAACGACCGGCGCGGCCTCTACCCGGAGCTCCTCGACCGCGCTGGCCTGCGACTCGACGAACGGCTCGAGCGGCACGTCAACCGCCGGACGGGGCGGCGCGCCGGCGAGTACTTCGAGTCGATCCTGATCTGCCGCTAGCCGCGCTTACCAGCCCTCGTAGGGCACCTCCCGCCGCTCGACCTCGTTCCAGTAGTCGCGGTGGTCGACGACCTTGCCCTCGTCGTCGAAGCGGAGCAGCGTGGCGCCGGCGAGCGTCAGCCGCTGTCCCTGCTCGACCCACGTTCCCCACCACTCGACCGCCGCGCGGTCGGCGGACGCGACGGGCTCGCCGAACCAGCACTCGATCTCAGACTCTGCTGCGAAGCTCTCGTCGAGGTAGCGGCGGATGCCGGCGAGGCCGAGTTCGGGGTCGCGAAAGGCGAGGGCGCGGTACGAGGCGTCGTCCGAGTAGAGCTGGGCGATCGCGTCCCGGTCCCGCGCGGGCCAGGCGGACGACCAGACTTCGGCCCACCGTCGCGCGGCCCTCTCCGCGTCCATGGCGCAGATTGTGACGGAATCGGCACGAAGCCGATGCCCATCCGTGTGTCCCTGCCGCCTACGGTCGGACCGTGCTCGCGCGCTCCGTCACCCACGCGCTCGTCGGCCTGGAACCGCGCCGCGTCGAGGTCGAGGCGCACATCGAGGGCGGCGTCCCGGGCTTCGCGATCGTCGGGCTCGCCGATCGCGCCTGTGCGGAGGCAAAGCACCGGGTCCGCAGCGGGATCGGGTCGGCGCAGCTGGAGTGGCCGCTGAAGCGGATCACGGTCAACCTTGCACCCGCCGGCCTGCGCAAGGAGGGCTCGGGGTTCGACCTCTCGATCGCGCTGGCAGTTCTCGCGGCCTCGCGGCAGATCCCGGCCGACCGGCTCGCCGAGCACGCCGCAGTCGGAGAACTGGCGCTGGACGGCCGCGTGCGGCCGGTCCGCGGTGCGTTCGCCGTCGCCGAAGGCGCGCGGCGTGCGGGTCTCGCCCGGATCCTCTGTGCGCCCGAGTCGGCCTGCGAGGCCGAGCTGGGCGGAGTGGAGGCGATCCCGGTCCGGCATCTCGCCGAGGCCGTTGCCTATCTCCGCGGCGAGCTCCGGCCGCCGCCGGCGGAGCCGCCCGCCGAAGCGGTCGAGCCCGATCTACCCGACTTGGCAGACGTTCGCGGCCAGGAGCGCGCCCGCCGCGCACTCGAGCTCGCCGCCGCCGGCGGCCACAACCTGCTGCTGGCCGGCCCGCCCGGGACGGGCAAGACCATGCTGGGCCGGCGATTGGTGTCGATCCTGCCCCCGCTCGAGCCGCGGGAGGCGCTCGAGGTGATGCGGATCCATTCGGTCGCGGGCGTGCTGCCGTCCGAGCGGCCGCTGATCACGCGCCGGCCCTTCCGGGCGCCGCACCACAGCGCCTCGACGGCGGCGATCGTCGGCGGCGGCGCCGGGCCGCGACCGGGCGAGGCGAGCCTCGCGCATCGCGGCGTGCTCCTCCTCGACGAGCTGCCGGAGTTCCAGCGGCCGGCTCTCGAGGCATTGCGCCAGCCGCTCGAGGACGGTGTCGTGTCGGTCGCCCGCGTTCAGGGTCAGGCGCTCTTTCCGGCCCGGTTCCAGCTGATCGCGACGATGAATCTGTGTCCGTGCGCCGGACGGGGCGATCCGGCGGCCGAGTGCTCGTGCTCGACGCAGCGTCTGGCCGCGTTCCGCGACAAGCTGTCGCGGGCGCTGCTCGATCGCTTCGACCTGGTCGTGACGGTGCCGCGGCCGCGGGCGGAGGAGCTTGCGGCCGAACCCTCGGAGTCCTCGGCGCCCGTGCGCGACCGGGTCGCGGGTGGCCGCGCTCGACTCGAGGCGACGCGGCTCCGGCGAACCGCCGAAGCCGACGAGCTGCTCAGCTCTGCCGTCGAGCGGCTGCCGCTCTCGGGGCGAGGCCGTGCGCGGGTGGCTCGGGTTGCGCGGACTGCCGCGGCACTGGCCGGCGCCGACGCGCGTGCTCCCCGAGCACGTCGCGGAAGCGCTCGCCTACCGCTCGCCGAAGGAGCTCGCGGCGTGAACGAGCTCACGCTCGCATCGTTCGCAGCCGCCGGTGACCTCCACCTCGTCGGCGAGCCGCGCAGCAGCCGCTTCGCGGCGTTCAAGGCGCGCTTCGATCCGCACGCCGAGCTGGTGCGGCTCGCCTCGCTGGGTATTCGATTCCTCGCCCGCTCCGACCCCTCGTTCCCGGCGCTGCTCCGGGCGATCCACGACCCACCACCCGGTCTCTTCCTTCGAGGCGACGCGGACGCCGAGTTCCTGGCGCGGCCCGCGGTCGCCGTCGTCGGCGCACGCGCCTGCTCCGCCTACGGCCGCCAGATCGCACGCAGCCTCGGCCGCGACCTCGCCGGTTCCGGTCTGGTCGTCGTGAGCGGTCTGGCCCGCGGAATCGACGCCGAGGCACACCGCGGCGCACTCGAGGCTGCAGGATCCACCGTCGCCGTCCTTGGTTGCGGGATCGACCGCGACTATCCCGCGGCCCACCGCGAGCTGGCGCGGCAGATCGCGGCGACGGGACTCGTCGTGTCGGAGTACGCACCGGGCGTGGACCCCGCTCCGTGGCGGTTCCCGGCCCGCAACCGGATCGTCGCCGGGCTCTGCGCTGCAACCGTCGTCGTCGAGGCGCGCGAGCGGAGCGGCGCTCTGATCACCGCGGACTTCGCGCTCGAGGAGGGCCGAGAGGTGCTGGCGGTCCCCGGGGAGATCACGTCGGCGCTTTCGGCCGGGACGAACGCGCTCCTGCGGCTCGGCGCGACGCCGCTCACCTGCGCCCAGGACGTGCTCGAGAGCTACGGAATCGTCGCCGTGGCCACTGCGCCGGCAGAGCTCGGGGAGCCGGCCGCCGCCGTGCTCGAGCGGATCCGGGCCGGCCCGGCCGGTGCCGACGAGCTCTGCCGCGCGAGCGGGCTCGCCGCCGGCGCCCTGGCAGTCGTGCTGACCGAGCTCGAGCTCGCCGGCGCGGTCAGCGTCGAGGACGGTGTCTACCGTGCTGCCAGCTAGCATCGCCGCGTGGCCGACTCTTTCTGGCTCGACGAGGCCGCTCCGACACTGCCATCTCGCCCGCTCCACGGAACACCCGACGTCGAGATCGTCGGCGGCGGCATCACCGGCATCTCAGCCGCGCTCGCGCTCGTGCGCCTGGGCAACCGCGTTCGCGTGCACGAGGCGCGCGCGATCGCCTCCGGTGCGAGCGGCCGCAACGGCGGGTTTGCCCTCCGCGGCGGGGCGATGGCATACGACAGCGCGCGAGAGTGGCTTGGCCACGACGCCGCTGCGGACTACTGGCGCTTGACGGAGGCCTATGTCGACCGCATGGCCGCGTTCGGCGGCGATGCGGTGCAGCGCACCGGCAGCCTCCGGCTCGCCGGCGACGACGAGCGCGACGAGCTCCGGGCCGAGTACGAGGCGCTCCGTGAGGACGGCTTCGCCGCCGAGTGGCGCGCCGAGCTGCCCGAGCCGCTCGCCGGCCGCTTCCCCGGCGCCCTGTTCCACCCGGACGACGCGGTCCTGCAGCCGGCGCGGCTCGTGCGGCGGCTCGCGCTCGCAGCCGCGGAGGCGGGCGTCGAGCTCCGCGAGCACGATCGGGTGGAGGACTTGGAGGAGCTCGAGGCCGAGACCGTCCTCGTCGCGACGGACGGCTACCCGAGCGGACTGCTCGGCGAGCTCGAGGGCCTGATCATCCCCACACGCGGGCAGATGATCGCCACCGAGCCGCTGCCGGAGCGGCTCTACGCGATGCCGCACTACGGCCGCCATGGCTACGACTACTGGCACCAGAACGAGGAAGGCCGGTTGATCGTCGGCGGCTTCCGCGACGCCGACATGGACTCCGAGTTCACCGCCGAGGAGGCGACGACGGAGCGGATCCAGGGGGCGCTCGACGGCTTCGCCGAGGCGCTGCTCGGCCGGATGCCGACCGTGACCCATCGTTGGGCGGGAGTGTTCGGGCTCGTCCCAGACCTGATGCCGGTCGTCGGACGGCACCCCTCCCGCGAGGGCGTCTGGGTCGCCGGTGGATACTCGGGCCACGGGAACGTGCTCGGGCTGATGTGCGGCGACCTCGTCGCACAGGCGATCGCGGGCGAGCCGCACCCGCTGCTCGAGCGGATGAGCCCGGCACGGCTCGTCGCCTAGAGCTCGATCCGCGTCAGGTCGAGCTCGTCCGCACGCTCGTAGGCGGCGATCGCGATCGCGAGATCCTGGATCGCGAGACCGGTCGAGTCGAAGATCGTGATCTCCTCGTCCGTGCGGCGACCCTCGGCGTCACCCGTGAGCACGGCTCCGAGCTCGGTCACGTCGGCGCGCGTGATCGCGCCAGCGTCGACCGCCGCCGCGAGCTCGCCGCCGTGGCTCGCCTGCTCCCACTCGTCGCAGAAGACCCGGACGCGGGCGATCTCCGCAACCGCGATCTCGGCCTTGCCGGGGCCGTCCGCGCCCATCAGGCTCACATGCTGGCCCGCGCGCAGCGAGCCCTCCGACAGCAGCACCGCTCGGCCGGGCGTGACAGTGACGACGACCTGGGCGCCGAGCGCTTCCTCCTCGGTCGCAGCGACGCCGACGCCGAGCTCGGCTGCGACCGCACGACGGCGCTCCTCGTCGACGTCCCAGAGCGCCACGTCCCGCCCGCCCGCCTTCAGGCTTCGGGCGGCGGCCCGGCCGTTGACTCCCGCGCCGACCACCGCCGCTCCTCCCGCTAGCCCAAGCGTCTCGGCCGCGAGCGCGGCTGCGGCGCCCGTCCGCAGCGCCGTGACGGCGCCCGCGTCGAGCACGGCCTCGACGAGGCCGGTCTCGGCGTCCGAGAGCACCACCAGGCCGCTGACCGTCGGCAGCCCGCGGGCGGGATTGCCGGGGAAAGACGTCACCCACTTCAGGAGCGCGTGGCCCCCGCCCAGCGCCGGCATCGCCCGGAAGTCGCCGGCGGGGTAGTTCGTCACGTACAGCTTCGGCTGCATCGTCCACTCGCCGCGCGCGTGCGCCAGGAAGCCGGCGCGCACCGCCTCGTAGGCGCGCTCGGGGGGAACCGCCGCGTCGACGTCACGGGCCGAGAAGAACGGGACTGCCACAGCTACAGCGCCTTCAGCGCGGCGCTGACGTCCTCGAGCGCCTGCTTCGCGTCCGCGAAGAGCATCGAGGTCTTCGGGTCGTAGAACAGCGGGTTGTCGATCCCGGCGAACCCGGGGCTGAGCGAGCGCTTGACCACGACGACGGTGGCGGCGCGGTCGACGTCGATGATCGGCATCCCGTAGATCGGGCTGCTCGGGTCCGAGCGCGCGGCCGGGTTGACGACGTCGTTGGCGCCGAGGATGACGACGACGTCCGTCTGCGGCAGCTCCGGGTTGATCTCGTCCATCTCCTTCAGCTGGTCGTACGGGACGTCGGCCTCCGCCAGGAGGACGTTCATGTGGCCGGGCATCCGGCCGGCGACGGGGTGGATGCCGTAGAGCACGTCGATTCCCTTGTGCTCGAGCAGCTCGGCGAGCGCACGGACGGTGTGCTGGGCCTGGGCGACGGCGAGTCCGTAGCCGGGGACGAACACGACCTTGCGGGCGTAGGCGAGCATGATCGCGAGGTCCTGCGCCGTCGTCGCCCGCACGCTGCGTCCGTCCTCGCCCGCCGCGCCGGCGCCGCCTGCCTGCACCGACCCGAACGCCCCGAAGAGGACGTTGCCGATCGAGCGGTTCATCGCCCGGCCCATCATCAGCGTCAGCAGGGTGCCCGAGGCGCCGACCAGCGCGCCGGCGACGATCAGGACGTTGTTGTGCAGGAGGAAGCCGGCCGCCGCAGCGGCGAGGCCGGTGAACGCGTTCAGGAGGGAGATCACGACGGGCATGTCGGCGCCGCCGATCGGCAGGACGAAGAGGACGCCGAAGGTGAGCGCGGCCGCGATCAGGGCGACGACGAGGACATCCCCCTCGGCGCCAGCGACGATCAGCCCGCCGAGGACGAGCGCGGTCAGCAGCACGCCCGCATTGACGAACTGCTGGCCCGGATAGACGATCGGCCGGCCGCTGAGCAGCTCCTGCAGCTTCGCGAACGCGATCAACGAGCCCGAGAAGGAGATGCTGCCGATCAGCGCCGAGAGCAGGATCGTGATCGACTCCTCCGCGGGCAGCTCGCCCGGCAGCGGCGTCAGGTTGTGGAACTCCGCCAGCGCGATCAGCGCCACGGCGCCGCCGCCCACCCCGTTGAACAGGGCGACCATCTGCGGCATCGCCGTCATCTTCACCGAGCGGGCGCCGACGACGCCGATCACGGTGCCGATCACCATTGCGATGCCGATCCAGAGGAAGTTCTCGAGCCCTTCCTGCAGCAGCGTGACCGCAATCGCGAGCGCCATCCCCGCTGCGCCGAGCAGGTTCCCCTGGCGGGCGCGCTTCGGCGAGGAGAGGAAGCGGAGCGCGAGGATGAAGGTCACGATCGTGACCAGGTAGAGCAGGTCCGTGGTCGTCCGGCTCATTCGGTCTTCCGGGGGCGCTGCTTGAACATCTCGAGCATCCGGTCCGTGACGACGAAGCCACCGACGACGTTGGCGGTGCCGAGCACGACCGCGAAGAAGCCGACGACCAGTGTCAGCGTGTCCGCGTCGGCCCTGCCCGCGACGAGGATGGCGCCGACGACGACGATGCCGTGGATCGCATTCGTCCCCGACATCAGCGGCGTGTGCAGCATCGTCGGCACCTTCGAGATCACCTCGATCCCGAGGAAGATCGCGAGCACGAGGATCGTCAGCTCGAAGACGAGGGTCTCGTTCATCTAGGCGGTGACCTTCGGTCGCGTGACACAGGCGCCGGCGGTGATCTCGTCGTCGAAGTCGAGCGCCGGCTCGCCGCCCGGGGCCAGGTGGAGCAGGAGCGCGGTGACGTTGCGCGAGTAGAGCTGGCTCGCGTGGTAGGGCATCCGTGAGGCGAAGTCGGTGAAGCCGACGATCGTGACGCCGTGGCGCTCCACCTCGGTGCCGGGCTCGGTCAGCTCGCAGTTGCCGCCGGTCTCGGCGGCGAGATCGACGATGACCGAGCCGGGTCGCATCTTCTCCACCGCAGTCGCCGGGATCAGCTTCGGCGCCGGCCGGCCGGGCACGAGCGCGGTCGTCACGACGACGTCGTAGTCGGGAATCCGCTCCTCGAGCGCAGCCTGCTGGCGCGCCTGCTCGTCCGCGGTCAGCTCGGCCGCGTAGCCGCCGCTCGTCTCCGTGCCCTGGATGCCGAGGTCGAGGAACGACGCACCGAGGCTCTCGACCTGCTCTCGTACCGCCGGCCGGACGTCGAAGCCCGAGACGATGGCGCCGAGCCGGCGCGCGGTCGCGATCGCCTGCAGGCCGGCGACGCCCGCGCCGAGGACGAGGACCTTCGCCGGGGCGACGGTCCCGGCCGCGGTCATCAGGAGCGGGAAGAGGCGCGGTAGCCGGTCGGCGGCCGCGACGACCGCCTTGTAGCCGGTGACCGTGCTCTGCGACGAGAGCGCGTCCATCGACTGCGCCCGCGTGGTCCTGGGGATCGACTCCATCGCGAACGCGACGACGCCTCGCTCGGCGAGACGCTCGATCCCGGCCGTGTCGGTGAGCGGCGAGAGGAAGCCGATCAGGACCGTGCCTGCCGCGAGCTCGGCGACCTCCGCCGGAGCCGGCGCCCCGACCCGGACGACGGCCTGGGCGCCGGCGAGCAGGTTGCCGCGCTCGACGACGTCGGCGCCTGCAGCCGAGTACTCGGCGTCCCCGAATCCCGCGGCCGCGCCGGCGTTGCGCTCGACCGCGATCGTGAAGCCCGCAGCCGTCAGCCGTCCGACCGAGTCGGGCACGAGCGCCACCCGGCGCTCGCCGGCGCCGGTTTCTTTCGGGACTGCGACCCTCACGGAGAGCGAACTCTACGGAGCCGGGCAGTCGGCAAGGAAGGGAACCGGAGACGGCCCTGGAAAGCCACGCGCAGTGGGGTCACTGCTCGCCACCTTCTCCGCGGCCCTCGAGGCTCGCGACCCGTATCTGAGGGGGCATTCCACACGCGTGACGGCGTTCGCGGAGTCGCTCGCGGGGGTACTCGGCTGGCGCGGCTCGCGGCTCGAGGCATTGCACCTCGGCGGCTCGCTCCACGATGTCGGGAAGATCTCAGTCGACGCCAGCGTGCTCTGCAAGGCAGGCCCGTTGACCGAGCAGGAGCTCGAGCAGATTCGGCGGCACCCGGTCACGGGGGCGCGGCTCGTCGAGAGCTTCGACGACTTCGAGGCTGCGCTGCCGTACGTCCTGCACCATCACGAACGCTGGGACGGCTTCGGCTACCCGCACGGCCTCAGCGGCGACAGGATTCCGCTGGAGGCGAGGGTGCTCGGCGTCGCCGACGCGTTCGACGCGATGACGTCAGCGCGGGCCTACCGGCCGGCGCTCTCGGTCGAGCAGGCGCTCGTCGAGCTGGAGCGGTGCGCGGGCTCGCAGTTCGACCCCGAGCTCGCGCAGGCGTTCGTCGACGGCTGGCGGCAGGGTGAGATCAGCGTGCCGAGCAGCACCGTGCGGATCGCGATCTAGGCGAGAGCCGCGCGCCGCCTAGAGGGAGGACCAGACCTCGAGCTTCTGGGTCGTGCGGCGGATCACCTCGTCGGTGAACTCGCGCGAGCCGGCGTGGCCGCCGAGGTCGGCGGTGCGAATCCCCTCGGCCACAGCCTCGAGCGTTGCCTCGCGGATCGCCCGCCCGGCCGCATGTGCCTCCTCGTCTGCGTGCGTGAGCAGTGCCGCACCGGC
The DNA here is from genome assembly GCA_963737455.1 of uncultured Gaiellaceae bacterium. Lineage (GTDB taxonomy): Bacteria > Actinomycetota > Thermoleophilia > Gaiellales > Gaiellaceae > Gaiellasilicea. Next base: position 122,813 of record CAVTSN010000016.1, on the reverse strand, counting down.
GAGGATCATCGCCATCGGGTTGGCGACGTCCTTGCCGAAGAGCGACGGTGCCGTGCCGTGCGCCGCCTCCGCCATCAGCGCCCTCGGCACGTACTCGTCGTCGAAGGCGACGAGCATCGACTCCGAGCCTGCGATCGAGCCGAAGAGCGGCAGCACGAGGTCGGAGAGGATGTCGCCGTCGCGGTTCAGCGCCGGAATCACGAGCGGCGCGCCCGTCTGCGCGAGCAGCAGCGCGAAGGTCGCGTCGATCAGCTGCGGCTCGTACGGGACGTCCGGATGCCGCTCGGCGGCCGCGTCCATCTCCTCCTTCAGCATCCCCTCGTAGGTCGGGCTGACGGTGTACTTCGGGCCGCCGAAGACCTTGGCGTTCATCCGCTCGGCCTGCCGGAATGCGAACTCGGCGACGGAGCGGCAGATCCGGCGCTCGATCCGCTCGGTCCGGAACGCGACCTCCTCCTCGCCTTCGCCCTCGCGCCACTCCTTCGCGCCGTACGCGTCGCCGACGGCCATGCGGACGACCGAGACGGGGGAGTGGACGCCGCCGAGCGGGACGACGCCGGGAATCCGGCGTCCGGTGCGCACGATCACCTGGCCGCCGATCTCCTCGCGCAGGATCCGGTTCGGCGAGCCGACGTCGTCCCGGCCCTCGGGCGTGATCGTCGCCGCCTTCAGGCCGAGGCCGTGCTCTCGGATCGCCCGCGCGGCCTCGTGCACGACCTGGTTCTTGGTCGCGCGCCGGTTCTCGAGCGAGAGGTCGTAGCGCGGGAACTCGAGCTCGATTCCGATCACGTCCGGCTGGAGCGGCCGGAGCCCTTCCTCCAGCAACTCCTGCCCGGTCTCGTCTCCTTCGAGCACGACAATCGTCCGCGGATCCATCGGCGGCGGATGATACTGGCGCCGTCCGGGTAACTCTCTCGCAATGGCGCGCAAGAGTGGCTGGCGGCGCGCGGGGTCGAAGGGAAGGTTCCGTTACCTGGACGGGCGCGGGAACCCGATCGGCGATCCCGCGAAGATCGAGCGAATCGAGTCGCTCGTGATCCCGCCTGCCTGGAAGGACGTCTGGATCTCGCCCCGCGGCGGCGCGAAGCTGCAGGCAACAGGGGTCGACAAGGCGGGACGGCGCCAGTACCTCTACCACCCCGAGTTCAGAGCCCAGCAGGAGCAGGCGAAGTTCGACAAGCTCGTCCGCTTCGCCGAGGCGCTGCCCGAGCTGCGCCAGGCGATGGGCGAGCACATGACGCACGACCCGTACGACCGCGAGCGCGTCTGCGCCGTGGCCGTACGGCTGATCAACATGGCCTGGTTCCGCGTCGGTTCCGACCGGTACGCGAAGACTTCCCGCACGCACGGCGTCACCACCCTGACACGCAGCCACGTGACCGTGCGCGGGACTCGGGTGACGTTCCGCTTTCGGGCGAAGCACAAGGTGCAGGTGCGCACGTCCGTCGTCGACCATGAGCTCGCCGGAGCGATCAAGGACCTCCTGGCGCAGCCAGGCCCGGCCCGGCTCTTCCGCTACGGCTACAACGGCGACTCGTGCAACCTCACCGGCGCCGTCCTGAACGACTACATCCAGGAGCACATGGGGGAGGAGTTCACGGCCAAGGACTTCCGTACCTGGGGCGGCACCCTGACCGCGGCGATCGCACTCGCCGAGCACGGCGTGCCCGAGAGCGACGCCGAGGCAAAGCGGATGGTCGCGAACGTGATGCGAACCGTCGGTGAGAAGCTCGGAAACACGCCCGCTGTTGCACGTGCCTCATACGTCAGCCCCGCCGTCGTCGAGCAGTATCTCGACGGGCGAACGCTCGAGGACTTTCGGCCTCGGCATTTGCGCGTCGTCAAGGCACGGGATATCGGCTTGGATCCGGAAGAGAACGCGCTTCTCAGCCTGCTGCGTTCGTGGCGTATCAAACGCGCGCGCAAGGCGGCGTGATTGTCGGCCGGATTTGCGCTAACGTTAATGCGTATTCACCGACCCCCAAGGAGGAATACCTGTGGCTCGTAAGACTGTGCTCGTTTCCGACATCTCCGGCGCCGAGATCGCCGACGGCAGGGGCGCGACGGTCAGGATCACGTTCCACGACGCGCGCAAAGGCGTGCGCGAGCTGGACGTGACGGACGCCGAGGCCGAGCAGATGGGCGGACGCCAGGTCGCGCGGCGCGGCCGGCGGCCGAAGTCCGCGACGCAGTAGCGGCTACTCGCCTTCCCAGTACTCGGCGGGCTCGCCGCGGCGCGTCCGGAACAGCCGTTTTCCGTCCGCACCGGTCGCGGCGATCTTGCCGCTGTCCAGGTACTCGATCACGTCGGGTGAGAGCAGGCTCGAGAGCATCAGCACACGCACCGGCTCGTCGGTCCGGTTGATCATCTGGTGCGCACCCGCCGGGCCACGCACGAAGCACGCGACGTCACCCTCGGCCAGTTCCTGCTCGCCCTCCGGCGTCCGCAGCGTCGGCCGGCCGCGGACGACGATCGCCCATTCCTCGTTTGCATGATGGACGTGGTACGGCCAGAGCTTCTTCCCCGGCGCCACCTCGTAGAGGCTGCCGCCGATCAGCTCGGCGCCGATCCGAGCCCCGACCCAGCCGTCCTTGAAGGCGAATCCCTCGTGCTCGGTGGACTCGTTCCACTCGTCCCCGTAGAGGTTGTAGATCTTCATCGGGCGAGCGTACGCGATTTCCCGCTCTTTGCCGATTTCGCGGCGAAAAGCCGTCGGGACCGACGACTACGATGGGTCGATGGGGTTGGCACTCGTCGTCGGGCCGGCGAAGGCCGGCAAGATCGCACGTCTGCTCGAGGGCTACCTCGAGGCGATCGACCGCGATCCGGTTCTGATCGTCCCAGGCCGGGCGGATGTCGAGCGCATCGAGCGTGACCTCCTCGCGCGCGCCGGCGCCCTTCTGGCCGGCTCGATCGGGACGTTCGACGACGTCTTCCGCCAGCTCGCGCTGGCCGCTCCGGACGCGAAGCCGGTCGCGAGCGACGCACAGCGGGCGCTCGTCGCGCGGCGGGCGCTCGCGGCCACGCCGCTGAACGGCCTCGGGCGCTCGGCTCGCTTCGCAGGCTTCGCGGATTCGCTGCTGGCCGTGCTCGCCGAGCTGGAGTCCGGGCTGCTCGACCCGGAGCAGCTCGACGGAGATCTCGCGCTGCTCTACTCGTCGTACCGGGCCGAGCTCGACCGGCTCGACCTCTGGGATCGCGACCTACTGCGCCGCCGGGCCGTCGAACGGCTCCGTTCCGAGCTCGGCGCCTGGGACGGTCGCCCCGTCTTCGCGTACGGGTTCGAGGATCTGACCGGCGTCGAGTGGGGATTGCTCGAGGCGCTCACCGGGCGCGCGGAGGTGACGGTCTCGTTGCCGTACGAGCCGGCGCGGGCGGCATTTGCCTCGCTGCGCCGGACGCAGGAGGACCTCGCGTCGCTGGCCGCCGGATCGATCGAGGATCTGCCCGCGCGCTCGGCCGAATACGGGCACGCGGCCCTCGCGCACCTCGAGCGCTATCTCTTCGCCGACTCGCCCCCGGACGGCCCCGAGCTCGACGGCGCGATCCGCTTCTTCGAAGGAGCCGGCGCCCGCGGCTCGCTCGAGCTCGTCGCCGAGGACGTCCGCGAGCTCGCCGCCGATGGTGTGCCGCTCGAGGAGATCGCGCTCGTCGTCCCCTCGGCCGAGCGCTGGCGGGCACCGCTCGAGACCGTGCTGGGCACGCTCGGGATCCCGTTCGCGATCGAGGGCCGCGTCCGGCTCGGCCAGACGGCGTTCGGCCAGGCGCTGCTCTCGCTGCTCCGCTTCGAGTGGCAGCAGGGCGGCCGCCGTGAGCTCTACGCCTTCCTCCGCTCGCCGTACTCGGGCTTCGGCCGCTCGAACGTCGACTTCCTCGAGGGCAGGCTCCGCGGCCGTGGCGTCGCGGCCCGCGAGAGCGTCGAGGAGGAGACGATCCGCCTCCGCGACGGCCAGCCCCTGCCGCCGCTCGAGGCGCTGCGGAGCGCCGCCGGGCCGGTCGCGGCTGTTCGCGCGATCGCGGCGGCCATGCTGCGGAGCGCGCACGGGCTCGACGCACCGCCGGTCGGCGATGCGAGCCGGGCCGACCTGCGCTCGTTCGAGGCGCTCAGCCGGGTGCTCGACGAGCTCGACGGCTGGGGCGCGCTCGGCGGCGAGCTGTCCGCGGACGACGTGCTCGGCGCGCTCGAGCACACCGATGTGCGGCTCGGCTCCGCTGGCGAACGCGGCCGCGTCGCCGTCCTCGATCTCGCCCGCGTTCGCACCCGCCGGTTCGACGCCGTCTTCCTGCTGGGCCTGGAGGAGGGGACGCTCCCGCGCCGCGGCGCCGCTTCTCCGTTTCTCGACGACGAGGCCCGCGGCGAGCTCGACCACCGCGCCGCGGCCCGGTTGACGCGGCCCGACCCGGTCGAGCGCGAGCGGTACCTCTTCTACACGGCCTGCACGCGCGCGACGCAGCGGCTGACGCTCGTGCGCGAGGCTGCCACCGACGAAGGGAGCCCGCGCGAGCCGAGCCCGTTCTGGGACGAGGTGGCGGCGCTCTTCGACCCGGAGGAGGTGCGCCGGTGGACGCGGCGGCGGCCGCTCTCGCGGCTGACGTGGGAGCTCGAGGCCGCGCCGACCGAGCGCGAGCGCCTGCGGGCGCTGGCATTGCTTGCCGCGCGCGAGCCCGAGGACGCCGAGTCGATCGCCGTCGCCAACGGCTGGGAACGGCGGCTGCGCCGCGCGCGCAGCGCGTTCACGCGCGAGACGGCGCTGCGGCATCCACGCGTGCTCGCCGAGCTCGCGGCGAAGACGCCGTTCAACGTCACCGAGCTGGAGCGGTTCGCCGACTGCTCCTCCGCCTGGTTCTTCGAGCGCCTGATCTCGCCGCGCCAGATCGACCGCAAGGTCGACGCGATGCTGCGCGGCTCGGTCGCGCACACGACGTCTGCACCGCTTCTACGCCGGTCTGCCACGCGCGATCGGCAGCGACCGCGTCGTCGAGGCGCAGCTCGACGACGCGCTTGCCTTCCTCGGTGAGTGCCTCGAAGGTGCGCTCCAGGGCGTGAAGATGGAGATGACCGAGCTCGAGCGGCGCGAGCTCGAGCAGAGCCTGCGGCGCGACCTCGAGCAGCTCGTGCGCGACGAGTCTCGCTCGCCGGTTCCGCTCGTGCCGCGCAAGTTCGAGGTCGGGTTCGGCTCCGAGCGCTCGGCGCCGGAGCTGCAGCGCGGCCTTGACCTCGGCGACGGGATCACCCTCTCCGGGAAGATCGACCGGATCGACGTCGACCCGGGCAGCGCCCGCGGCATCGTCCAGGACTACAAGTCCGGCCGCACGGGCCATTCGGCAGCCGAGATCGAGAAGGAGCTCCGGCTCCAGATCCCGCTCTACATGCTCGTGCTGCGCGACCTCGTCGGGATCGAGCCGCTCGGCGGGCTCTACCGGCCGCTGGCGGGCGAGCGGCGGCCGCGCGGGCTGCTCCGCGCCGAGGCGAAGGGCGACGTGCTCCCGGGCTTCGCCGCGAACGACTACCTCGACGAGGACGCGTTCTGGGCGCAGGTCGAGGGCGCGCGCGACCTTGCCCGCGGGCTGGCCCAGCGGATCCGGACGGGCGACGTCCGGCACGACCCGAAGGGCACGGACGGCTGTCCAACGTGGTGCGACCTCTGGCGGATGTGCCGGATCAGGCGGGCATGACGACGCGCACTCCCAACGAGCAGCAGTCGGCGGCGATCGCGGCGCGCGGGCAGGTCTTCGTCTCGGCCGGCGCCGGAACCGGGAAGACGACCGTGCTCGTCGAGCGGTTCGCCGAGGCGGTCTGCGAGCGCGGGATCGACGTCGAGTCGATGCTCGTGATCACCTACACCGAGCGCGCCGCGGGCGAGCTGCGAGGCCGGATCCGCGCCCGCCTGCACGAGCTCGGCCGCCACGACCTGGCGCGGTCGCTCGACGGCGCCTGGATCTCGACCATCCACGGCTTCTGCCTGCGGCTGCTGAAGGCGCACCCGTTCGCGGCCGGCCTCGACCCCCGCTTCCGCGTCCTCGACGACAGCCAGGGACGCGTGATCCGCGGCGAGGCCTTCGAGGCGGCGCTGAACGAGTTCTGCGCCGGCGACGAGCCGGACCGGTTGCAGCTGCTGGCGACCTACGGTGCCGGCGGCCTGCGGCGAATGCTGACGACCGTCTACGAGACGCTGCGCTCGGCCGGCCGCGAGCTCGACCTCGAGCTGGGCGAGCGGGCCGACCTGCAGGTCCAGCTCGACGAGCTGGCGTCCGTGGCGCGCGCGCTCGCGGACGATCCGGACGCGACCGACGCCGCGCGCAAGGCCGCCGCGCAGGCGGCGGTCCTCGCGGGGTCGGCACCGCTGCCGGAGCGGCTGCTCGACCTGGCCGGGCTGCGGGCTCGGGGTGAGCGCGCGGCGAGCTACGAGGAGGCGCGGAAAGCAGTCGAGCAGGCGGCGCTCGACGAGCTGGCGCTGCAGGACCGGGAGCTGCTGCAGCAGCTCCTCCACGGCTTCGCAGCCCAGTACGCGGCGGCCAAGGACCGCGAGTCGGCGCTCGACTTCGAGGACCTGCAGCTGCACGCCCGCGACCTGCTGCGCGACAACGAGACGCTGCGCGAGCGGGAGCGGCTGCGCTTCCGCTCGATCATGGTCGACGAGTTCCAGGACACGAACCGGCTCCAGTGCGAGCTCGTCGACCTGTTGACCGGCCCCGACACGGAGCGGTTCTTCGTCGGCGACGAGTTCCAGTCGATCTACGGCTTCCGACACGCCGACGTGCAGGTCTTTCGCGAGCGGCGAGCGGGCGCGGAGACGTTGCTGCCGCTGACGCGCAACTACCGCTCGCGGCCGGAGGTGCTCGCGGTCGTCAACCACCTCTTCGGCTCCGAGTTCGGCGAGGAGTTCCAGCCCTTGGCCGCATCGGGAGAGTTCCCCGACCCCGTCTTCGGCACGCCGGTCGAGCTGCTCGTGACCGACAAGGCCGCCTACGCCGGCACCGGGATGCACTGGCGGCGGGCCGAGGCGAAGAGCGTCGCCCGGCGGGTGAAGGAACTCGTCGACACGGGTGTCGCGACCGCCGGCGAGATCGTCCTCCTCTTCGCGGCCGGCACCGACGCCGAGTGGTACGAGGAGGAGCTGCGCGGCGCCGGCCTCGCCACCTACCGTGCCACCGGCCGCGGTTACTTCGGCCAGCAGCAGGTCGTCGACCTGCTCTCCTACCTCCGCCTGCTCCAGAACCGCTACGACGACGAGGCGCTTGTGAGCGTCCTCGCGTCGCCCTTCGTCGGCGTCTCGAACGATGCCCTGCTGCTGATCCGGCGCGCGGCGCGCGGCCCGATCTACACCGGTTTCGAGCGGGGGCTGCCGGCCGACCTCGATGCCGACGACACGCGGCTCCTGCGCGCGTTCAGGCAGCGGTACGACCGTCTGGCGGAGGCCGCGCCGCGCCTCTCGCTGGAGCGCCTCTGCGAGCGGATCGTCGCCGACCACGACTACGACCTCGCCGTGCTGGCGCAGTGGGACGGCCGCCGCCGCTATGCCAACCTGCGCAAGCTGGCGCGGCTCGCGCGCTCGTACGAGGAGCTGCGTGGCCCCGACGTCGAGGGCTTCGTCCGCTTCGTCGAGGAGCAGGAGGCGGTCGGGGCGGCGGAGCGCGATGCCGTCGCCGAGGAGGAGGGCGCCGATGCCGTCCGCCTGCTGACGATTCACGCGGCCAAGGGGCTCGAGTTCAAGGTGGTGGTCGTCGCCGACGCCGGACGTGACCGAAACGCTCCCTCGTCGGACGAGATCCTCTGTTTGGCCGACGGCCGCTTCGGCTTCCGCGTCGCCGACCCGGCGACCGGCCGGCGGCACGGCGTCCTCGGCTACGACAGCGTCAAGGAGGCACGGGCGGCTGAGGACGAGGCGGAGCGGCTGCGCCTCTACTACGTGGCGATGACGCGGGCGATCGACCGCCTGATCGTCTCAGGCTCGATCGATCCCGAGCGGAAGGCGGACGAGCGGACGCCGATCGGCTGGGTCCTGGGGCGGCTCGACTGCGCGGAGGAGCTCGCCGGCGTCGGCGAGGCGCCGCTCGAGCTCGAGCGGGAAGGAGCGCGCGTGCTCGTACGGATCGACCGAACGCCGCCGCCGGCGGAGGAGCCGACCCCGGCGCTCGTGCCTGCGGTCGTGGACGAGGAGACCGGCCAGCTCGCCCTCTTCGCAGCCGGTCAGGAGCCCAAGCTGCCGCCGCTCGCGCCGACGCTGGCGCCGATCCAGGCGCTGCCGGAGCCGCCGCTGCACGACGTGCGACGGCTCTCCTACAGCGCGCTCGCGCTCTTCGAGCGCTGCTCGTACCGCTACTACGCCGAGCGTGTCGCCGGAATGCGGGAGGCGCGGGCGCACGGGACCGTCGCCGGACAGTCGGGGCTCGTCGCGACCGAGGTCGGCGACGCCGTCCACCGCCTGCTCGAGCTCGTCGACCTCTCCGCACCGGCCTCGCCCGATCCGGCACAGGTGCAGGCGTGGTACCCGGCCGTGACGGAAGAGGAGCTGGCGCGGATCGCCTCGTTCGTGGACAGCTACTGCGGCTCGGAGCTGGCGCAGCGGATCGCGTCGCTTTCGGGAGCCCGGCCCGAGCGGCCGTTCGCGTTCGAGCACGACGGTGTCCTCTTGCACGGCCGTCTCGACGTGCTCCATGTCGCCGGACCGCGGGCGCTGGTGCTCGACTACAAGACGAACTCGCTTGCGGAGGGGACCCCGGAGGAAATCGTCGAAGCCGACTATCGCCTGCAACGGCTCGTTTACGCGCTGGCGTGCTTCCGCGCCGGCGTGGACGAAGTCGAGGTCGTCTACCACTTCCTCGAGCGCCCGGACGCCGTCGTCTCGAAGACGTTCGCGCGCGCCGACGTGCCCCAGCTCGAGGCCGAGCTGTCGGAAGCGATCGGCCGCATCCGCGCGGGCGAGTTCGTGCCGACCCCGAGCGAGTTCAACTGCGCCGGCTGTCCGGCGCTCGACGTCGTCTGCGCCGGGCCTCGCCTCCGGGGCGGCCCGAGCCGCCCACCGGCACTGGCGGCCGCCGGCTAGATGCGCGTTGCGGTGCTCTGCGACGTGCACGGCAACCTGCCTGCGCTCGAGGCGGTGCTCGCCGAGTTGCGCGTGCTCGACATCGACCGGATCGTCTGCGGCGGGGACGTCATCGCAGGCCCGTACCCGCAGGACTGCCTCGACCGGCTCCGCGAGGTCGAGGCGGTGTTCGTCCGCGGGAACGCCGACCGGGAGTCGCCTCGGGCTCCCGCCGGCACGTGGGAGTGGCTTTCCGCCCAGCTCGACGAGCCGGCCCACGAGTTCCTCCGGACGCTGCCGATCTCGATCTCCCTCGATGGCGTCCTCTACTGCCATGGCTCGCCGCGCGACGACGACGAGATCCTGACCAAGGTCTCGCCCGACGAGCGCTTCCAGGCCGCGCTCGCGGGCGTCGAGGAGCGCGTCGTCGTCGGCGGGCACACGCATGTGCAGTTCGAGCGCGTCGTCGACGGGATCCGCTTCGTCAATGCGGGCAGTGTCGGGATGCCCTACGAGGGACGACCCGGCGCCTTCTGGGCGCTGCTCGACGGAGGGGAGGTCGAGCTCCGCTGCACGCCGTATGCGGTCGACGCGGCCGCTGCCGCGATCCGCACGACGACCTACCCGAGCGCGGAGCAGATGGTCGGCTGGTTGCTGGAGCCCGAGGATCCGGACGAGGTGTCGGCGTACTTCGAGAGCGTTGCCACGTAGCTTCGTCCACGAGGCGCGGCGCCCCGTTGGCCGGCGCCGCGATCGGATCAAGCCGATCATCGAGCGACTCGCGGTCGAGCACGCCGACGCAAAGATCGCGCTCGACTTCCGTAACCCCGTCGAGCTGCTGATCTCGGTGATGCTCTCCGCGCAGACCACGGACGTGAACGTCAACCGCGTCACGGCGACCCTGTTCGAGAAGTACCGGCGTCCGGAGGACTACCTGGCGGTCCCGCGCGAGGAGCTGGAGCAGGACGTCTACGCGACCGGCTTCTTCCGCCAGAAGGCGAAGTCGATCCAGGGTGCGATGCGGGTGCTGCTGGAGGAGTTCGACGGAGAGGTGCCGAGAACGGTCGACGAGCTGCTGCGTCTTCCGGGCGTGGCCCGGAAGACGGCGAACGTGGTCGCGGCCGAGCTCGGCAACCCTCAGGGCGTCGTCGTCGACACGCACGTACGCCGGCTCTCGCAGCGCCTCGGCCTGACGCGTCGGGAGGATCCGGTGAAGATCGAGCGCGACCTCGTCAAGCTCGTCCCGCGCGCCGACTGGGGCCGGTTCCCCCACCTGCTGATCTGGCACGGCCGCCGCGTCTGCGACGCGCGGCGGCCGCGCTGCGAGGACTGCGTTCTCGCCGATCTGTGCCCCGTCGAGCCGGATCGAGATCGACGAAATCGTTGCGACTCCGTGACCCCTTCGGCGCAGGTTCCTCGCTAGCGTTCTGAGTGGGAGCCCGCTCCCCCAAGGGGGAACTCACCGGCTTGGGGAACCCGCCGGTTCTCTCTTCGCCGGCGCGCTAGCGGGACGACAGCGCGACCAGGACGCCGCCGTCCTCGTCGTAGGCGGGAAAGACGTCGGCGGTGACCGGCTTCACCTGGCCGGAGCGGGAACGCAGCTCCAGCTGCTCGCCCAGCCGGCGCACGCCCCACTCGAGCGCGAACGCAATCGGGTTCTTGCCCGCCTCGAATCCCTCCAGCCCGAACGCGGTGACGACGTCCTTGCCCATCAGTTCCCGCTCGCCGTAGCCGGTCAGCTCGAAGACGCCCCGGCCGGCGGCGAGGATGCGGCCGCCACGGTCGCAGGCGATCAGCCCGGCGGTGGGCGGCGGGTAGTAGTCGTCGAGGATCTCGAACAGGAAGCCGAAGCCGCAGCGCTCGCACGAGACCGCCTGACGCAGGAGCCCCTGGCGGCCGTCGTTGTCGATCGATCGGTTCTTGCAGTTCGGGCAGATGTAGTACGGCACTGCCGCCTACGCCGGCTGGCTGTGCTCGCGCGGCGCCGTCAGCGCCGCCTCCGGATGGCCCTCCGCCTCGGCGAGGAACCGCTCCGCGTCGAGCGCGGCGGCGCAGCCGGACCCGGCGGCGGTGATCGCCTGCCGGTAGACGTGATCCTGGACGTCGCCCGCCGCGAAGACGCCCGGGACGTTCGTCTCGGTGGTCTTGCCCCTGGTGACGAGGTAGCCGTTCTCGTCGTGGTCGAGCCAGTCGACGAAGAGCTTCGTCGTCGGGTCGTGGCCGATGGCGACGAAGAGGCCGTCGGTCGGGTACTCCATCGTCTCGTCCGTCTCGACATTCCGGAGCAGGACGCCGGTCAGCTTGCCGGCGTCGACTCCGAGCACCTCCTCGACCACGAACGGAGTCAGGATCTCGATCCGCTCGTGCTCCTTCACCCGGTCGACCATGATCTGGGAGGCGCGGAACTCACCGCGGCGGTGGACGAGCGTGACCTTCGAGGCGAACTTCGTCAGGTAGAGCGCCTCCTCCATCGCGGAGTCGCCGCCGCCGACGACCACGACCTCGCGCTCGCGGTAGAACGCGGCGTCGCACGTGGCGCAGTAGGTGACGCCCCTGCCGTGCAGCGCGCGCTCCGACTCGAGGCCGAGCTGGCGCGCCGTCGCGCCGGTGGCGACGATCACGGAGTTGCCGGCGTACTCCTCGTCGCCGACGTAGATCTTGAACGGGCGCTCGGAGAGATCGATCCGCGTGACGTCGTCGGTGACGAACTCGGCGCCGAATCGCGCCGCCTGCGCGCGGAACTCGGCCATCATCTCGGGCCCCATCACCCCGTCGCGGTAGCCGGGGTAGTTCTCGACCTCGCTGGTGATCATCAGCTGGCCGCCCCAGTTGAAGCCTTCGATCACGAGCGGGCTCAGATTGGCGCGCGCGGCGTAGAGTGCAGCTGTATAGCCGGCAGGACCGCCGCCGATGATGATCACGTCACGAACCTCGCTCAACGCTTCTCCTCCGTCGTTTCCGGGCTTATGTGCCCGTCACCATAGAGAACGAGTCGGAGGGTCGAGATGTTCCGCGGCGGGAGGCTTAGAATCCGAGGCCGTCAGGCAGAAAGGGCGAAGATGACGACAACCACGGTCAGCCTCGACGGCCTACGAGAGCTCGCTGGCTTTCGCGCCCAGAACGGTTGCGCGATCTCGCTCTACGTCGACCTCGACCCCGCGATCTCGCCGACTACACGCGAGACGACGATGCGCGTCCACTCCATGCTCGACTCGGCCGCGAAGTCGCACGGTGCGACCCGTCCCGATCTCGCGCACGAGGTCAAGGCCGGCCTGAAGGCGGACTTCGAGAGGCTCGCGCAGTATTTCGGCGAGGAGTTCGACCGCGACGGTGCCCGCGGGCTCGCGGTCTTCGCAGCCGGCCCCGACAACGTCTGGAGCGTGCTCGCACTTCCGTGGAAGGTCGCCGACGCAGCACGCGTCGCCGACGACTTCCTGCTCAGCCCGCTGGTGCCGCTGATCGGACGGGGCAACGGCGCGATCGTCGCCGTCGTCGGGCGGGAGCAGGGGCGCGTGCTCGCGCTCCGTGGCGGCCGCTTCGAGCAGGTCGCCGACCGGACCGAGGAGACCCAGGGCCGGCACGACCAGGGCGGCTGGTCGCAGTCCCGCTACCAGCGCCACATCGGCAATCTCGACCTCGAGCACTACAAGACCGTCGCCGACGAGCTCGAGCGGCTGTACCGGGCGCTCGGACGGCCACGGATCATCGTCGTCGCGGGCGACGAGACCCGGGCCGAGTTCGCGGACGTCCTCTCGTCCGAGGTCGAGGAGGCCGTGATCGGGTGGACGAGCGCGGACGCGCACGCGTCCGACGCCGAGCTGGGCGAGGTCGTGCAGCCGTTCGTCGACGAGTGGCGCGCCGGGCGTGAGAACGAAGCCGTCGCGCGCTGGCGCGAAGAGGTCGGCAAGAAAGCGCTCGGGTCCGCCGGTTGGGCGGACACGCTCGAGGCCGCCTCCGACGGGCGGGTGGAGTTGCTGCTCCATCAGGCGGGCGTCAAGAGGGACGCGTACCGCTGTCCGGCCTGCGGCCGCGCCGCCGCCGTCGCGACCACCTGCCCGCTCGACGGGACGACGATGGAGCGCCGTGACGACGGGCTCGATCTCGCGGTCCGGCTGACGCTCGCCTACGGCGGCGACCTGCTCGCGGTCGAGCGCCAGGATCTCGATCCCGTCGAGGGGATCGGCGCGATTCTGCGCTTCTAGGCCGCGTCGATCGCGCGCAGCTGCTCGCCGGGCTCGACGAGCTCGGGCGCCTGCAGCGGGATCGCCTGCCGCTCGATCTGCGGCGGCGAGCCGAGGTCGCCCTCGATCCCGTGGTCCTCGAACCGGCGCGCCTGCACGAGCACGCGGCTCTCGAGCGACCGCACGGCCGCGTTGTAGTGCTTGACGGCGTTGTCGAGCCCCTTGCCGGCGTCGGTGAGGTGGCCGCTCATCGTCGCGAGCCGCGTGTACAGCTCGCGCCCGAGCTCGTGCACCTCGCGGGCGCTCTGTGCGACCGTCTCCTGCTGCCAGGTGGCCGCGACCGTGCGGAGCAGGGTGAAGAGGGTCGACGGGGAGGCGAGGATGACCCCGAGCCGCCAACCGTCCTCGCTCAGCGTGCTGTCCTGCTCCTGCGCCGCTCGAATGAAGGTCTCGTCGGGGACGAACATGATCACGAAGTCGGGCGACGGCTCGAACTGTCGCCAGTACGACTTCTGGGCGAGCTTGCCGAGGTGGTCGCGCACCTGGCGTGCGTGATCGGCCAGGAAGCGGCTGCGCACGTCGTCGTCCTCCGCCTCGCAGGCGTCGAGGTACGCCGCGAGGGGCGCCTTGGCGTCGACGACGACCTGCTTGCCGCCCGGAATCCGGACGACGAGGTCGGGACGGAGCAGCGAGCCCTCGGCGTCGCGCGTCGAGGCCTGCTCCTGGAAGTCGCAATGGGCGAGCAGGCCGGCAGCCTCGACCACGTTCCGGAGCTGCACCTCGCCCCAGCGGCCCCGCACGTGCGGTGTCCGCAGCGCCTTGACGAGGTTCCCCGTCTCCAGCCGCAGCCGCTCCTGCGTGCTCGCGAGGGTGGTCAGATGCTGCGTGACGGCGCCGTACGCCTCCTGGCGGACCTTCTCCATCCCGCTCATCTGCCGGTCCATCCGCTCGAGCGAGTCCTTCAAGGGCGCGACGTGCCCCGTCAGCTGCGTCTTCGCGACCTCGAGGAAGGACGAGCTCGTCTGCCGGAGCGCCTCGGAGGAGAGCGCCTGGAACGCATCGCGCGCCTCCGCGACGACCGCGGCGCGTTCCTCGCCCGCCCTGCGCAGCAGCGAGAGCTCGGTCTCGAGCTGAGCCGAGCGGCTGCGGGTGACCACCCAGGCGCACGCGGCGCCGAGGAGGAGACCGAGGATGAGGGCGAGAATGACCATCGGGCCGACGAACGCTAGAGACGGCGTCGGACGGCACCCGAGCCCCGCCGCGGTGGGGACACGTCGAATCGGTACGATCGCTCGCCGATGGCCAGGAAAGATCGCGCTCCCAACCCCCCGAAGCGTCCGCAGGCGCCGCAGCGGCGCTCGACGCCGTCCGGCCCGCGCGACGAGCGGCAGCGCCGCCTGCTCTACATCGTCGCGGCGACGGGGCTGATCGGGCTTGCGATCGTCCTCGGCGTCGTCTTCCTCGCCGGGGGCGGCGGGGACGACGACCTCGCGGCGACGATGGAGTCCGCCGGCTGCGAGCTGAAGACCGTGCAGGCGCAGGTCGGCGACCACAGCGCGGAGCTCGATGCCACCTCGAACCCGAAGTGGAACACCGATCCGCCGACCAGTGGGCCGCACAATCCGACGCCGGCCGTCTACGGGGAGTACACAGACCCGCTCAAGATCGCGCAGGTCGTGCACAACCTCGAGCACGGCGCCGTCTTCGTCCTCTATGGGCCTCAGGTACCTGCAGCGACCGTGGAGCAGCTGAGCGACTTCTACAACGAGGACACCACCGGCATGCTGCTGGCCCCTTACGCCAAGCTCGGCAACAAGATCGCGCTCGGCGCCTGGACGGTGCCGGACGACTTCGAGCCCGGCGGCACGAACGGCACCTCGTACCTCGCGACGTGCACGGAGTTCGACGAGGACGCGTTCTCGGCCTTCCGCGACGACCTTCGCTTCCGCGGCCCCGAGCGCTTCCCGCCGGACTCGTTAGCGCCCGGCAGCACGTAAGCCGACCCGGCCGGGGTGGCGGAACTGGCAGACGCGGCCGACTTAAAATCGGCCGGCCTCAGGGCCGTGCGGGTTCGACTCCCGCCCCCGGCATCACAGTTCTGGCCCGCAGGTGCCCGGGCGAAGCCCGGACACCGCGAAGACCCCTAAAGGGTCGCTCCGCTCCCTTGGCGCAGGTGCCCGGGCAAGCCCGGACACCGCGAAGACCCCTAAAGGGTCGCTCCGCTCAGTCGGTTCGCGCACCGACGGTGCATACACTCCCGCCGTGGCCAGGATCGAGGAATCCGCAGCACATGCGCACCTCGAGTGGGACACGCCGCTGTTCGAGACGGCGGTCGCCCAGTTCGAGCTCGCCCGGCCCTACGCGGACATCTCCGACGCCGTCGCCGAGCGCCTGCGCTACCCGGAACGGGCGGTCATGCTCTCCGTCCCGGTCCGGCTCGACGACGGCCGCCGCGTCGTCTACGCCGGCTACCGCGTCCAGCACTCCTCGGTGCTCGGGCCGACCAAGGGCGGGATCCGCTACGACCCGGAGGTCACACTCGGCGAGTGCGCCGCCCTCGCAGTCTGGATGACCTGGAAGTGCGCGCTCCTGCGGCTGCCCTACGGCGGCGCGAAGGGCGGTGTCCGCTGTAATCCGCGCGAGATGTCACAGCGGGAGATCCAGGGGCTGACGCGCCGCTTCACCTCCGACTTGCTGCCCGTGATCGGGCCGCAGGAGGACATCCCCGCCCCGGACATGGCCACGAACGAGCAGACAATGGCGTGGATGATGGACACGTACTCGATGCAGGTCGGCCACGCCGTTCCCGAGATCGTCACCGGCAAGCCGATCTCGATCGGCGGCTCCGTCTTCCGTCACGAGGCGACCGGCGCCGGCGTCGTGATGGTGATCGCTCGGGCGTGCGAGCGGCTCGGCTGGAACCTGGCCGAGCAGAGCTGCGTCGTCCAGGGCTTCGGCAACGTCGGCGGGATCGCCGCGCACGAGCTCGTCGACCGCGGCGCGACCGTGATCGCGGTCTCCGACGTGTCCGGCGGCATCCATGAGCCGGCCGGCCTCGACGTGCACGCGCTGAGCGACTACGCACTGGAACATGGCTCGCTCGAGGGCTGGCCGACCGGCACGCGGATCACCAACGAGGAGCTGCTCGAGCTCCCCTGCGACATCCTCGTGCTCGCTGCGCGCGAGGACCAGGTCACCGAGGAGAACGCCCCCCGCATCCAGGCGCGTTTGGTCGCCGAGGGAGCGAACGGCCCCACCTCGCTCGAGGGGGACGCGATCCTGGCCGAGCGCGGCATCCCGATCCTGCCCGACATCCTCACGAACGCCGGCGGCGTCACCGTCTCCTACTTCGAGTGGGTGCAGGATCTCGGCCGGCTCTTCTGGGGCCGGGACGAGATCCGCGAGAAGCTGGCCGAGAAGCTCAACGACGCCTTCGACCGCGTCTGGGAGATCTCGCAGGATCGCGACGTGACACTGCGGACAGCCGCGCTCGTGGCCGGGATCCGCGAGGTCGCGTCGGCCCTCGACGCGCGCGGCCTCTACCCGTAAATGGACAAGGTGCGCGACGCCATGGTCGTCGACCCGCCGCAGCTGGACGGCAGCGCGAGCGCGCAGGAGGCGGGCGAGGCGCTCGACCGGCCCGAGGTGCGGGTGGTCTTCGTCAGCGACGGCGGCCGCTTCGTCGGCGTCGTGACGCGGAAGACACTCGTCCGCGAGATCGTCGCCGCCGGCCGCGACCCGCGCTCGACGCAGCTGCGCGAGATCGCCGAGGTAGCGCTGAACACGATCGGCTCCGAGCTCCCGCTCGACGAGGCGTTCCGCTTTCTCGAAGAGCAGGATCTCGAGCGCGTGGCGGTGCTCGAGGAGGGACGGCTCGTCGGCGTCCTCTCCCGCGCGGTCTTGCAGCGCCGGCTCGCGGAGGACGAGCCGCCGGACGACGACGAGCGCCAGCTCCCCTAGCAGCAGGTGTAGGCGCCGGGCGGAGCGGCGCCCTCTTCGGGCGCGGGCAGCTCGGCCGCCGCGAGCGCGGCGCCGTGGAGGATGTCCCGCTCGCTCGCCACGATCGCGTCGACGCCGTAGAAGTCGAGCACCTCGGACAGGATCGCCGCACCCGCGACGATCACCGGCGCCCGGCCGGGCTCGATGATCTCCGCCCGCTCCTCGACGGTCATCGCTGCGAGCCGGGCGGTCTGCTCCGTGACGGCGCGCGCGCGAGACCGCATGGCCGTGGATCCGGTCCGGGTCGTACTCCTCGAGCCCGAGGTCGAGCGCGGCGAGCGTCGTCACCGTCCCGGCGACCCCGACCGCCGTGTCGGCGCCGTGCCTGCGGCAGCAGACGCGCGCACGTGCTCGCGGATCGCCGCCACGTCCTCGCCGAAGCGCTCGGTCAGGCGCACGCAGCCGACGTCGAGGCTCTCGCGGATCGACGGTGCCGACGATCTGCACCTCGGTCGAGCCACCGCCGATGTCGACGACGAGCGTGCCGGGCTCGAGCGCGCCGATCCCACGCAGCGTCAGCTCCGCCTCCTCGTCGCCGCTCAGCAGGCGGGTGGTGAAGCCGTAGCTCCACTCGATCTCGCCGAGGAACGCCTCGCCGTTCTCCGCGTCGCGGACGGCGCTCGTGCCGATGCAGAGCGTCCGCTCGGCGCCGAGCGACTCGAGTTCGCGCCGGTACGTGGAGAGGACGTTGCGGACGCGCGCGATCGGGACGGGGAGGAGGCGGCGCCGCTCGTCGACGCCCTCGCCGAGCCGGGTGATCTCGAGTCTGCGGACGACCTCCTCCAGCGCTCCGTTCGCGTCGGCGACGAGTAGCCGGGTCGAGTTCGTCCCGAGGTCGACCGCGGCGACTCTCACTTGCTGGGATAGACCGCCGTCACGCGCCCGATCGAGTCGCGAACCTCGTCGATCGCGCTCAGGAGCACGTTCAGCCGCGCGCGCGAGCGCCGCAGCTGCTCGAGCTCGGTCTCCAGCCTGGTGCCGCTCTCGGCGGCAAGCGTCAGGTGTCGCTCGATCTCGCCGCTCGCCAGCTCGATCCGCTCGAGCTCGCCCGTGACCGTGCCGCCGAGCCGCTTCACCCCCCGGAAGGCCTCGAGCCCCTTGAGCGTTACATAGATCAGAGAGGCGACGACCGCTACGATCGCAACGGCCAGCGCAAGCCAGAAAAGGGGCATTGCGACGATGCTAGCAACGGTGTTTCGATGAGACGTGTGCTGCGCGTCAGGGAGGTTCTGGCGAGGCGCGACGCGCCTGCGCAGATCGCCGTTGTGCTGGGGGCGTTCGCCGCCTACGAGGTCGCTCGCCACGCGATGGAGCCGAACTGGGCGCAGGCGTTCGCGAACGCGCGCCGGATCGAGTCCGTCGAGCAGGTGCTCGGCGCTCGCCTGGGAGCAGTCGCTACAGCGCGCGTTCCTCGCGCTCCCGGACGTGATGCAGGCGCTGAACATCTTCTACTTCGTCGGCCACTTCGTCTTCACCGGCATCTTCTTCGTCTGGCTCTACCGCCGCTCCTGGGACGGCTTCCGCACCTTCCGCGACGCGTTCCTGATCGCGACCGCGATCTCGGTGGTCGTGCACTGGCTCTTCCCGACGGCGCCGCCGCGGCTGGCGGGCATCGGGCTCGAGGACACGCTGCTCGTCCTCTCCGGGATCGACATCGGCTCGCCCACGTCCGCCGCCTTCTCGAACCCGGTCGCGGCCGTCCCGTCGCTGCACGCGGCGTACGCGCTCGGCGTCGGGATCGGGGTCGTCCTCTACGCGCGGTCGAGCCTCGTCCGCGTTGCGGGTGCGATCTACCCGCCGCTCGTGATCCTGACGATCGTCGTCACCGGCAACCACTTCGTGCTCGACGCCGTGGCCGGGATCGCCGTCATCGGCGCCGGCTTCCTGATCGTGCACTGGTGGCGGGCCCGCAACCGCGAGGGCAGCTCGCGCGTCTGCGCCGCGTGAGCACCAGCGATCCCCGCTTCGCTGCGCTACAATGGACGCCGCGACGCGGGGTGGAGCAGCCAGGTAGCTCGCCGGGCTCATAACCCGGAGGTCGCAGGTTCAAATCCTGCCCCCGCTATAGATGGGTTGCTGCGACTGGCCCCTTCGGCCTGTCGTTGGCTTTCGAGAATGGCGGCCAATTCGGGGAAGACAGTGACGCTGAGGGCGAGCGTCTTCTCAGTGTGGTTGTAGCGCGCCTCGAGGTTGAAGGCATCGAAAAGTTCGATGAGTTCGTCATCGTCGTAGCTTGCGAGAGCCGGGCCAAGATCAGGCAGCGCTTCGAGTATGTCGGCAAGCCGCGGTGCCGGTTTCGCAGTTTGCCCTTGCTTGCTTCTTCTTGAGTGCCTCTCCGCGCAAGTCGCAGGGGATGCGCCCGGCTTGCTCGATTGACAAACGCTCGCCAAGGCAGTGCGGCCCTATTCTTGTTCTAGTTCGATGGTTGATCTGGAGCTCACGCGCGCGCCGGGAGACCGTCGCCTCTACGACCTGGAGGGTGTCGGCTCTCTTCGGCTGCAGGGGTTCCTCTCACGTACTGCCATCGCCGAGGCCGACGGGCGGAGTTGGCGGCTCGCCTCCAGCGGGCTGTGGGGGCGACGGATCGAGGCAACCGACGCGGCCGGCGCCGTTGGGGGCGTATTCGAGCCGCGCAGCATTCGCCGCGGCGGGGCATTTCGTTGGGCCGGACACGAGTTCGCGCTTCGTCCTGCAAGCAGCTGGCGGGAGCGCTACGCGCTCGCAGAGGGCGAGCGCGAGCTTGCCCTGCTCGATGGCAAGGGCTGGGGTCGACGTCCCGTGAAGATCTCCGTCGACGACCCCGACGCAGTCGACGCCGGCCTCCTACTCTTCGCGGTCTTCGTTGTCCGCCGACTGGCCGAAGGCAACGGGGTCAGCACCGGCGATGGGTCTTCAACAGCTGCAACTGGCACCTGACCAAGCGGGAACGAGTCGTCCATCACTTCTCCGTTCCTTGTGTTGTCGGTTCGTGGCGTGCACGGAGCTGGCTCAGCTGCGATGCGCTTGGGCACCAGGACGACGCAAAGACGGACCGATCCCAGCCGGCCAAGCTCGCGCCTGCTTGCGCTGGACTCGGTCAGAAATTGCGGAACGGGTGGTCCGCCGAGCCGCGAGTTGTGGTGAGCCCGCCGAACAACGAAAGCTGGCCCGCAAGTCGAATCCTGTTCGCCTAGGCTCCTGCGTCTCGCGCGCCTTAGCGCGTCGGGAGGATACGGGCTTTCTGGCCGGGGTTCTGGCCAGCAGGGCCAGGAACGACACCGTAGCTCACCCGGAGCGCGGGGAGGTTAGGCTCATGCAGCAGCGGCGCCTTAAGCGCGCTTGCGCAGGCTTCGCAGAGCACCAATCGTCGACGGCTCAGGTGACGCCGAATCCGGCCGCGCCGGCATCGCCCCAGCTCCAGCCGCGGCCGCGGGTCCTCCAAAGCGCCGCCAACCAACGATCTACGCCGGCACATGCGACAATCACGCAGGAGTGGCCGAAGTAGCGAATCGGAGGTCATCGCTCAGCAACTGAGCACCCTCGGCGGCAGGATCACGCGGCTTGAGGCACGGCTGGCGGAGGTCGACCCTGTGATAGCAAGACTCGAAGGCGCGGCTTTGACGACAGCCCGCTCGATGCAGGAGATCTCGCAGCACTGGGATGCCGTCTATGAGGCAATGCGGCGCGGCGAACAACAAGGCGACGATTCGTCACGCGCCGACGCGCGCCGACCGCCACCGGGCGAGCCGCACGAGAGCTCCACAGACGACGCTTCCTAGCTGCGCTGCTAGACCGAGCGGACATCGACCGCCTGGGCGCCCATCCTGCCCTCGCACACCCCGAAGTCGACGCACTCGCGTGCGTGGCCGGTTATGAGAGGGAGGCGCCGAGCCCCCAAGAAGGGGCCCGGCGCTCTCGCTTCCCTGACAGGCTCTGCCGCGAGCCTGTCGCTCGTCACCGGAGAACCGCCTGGTTCGAGCAGGCCCTCCCGCCGGCGAGCGAGTTTCGGTCGGCCCGTTAGGCGACGGCGACGCCGTTGCTCTGGGCGACGATCTTCCCGCTCGTGATCTTCGGCGGGTTCGGGAACGCGGTCTCGAGCTTCTCGTCGCGGACCCAGCTGGAGGCGAGCTTGGTCGACTCCTCGATCTGCTCGGGGTTCTCGAAGAGCCCGAGCGAGCTGAAGACACCGTTGCCGGACTCGATCAGGTAGTAGCCCTTGAAGCCCTGCAGCTTGCTCAGCTGCGGGACGAGGCTCTCGTTGACCTTGCGGGTCAGCTCGACGGTGCGATTCTGGTCCACACCCTCGTAACGACGAATGGTCGCATGCATGTGATGCTCCTTCTGTTCATCTCTCAGGGCAGGAAGGTCCGAACGGACTCCCGCGGCGGCGCTCAGGCCAGGTGTGACAGACGAAGAGGAAAGTGCAGAGCCTCGGCGGCTTCGATGCAAGAGCCAAACGCGCTGGGTTCAACGTAGCAGCGATTCGAGCGCCGTGTACTTGAGGGACGAGCTGCTAGCATGTGACTTGCGCCACAAGCGCCCGACCCAGACGCAGCGAGAGTTCCACCGGGACGCTCGTGTCTTTCTATGGCCGCCTTCGTCGGTACAGCGGATCTTCCGCAGACTGAAGGCCGAACATGAGCACACACGCCGGCGGCGCCATGCCACTCCGGGCGCAGGGCGTCATCGAGTTGGCATCGTGGGAGAACGAGGGCGGACCTTCGCTGCCAACGGCGCACCCGATTGAACGCCTCGACTGGGCCAGCTTCCTCGCACGCTTCTACCCCCACGCGCGAAGTCACGACTACGAGTCGCTCGCCGCATACATCGAGTATCAAAAGCATCCGGAACAGACGTAGCCGACGTTCGATCCGTCGTCACATCCTCACGGATGGATCCATGTTTCGAGATCAACGCGGCACTCGAAAGGAGACAACCATGAGCAAGCTGAACGCCCTCATCGCGCGCGTGCGTGCGACGCTGAAGCTGTAGCGGGAATGTCCCCCGAGAGCCAGACACGGACTGGATAACCTGATTGCTCTTGGCGTTGCCCGTTGTGCTCCGTCGCGGGTTACGCGTTCGTCGGTGATGTCGAGGTTGAAGTCGGGTGTACTACGCCAGCCGACGCCGTCTTGACGCCGCTTGACGCCGCGCCAGGTGGCGAGAACTTCCAAGCGGCGACGGCGCGAGGGCCGGGAAGGTAGCCGCAATACGTGCCGGTGCGGATAGCAAGGTTGAGATGCTCGCCGAGCGGGGGGTGGTGCTCGCCGATCCGGGTCATCGCGTAGCGGATTGCGCGGGTCACGCCGACTCGGGCACGCTCGGACGCCGACGCGGCTCGTCGATCGCGACCGCCCAAGCCGACAGCGCGCGACAGCTCTCGAACGAGGAAGTCGCGTTCGGCGTCGGCCTGCGACTCCCGCTTGGTGTCTCCGAGGGCGCGCGCCTGCGCGATGTCGTGTCCGATCTCGGCGAGGCGTCGGCGGTACGCATTCTTGGCGCGTGCGTCGAGCATCTCGCCGGCATCGCCGAGTGCCGTGCGCGGCAGTTCGGCAGTAAGGCTGCTCTCCGACCGCGCTACGCCGACGCTCTCGGCGGCGACGAGGTCGAGCGCGTGGAACTCCCGGCCGGGGTGGGCGAGGAGCCGAGCGAGGTAATGCATGCCCTTGAGGTCTCGCACTCTCACGGTGCGTCCGTCGAACTCCAGCGACCAGTAGTCGCCCTCGCGACAAAAGACGCTGAGGTCTGGAGCAGGGGGTTTGTCTGTTCCCTCACGTCCGGCGACGTGCGCCGCTGTGTCCGTCGGCGGTGCGGCTTCGAGTCCTTCGAGGAGCGTGCGCGCCGCTTGTCGCTCGACGTCGGCCCGACGCTCGCTGCCGCCGGCCCGGAGGGCTTCGGCGAGGCCGAGACGTGCGAGCGCAGCTTCATAGGGCGCCCCAACTTCGTTCCAGAGTCGGGCTGCCTCGGCGAAGAACCGTTCTCCGTCCACTGCGTCGCCCTCCGCGAGCCGCACCCTTCCTCGAGCAAGGGTGGCGCCGGCGACCAGAGCCTTACTGTGGAAACGGCCGGCAACGAGCTGCAGCTCCTCGGCGGCTGAGCGGGCTCGGTCGAGGTTGCCGGCCGCGATCTCGATCTCGACCTGCGCCTCGAGCAGGGGCGCCCGCTGCAACTCGGTGTCCGGTGGCAGCTCCTTGGATGGCACGCGGAGAGGGCGCTCGAGAGCGTTTCGTATCGAGGCCACCGCCGAGGTGATGTCTCCTTGAGCCAGTTGGACTAGCGCGAGACCGGGCTGCGGGTCCCACCCGACTTGGTGCGCGGCCAGCAATGCTTGCTCCGCGCCTTCGATGTCTCCTCCCTGAAGCCGGATCCGTCCGAGCTCGGTGAGCGGCCATCCCAATTCGCGTCGCAGGTACGGGCGTAGTTCCTCGCATGCTGCGAGCGCTTCTCTTTCTGCCTCGGCGCATGAGCCGCGCAGACGGAGGATCTCCGCGCGATGGACCCTGCACCGTCCGTGGAGGCTGCCGATGGCGTTCGTCTTGCACCAGCGCTCCATCGTGTCGGTCCATTCCTCGGCCGCGTCGTACTGTGCGAGTCCCTGAAGGGCGCACACGAGTTCGCAGTAGACGAGGCCGGTCGAGAGCGGGTCGAGGTCATCCGAGACCATCGCCACCCCCACCTCGTCGAGGAGGGCGAGACCTTCTCGCACGTCGCCGCCCAGAATGAGGAGCCGGGCGTTTGCGACTCGTCCGATGGCGCACGCCGCGGGGTCGCATCTCGAACCGATCTCGATCGCGCGCCCGGCCCACTCTCGCGCGCTAGGCAGCTCGCCCGTCAGCATTCGCTCGTACGTCCGGACCACCGCAAACCACGCGTGCGCCGACGTCTCACCCTGACCCTCGAGTAGTCGCTCGGCTCTGCCCAGCCAGCCGCGCACCGGTGCCATCAGGGCGGTATCGAGAAGCAGGTGCATCGCGAGGCGAACTGCGGCCCCCGCTGCTGCGACCTGGTCGCCGGCCTGCAGGCACCCTGCATGAGCGCGTTCCCACGCGTCGATGGTCACGTCGAGGTGGCCCGCGGCGTATGCGACCTCGGCGAGAACCGGTAGCTCGCTGGCACTCATGAGACCGTCCGCGTCTGCCTGCATGAGGAGGTCGAACGCCTCCTGCCAATCGCCGCGCGATGCCGCGTCAACCCCGCGCTGGGCAACGACCTGACGCGCGCCGTCGCTCATCCCACGCCGACGGTCACTGATCCGTCGCGGCGCTGCTCCGCCGCCACCCGTAACCGGGAGTGTTACCGCCGTAACGGTGTTGCTCACGCATCTGGTTTGAGGACCCCGATCCCGGCCAGCTGAGGAGGACGAATGGACAGCGTAAAGGTCAACGGCGTTGAACTGGAGTACGAGGTGCGCGGATCCGGTGAACCCGTGCTTCTGATCGACATGCTCATTGCCGATTGCTTCGTGCCGCTCCTCACAGAACCGTCATTGGCCGGCCGTTACCAGCTGATCCGCTACCACAAGCGGGGCTGGGTCGGCAGCACGCACACCCCACCGCCGGTGAGCATGGGGGACCACGCCGCCGATGCTGCCGCTTTGCTCGACCATCTAGGTGTAGGGCGGGCTCACATTGCGGGGCACTCCACCGGTGCGTCGATCGCAGCCCAACTGGCTCTCGACTACGCCGAGAGGGTGCACACCCTCGCTCTGTTGGAGCCGACGCTGGTGTCGTTGCCTCTCGGCCAGGCGTTCCTGAAAGCGGCCGCCCCCGTGTTCGAGGCGTACCGAAGCGGCGACCACTCGGGAGCGTTCGCCATGTTCGCCGCCGCCGCAAGCGGACTCGAATGGGACGAATGTCGAGTACTGCTCGAGGAGCGGATCCCTGGTGTGGTTGCGCAGTCGATCAAGGACGCGGACACCTTCTTCGGCATCGAGCTGCCCGCCATGACCGAGTGGACTTTCGGCGCCGACCAAGCGGCCGCTATCCACCGACCAGTCCTGTCCGTGCTCGGTGCCGAGACCCAGCCTCTTTGGGTCGAGATCGCCGAGTTCCTCCGCTCCTCACTCCCGTGCATCGAGGACTGCACGATCGAGGGCGTGGGTCATCTCCTGCAGATTCAGCGTCCCGAGCCCGTCGCTCGAGCGATTGCGCAGTTCCTGACCCGAAACCCGATCGCCGCCGACGAACGGCGACTCCGACTCGCCGACCCACAACCACTTATCGCGCCGCCTGCGTGAGCACGCGGCGAGCCAATCCAACCACCAGGAGGAACGATGCCAATCATCAACGTCAAGCTCATCGAGGATGTCTTTACGCCCGACCAGAAGCGCGAGATCATCGAGCGCCTCACCGACGCGATGGTCTCGATCGAAGGCGAGAACATGCGCGCGGTGACCTGGGTCGTCGTCGAGGAGGTCGCAAGCGGCGACATGGGCGTCGGCGGCAAGCCGCTGACCACCGAAGACGTCAAGGCCCTCGCGGCCGGCGTGCCCGCATAGCCTTCCGGCGGCGAGTCACGGTCGCGTCTCGGCGGTCAGCGGCAATACGCCGGCGACGCAGATGCGTGTTTTCGAGGAGGCGCATGGCGACAGCCGACTGCAGCGGAGTGCCCGCCCCGCAGTAAGGAGTTACCGTCGTGGTTTCGACCGAGGGTCTCGCGCGTTCTTGTGCCGTTCGCCCCAAGCGGACGCTTGCGGGGTGGCTCTTCGAGTCGTCGCGCTCTCGGTCAGTCTCGAGGTCTTGATCGTCGTCCGAATCGTGATCGTCGCCTACCAGCTGATCGAGAACTACATCCTGCAGCCGACGATCATCGGCGGGGGCTGCCAGGATCTCCGGCCTGCTCGCATCGCCGCCGCGGACGCAGCTGAGCGCACGCAGTGACGGCGTCAGGCAGCGCGATGTCGCTGCAAACGTCGCACTTCTTCGATTTTGAAAGCGGTCGCAGGAACCCGTTCAAAACGCGCCCCGCTATCGAAAAGGTCCGCTATGCGGGCCTTTTCTCGTTCCAGGGCGCCGCCGCAGGCCCGCTGCGTCAGCGCTTGCGCTTCTTGCGCCCGCTCGTGCTCCGCCCGGGTTTCGCCGTCGGCTGCGCTGCGGGCTGCTTGCGGCGGGCGGCCCGGTTCGGCGCCTCGAATGTCGCCGCGACCTGCTGGCCGGACGCCTCCATGTAGGCCCGCCGCTCGCCGGGGGTCAGGACGGCCAGAGCACGCTGGGCCGCCTCTGGTGTCGTGGGCGTGCCGAACCGCTGCAGCTTGCGGATGGCGCTCGCGAGCTCGGGGTTCTCTCGTTCGAGCGCAGCAGTCGACATGCGCACGAACAACCGCTTCAGGAACGGCACCTTCGACAGGCCTCGTACGATCGGGTGCAGGTAGCGGCCGCCGGCGACCCGTCCCAGCAGCAGCGTCAGGCCGACGAGCAGCAGCAAGCTGCCCAGCACGATCAGCGGAGTCAAGATGAGCCAGTTCACGGCCGCGCATGGTAGCCAGCCTCCGACCTGCGCCGGGCCGCAGCGGCTTGACCCCGCGGTGCGGGAAGCGCACGATCCTCTTGTGACGATCGGCGCAACCTCCGCATCGGTCGCGGGTCAGCACTCGACGACGCTTCGAAGAGTGCTGATCCTCGCCCCGCCGCTCGTCCTCGCGGTCTACGAGATCTTCCACCCGAACCCCGACGTGACCGCCGCGGCGGTGATGGACGTCGCCGGCTGGTTCGCCCTCTTCCACGCGATCCAGCTCGTCCTGTTCCCGTTCCTCGTGCTCTCGATCGCGCTGCTGGCGCGGAACCTCGGCGTGTTCGGGCACTGGGTCACGCGGCTGGGGCTCGTGCTCGTGCTCGTCTTCTTCAGCGCCTACGACGCGATCGCCGGGATCGCGACCGGCCTCGCGATGCGTGCCGCGAGAGACCTCCCTGTCGCGGAGCAGAACGCAGTCTTCGAGGTCGTCAAGGACTGGCCGGGCTTCGATCCTGCTGTCTTCGCGATCGGAGCCGTCGCCGTGCTCGGGATGGTGATGGCGCTCGCGATGCTGACGGTCGGCGCGCGCCGCCTCGAGGTCGGCCGCGGGCCGGTGATCCTGCTCGCCCTCGCCACGATCGTGGCACTCGGCGGGCATCCGTTCCCCTTCGGGACAGTCTCCTTCGGCTGTCTGTTCCTCGCCGCGCTGTGGCTCGATCACCTTGGGGTTGGGCAATCCGGTCAAACCGCTCCGGCGTAGCTCAGGAGAAGAGACGAGGGGGTCGGTCGTGACGGAGCTGCAGCGGTATCTGGCGGAGGAGGTCGCGGAGGATCATGCCGACGGGCTGATTTCGCGGCGCGAGGCTTTGCGTCGCCTGGGCTTGCTCGGGCTCGGTGCCGCAGCGTCGGCCTCGCTGCTCGCAGCCTTCCTCGCGGCGGAGGCGAAGGCCAGGGTCCGGGCCGCGCCGCGCGCGCCCGCGACGAACGACCCGGCGACGGTCGACGTCCTCGTCGCGGCGAGGCCGACGCGCGAGATCGTCTTCCGAGGCCCGGGCGGCCGGAAGCTGATGGGGGCGTGGGCGGCCGCGGCGAAGCCTCGTGGCGGCGTGCTCGTGATCCACGAGAACCGAGGGCTCAACAACTCGGTCCGCGCGATCGCGGGCCGCCTCGCCGGAAGCGGCTACTCCGCGCTGGCGATCGACCTGTTGTCGGAGGAGGGCGGGACCGGCTCGTTCGAGGAGGAGTTCGAAGCGATGTCCGCGCTCGGAGCGGCTCCGGAGTCCCGCCTGGTCGCCGACCTGAAGGCGGGAGTGACGGAGGTCCGCCGCCGGCTTCCCGGCAAGAAAGTGGCGGCGATCGGGTTCTGCTTCGGCGGCGGGATGACATGGCGGCTGCTCGCGGCGAAGGAGTCGCGCCTGGCTGCGGCCGTGCCCTTTTACGGTCCCTTCCCCGAGGGCGGGAACCTGACAGGCGCGAAGGCGGCGGTGCTCGGGGTCTACGCCGAGCTCGACTCGAGGGTGAACGCCAGCCGAGCGGCGGCGCGGGCGGCACTCCGGCGGGCCAAGCTCCGGCACCAGATCGTCACCTTCCCGGGCGTCGACCACGCGTTCTTCAACCCGACGAGCTCACGGCACGACCCGGCTGCGGCCGCGGCCGCGTATCGTCGGATGCTTGCCTGGTTCGGCACGCATGTTGCGAGCACGTAGCCTCCTGCCCCTCTGCCTGGTCGTGCTCGCGGTCGGCGCGAGCGCGGCAGCCGGTGGGACGAGCGCGGCGCCGACGGTCCGCGAATACCCCGTCCCGGCGGGCAGCCGGCCGCACGACGTCGCCCCCGCTCGTGATGGAGGCGTCTGGTACACGGCCCAGGGATCGGGAGAGCTGGGCTGGCTCGATCCGAAGACGGGCAGGACGCGGCATGTCGCCCTCGGCGAGGGCTCGGCGCCGCACGGCGTCATCGTCGGCCCCGACGGAGCGCCGTGGATCACCGACGGCGGGCTGAACGCGATCGTCCGCGTCGACCCGAAGACGCGGCGTGTTCGGACGTTCCCGCTGCCGGCGTCCTCGGGCTACGCCAACCTCAACACCGCCGTCTTCGACCGCCGCGGGGTGCTCTGGTTCACCGGTCAGAGTGGGATCTACGGGCGGCTCGATCCGAAGGTCGGCAAAGTGCGGGTCTTCCAGGCACCGAGAGGCGAGGGTCCGTACGGGATCACCGTGACGCCGTCGGGCGCCGTCTACTACGCCTCGCTTGCAGGCAGCTACCTCGGGCGGATCGACGTCGCGCGGTCCACTGTCCGTGTCCTGAGCCCGCCGACGCGCGGCCAGGGTGCGCGACGTGCGTGGTCGGACTCGAAGGGGCGGATCTGGGTGAGCGAGTGGAATGCCGGCAAGGTCGCGATGTATGCGCCTGCCACCGGTCGCTGGCGCGAGTGGCGGCTCCCGGGCTCGACGCCGATGCCGTACGCGGTCTACGTCGACGACAGGGACGTGGTCTGGTTGAGCGACTTCGGCGCGAACGCCCTGGTGCGCTTCGATCCCAAGACCGAGAAGTTCACCCGCATCCGGCTTCCGAGCTCGCCCGCGAACGTCAGGCAGATCCTGGGCCGCCCGGGCGAGGTGTGGGGCGCGGAATCCGGCGTCGACAAGCTCGTCCTCGTTCGGACGCGCTAGCGATGCCGGACCTGGAGCGGTTCGTGACCGCGCAGGACTCGGGCGGGACGTACGCGGCTGCGGTAGCCGAGCTGCGGGCGGGGCGGAAGACGAGCCACTGGATGTGGTTCGTCTTCCCGCAGATCGCCGGACTCGGAACAAGCGAACTGTCGAGGGGCTACGCGATCTCATCGCTCGAGGAGGCACGTGCGTACCTCGCGCATCCGGTCCTGGGGAAGCGGCTCGAGGCGTGCGCGCGCATCCTGACCGAGCTCGACGGCCGGACCGCGGGCGAGATCTTCGGCCCGGTCGACGCGATGAAGCTGCGCTCGTCGATGACGCTGTTCGCCCGTGCGGCGCCCGAGATCCCACTCTTCGCCGCGGTTCTCGACCGCTACTTCGACGGGGTCGCGGACGATGCGACCGATGCACTCCTGAGCGGCTCGACGAGGTAGTGCTGGAAGACCGGCGCGATGTAGTCGATCACGTCCGCCGCCGGCAACGACGCAAGCGGCTCCACGCGCACGACGTGGCGCGCGAGTGCGAGCCCGACCATCTGTGAGCCGACGAGGACGGCGCGATTCTCGGGCTCGTCGTCGGTCAGCGCTGCGACGAGCCGGCCGATGTCACGCGTTACCGTCTCCCGGACGAGTGCGGCCGCGTCCGGATGCGAGGCCGATCGGATCCGACCGAGGACGACGTGCGGGAGCGCGGGATTCTCGAGCATGCCGACGATCACCTCCGCGAAACGGCGGCCGACGGTGTCCCTCGGCCCGCCTGCGAGGCCGGCGATCGCCTCCACGACCATGGGCGGGAGGGTCATCACCTCGCGGAAGAGCCCGTCCTTCGAGCCGTAGAACCGGACGACGAGCGCCGGGTCGACACCCGCCTCGCCCGCGATTCCGCGCACGCGTCGCACGGTCGTAGCCGAGCTCGGCGAACTGCCGGCGCGCCGCTGCCGCGATGGCATCACGGGTCGTCGTCGGCCCCGGCCGGCGTCCACTCCTCTTCGCACTTTCACTTGACATCGTCACCTCGGAAGTCTACACTCGTTGATATCAACAAGCGTTGACTTTACCACAGGAGGCTCGTGATGCATCGCAAGACGCTTTTCCAGGACGAACGCAAGCAGCGGGGCGCGGTGCTCCGGGTCATGTGCCTCTCGCTGATGATGGTCGTCGGCGCCGTCGCCAGCCTGAACGTGGCGCTGCCGGAGATCGCACGGAGCACCGGCGCCTCGCAGACGCAGCTGCAGTGGATCGTGGCCGCGTACGCGCTCGCCTTCGCAGCGCTGCTCCTTCCCGCCGGTGCGATCGGCGACCGGATCGGGCGCAAGCCGGTCCTGGCCGCCGGCCTGGGCATCTTCGGCCTCTCCTCACTGGCGGCCGTCTTCCTGAACAGTCCCGGCGAGCTGATCGCGCTTCGCGGAGCCATGGGCGTCGGCGCCGCGATGATCATGCCGGTGACGCTGTCCGTGATCACGACCGTCTTCCCGCCCGAGGAACGCGGCAAGGCCGTGGGAACGTGGGTCGGCGTCGCCGCAGGCGGCGGCGTGCTCGGCCTGCTCGCCTCGGGCGTGCTGCTCGAGTGGCTCCCCTGGCAGTCGATCTTCGTCCTCAACGTCGTCCTGGCAGCCGTCGCGCTCCTCGGGACGCTGGCGATCGTGCCGGCCACCCGCGAGACGCGGCCGCCCCGGCTCGACTTCGTCGGTGCGCTCCTCTCGGGCGCGGCTCTCGCGGCGCTCGTCTTCGGCGTCATCGAAGGGCCGGAGCGCGGCTGGGGCGAGCCGACGACGATGGCCGCCCTGGCCTTCGGTGCCCTCGGAGCCGCCGCGTTCGTGCTCTGGGAGCTGCGCCGCCGCGAGCCGATGCTCGACCCGCGGCACTTCGCCCGGCGCGGCTTCGCCGCCGGAACCCTCTCGATCTCCGTCCAGTTCTTCGCCGCTTTCGGCTTCCTCTTCCTGGCGCTGCCGTACCTCCAGCTCGTGATGGGCTACTCGCCGCTGCAGGCGGCAGGCGCACTCGTGCCGATGGCTCTCGTCGTCATCCCGCTCTCGCGCACCGCTCCCGCGATCGCGGCGCGGTTCGGCGTCAGGGTCGCCGGTGCGGCGGGGCTGTCGCTGATGGCGGCCGGCTTCATCGTCCTCTCGACGCTCGAGGTCGGCTCGTCCTACGCCCACTTCCTCGCCGGTCTCCTGCCGTTCGGCGCCGGCATGGCGCTCGCCGGCGCGCCGGCGACGACCGCGATCGTGGCGTCGCTGCCGCGGAGCAAGCAGGGCGTCGCCTCGGCCGTCAACGATGTCTCGCGCGAGCTCGGCGGCGCGCTGGGGATCGCGGTCCTCGGCAGCCTGATGAACGGCGTCTACCGGGCCGAGATGGCCGACTCGACCGGAAGCCTCCCGACCGGCGTCGGCGAGAAGGCGCGCGGGTCGCTCGCCGCAGCGCAGCAGATCGGCGAGCAGCTGGGGCCGCAGGGCCACCAGCTCGTGCTGCACGCCCAGACGGCGTTCCTCCACGGCTTCACCCGCGGTCTCGTCGGCGGCGCCGCGGTGCTGCTGGTCGGCGCGATCTTCGTCGCCGTCCGGGCGCCCGGCCGTGCCGAGTCCCGCTCCAATGCCACCGGGAAGCCGATCGGCGCCGCAGCTGCAGAGAGCGCCTGAACGACAGCGCTCACACTCGGCGCGAAAGGCCCCGCTCAGGGGCCTTTCGCTTGGGCGGTGACATTGGCGAGCGGTCGTGTCACGATGGGCGTTCGGATGCCAGTCGACGTCGTCGGCAGAGACGAGGAACTCAGCTCGCTGTCTGCGTTTCTCGACGGGCGTGTGGGTGTGGGGGACTCGATCGCGATCGCGCTGGAGGGCGAGGCGGGGATCGGGAAGTCGACGCTCTGGCACGCCGCCGTCGAGGACGCGCGCGGGCGCGGGCGCCGCGTGCTCTCGTCACGGCCGGCCGAGTCGGAGCGCGGCTTCGCGTATGCCGGGCTCGGCGACCTGTTCGAGAGCGTCCTCGACGAGGTGCTGCCGAGGCTGACACCGCCGCGCCGGCACGCGCTCGAAGTCGCGCTGCTCGTGGAGGATGCGGGCGGGCAACCCGTCGACCAGCGCGCCCTCGGCGTCGCCGTCCGCAGCGCGCTCGAGGTGCTCGCCGAGGACGGGCTCGTGCTCGCGATCGACGACCTCCAGTGGCTCGACGCTGCGTCGGCGAGTGCGATCGGCTTCGCGCTGCGGCGTCTGCCCGAGGCGAGGATCGTCGTGCTCTGGACGCGTCGGCTCGGCGAGCCGGAGCAGTCGACTGCGGTCGAGGACGCCCTCGGCGCCGAGCGGATCGAGCGCATCCGCGTCGGGCCGCTCAGCGTCGGCGCGACGCATCGGATCCTGCGCAGCCTGCACGCCCCGGGCTGCCTCGGCCGACGCTGCTGCGCCTGCACGAGGTCTCGGGCGGGAACCCGTTCTACGCCCTGGAGATCGCGCGGGCGCTCGGCGGCGACGGCGTGGTGCGGGACCCGACACAGCCGCTGCCCGTCCCCGAACGGCTGGAGGAGCTCGTCTCCGCCCGTCTCGACGGCTTCGAAGCCCCGACGCACGAGGTGCTCGTGTTCGCGTCCGCGGATGCGCGCCTGACGCCGGCACAGCTCGCCGGCGCAGGGATCGAGCCTGGTGCACTCGACCCGGCGCTCGCTGCGAACGTGATCGAGCTCACCGGCGGCTCGGTCCGGTTCACGCACCCGCTTCTGGCCTCGGTCCTCTATCAAGGGCTCCCGGCCGACGAGCGGCAGCGCGTCCACGGTCGTCTGGCAGAGATCGCCGAGGACCCGCTCGCCCGTGCGCGTCACCTCGCGCTCTCGACCGACCGGCCGGATGCCGAGCTCGCTTCGCTGCTCGAAGCTGCGGCCAGGACGACGGCCGCGCAGGGCGCACCCATGGTCTCCGCGGAGCTCGGCGAGCACGCGATGCGGCTGACGCCGCCGGAGCACCGCGCCGACCTCGATCGCCGCGCGGCGGCGGCGGCGCGCTCGCACCTCGCTGCGGGCGACGTCGAGCGCGGGCGGGTGCTGGCGGCCGAGCTCGCCGCGCAGGCCGCACCGGGGGCAGATCGGGCCGCGGCGCTTGTGCTCCTTGCCGAGACGGAGGACATGCCTCACGCAATGCCGCTGCTGAAGCAGGCGCTGCAGGAGCCCGGCGCACCGGCGGCACTGCGGGCGTCGATCCACCAGCGGCTCAGCCTCGACGTCCGCTTCCGGGAGGGACTCGACGCAGCGGAGGAGCACGCGCTTGCGGCGGTCGACCTGGCCGAGCAGGTCGGAGACGCGTCCCTGCGCGCGTCGGCGCTCGGCGGGCTCGCCCTGATTCACCTCAACGCGGGCAGGCCCGGGGCGCTCGAGCTCGCCGAGCAGGCCTACGAGCTCGTCCGCGGCGGCGAGATGTCGCAGGCCGTCGCGGACGCGGCGTTCTCGTTCGCGCATGTGCTCCTCTGGTCTGCCGAGTTCGACCGCGCCCGCGCCCTCCTCGAGAGCCTCCATGCGGACTGGAGCGAGCGGGACGAGCGAATGGCGGCCTACGCGCTCTGGTACCTGGGGATGGTCGAGCTGCGGACGGGGAACTACGCGCTGGCGGAACAGTACGCGCAGCAGTGCCGGCAGCTGGGCAGCCTGTACGTGCGCGACGAGGTCGCATCACCGACGCGCCTGTTCCCGCTGACGCTGATCACCGCCCACCGCGGCGACCTCGCGCGCGCTCGCGAGCTCGCCGAGGAGACCTGCCGGCTGTCGGAGCTCCACTCGGCGCGCCTGCACGGGCCGCTGACGACGCTCGGGATCGTCGAGCTCTGGAGCGGGTCGCCGGCCGCAGCCGTCGACTGCTTCAGGTCGGCGGAGGAGATAACGGATGCGGCCGACGGCGCAGAACCGACGATGCAGCTGTGGCGGGCCGAGCAGGTGGAGGCGCTGCTCGAGCTCGGCCTCGTGGACGACGCGGTCATCCGTCTGGACGCGTGGGAGTCCGCCGCGCGGCGGCTCGATCGCTCGTGGGCGCTGGCGCACACCACCCGCTGCCGCGGCCTCGTCGCGGCAGCGAGGGGGACGTCGCGGCGGCAGTGAGCCTGCTCGTGGAAGCCGTCCAGCAGCACGAGGCGGCGGGCGACCCCTTCGGCAGGGCGAGGGCGCTCCTCGCGCTCGGCGTCACCCGGCGGCGCGCGCGGGAGAAACGACAGGCCCGGGAGGCGATCGAGCTGGCGCTGGCGGGCTTCGAGGAGCTTGGGGCGGATAGCTGGACTGAGCGCGCCCGCGGGGAGCTGGGGGCGATCGGCGGCCGCACGCGCAGCCGAGGGCCTGACCCCGGCCGAGCAGCGTGTTGCCGACCTCGTGGCGAAGGGCCGTACGAACGCCGAGGTCGCGGCGACCCTCTTCCTCGCCGAGCGAACGGTGGCGAGCCATCTGACGCACGTCTACGCGAAGCTCGGCGTGCGCTCGCGTACGGAGCTTGCACGCAAGCTCGCGGACGGCACGGGCAACGTTCCGGCGTTCTGACGCGTTCACGCGGTTCCGGCTTGCGGCCACGGTGGGACGGCGTGAAACTCGTGGCGACGAGGTCGAGCGAGGGCGATGCGAAAACTCCAGTCACAAGGCGTGCACCACATCACGATCGTCGGCGCGAACCGGCAAACGTCGATCGACTTCTGGGAGGGCGTGCTCGGGATGCCGTTCGTGTTCGAGCAGCCGAACCTCGACAACGAGTCCGAGAGCCACCTGTACTTCGACCCCGGCGACGGCCGCCTGATCACGGTCTTCACAAACGAGGAGCGCGAGCCCGACCCGGCGCGGACGTCGACGGAGATCGGCGCCGTCCACCACATCGCCTTCTCGCTCTCGCAGGCGACGTTCCGGCAGGCCGTCGAGCGCCTCGACGAGCGCGGGATCCGGCACAGCGGCGTCAAGGACCGCGGCTTCATGGACTCGATCTACTTCGAGGATCCGCTCGGGCTGCTGATCGAGCTGGCGTCGTACCGCTTCGAGCCGCCGCGCGGACACACGCACACCGACGTGCTGCTTGCCGCGCACGAGCTCCGGGTCGAGCGCGGCGACTACAACATCGACGAGGCGCACCTGGCCGACGCGATCGAGGCGCTCGCTGAGCAGTCGCGCTCGCTCTCGGACGACCGGTCGCCGAAGAACCCCTACCGCTAGGAGGAAACAGTGGCCGCTACGCACACGCTGAGCATCCTGAAGCCGAGCGTGAACAACCTGACCGTGCGCATCTTCGTCCGGGCAGCCGGGCTCGAGTTCGACGAGCTCGACGTCTGGGGCAAGAAGGGCACGCCCGAGTTCCTCGCCAAGGACCCGGCCGACCTGACGCCGCTGCTCGAGGAGGAGGGGCTGCCGCAGGGCGCCCTCTGGGAGAGCTGCGCGATCATGCAGTACCTCTGCAACAAGCACGGCCTCGACCGCTTCTACCCCACCGATCCGGGCGAGCGGGCGATGGTCGACAGCGCGATGTTCTACCTGATCGGCACCTTCTATCCCCTGCTGGCGCGGGCGACCTATCCGACGCTCGGCTTCGGCCAGTACCCGGGCGAGGTGGCCACGTCCGACGCCGACGACGCCGCGAAGGCGAAGGCGGCCAAGGACGCGGAGGCCGCACTCGCCGGGCCGCTCGACGTGTACCGGACGTTCTTCCTCGCCGACCGCCCGTTCATCGGCGGCGACGGGCCCTCGATCGCGGACATGAGGGTGGCGGCGACGCTCGAGTTCCTGCGCGCGATCGACTACCCCTTCCCCGACTGGGCGGAGGACTACATGACGCGGATGGAGGAGACGCTCGGGGACGCCTACTCCGAGCCGGTCGCGGACGTCCGCGGCTACATCGACTACGTGCGCTCGCAGAGTGGGTGAGCCGCGGCCGCAGGCAGTGACCGCGATCAGTCAGGCCTACCCCGACCGGGTCGAGGTGCGGGGGCGCGACCTCACGGGCGACCTGATGGGCCGCGTCGGCTTCACCGAGTACTTCCACCTCCTGCTCACGGGCCGGGATCCGAGCGATGAGCAGCGCGAGTTCCTCGACCTGATGCTGGTCGCGATCGCCGAGCACGGGCTGATGCCGTCGAACGTCGCCGCCCGGATGACGCTCGCGGCCGACCCGGAGTCGCTGCAGGGCGCCGTCGCCGCCGGGATCCTGGGCGCAGGCCCGCTGCTGCTCGGAACGTCGGAGGAGTGCGCGCGCCTGTTGGCGGGCGCACTCGCCGCCGGTAGGTCGCCCGACGAGGTCGCCCGCGAGCTCCACGCTGCGGGCAGCCGCGTCCCCGGCTTCGGGCATCCCGTCCACCGGCCCGTCGACCCGCGTGCGGAGCGGATCCTCGAGCTGGCGGACGCACGCGGCGTCAGCGGGCCGAACGTCGCCTTCGCGCGGGAGCTCCGGGACGCGGTCGCGGCGATCTGGGAGAAGCCCCTGCCGATGAACGTCTCCCTGCCGATCGCGGCCGTGCTGCTCGACCTCGGCTTCCCGGTCGCAGCAGTCAAGTCCGTGCCGATCCTCGCCCGCACGGCCAGCCTGCTCGCGCACCTCGCCGAGGAGCAGGAGCGCCCGCTCGGGTTCACGCTCGCGCGAGCGGCGGAGGACGCCGTCGGCTACGAGCCCGATGCTCGAGCCTGACGTCGAGGCCCGTCCATGGGCCGAGCAGCTCGCCCTCGACGACGCGAGCTACCGGGAGCAGCTGGCCTACCTGCTCGAGCACTCGCCGTTCTACCGAGCGAAGCTCGCCGGCGCCGACACCGCCGGCGGGCTCGCCGAGATCGCGCAGCTGCCGCTGACCGAGAAGGACGAGCTGCGCGAGACCCGCACTCCCGAGAACCCGTTCGGCGCGCATCTCTGCGCGGAGCCGCGCGAGCTCGTCCGGATCTACTCGACGAGCGGCACCACGGGGACGCCGAGCTACGTCCCGCTCACCGCCGACGACCTCGACAACTGGGTCACCGGCTCGGCGCGCAGCTACGCCGCCTCCGGGATCAGCGCGGGCCAGCGCATCGTCTCGACCTACAACGCCGGGCCGTTCGTCGCGGGGGCGGCGCTCGCGGCCTTCGACCGGATCGGCCTCACCCACATCCCGGTCGGCACGGGGAACACGGATCGCCTCGTCCGCGCGATCGAGCAGCTGCGGCCCGAGGCCGCCGTCCTGACGCCGTCGTACGCGGCCTACCTCGCCGAGAGCCACGACCTCCGGGGCTCGAGCGTGCGGCGGGTCCTCGTCGCGGGCGAGCCCGGCGGCGGCGAGCCGGCCTTCCGCGCGAGGCTCGAGGAAGGCTGGGGCGCGAAGGTGACGGAGGCGATGGGGATCGGCGACATCGGCGTCTCGCTCTGGGGCGAGTGCGAGGAGCAGGACGGCATGCACCTCGGCGCCCGCGGGTTCGTCCACGCCGAGCTGATCGACCCCGACACTGGTGCGGCGCAGGAGCTCGAGGACGGCGCCGCCGGCGAGCTCGTGCTCACGCATCTCCGTCACCGCGCCGCGCCGCTGCTGCGCTTCCGCACGCGCGATCACGTCGAGTTGCGGACGACCCCGTGCCCGTGCGGCCGGACGGCCCCGCGCCTGCGCTGCATCGGCCGCACCGACGACATGCTGATCGTCCGCGGCGTCAACGTCTTTCCGGCTGCGATCCGCGAGGTCGTGAGCGGCTTCGCGCCCGTCGTAAGCGGCCAGATCCTCGTTCGCCCGCGGGCGGACGGCGTGAAGCAGGAGCCGCCGCTGCCGGTCAGCGTCGAGCTCGCGCCCGAGGCGCAGGCCGACGCCGGCCTCGCGGGCGCGATCCGCGACCGGCTCCGCGAGGTGCTCGTCGTCCAGACCCAGGTCGAGCTCGTGCCGCCCGGCAGCTTGCCGCGGAGCGAGTACAAGTCGAAGCTCGTGGAGCGGCCGTCGTGAGCGGGATCGTCACGACCGTGGTCGGCAGCTATCCGCAGCCGGAGTGGCTGATCGACCGCGAACGGCTCGGCGAGCGGTTGCCGCCGCGCGTGCGGGCGCGCGAGCTCTGGCGGGTGCCGGAGCCGTTTCTCGAGCAGGCGCAGGACGACGCGACCCGGCTCGCGGTCGCGGACATGGAGCGGGCCGGGGTGGACGTGATCACGGACGGCGAGATGCGGCGCGAGAGCTACTCGAACCGCTTCGCGACGGCGCTCGCCGGCGTCGACCTGGACGAGCCGGGCGTCGCGCTCGACCGCACCGGCCACGAGAACCCCGTCCCCCGCGTCGTCGGGCCCGTGCGGCGCACGCGGCCGGTCGAGACCCGCGACGTCGAGTTCCTCCGCTCGCTCACCGACCGCCGGATCAAGATCACCGTCCCGGGGCCGTTCACGATGGCGCAGCAGGCGCAGAACGACCACTACCCCGACGACCGGAGCCTGGCGCTCGCGTATGCCGAGGCCGTCAACGAGGAGCTGCACGACCTCAAGGCGGCGGGCGCCGACCTCGTCCAGATCGACGAGCCCTACCTGCAGGCGCGGCCCGAGGCGGCACGCGCGTACGCGATCGAGGTGATCAACCGAGCCCTGGACGGGATCGAGGGCGAGACTGTCCTGCACACCTGCTTCGGCTACGCCCACATCGTCCACGACCGCCTGCCCGGCTACCCGTTCCTGGACGAGCTCGCGGGCTGCAGCGCCACCCACGTCTCGCTCGAGGCTGCGCAGCCCGGTCTCGATCCCGCGCTGCTACTGGCTCTGCCCGGGAAGACGATCGTGCTCGGCGTGCTCGACCTGGGCGCTGCGGAGGTCGAGACGGCCGAGGCCGTCGCGGCGCGTCTCCGCCGTGCCCTCGACGTCGTGCCGCCCGAGCGGCTCGTCGCCGCGCCCGACTGCGGGATGAAGTACCTCCCGCGCGAGCGGGCGCTCCGGAAGCTCGAGGCGATGGTCGCGGGGGCGCGGCTCGTCTCGGCCGAACTTGCTCTTTGACGCCGCTGTGCGACACTCACGGCATGAAGGGTCAGCAGAAGCCGAAAAAGACAGGGAAGAAGCCGGCTCAGAAGTCGCTGAAGGAACGCCGCAGCGAGAAGCGCGCAGCCGCCAAGCAGAAGCACTCGCTCGACGTCTGAGTCGGGCGGCCTTCTAGGCGGCGTCTTCGAGCAGGAAGCAGATGCGGGCGGGTGCGGTCTCCCAGACCCTGACCGCAGCGTACTTCTCGGGCTGCTCGCGCTTGACCTGCTCGGCGAGCGCCAGGATCTCGCCGACCATCTTCTCCAGCCGCACCTCGAGCACGACAGGGTCGCCGCCGAGGGCGCGGTGGAACATCAAACGCACCTCGTTGTCGTCGTTGACCCGCATCCGGCTCAGGAAGGCCCGCGCATGACGCGGTGCGAGCGCAGGCGCGCGCGCCGCGGCGCGTCGTCCTCGCTCAGTGCGACGTCGACCGCGTGGCCCGGGTCGGCGGCGCGGAACGTCACTTCGAGGCCCGCGCAGCGGCCGACGGGAGGCGTGGTGACGAAGTCGGCGGCAAGCACATGGTATGGCTCGCCGTCGTCGCACTCGATCATGCCGTCGCCGCGGTCCTCGTTGAACCAGCGCATCCGTCCGCCGAGCACGATCAACGCTCGCGGTAGACGATGCGGCCGCGCGTCGGGTCGTACGGCGAGAGCTCGACCTTGACCTTGTCGCCGGGGGCCATCCTGATTCGGTAGCGCCGCATCTTGCCCGACGTGTAGCCGATCGCCTCGTGGCCGTTCTCGAAGGCGATCTTGAACATGCCGCCGCCGAACGCCTCGAGGATCTCGCCGTCGAGTTCGACCTTCTCCTCTTTGACTCCCATACTGCCTCCCTTCCGCTCGAAGAGACGCGGGATCCGTGATGAGAAGGGCGCTGAAGCGCAGCCGCCCGACACCCAAGTCTACTTGATGGCCGCAAAATGGCCGGATTCGCGGTTGGAGCGGCGGCCAACCGCACTCCCGGCTCTCGGCTGACCCGACCCCGGCTCACGTGCGCGCCGCATTCTGCGGCGCCGGCGTGACTGCGACGTTGGACGTGACCGCTCACCCGACCAGGAGGATCGACCAAGCATGAGCGTAAGCGTCGCAGCAGCCCACGTCCCCCCGCGCAGCTCGGTTGCGCGCGTCGCCACCGAGCGGAGCCTCGCCCTGGCCTCGATCGGTCTCGTCGGGCTCCATGTCGCCGACGACAACTTCCTGCAGCCCGAGCCGGGCATGACGGCCGTCGATCACCTTCCGGGTGGACTCGCGCTGCTCGCGCTCGTGGCCGCCGGCGCGTGGGGGTACACACGCGTCCGTGCCGGCGCCCGTGCCGCGATCGCACTCCTCGCCGGCTTCCTCGGCGTCCTCGCCGCCACCGAGGCCGTCTACTACACCGTTGCCGACGCGCCCTCGGGCGACGACTTCACCGGCTTCCTCTCGCTGCTGGCGGGCTTCGTGCTCCTCGGCGTCGGCATTACGACCCTCTGGCGGACGCGCCGCTCCGGCGACAGCCGCCGCCGCCGCTACACCCGGCGTGGGCTTGCCGTTGTTGGGGCTGTCCTGCTGACCGGCCTCGTCTTGTTCCCGACCTCGATCGCCTACGTCGTCACCCACACCGCGAGAGCCGTCGTGCCGGAGCCGAACCTCGGCGCGACCCCCCAGGACGTCTCCTTCACCACAAGCGACGGGCTCCGGCTCGAGGGGTGGTTCGTCCCCTCGAAGAACGGCGCCACTGTGATCGCCTTCCCCGGCCGCTCCGGCCCTCAGAAGCACGCGCGCATGCTCGTCTCCCGCGGCTACGGCGTGCTCCTCTTCGATCGCCGCGGCGAAGGTGCGAGCGAGGGCGACCCGAACACGTTCGGCTGGGTCGGCGACCGGGACCTGCACGCAGCGGCCGCCTATCTCCAGAGTCGCCCCGATGTCGATCCCGAGCGGATCGGCGCGATCGGGCTCTCCGTCGGCGGTGAGATGCTGATCCACGCCGCGGCGCACTCGGATGCCTTCAAGGCGATCGTGTCCGAAGGGGCGAGCGGGCAGTCTGTTCGCGACCAGCTCGACAACGTCAGCACACGCGACGCGATCATGGGCTACGCCCCGGTGACGGTCGCGACGGCTCTGTTCACCAGCACCCTGCCGCCTCCGCGCCTCAAGAACGAGGTCGCCAGGATCGCGCCGACGGCCAGCTTCTTCGTCTACGGCGAGAACGGCCAGGGCGGCACCGAGACGAAGCCGAACAAGGCGTACTACGCCGCCGCGGGCCAGCCGAAGCAGATCTGGGAGGTCCCGAACGGCCAGCACATCGCCGGGATCACGACCGAGCCGGCCGAGTACGAGCGCCGCGTGATCGGCTTCTTCGACCGCGAGCTGCGCTGAGTTGCGCCGCCGGGGGGCCGCCGTACGTACGATGACCTGCATGCAGGAGTCGACGCGTACGGCCCCTCCGGCGGCGGGTGAGCTCGAGCAGGCTCTGGAGCAGCACCGCAAGGAGCTCGTCGCCTACTGCTACCGCATGCTCGCCTCGCCCTTCGAGGCCGAGGACGCCGTCCAGGAGACCTTCATCCGCGCCTGGCGCGGCTACGAGCGGTTCGAGGGCCGGGCGGCGCTGCGCTCGTGGCTCTACCGGATCGCGACCAACGTCTGCCTCGACATGCTGAACGGACGCGAGCGGCGCGCGCGCCCGATGGATCTCGGGCCGGCCGGCGAGCCGATCGTGGAGAACCTGCGCGTTCCGGGTGAGGTGACGTGGCTGCAGCCGATCCCGGATCCGGCCGAGCAGGCGGTGGCGCGCGAGACGATCCGCCTTGCCTTCGTCGCGGCGCTGCAGCACCTGCCGCCGCGGCAGCGCGCCTGCCTGATCCTCTGCGAGGTGCTGCGCTGGCAGGCGAGCGAGGTTGCGGAGCTGCTGGAGACGAGCGTCGCCTCGGTCAACAGCGCGCTCCAGCGTGCGCGAGCGACGCTGGAGGCGAACGACGTCTCCGCCGACGCCACGCCCCCGACCGAAGCGGATGCGGAGCTGCTCGCGCGCTACGTCGACGCATTCGAGCGCTACGACATGGACGCGCTGACGTCGCTCATCCACGAGGACGCGACCCAGTCGATGCCGCCGTTCGACCTCTGGCTCCGCGGCCGCGACGACATCTTCACCTGGTGGTTCGGTCCCGGCATCGGCTGCGAGGGCTCCCGGGTGATCCCGACCGTGGCGGCCAACGGCTCGCCGGCGTTCGGCCAGTACAAGCCGAACGAGAAGGGCGACGGCTACGAGCCGTGGGCGCTCCAGGTGCTCGAGATCGAGGACGGCAAGGTCGTCGAGTTCAGCTTCTTCCTGGATACCGAGACGCTCTTCCCGCTGTTCGGCCTGCCGCTCCAGTTTGACGCGTAACAACCGCTCGATGCCGACGAGCACGGTCATCCCCGTGCTCGTCTACGAGGACGTCGCCGCGGCGGGCGAGTGGCTCTGCGACACGTTCGGCTTCACGGTGCGCTGGCGTGCCGGCGGCCACCGGGCGCAGCTCGCGGTCGGCGACGGGGCGGTTGCGATCACCGAGCAGCGTGGAGAGCGTCGGCCGGCCGAGGTGATGGTGCGGATCGACGACGCCGACGCCCACCACGAGCGGGCCCGCGAGCGGGGCGCACAGATCGTCCGCGCGCCCGCGGACTACCCCTACGGCGAGCGCCAGTACACGGTCGTCGATCCGGGCGGCAACCACTGGACGTTCTCGGAGACGATCGCCGACGTCGCCCCGGAAGAGTGGGGCGGCACCTCCGCCTAGCCCTGCAGCACGTCGCCTAGCCCCATGAAGCCGACGAGGTCGAGCAGGTCGTGCGAGGCATTGCGGAGCTGGATCCGGCACCCCTGACGCCTCGCTGCCAGCTGGAGCCGCGCGAGGGCGTCGACCGTGACCGCGTCGGCGCCGACACCGTCCACGTCGCAGCGGACGTCACCGCCGCCGCTCTCGTTCAGGAGCGCGCAGACGCGGTCGCACAGCCCGGGCAGGTCGTCCCGGGCGATCGGTCCCCAGATCGCGAAGTCCACACCAATTAGGACAACTTCGGCCCAGGAAACTCATCGGCGTGCGAGCGATGAGTTTCGCGGTGGGGTGGGGTCGAAAGGGTAGAACGAGACGACGAGGAGGA
Organism: uncultured Gaiellaceae bacterium; assembly: GCA_963737455.1. GTDB lineage: Bacteria > Actinomycetota > Thermoleophilia > Gaiellales > Gaiellaceae > Gaiellasilicea. Next base: position 79,455 of record CAVTSN010000016.1, on the reverse strand, counting down.
ATTCGGATGACCATCGACGACACCCGCAAGAAGTGGCTCGCGCTCTACGTCCTCTGCCTCGGCGACCTGCTGATCGTGCTCGACATCTCGATCGTGAACGTCGCGCTGCCGTCGATCCGAGAGGATCTCGGCTTCTCGGAGGCGTCGCTGGCGTGGGTGATCAACGCCTACACGCTCACGTTCGGCGGCTTCCTGCTCCTGGCCGGACGACTCGGCGACATCTACGGCCACCGGCGCGTCTTCGTGCTCGGCGTCGGCCTCTTCACGCTCGCCTCGCTCTTCTGCGGACTCGCCACCTCGCAGGAGATGCTCGTCGCAGGCCGCGCGATCCAGGGCGTCGGCGGCGCGATCGTCGCGGCCGTCGCGCTCTCGCTGATCATGACGCTCTTCACCGAGCCGGCCGAGCGCGCGAAGGCGATGGGCGTGATCGGCTTCGTCGCCGCCGGCGGCGGCTCGATCGGCGTGCTCGCCGGCGGCGTCCTCACCGACCTCCTCAGCTGGAGCTGGATCTTCCTCGTCAACATCCCGATCGGGATCGGCGTGATCGCGGCCTGCCTGGTGCTGATCCCGGGCACGCGGCTCGAAGGCGCCTCGCGGAGCCTCGACATTGCCAGCGCGGTCACCGTCACCGCGTCGCTGATGCTCGCCGTCTACGCGATCGTGAACGGCAACGAGCAGGGCTGGACGTCCGCGCGGACGCTGGGCATGCTCGGTGCCGCCGCCGCCGGCCTCGTGTTCTTCGTGTGGCGCCAGACGCGGGTCGAGTCGCCGCTGATGCCGCTCGGGCTCTTCAAGCTGCGCAGCGTCGCGACCTCGAACGTCGTCGGGATCCTCTGGTCGGCGGCGATGTTCGCGATGTTCTTCCTCGCGGCGCTCTACCTGCAGCTCGTGCTCGGGTACAGCCCGCTCGAGGTGGGTCTCGCGTTCCTGCCCGCGAACCTGATCATGGGCGCCTTCTCGCTCGGTCTCTCGGCGAAGCTCGTCATGCGTTACGGCGTCAAGACGCCGCTCGTCGTCGGGATGACGCTCGTTGCAGTCGGGCTCGGGCTTTTCGCGCGCGTGCCGGTCGACGGCAGCTTCGCGATGGACGCGCTCCCGAGCATGCTGATCCTCGGCGTCGGCATGGGCATGGCGATGAATCCGCTCTTCCTCGCCGCGATGGGCGACGTGCAGCCGGAGGACGCGGGCGTGGCGTCGGGCGTCGTCAACACGTCGTTCATGATGGGCGGCGCGCTCGGCCTGGCGGTGCTCGCGAGCGTCGCGGCGTCGGTGTCCGGCGGCGACACCTCACCGGCCGCCCTCGCCGACGGCTACCAGGCCGCGTTCGTGATCGGCACCGTCTTCGCCGTCGCTGCAGCTGTCGTCGCGGGCGTCTTCCTGCGCGGCGGGCCGGCGCCGGCGATGGATCCGCATGCCATGGGTGAAACCGCAACGGAGGTGGGTTGATGTTGAAGGAGAGCAAGGCGTTCTCGACCTTCGCGGTCGACGACGTCGCCAAGGCGAAGCAGTTCTACGGCGAGACGCTCGGGCTCGAGGTGAAGGACGAGATGGACGGGCTGGCGCTCCAGCTCGGCGGCGGGAACGCCGTGTTCGTCTATCCCAAGCCGGACTACGAGCCGGCGACGTTCACCGTCCTCAACTTCCCCGTCGACGACGTCGAGCAGGCGGTCGACCGGTTGACGGCGGCCGGCGTCACCTTCGAGCAGTACGAGGGCTTCGACCAGGACGAGAAGGGGATCGCGCGCATGGACGAGGGACCGACGATCGCGTGGTTCAAGGACCCCGCCGGCAACATCCTCTCGGTGCTCGACGGTACGTGACCGAGCTCGCGATCCGCCTTCGCGGCGTCGTCAAGCGCTACGGCGAGATCACGGCCGTCGACGGCCTCGATCTCGACGTGCCCGAGGGCACGTGCGTCGGACTGCTCGGCCCGAACGGCGCCGGGAAGTCGACGACGATGCGCCTCCTGACCGCGCAGGCGCTCCCCGACGAGGGCGAGCTGGAGCTGCTCGGCTTCAAGCTCCCCGACGAGTCGAAGCAGGCGCGGGCGCAGCTCGGCGTGACGCCGCAGCTCGACAACCTCGACGTCACGCTGACGGTCGAGCAGAACCTGCTCGTCTTCTCGCACCTCTATCGCATCCCGCGGGCGGAGCGCCGCGACGCGATCCAGCGGGCGCTCGAGATGGCCAAGCTCGTCGACCGGCGTGGCGCCCGTGTCGACGAGCTCTCCGGCGGGATGCGGCGGCGGCTCCTGATCGCCCGCGCGCTCGTGCATCGGCCACGGCTCGTGCTCCTCGACGAGCCGACCGTCGGTCTCGACCCGCAGGTGCGGCAGGAGCTCTGGGCGCTGATCGACGCGCTGCGCAGCGAGGGGACGACGATCCTGATGTCGACGCACTACATCGAGGAGGCGCAGCGCCTCGCCGACACGGTGATGATCATGTCCCACGGCAAGGCGGTCGCCGCCGGGCCGCCGTCGCAGCTCGTGAGCGAGCACGCCGGCTCGGAGGTGCTGGAGGTCTACGGCCCACCCGCGCGGCTGGCGGAGGTGGAGACGGAGGCCGGCGCCAAGGGACTGCGGACGCGGCGGACGGGCACGAGCGTCTCGATCCTCGGGATCGAGAACGGTGACGGGATCGGGATCGACGGCGAGCGGCGTTCCGCGAACCTCGAGGACGTCTTCGTCCTCCTGACGGGCGAGGAGATCGGCTGATGGCTACCGCGACCTCCCGCGAGCGCCGTCTCGGCAGGCTCGAACGCTCGGCGATCACCGGCGTGCTCGTCCGAGAGATCGTCAACTACTCGTCCTACTGGCGCGCGGCGACGTTCTCCTCGACGGTCGAGCCGACGATCTACCTGCTTGCGTTCGGCTTCGGGTTCGGCTCGCTCGTCAGCACCGTCTCGGGCTACGACTACATCAATTTCATCGGGACGGGGATCGTCGCGACGGCGGTGCTCTTCTCGAGCGCATTCCCGGCCATGTTCGGCACGTTCGTGAAGTACCAGTTCCAGCGAACGTACGACGCGATCCTCGCAGCGCCCGTCGACACGGAGGAGCTCGTCACGGCGGAGGCGGTCTGGATCGCCACGCGGGCCGGTGTCTACGGCAACGTGCCGCTCCTGGTGGCGATGCTGTTCGGGCTCGAGCCGGCGTGGGGGATGCTCGCGGTGCCGTTCATCTGCTGGATCTCCGGCTTCGGCTGGGCGTGCTTCGGGATCTCGGTCGCCGGCTTTGCCAAGTCGATCGACAACTTCAGCTACATCGTCAGCGCGGTGCTGACGCCGCTCTTCCTCGTCGCTGGCACGTTCTTCCCGATCGAAGGGCTCCCGGGCTGGGCGCAGTTTCTCGCGAACCTCAACCCGCTGCACCACTGCGTCGAGCTCGTGCGGCACGCCGCGTTCGGCTGGGAGGGGTGGAGCGACGTCGCCAGCGTCGCCTTCCTCGCCCTCTTCGGGCTGCTGATGTGGCGGCTCGCGATCACGGCGATGACGCGCAAGCTCATCACCTAGCGCGGCGGCCCAGAATCAGGTGGCTGTCGCCGAACTCGTGCCACCGGTAGCCGTGCGCGAGCGCCTCGCGGTAGCTGCGCGCGACGAGGTCGTCGCCCGCGGCCGCCCGCAGCATCGCCAGGTGCGACGACGCCGACTCGTGCAGGCCGGTGAGCAGCGCGTCCACGGTCCAGAGCCCGCGCTCCGGTGTGACGACGAGATTCGTCCAGCCGTCGCCCGCGTCGACCGTCCCGTCGGGCTGCGCGACGGTCTCGAGCGCCCGCACGACGGTCGTGCCGGTCGCGACCACGCGCCCGCCCCAGAGGTGCACCGCGTTGACGAGCCGGGCCGTGTGCGCGGGGACGCGGAAGCGCTCCGGGTACGGCCGCTCGTGCCGCTCGGGCGAGGAGACGCCCGTGTGGAGCGTGACGGGAGCGACGAGGACGCCCCGGGCCACGAGCTGCGTGATCAGCTCGGTCGTGAACGGCCGCCCCGCGCTCGGCATCTCCGCGCTGCCGGGCTCGAGTGCATACACGGTCTGATACGCGTCGAGCGGCCAGCTCGCCGGGACGTAGCCGTAGCGGATCGGCCGGCCGTGCTCGGCCAGGTAAGCCTGCAGCGGGGCGGGCAGGTGGAGCCGCGCGACGAGGAGGCGGACGCCTGCGTAGCGCGCGACGAGCTCCGCCGACCCGCCGGCGGGCAGGCCGATCCGCTCGCCCACCGTTGCGCCGCCGAACGGCTCGTCGCCGCGCCTGAGCTCGACGATCCAGACGTCTTCGTCGCGGCCCGGGGCGGGCGTGGAGAGCCTGAGCTCGAGCTCGGTGCCGTCCGAGCGCGTCGCCGGGAGCGCAGCCGGGAGCGTCGCCGACGTGTTGACGACGACGAGATCGCCTGGGGCGAGGAAGCGCGGCAGGTCGACGAAGCGGGCGTGCTCGACAGTCGAGCCGGCCGCGTCGGAGACGAGCAGCCGGACGTCGTCGCGGCGGCCGCCGCGCGCCTCCGGCGGCTCGTGAGCCTCGAGCCCGTCGGGCAGCTGGAAGGCCAGCGCGCTCACGCGGACGCCCTCACCAGCTCGCGCGCCCGGTAGGCGCCGGACGGCAGCTCGCCCTCGATCAGCTCGAGCAGTCCGGGCACGCTCGCCTCGGGCGGCGGCCGGTCGGAGATGTCCTCGCCCGGGAACGCGTCCTGCTGCATCTGCGTGCGCATGTCGCCCGGATCGACGGCGTAGACGCGGAGCTCCGGCTCCTCGGCGCCGAGGATGGCGCTCAGCTGGGCGAGGGCGGCCTTCGAGGAGCCGTACCCGCCCCAGGACTCGTACGGCTCGACCGCGGCGTCCGAGCTGATGTTGATCACGCGCGCGCCGGGACGCAGCCACGGCAGCGCCAGCTGGGCCAGGGCGAGCGGAGCGACGACGTTGACCTCGTAGAGCCGGCGGAGCTCGTCGAGCGGGAAGCGGCGGAGCGACGGCAGCGGCGTCGGGCCGAGGCTGCTCGCGTTGTTGACGAGCAGGTCGAGCTCCCCACCGGCCGCCTCGAGCAGGCGCGCGCGGTGCTCCGGGTCGGCGACGTCGCCGGGGACGGCGAGGACGCCGGGCAGGTCGGCCACGGCCCGCCGTCAGTGCGTCGGCGTCGCGACCGTCGACGACGAGCTCCCAGCCGCGATCCGAGAGTGCGCGCGCCAGCGCGAGCCCGAGCCCGCGGGAGGCGCCGGTGACGATGCCGAGCACGTCAGGCCTCCACCGGCGTGCCGTGGCGGTCGACGACGCGGTCGTAGTTGAGGCGGAGCAGCTCGATCACGTCGCGGACGTCCTCCTCGCTCTCGATCCGGCGCGCGCCGAACCCGGGGCGGCCGGGGAAGACCGGGTGATAGTCGATCCGCTGCTGCTCGAACAGCTCGGTCCAGACGTGCTTCGGGAAGCCGAAGTGGGCGACCTGGTCGCCGTGCAGGTGACCGAGCTCGCGCCCGCCGAGCTTGAAGGCGAACTCGCCGCGCGTGCCGTACTCCGCCTGCACTCCCGGCCAGGCAGTGACTTCGGCCGTGATCCGCTCGCTCGCCGTTGGCTGCGTACCCATCCGTTCTCCTCTCTTCGACCTCCACACGATCGCGACCGTGCGGTCCCGACCGCCAGTGGCAATAGGTCCTAGGACCGCGGGTCGACGAGACCAGCGCGCACGGCCGCGATCGCCGCCTGCGTGCGGTCGGAGACGCCGAGCTTCGCCAGCACGTGCCCGACGTGCGCCTTCACCGTCTTCTCGGCGAGGCCGAGCTCGAGCGCGATGCGCTTGTTCGCGAAGCCGCGTCCGATCAGCACGAGCACCTCGCGCTCGCGGGGCGTCAGCCGGTCGATCGGGTCGCCCTTGTCGTCGGCCGCGAGCGTCTCGACGAGCCGGGCTGCGACGACGGGGTCGAGGACCGTCTGGCCGGCATGAGCCGCACGCACGGCGCGGACGACCTCCTGCGGCTCGGCGTTCTTGAGCAGGTAGCCCGCCGCGCCCGCCCGCAGCGCGGGCAGCAGCTTGTCGTCGTCGAGGAAGCTCGTCAGCACGATCACCCGTGCCTCCGGCACCCGCTCGCGCAGCAGCCGCATCGCCGAGACGCCGTCGAGCGCCGGCATCACGAGATCCATGAGGATCACGTCCGGCCGCAGCCGAGCCGCCGCCTCGACCCCTTCGCCGCCGTCGGCTGCGTCCGCGACGACGTCGATCCCGTCCTGCAGCTCGAGCAGGCCGCGCAGGCCCTGGCGGACGACGGCGTGGTCGTCGACGACGAGGACGCGGATCGGCTCAGGCATCCGCCGCCTCCAGGCGCACGGTCGTGCCCGCGCCCGGCGCGGACACGATCTCGAGCGTCGCGCCGATCCGGCGGGCGCGCTCCTCCATCGAGGTCAGGCCGAGCCGGCGCGAGCGAACCTCGGGCGCGGCCGGGTCGAAGCCGACGCCGTCGTCCTCGACCCGGAGGAGCAGGCGGCCGTTGCCGCCGCTGAGGCCGACGGCCACGTGACCTGCGTTCGCATGCCTGAGTGCGTTCTGGATCGCCTCCTGTGCGATCCGGAGCACCTCGGCGTCGCGGGCCCCGTCGGGCTGCGGCGGCTCCGACACGGTCAGCTCTAGCTGCTCGTGGCCGAGCCTGCGCAGCACTTCGACGTGCTTCCGGAGGGCGCCCGCGAGCCCGTCGCGCGCGAGGTCGGGCGGCCGCAGCTCGAAGACGAGTGAGCCAAGCTCGTCGAGCGCCTCCCGCGCGAGCTCCTGCAGCCGGCTGACGCGCTCGCGGGCTGCGGCCGGGTCGCGGTCGAGCAGCGTCGCAGCCGCCTCGGCCTCGAGCACGAGCCCGAAGAGCTTCTGGCTGACGGCGTCGTGCAGGTCGAGGGCGAGCCGGTTCCGCTCGGCGACGATCGAGAGCTCGCGCGTCTCCTCGTGCAGGCGGGCGTTGGCGATCGCGATCGCGGCATGGGCGGCGAGCAGGGTGATCAGCTCCTCGTCCTCGCCGGTGAAGTCGGGCGCGTCGATCTTCTCGGTGAGGTAGAAGGCGCCGACGACACCGTCGCGGGCGACGATCGGCACGCCGAGGAAGGAACGCATGTCGGGGTGGCCGTCGGGCCACCAGCCGCGGAAGCGCGGATGCTCGTGGATGTCGCCCGTCGCGTAGGGGTCGCGCCGTTCGAGCATCGCTCCGAGCACGCCGTGCTGGCGGGGCAGCGGACCCGAGCGAGGAGATCAGCTCGTCGCTCATCCCCGAGGTGAGGAAGCGGCGGAAGCCGCCGACACCGTCGGGCAGCCCGAGCGCGGCGTACTTCGCGCCGGCGAGCTCGCGCGCGCTGTCGACCAGCCGCTGCAGCACCTCGTCGACCGAGAGCTCGGCGGCGACACCGAGCACCGCCTCGCTGACGGTGCGCAGGGTCGGCCCGAGGCGATCCTCCCGTCGCTCGTCGTTCATCTCGCCCGAAGTCTGGCGGATCGGGTCAGAGCGCCGACATGCAGCGCGCTGATCACGGTGCTGACCGGGACGTGCTCGATGCCGAGCTTCAGCAGCTGCTCGGCGCGCTCCTGCGGCGTCCGCTTCTCCCACTTCTTCATCGCCTTGTCGAACTCGGCGAGCGTCTCCTTCTCGCCGGCGAGGTCGCGCCGGATCGCCGCGCCGACGTCCTTGGCGACCTCCTCCGCCTCCGCCGCAGGCAGCACCGAGGCCAGCAGCGACGCGTAGTCGCTCCAGCGCAGCGAGACGATCTCGGTCGCAAAGGACGTGTCGAGCGGGATCCCGATTGCGTACGCCTGGTTCCGCAGCAGGTCGCGGACGAACGGATCCTCGACGACGAGGCGCAGGCGGCCGTCGCTCTCGTCGACCTGCGCCTGCTGCGGCCAGCGCTTCAGCAGCGTCGTCAGGGTCTCCATGCGGTCCTCGCGGCCGCGAGAGCAAGCGCGTGCGTGCCTCGAGGACGAGGCTGCGGCCGCGGGCGCGGGTGACCGTCAGCTCCTCGGCGAGCCGCGCGACAGAGAGGCTGCCGTCGCGGAGCTGCTTCTCGTAGAGCGCGGCGACGACCCGCACCTCGATCTCGCGCTTCGGCCAAGCGCCGAACGAGGGTGTCGCGAGGAACTCGATCAGCTCGTCGAACAGCTTCGCCTTCTGCGCGGCCGAGAGCTGGTCGAGGATCGCCGGACGCATGGGTCGATGGTGCCGCCCGCGTCGGACAGGCGCGGCGAACTGCGACGATGCGGCCGTGGAGCTCGGGGTCTACACCTTCGCGGAGCTGACGTCGGGCCTCGACCCGGAGCAGCGTCTGCGGAACCTGATCGAGGAGATCGAGCTCGCCGACGAGGTCGGGCTCGACGTCTTCGGCGTCGGGGAGCACCACCGCCCCGACTTCGCCGTCTCGTCCCCCGCGACCGTCCTCGCGGCTGCCGCGGTGCGGACGAAGCGGATCCGGCTCACGAGCGCAGTCAACGTGCTCAGCTCCGACGATCCGATCCGCGTCTTCCAGCAGTTTGCGACCGTCGACCTGCTCTCGGGCGGCCGTGCCGAGATCATGGTCGGACGTGGCTCGTTCATCGAGTCGTTCCCGCTCTTCGGCTACGACCTCGCCGACTACGACCGGCTCTTCGAGGAGAAGCTCGTGCGGCTGCTGCAGCTGCGTGAGGAGGTGCTCGGCGTCTACCCGCGGCCGGTGCAGGAGCCGCTGCCCGTGTGGGTCGCGGTCGGCGGCACGCCCGAGTCGGCGTACCGGGCCGGCGCGCTCGGGCTGCCGATGGCGCTCGCGATCATCGGCGGCCTGCCGGAGCGGTTCGTCCCGTTCGCCGAGATCCACCGCCGCGCGGCGGCCGAGCACGGGCACGAGCCGCCGGCGCTGAGCATCAACTCGCACGGCTTCGTCGGCGAGAGCTCCGAGCAGGCGGCGGAGGACTACTTCGTGCCGCTGAAGACGATGATGGACCGGATCGGCGCCGAGCGCGGCTGGCGGCCGCTCGAGCGGCAGGACTACGACGCGGGGCGGACGCTGCGCGGCGCGACGGTGGTCGGCGGACCCGGAGGAGGTGGCGGCGAAGATCCTCTACCAGCACGAGCTCTTCGGCCACGACCGCTTCCTGATCCAGTTCACCGTCGGCTCGCTCCCGCACGAGCAGACGCTGAAGGCGATCGAGCTGTTCGGCAAACGGGTGGCGCCGATCGTGCGGGACGAGGTGGCGCGCCGGGCCGCCGCTTGATGGCAATTGGACGCCCCAGTGGCCATCGCCTACCCTCGCAGGGTCGTCAGAGAGGTGGGAGTGACCGGCACGACCCCGGGATCATGAGCGGCTCGATCGGCCGTGCCGGCGAATTCGCGGCCGCGACCGCGGCCTTCCTCCTCGTCCTCAACGTGACGGTCGTCGTCTTCGTCTACTGGCGGCGGCTCCGGCTCGCCGTGCACGAGAAACGCGCGGAGCGCGTTCGCGCGCGGCTCGCACCCATCATCGAGTCGGTGCGGGCTGATGCCTCGCCGGCCGACCGGCAGCGGTTGCGCGACGCGGTCGCGGAGCTCGACGGGCACAGCCGGCCGATCGCCGCGGCGCTGCTGATCGACCGGCTCGACGAGGCTCCGGCGAGCGAGCGTGGCGCGATCGTGGAGCTGCTCCGCGAGGCCGGCGCGATCGACGTCGCTCTCCGTTCGGCGCGGGCGAGGACGGCTTGGCGGCGTTCGCTCGCCTGCGCCGCCCTCGGCGCTGTCCGGCGCGCCCGAGGCCGTGCCCGTGCTCGAGGAGCTGCTCGACGACCACAACCACCACGTGCGCGAGGCGGCGGTCGAGGCTCTCGGAGCGATCGGCGACCCGGCCGCGCTCCCGGCGCTGCGGCAGCTCTACCTGAGCGAAACCGCCGTGCGCCCAGGGATCGTCTACGCGGCGCTCGTCGAGTTCGGGCCTGCGGCGGCCGACATCTTCGCCGAGGGAATCGGCTCCGCCAATCCCCGGGTGCGCGCGTCGGCCTGCTTCGGGCTCGCGGCCACGCGGGGCGAGTCGTTCGAGCCGATCGAGCACGCGCTCGCGGACCCGGACTCGGCTGTCCGCACCGCCGCTGCCGACGCTCTCGCCGCCGTCGGCGCCGGACCGGTCCCTGCCGCGCTCGTGACGGCGGTGACCGACCCGGAGCTGAGTGTCCGGCGAGCGGCGGTGCGGGCGCTCGGCGCCTACGACGACCCGCGCGCGGTCGCGGCCGCCGCCCGTGCGCTGCGGGACGACGAGCGCGAGGTCGCGCTCCGGTCGGCGGAGTCGCTCGTGCTGCTGGCACGAAAGCCCCGCGCCGGCCCGGATGCGGCACGCGCGCTCGCAGTCGAGGACGTCTGGCCGGTGCAGACGGCGCGGATCCTGGAAGCGATCGGAGCTCTGTGAGCGAGTTCGTCGACGTCCTCCTGCTCGCTCATCTTCATCTACGTCGTGGCCTACAACCTCGCGACCCTGACGCTGCTGACGCTCTCGCTCTCCGAGACGTCGGCAGTGGCGCGGGCCCGCCGCGCGCGCGTGGCGCGGGGGCCGCAGACGCCGCCGCCGCTGCAGCCGTCGGTCACCGTCGTCATCCCCGCGTACAACGAGGAGCCCGTGATCGTCGCGAGCGTCGGCTCCATCCTCGCCGGCACGTACGAGCCGCTACGGGTCGTCGTCGTCGACGACGGCTCGACCGACGGGACGAGCGCCGCGCTCGACGCGGCGTACGACCTGGTCGAGCTCCCGATCGGAGGCGGCTTCGGCCTCGAGACGGAGCCGATCGAACGGCTCTCGATCTCCCGGCGCGATCCACGGCTCCGCGTCGTCCGGAAGGCGAACGGCGGCCGCTCGGACGCCGTCAACGCCGGGATCGCGGTTGCTCGCCACGACCTGGTCGCGGTCACGGACGCCGACAGCGTGCTCGAGCCCGATGCGATCGCGCTCGCGGTCGCCGCCTTCACGGCCGACCCGAGCCGCGTCGTCGCGTGCGGCGGCATCGTCCGGATCGCGAACGGCGGCCGCTTCGTCGACGGCCGCCTCGTCGAGCCGCGGGTCAAGGTCCGCGGAATCGAGGCGACGCAGACGGTCGAGTACCTGCGCGGCTTCCTGGGGTCGCGGATCGCGTGGGCCCGGCTGAACGCGCTCCTGATCATCAGCGGTGCGTTCGGCGTCTTCCGCCGCGACCTCCTCCTCGAGGCCGGCGGCTTCTCCAAGCAGACGCTCGGTGAGGACATGGAGCTGACGATGCGGCTCTATCACCGGCTGAGGCCGGCGCAGCCCGAGATGCGGATCGCGTTCGTCCCGGACGCCGTCTGCTGGACCGAGGCGCCGTCGAAGCTCAGCGCGCTGCGGTCGCAGCGGATCCGCTGGCACGTCGGCCTGATCGACAACCTGCGGCTCCACCGGGCGATGCTCGGCCGACGCTTCGGACGGGTCGGCGGGATCGCGCTGCCCTACGCGATCCTGTTCGAGGCGGTCGCGCCCGTGATCGGGCTCGTCGGCTCCGTCCTCGTGCTCGGCCTGCTCGTCTTCGGAGGCGCGACCTGGTGGTTCGTCGTCGCCTTGGCCCTCGCCGCCGTCCTACTCGGCCAGATCCAGACCGCGGGCGCGATCCTCGTCGAGGAGGTCGGCTTCCGCCGCTATCGCTCGCGTGACCTGCTCCTGCTCGGGCTCTGGAGCGTGCTCGAGCTCTTCTGGTACCGGCCGCTGACGCTGCTCTGGCGCGTCTGGGCGATGGTGCTGCTGCTCGTCGGTCGCAGGCCGGAGTGGGGGACGATCCCGCGCGGCGCGGCGCTCGGCGCCGGTGACGAGCCACCCGAGTCAGAGACGCTGCCGCTGCCGCGCTAGGAGCCCTCGCGCCGGCGCTGCTCACGCCAGCGGTGCAGCTCCTTCGACTTGAACTTCGACTTCGAGGGCGGCGGCGCGGGCGGCGGATCCTGCTCCTCGAGCCAGCGTGCCGCCGCGTCGTCGGGATCGATCCCGGCCTGACGCTCGCGCTCGCCGCGCCGTTTCGCCGCGTCTTCCCGCTTCGTCACCGGTTGTGGTTCACGACCTCGACGTTGTTGCCGTCCGGGTCGAGCACGAACGCGGCGTAGTAGCCCTCGTGGTAGACCGGGCGCTCGCCGGGAGCGCCGTTGTCGCGGTAGCCGGCCGCCGGTCGCCTCGCGGTGGAAGCGGTCGACGGTCTCGTTGTCCGTCGCAGTGAAGGCGAGGTGGACGTTCTCCGAGGGCTCCGCCGCCGCGACGACCGAGAACGAGCCGCTGACGCAGGCGAACTGCGTCCGGTCGGCGAGCTCGGTGCCGACCCGGAAACCCGCCGCCGGTCCGACCCCCTCGTAGAACTGCGTCGCCGCCTCGACGTCGGAGACGCGGATCCAGAGGTGGTCGACGTTGCCGCCGTTCCGGAGCGAGCCATGGTGGACCGCCTCGATGCTGTTGCCGTCCGGATCGAGCAGGAAGGCGCCGTAGTAGTCGTCGCTGTACTGCGGCCGCGGCCCGGGCTCGCCGTCGCTCTCGTAGCCGGCCGCGGTCCCCGTCTGCCAGAACCGGTCGACGTGCTCGCGCGACGGGGCGGCGAAGCCGATGTGCAGCCGCCTGGTGACGGGGTTCGAGTCGTCGGCGGCCGCGAGCGAGAAGTCGTCCCACTCCGGGCCGTGCTCGCCGCTGTGCGTCTGCTCGATCTCGAGCGCGCTCAGCACCGTCGCGTAGAAGCGCTCGGACGCCTCGCGGTCTGGAGGCGCGGATCGTGACGTGGTCGAACACACCCGGATCATTGCGAAACGCGTGCACGGTGCGCGCGGACGCGCGCGCGGTCGCCGCACTGCTGCGTGCACCAGCGCTGCGTTCGGCTCCGCGTCGAGTCGAGGTAGTAGCGGCCGCACTCCTCGCAGCGCTTCAGCCGGTCGGGTGCGCGGCGGAGCAGCGACGCGAACGAGCCGGCGAGCTCGCGGTCGGGATCGACCCTGACCGCGCGCATCTCGAGCGCGTAGCGACCCTCGCCGCCGTCGACCAGCCGCGCCGTCACCGGCGTGCGCCCCAGCAGCGCGTTCAGGTCCGTCAGCTGCTGCTCGTCGAGCATCCGCCCAGCGGCGACCGTCTCGGCGAGCCGACGCACCACGGCCGGTCCCTCGCCGTCGCCGTTGAGGAACGCGACCAGAGCGACGTCGTAGTCGTGCAGGCCTTGACCGAGCTCCACCATCCCGCTTATGGTAACGGTCTATCATGAAGAAGACCATTACAGCGCTCGTGGCCGTGCTGGCGCTCGCCGGCGCCGCACCCGTCGCCGCCGACCCGCCGGCGCAACTGCTGACGTTCTACCCGCAGGCCGGGACGATCGGCCAGGATCTCTACGTGACCAACTTCGTCGATCTCGACGACGGCCCGGGTGTGCGCGACTACGCCTGCGGCGGCCAGAGTTACAACGGCCACACGGGGATCGACTCGATCATCCGGAGCTTCCGTGAGGTCCGGATCGGCGTTCCGGTCTTCGCCGCCCTCGACGGGAGAGTGCTCAGCGTCCAGCAGGGCGTCGGCGGCGACTTCAACTGGGGCCCGACCGTCTCCAACTTCGACAACCACGTCATCCTCGACCACGGCGGCGACCAGCAGTCCGTGTACGGGCACCTCGCGGGCAGGAGCATCGCCGTCAAGAAGGGGCAGTGGGTCGCCGCCGGCACCCAGATCGGGCTGACGGCCTCGAGCGGCAACTCGAGCTGGCCCCATCTCCACTTCACCGTTCGCCAGAGCTTCGCGCCCTACGAGCCCTTTGGCGGCGCATGCGGCACGACGGCGGGATGGGCTGCGCAGCCCGCGATCCCGGCCGAGGCATGGGTCGCCGACGTCGCGCTGAGCGCGAAAGCGTTCGCCGGGAAGGCCGACCTCCCCTACGACGAGGCCGTTCGGACCGGCACGTTCGTCCGCGGCATCCGCTTCGTCAACGTCCGGGTCGAGGTGCGCAACCTCGCCGCGGCGGGGGCGGGCACGCTGTCGATCCGGCGGCCGGACGGCAGCGTCGCCTACTCCGGGGCGCTCTCGGCCTCGGGCTATCGCTCCGGCTGGGCGAAGCGGCGCCTGAAGCTGAGCCTCGCCCCGCTGGGACGCTGGAGCCTCACCTACGAGCTCGGCGGGCAGCTCGCCGCGACAGCGCCGTTCGACGTCGTCGCGACGCCGAAGCAGATCGTCAACCGGCCGCCGAACGCCGTCGCGGCGTCGCTCGAGCCCGCAGCCCCACGCGCCGGCGAGGTCGTCGTCTGCCGGGTCGCAACCTCGCTCGTGACCGAGGATCCGGACTTCGAGATCGTCCGCTACCGCTACCGCTGGACCTCCGGGGGCAGGCTCGTCCGCCAGGTCACGAGCGCCGCGCTCTCGGATGTGCTGCGCAACAACGCGGCGCGTCCGGGCGAGGTGCTCACCTGCGAGGTGACGCCCTCGGACGGCAGGCTGCGCGGACCGTCGGCTTCCGCCCGCGCGACGCTGCCCGGGTAGAGAGAACGAGGCCCGGCCGGGGCCGGGCCTCGCCGGTCAGAGGTCGTTCGACGCTCCCTGGTCCCGGTTCGGGCAGTCGTGGTCGCCGGACTTGCCGGCGTACCCTGCCTGCGCCTTCGAGACCTGGGTCTTGGCCGCAGGAGCCTTCGCCGCCGGCTTCGCAGCCGGTGAGGAGCCTCCTGCAAGCGCCATCGTCGCCCAGATCGCCGCAAGCAGGATCACTCCTGCGAGCGCGACGAGCAGCGGGAAACGACGTGTCTTCGGTGCCTCTTCCATGGGCCTCCTTCCTTTCGGGTGCCCACCGCCAGTGAATCACGCAGCGGTCAAGATCGCGTCAAAGGCCTCAATTCAGCGACGGATCCGGCGGCATCAGCGAGAGGAGCGCGTACGGGCCGCCCTGGCGGCGCAGGACGGCGCTCCAGAGCCCATCGGGGTCGTCGCTGAAGAGATCGTCCGGCTCGGCGGGGAGCACGAGCCACGACTCCTCCTCGAGCTCGCTCTCGAGCTGCCCTGCGCTCCAGCCCGCGTAGCCGACGAAGACGCGGCCGCGCCGGACCGGGACGTCGGGCTCCTGGACGAAGCCGACGGCGCCGAAGAGGAGCTCGGAGGCGTCGTCGGGGTCGTCGAGCTCCGCGACGGCGAGCACGGAGCCGGTCGAGACGGGGCCGCCGACGAACACCGGCTCCTCCTCGCCGGCGATCGGCGACAGCTCCGGGACCGCGTCGCCGACCGAGGTCTCGGTCGGCCGGTTGAGGACGAGCCCCATCGCGCCCTCCTCGCCGTGCTCGGCGATCAGGACGACGGTGCGGCGGAAGTTCGGGTCGCTCAGGATCGGCGCCGCCACCAGCAGTTGCCCTCGCAGCGTCTCGCTCATCGTCGAAAGGTAACGCTCTGGAGCGGGGGCGGGGGCCAGCGCGCCGACCCCCGCTCCAGTGCGTTGGTGAAGCCAAGCCGGGAGCGAAGCGACCCTTCAGGTATTGCGCGGGACGGGATCCGCTCCTTGCGGATCCCGTCCCATGCGACGGCTTAGCGCAGCGCGAGCGCGTTCATGATCGCGCCGCCGTAGACGGGGTGGAAGAGGTAGTTCGTGACGCGCGAGGAGATGAACTCGCGGATGTTGCCGTTCGACAACGGCGCCCATGGGGCCGCGTTCTTCATCATGTCGACGTCGAGCTTCCCGTACGCGTCGTAGCGCTGCGCGCCGGAGAGCTTCGCCGCGTCGGCCATCAGCTTGTTGTACTTGGGGCTGTTCAGGTACGAGTAGTTCGAGTTGTTCGCGTCCTGGATGTTCTGCCCGTCGAGGAGCACGTTGATGAAGTCGAACGGGTCGGGATAGTCCGCGAACCAGGCGATCAGGAACATGTCGAACTCGGAGCCGCGAGTCCCGGCCGTGCGGATCGCGACGGCGAACGGCTGCGGCTTCAGCGTCACGCTGAGCCCGATCTGCTCGAGGTTGTACTTGAGGATCTGCGCCCGTGCGACCGACGTCGGGGTCGTCGTGTAGAGGAGCGTGATGTCGTCCCTCGCCCCGTTCGCGAGCGCGCGGCCACGAACGGGGTTGGCGCCCTTGATCGGGTAGAGGGCGACGTCGCGGAAGCCCTGCATGTTCGGCGGCAGGATCTGGTCGGTCCGCTTGCCGGCGTACTTGCCGGCCACGCGGAGCAGCGAGGGCCGGTCGATCGCGTGGTTGACGGCCTTGCGCAGGTTGACCTTGCCCAGCGCCGGCCGCGACGCGTTCAACGCCAGGTACGTCGTGTTGATGCCGGTGTTGACGAAGTAGCGGCCGTTCCCGCCCTTGCGGACGCCGTGCTGGCGCGAGAGGTCGTCGTGTGCCGTCGGCGGCAGCCCGGTCTGGTCGTAGTCGACCTGGCCGGCACGCACCTGGAGCAGGCTCTGGTTGATGTCGGTGTTGGTCGAGATCACGATCCGGTCGGCATTCGCCGGCCGGTTGCCCCGGTAGAAGCGGTTTCGCTCGAGCACGACCTGGCTGCCCACCGCGCGGCTGGCGATCCGATACGGGCCTGCCGACGGATAGACGCTGATCCCCTGGCTGTCGATCGCCATGCTCGGCTTCACGGCCGCGAAGAACGGCATCGCGATCTCGGCGAGGAAGGTCGGGTTCGCGCGGACGAGCCGGATCGTCAGCGTCTGGCCGTTCGCGCTGACGCCGCTGACGGAGCCGGCCCTGCCCGCGTTGCGGGCGTCCGCGCCGACGACGTCGTGCATGAACGCGATCGCGGGCGAGCCCTGCTCGGGGCTTGCCGCGCGCTCGAACGCGCGCTTGAACGCGGCCGCGGTCACCGCCGAGCCGTCGCTGAAGCGGAGGCCGGGCCTGATCGTGAACGTGTACGTGCGCCCGTCGCGGGAGACGCGCGGGAACCCGGCGGCGGCGTCCGGGACGAGCCGGGAGCCTTCCGGCGCCGGCTTGTCGGGATAGTTCAGGAGCATCAGATTCGTCATGTAGAGCACCTGCCAGCCGGGCGCCTCGTACGAGAGCGCCGGGTCGAGGTACTCGAAGTCGGTGGTGGAGAGATTGATGCGCAGCGTGCCGCCGCGCTTCGCCTCCGAGCCGCCGGCCTTGGCCGGGCCCGCGCTCGAGGCAGAGCTCGCGAACGCCGCACCGACGAGCAGGCTTGCCCCGATCAGGTTCCGTCACTGGAGCGGCGAGCGCGGGCAGAAGCTTCTTCTGCATCGGACTTGTCCCTTTCGGTCGCGGGCCGCCGGCGGCGGCCGTGTCCCTTCAGGGCGTAAGACGATCGAACAGAAGTTTAGTTAGAGTAAACTAGCGTCGGGAGACCAGCTCGTGCATCCGCTCGCTCAGCATCGAGAAGGTGAACGGCTTCTCCAGGAACGCGGTCGCCGGCGGCAGCGCGCTCGTCGAGAAGTCGTTGCCCTCGGCGAAGCCGGACATGAACATCACCTTCAGCTCGGGCGCCGCCGCGCGGAGCCGGTCGGCGAGGTCGTGGCCGCCGATTCCCGGCATCGTCAGGTCGGTCAGGAGCACGTCGACGCGGTTGCGGCCGGCCAGCTCGAGCGCCTCGTCGCCGTCCGCCGCGAGCAGCACCTCGTAGCCGTCTCCCCGGAGGACCTGCTCGACGAGCCCGCGGATCACCTCCTCGTCCTCGACGACGAGCACGCTCGTGGCAGGGTGCGCGGCCGGGGCCGGCGCCGTGGCGGCGACGAGCTCGGAATCGACCGCGGGCTGAACGACGCCGTCGGCGCGGCGGAGGTAGATCGTGAAGGCGGAGCCGACGCCGAGCTCGCTGTCGACGGCCACGTAGCCGCCGCTCTGCTTCACGATCCCGTAGACGGTCGCCAGTCCCAGGCCCGTGCCCTTGCCGGCCTCCTTGGTGGTGAAGAACGGCTCGAAGATCTGGCGTAGCGTCTGCTCGTCGATCCCCTCGCCCGTGTCTCGGACGGTCAGGGTGACGTAGCGGCCGGGCTCGATCGCGTCGTTCTCGTCCACGTCGAGGTTCGCGGTCTCGATCGTGATCGCGCCGCCGTCCGGCATCGCGTCGCGGGCGTTGACGACGAGGTTCATCACGACCTGGTGCAGCTGGCCGGGGTCCGCCTCGATCGGCCCGAGCTCGGGCTCGAGCTGCGTCGTCAGCGCGACGTCCTCGCCGATCAGCGGGCGCAGCATCGACTCCAGCTCGAGGACGACGCCGTTCAGGTTGAGCAGCTCCGGCATCAGCACCTGCTTGCGGCCGAACGCGAGCAGCTGACGCGTCAGCATCGTGGCGCGGTCGGTCGCCTTGCGGATCTCCTCCAGGTCGCCGTGCAGCGCCGACCCGCTCTCGGCGTGCTCGAGCGCGAGCGTCGTGTACCCGCCGATCGCGGTCAGCACGTTGTTGAAGTCGTGGGCGACGCCGCCGGCCAGCCGCCCGATCGCCTCCAGCTTCTGGCTCTGGCGCAGCTGCTCCTCGAGCTGTCGCTGCTCGGTCACGTCCTCGGCCATCCCGATCAGGTAGCCCGGCTTCCCGTCCGCGTCCCGGACGAGCGCGGTCGCGAGGTGGGCGACGACGGTCGAGCCCGACTTGGTCACGAAGCTCGCCTCGCGCCGGTACGAGTCCCGCTCGCCACGGACGAGCTCGCCGAACGCCTCGTCCCCCGCCTCGACGTCGTCCGGATGCCGGAGCGACGTGGGGAACTTGCCGAGCAGCTCCTGCTCGGAGTAGCCGAACAACGCCTCGGCGGAGCGGTTGGCGGCGAGGATCGTGCCGCCGCGGTCGAAGAGCATGATCGCCGTCGGCGCCGCGGCGAACATCGTCCGGAACCGTTCCTCGCTCTCGCGGAGCAGCGCCAGGGTCGAGAGCGAGCGGTGGGCGAGGGCGAGGGGTGCGATCAGCACCGGCAGGATCCACGGGTTGAAGGCCGCGAAGGCTCCGACCGCGATGCCGAGGCCGGCGAGCACGAGCTCGATCGCGAGCCCGGGCGGCGAGAAGAGGCCGCTCTCGCGGACGCTGTGGCCGCGTCCGAGGCGCAGCATCGCGGCCAGCAGCGCATGGTTGACGACGACGAACGTGACTGCCGCCGCGACCCCCGCAGCTGCGAAGCGGAAGTCGCCGCTGCCCCTGACGGCCTCGACGGCGAGCCAGGCGGCCAGGGCGCTCAGCGTGTAATTGGCGAGGTTGAAGAGGTGGATGTACCAGGGGTAGCGGCCGCGCAGGAACTGCGGAACGTGCAGGGCGGCGACGAGGCCGAGCAGCAGCAGCGGGTCGAGTACGAGCGCGCCCGCGACGATGAAGGCAGGCCCCGTATGAAGGCTGTAGTTGCGGCCGACAGCGACGCGGAAGAACGGCGCTACGGCCGCGAGCGGCAGCAGCAGCAGGAAGGCGGTCCAGTCGTGGCCGTCCGCACCGTCGTAAGCGAGCGCCGCGGTGGCCGCGACGAGCGCCGCGAGGCAGATCGCGGCGACGTAGAGCGAGGCGGATTGGGGCAGGCGGCGCACGCGCCGGGTCTGCCAACCGGCTCGTTCTGCGACTGCTGGGACGCTGCTCACCTGCGGCACCTCGTCAAGGTAGGGGACAAACCGCGACTGTCGCGGCGTCCTCGTGACAATCGGCAGCAGACCGTCGCGGCGGCACCCCAGCCGAGGCACCGCCGCCTACGCCGTTTCGGGGAGCAGGCCTCCCCCGTTCGAGGGATCGGCTAGCGGAGTGCGCTCGCCCGGTAGCGGGAGCTCCAGTCGGCCTTCGGAGCGACCCTGGCCGACGACCAGTCGGCCTTCGGCGTGCGCTTGCCCGACGACCAGTCGGCTTTCGGTGCCCGCTTGCCCGACGACCAGTCGGCGGTCGGCGATGTGACGCCGGACGACCAGTCTGCAGCGAAGCCTGCGCCCGGCACGATCGCGGCGACGGCGAGTGTGGCTGAGCAGAGCACGATCCGGACGCGCTTGGACGGCGCCAGCGGCTCGATCGTTCCCATTGTGTCCCCCTTGCGGCGAGGTGGGCATGTGCGCTCAGGCACATGCAACGGCTTCGTCAATTTTGACCAGACTTCAACATGGCTGTATCCCCCGATCAGCGCCGCGACGGTCCTCCGCCGGGCGCGCCGGCACTCGCCGATTCGGGGTAGCTGTCTCACTTAATCGAGCGCGTCTCTGAGAGAGCGCACGTAGTCCCGCAGCGCGCCCGGCCCAGCCTCTGCGACCTCGAGCGCGCGGGAGCCGACGACGACGCCGTCCGTGAGCTCCGCTGCCGCCAAGGCGTCGGCCGGCGTCGAGATCCCGAAGCCGGCGTACAGCGCCACCCCCGGTGCGGCCGCCCGCGCCCGCTCGGCCAGCTGGGCGAGCGCCGAAGACAGCCCGGCACGGGCTCCCGTGGTGCCGGTCACGGTGACGAGGTAGAGCCAGCCGTCCGTCGCCCCGGCCGCGAGCCGCAGGCGCTCGTCCGTCGAGGTGGGGGCCACGAGCTGGATCCGCCGCAGGCCGGGCCGCTCGCCGGCCGGGAGGTCGGCGACGATCAGGCTGGCGGCGCCGGCCGCGCGCGCGTCCTCCGCGAAGCGCTCCCAGCCGTACGCCTCGAGCAGCGACGAGTAGGTCATCGGCACGAGCGGCACCTCAACCCGCTCCCGGACGGCGGCGAGGCACTCGAGACACGCCTTTGTGCGCATGCCCTGCGCGAGCGCCCGCTCGGCCGCGCGGCGGATCACCGGCCCGTCGGCGAGCGGGTCGGAGAAGGGGAAGCCGAGCTCGACGAGGTCGGCGCCGCCCTCGACGGCCGCCTCCGCCAGCTCGGGCGTGTCCGGCCCGGACATCAGGTAGATCGCGAGCGTCTTGCTCATCCGGTGCGGGCCAGGACCTCGGCGAGGTCCTTGTCGCCGCGGCCCGAGAGGCAGACCAGGATCAGCTCCGCGTCGAGCTCGTCGACGCGCGCGAGCGCGTGCGCGGGCTCGAGCGCCGGGATGATCCCCTCGGTGCGGGTCAGCCGGCGGAATGCGTCCAGCGCCTCGTCGTCGGTCGTGCCGACGTAGCGGGCGCGGCCGGTGTCGCGCAGGTACGCGTGCTCGGGGCCGACGCCCGGGTAGTCGAGCCCGGCCGAGATCGAGTGGGCGTCCGCGATCTGGCCGTCCTCGTCGGCGAGCACCGAGGAGCGCGAGCCGTGCAGCACCCCGGCACGACCCGTGCCGAGGCTCGCCGCCCCGGCGGCCTCGACGCCGACGATCTCGACCTCGGCGTCCTCGATGAAGCCGGCGAACATCCCGATCGCGTTCGAGCCGCCGCCGACGCACGCGACCACCGCCTCCGGCAGCCGGCCCTCGGCCTCGAGGATCTGCGCACGGGACTCGCGGCCGATCACGGCCTGCAGCTCGCGCACGATCGCCGGGTACGGCGCCGGGCCGACGCAGGAGCCGATCAGGTAGTGCGTCGTCTCGACGTTGGTGATCCAGTCCCGGATCGACTCGCTCGTCGCCTCCTTCAGGGTCTTCGTGCCGAACTCGACCGGCCGCACCTCGGCCCCGAGCAGGCCCATCCGCTCGACGTTCGGCTTCTGCCGGCGCATGTCCTCGGCGCCCATGTAGACGACGCAGTCGAGCCCGAAGCGCGCGCACACGGTCGCCGTCGCGACGCCGTGCTGGCCGGCGCCCGTCTCGGCGACGATCCTCCGCTTCCCGAGCCGGCGGGCGAGCACCGCCTGGCCGAGCGCGTTGTTGAGCTTGTGGGCGCCGGTGTGGAGCAGATCCTCCCGCTTCAGGTAGAGCCGCTTGTCGGGCGCGAAGCGCTCCGCGCGCGTGAGCGGGGTCGGGCGCCCCGCGTAGTCGCGTGCCAGTTCGTCCAGCTCCGTGCGGAAGCTCTCGTCGGCGAGCGCGTCCTCCCAGGCGGCCGTGAGCTCGTCGAGCGCCGGAATCAGCGTCTCGGGGACGTAGCGGCCGCCGTAGGCACCGTAGGTCTCCGTCACGACCGCGCCGCCTCGACGTACGCGCGCACCTTCGCCGGATCCTTGATCCCCGGCTCCGACTCCAGCCGCGAGGCCGCGTCGACCGCCCACGGCCGCACCCGCCTGATCGCTTCGGCGACGTTGTCGGCGGCGAGCCGGCCCGCCAGCATCACGCGTCCCGGCTCGGCGGCGGCGCGGTCCCAGTGCCCCGGGTCCTCCTCCTCCCAGGGCAGGTCGAGCAGGCGCGCCACCTGCTCTCCCTCGCGGAGCAGGACGCCGTTGCGGCCGCGGATTCGGCCCTCCTCACGCTCGTGCACCTGGTCGACCGGCGCGCCGCTCGTGCCCGCCTCGCCGACCCAGACGGCGACGGCCAGCAACTCCTCCGGCACCGGCAGGACGTCCTTCGCCGCGCGCGGGCTCCCCGGCGCGAGCACGAATCCGGCCAGGTCGGCGCCGGCCTCGGCGGCGACGGCGACGTCCTCCTCGCGCGTGAGGCCGCACACCTTGACGAGCGGCCGTCGCAGCAGCTCACACAGCTTGGCGGCCGGATCGGGCGCCTGCATCAGGGTCGAGCCGACCAGGATGGCGTTCGCTCCCGCCAACTCGGCGGCGGCTCCCTGGGCGCGGGTGCGGACACCGCTCTCCGCGATCGCGATCCGGTCGGCCGGGATCCGGGCGACGAGTGCGAGCTGCGTCTCGCGGTCGATCTCGAACGTGGCGAGATCGCGGGCGTTGACACCGATCACGGGCGCGCCCAGGATCACCGCCCGCTCGAGCTCGTCGGCGTCGTGCGCCTCGACGAGCGTGGCGAGCCCGAGCTCGTCCGCCACCTTCGTCAGCCCGCGCACCTGATCGTCGTCGAGGTCGCGGAGCAGGAGCAGCACGGCGTCGGCGCCGGCCTCCTTCGCGGTCCGCAGCTGCGCCTCGGTCGAGAAGAAGCCCTTGGCGAGGAGCGGCACGGCCGAGCTCGCGCGCGCGGCGCGGAGGTCGTCCCAGCTGCCGCCGAAGCGCTCGTCGACGAGGACGGACACCGCGGCGGCACCGGCCGCCGCGTACTCGCGCGCCAGCCGCGCCGGGTCGGCGTCCGGCCGGATGTCCCCGAGCGACGGCGAGCGCCGCTTGATCTCGGCGATCGCACCCAGCCCCGGACCGGCGAGCGCGTCCCTAAACCGCATTCGTGAACCTCGCCAGCTCCTCGAGCCGGGCCGCGGCCGCACCGGAGTCGACGGCCGCCCGTGCGAGCTCGAGCCCTTCGCGCAGATCCTCGGCGTGCCCCGCCGCTGCGACCGCGCCGGCGGCGTTGAGCAGGATCGCGTCGCGGCGGCCTCCGTTCGCTCCCGCGAAGACGTCGCGGATCGCCTGCGCGTTCTCCGCCGGCGAGCCGCCGCGCAGCTCCTCCGGGTCGCAGCGCTCGATGCCGAGCTCGAGGGGGTCGATCACGCGCCCGTGGACGTCGCCGTCGACCACCTCGCAGACGTCGTTCGGCCCGGCCGGCGAGAGCTCGTCGATCCCGAAGGCGCCGTGGACGACGAAGGCGCGGCGCGCGCCCAGCTGCGCGAGCACGTCCGCGATCGTGCGCACGAGCGGTTGCGCGTAGACGCCGATCACCTGCGCGCGGGCGCCGGCGGGGTTCGTGAGCGGGCCGAGCACGTTGAACACGGTACGCGCGGCGAGGTCGCGCCGGACGGGCGCCGCGTGGCGCATGGCGGGGTGGTGCGAGGGCGCGAACATGAAGCCGAAGCCGAGCTCGTCGATCGACTGGGCGATCCGCTCGGGCGGCTGCTCGAGCCGGAAGCCGAGCGCCTCGAGCACATCGGCCGATCCCGAGGCCGACGAGACCGCGCGGTTGCCGTGCTTCGCGACGCCCGCGCCCGCGGCCGCGGCGACGATCGCGGCCGCGGTCGAGATGTTGATCGTGCTGGCGCCGTCGCCGCCCGTACCCGCGGTGTCGACGAGGTCGTCGCGGTGCGGGTGGACGGGGAGCACGTGCTCGCGCATGGCCTCGGCGCAGCCGGCGATCTCGTCGGCGGTCTCGCCCTTCAGCCGGAGCGCGACGAGGAAGCCGCCGATCTGGGCGGGCGTCGCGTCGCCGCGCATGATCTCGCCCATCACCTCGCGGCAGCGCGGCCGGCCGAGATCGGTGCCGTCCAGCAGGTCGGCGAGCGCCGCCTGGATCAACGGCGCTCCAGGAAGTTCCGGCCGAGGCTTGGGCCGAGCGGTGTCAGCACCGACTCGGGATGGAACTGGACGCCCTCGATCGGGAGCTCGCGGTGGCGCACGCCCATCACCTCGCCGTCGGGCGTCCTCGCGGTCACCTCGAGCTCCTCGGGAACGGTCAGTGCCGCGAGCGAGTGGTAGCGCCCGGCCTCGAACGGGTCGGGCAGGCCCGAAAAGACGCCCTTGCCGTCGTGCTCGACGGGCGACGACTTCCCGTGCAGCAGCGCCTTCGCCTGGCCGACCTCGCCGCCGAAGGCCTCGACGATCGCCTGGTGGCCGAGGCAGACGCCGAGCGTCGGCACACGCGGGCCGAGCCTCCGGATCAGCTCCACCGAGACGCCTGCGTCCTCGGGCCGGCCGGGGCCGGGGGAGACGACGAGGTGGGTCGGTGCGAGCGCCTCGGCCTCGTCGGGCGTGATCGCGTCGTTGCGGAACACCGTGACCTCGACGCCGAGCTCCTGGAAGAGGTGGACGAGGTTGTAGGTGAAGCTGTCGTAGTTGTCGAGCATGAGGAGCATCAAGCGCCCTCCTCGGCGAGGTCGATCGCGGCTTCGAGCGCGGCGAGCTTCGACAGGCACTCGCGGTGCTCGGCTTCGGGATCCGAGTCTGCCACGATCCCCGCGCCCGCCTGCAGCCGCGCCACGCCGTCGGCGAGGACGATCGTCCGGATCGCGATGCACGTGTCCATCGCCCCGCCCGGGAGCACGTACCCGACCGCGCCCGCATAGGGGCCGCGGCGGTAGCCCTCGAGCTCGGAGACGATCTGCATCGCGCGGACCTTCGGCGCGCCCGAGACCGTGCCGGCCGGAAAGCACGCACGGAGCAGGTCGAACGCCGACACGCCGTCCTGCAGCTCGCCGGTCACCTCCGAGACGAGATGGGTGACGTGCGAGAAGCGCTCCGGCTCGAGGAAGCGCGCGACGCGGACGCTCGCGGGCCGGCAGACGCGCGAGAGGTCGTTGCGGCCGAGGTCGACGAGCATCACGTGCTCGGCGCGGTCCTTCTCGGAGGCGAGCAGCCGCTCGGCGTCCCCTTCGCCCGGATGGGTCGTGCCCGCGATCGGGTTCAGGCTGGCACGGCCGCGCTCGCACTTGACGAGCGTCTCCGGCGAGGAGCCGACGAGCGCGAGCTCGCCGAGCTCGAGCAGGAAGAGGTACGGGGAGGGGTTGACGCGCCGCAGGGCCCGGTAGAGCTCGAGCGCCGACGCGGACGTCGGCCGCTCCGCCCGCTGCGAGAGCACGACCTGGAACGCGTCCCCGGCGCGGATGTGCTCGCGGATCCGCTCCACGCCCTGTTCGTACGTGGCCTGATCAGGCGTCCGCCGCATGGTTGAGCGCTCCGAGGGGGGCTTGTGTTTCTGAAACACAAGCTCCTTTTCGAGCCGGGCGGCGATCTCGTCCGTGTCGCCCGCCAGCACCTCCGCAGTGCCGCTGCCGTGGTCGAAGCGGACGAGCGTCTCGGCGACGACGAAGCGGCTCTCCGGCAGGTCGGGGCCGTCCGCCGGAAGCTGGACCGTCGGCTCGAGCTTCGCCACGTGGTCGTAGGCGAGGTAGCCCACGACCGGCGCGTCGAGCGCCTCCGCCTCCTCGAAGGAGACCAGCCTCGTGCCGGCGCCGATGAAGGAGTGGCGTCCGAGCCGGCCCTGCTCGACCGACTCCAGCAGGAAGCTCGCCGCCGCGCCCTCGCGCAGGCGCAGGTAGGCGCCGAGCGGGGTCAGCAGGTCGGTCGTGATGCTCACGGTCGGGCGACCGTAGCCGCAGTTCTAGACTCCCCGCAATGTCGGTTCCCGCGACCCTGGAGGCGCTCCTGCGCGCGCACGGCCCCTCCGGGCACGAGCACCTCGCCTTCGACGTGGTGCGCGACGCGCTCGACGGGGTCGCCGAGGTCGAGACCGACTCCGTCGGGAACCTGATCGCGCGGAGACAGGGAGAGGGGCCGCTGCTGGCGCTGTTCGCCCACCTGGACGTGATCGGCGCCGCCGTCGCCCACATCGCCGACGACGCGCTGGTCGCGGTGCACCAGCTCGGGAGCTGGCGCGCGAACGTCGCCTACGGGCAGCGCGTCGAGATCCGGACGAAGAACGGCGCCGTCTCCGGCGTGATCGCGCGCAAGGTGAAGGACAACGAGAAGGTCGAGTGGGGGCAGCTCTACGTCGACATCGGCGCGAAGGACGGCGAGCAGGCGCGCTCGCTGATCGAGCCGGGCGACCCGATGGTGCTCATCGCGCCCCCGCTCGAGCTCGCGAACGGCCGGGTCGCGTCCCGGACGCTGGACAACCGCGCGGGCGTCTATGTCGCGATCGAGACGCTGCGGCGCGCCGAGGGCGCGAACGTCGCGGTCGTCGCCGCCGCGCAGGAGGAGCTCGGCGCGCACGGCGCGATGGCGGCGGCTCACGTCCTCCGGCCGGACGTCGCCGTCGCGATCGACGTCACCTACGCGACCGACGTCCCCGGCGACGATGCCGCGACCGGCGGGCACCACACGCTCGGCGGCGGCGCCGCGATCTTCCGCGGGCCGGCGGTCAACCCGCGCGTGTTCGAGCTCCTGGTCGAAGCGGCTCGCGAGGAGGGGATCGACCACACGATCGAGGCCGGCGCGAAGACCTACACGGACGCGGACGTGACGTTCGCGTCGCGCGACGGGATCCCGACGGGGCTCGTCTCGATCCCGCTCCGCAACATGCACTCGCCGGTCGAGATCGTCCAGCTGAGCGACCTCGAGGCGTGCGTTCGGGTGCTGACCGCCTTCGCGGCGCGATTGCGGCCGGACGAGACCTACGCCCGGTAGATTCAGAGCATGTCCCGCGCGGTCATCGTCTCGGCAGTCCGCACGCCGTTCGGCAAGCTCGGCGGCGGCCTTGCCGGCTACCAGGCGACCGAGCTCGGCTCGATCGTGATCAAGGCGGCGATGGAGCGGATCGGGCTCGAGGCGGACGAGCCGCAGTACACGATCATGGGCCAGGTGCTCCAGGGCGGCGCCGGCCAGGCCCCTGCCCGCCAGGCCGCGATCGGCGCGGGTCTGCCGAAGGAGACACCGGCCGACACGATCAACAAGGTCTGTGCCTCCTCGATCCGCGCCGTCCAGATCGCGGACGCGATGGTGCGAGCCGGCGACGCGGAGGTGATCGTCACCGGCGGGATGGAGTCGATGTCGAACGCGCCGTACGTGCTCAAGAAGGCGCGCTTCGGCTACCGGCTCGGCCACGGCGAGCTGCTCGACTCGATGATCTTCGACGGCCTCACCGACGCCTACGACTCGCTGCACATGGTCCAGCACAACTCGCTCGTCTCGCGCGAGCTCGGGATCAGCCGCGACGAGCAGGACGCCTGGGCGCTTCGCTCGCAGCAGCGCGCCGTCGCTGCCCAGGACGAGGGCCGCTTCGAGGACGAGCTCGTCCCGGTCGGCGACGTGACCGCCGACGAGGCGGTGCGGCGCGACACCACCGCGGAGTCGCTCGCGAAGCTGAAGCCGGTCTTCGATCCCGAGGGAACGACGACCGCCGGCAACGCGCCGGGCGTCAACGACGGGGCCTCGTGCGTGATCGTCACCTCCGAGGAGTTCGCGCAGCGGCGCGGGCTCGAGATCCTGGCGACGATCGTCTCGCAGGGCTGGGTCGCGGACGAGTTCGCCTACCTGGTGCGGACGCCGGCGAACGCGGCGGCGAAGGCGTTCGAGAAGGCGGGCAAGACGATCGACGACGTCAAGCGCGTCGAGATCAACGAGGCGTTCGCGTCGGTCGCGCTCAACTCGACCCGGCTGCTCGGGGCCGACGAGGAGATCGTGAACGTCAACGGCGGCGCGGTCGCGCTCGGCCACCCGATCGGCGCCTCCGGCGGACGGATCGTCGGGACGATGGTGCACGAGCTCCGCCGCAACGGCGGCGGCCTCGGCCTGGCGGCGATCTGCTCCGGCGGCGGCCAGGGCGACGCGCTCCTGATCGACGTCTAGAGGACGGATCTAGGCTCCGGGCGATGCGGAAGCTCGCCGTCCTGTTGCTGCTCGCGCTCGTCGGCGCCGCCGAGGCATACGCCTGCTCGTGCGCACCGGTCGACCTCGAGCGGGACCTGCCCGCGGCGGACGCGGCAATCATCGGCTCCGTTCTCGAGCGCACTGTTCGCGGCGGCACGGCGACGTACCTCTTCCGCGTCGAGCAGGTCTACAAAGGCGAGGTCGGCAGCCGCGCCGAGGTCGTGACCCCGGCGGGCGGGGCGGCATGCGGGCTCGAGCTCGCGGTCGGGGACCGCGTCGGGCTGCTGCTGAGCCGCGAAGGCGACGTCTGGCGATCCGGGCTCTGCTCACAGGTC
This sequence comes from uncultured Gaiellaceae bacterium, assembly GCA_963737455.1. Classification (GTDB taxonomy): domain Bacteria; phylum Actinomycetota; class Thermoleophilia; order Gaiellales; family Gaiellaceae; genus Gaiellasilicea. The sequence goes on along the minus strand of CAVTSN010000016.1, from coordinate 51,135 downwards.
GACCCGGCCGTCTTCCTGGCGCTGACCAACGTCGAGGACAACACGCTGCCGCCGATCAACTGGGGCGGGATCCTCGTCGGCGTGCTCGTGCTCGGCGCCGGCATCTTCTTCCTCGTCCGGAAGTCGCGCAGCTACAGGCGCTTGCGGTAGCGGAGCTCGGTCACGGCCGCTCCCTGAAACTGGTCGTCCTTGCGGCCGTCGTGCTCCCATCCCGCCGCCCGGTAGAAGCGCTCGCCGCGCTCGTTCCCCTCCAGCACCCAGAGGATCGCCTCGCGGAAGCCTGAAGCGCGCATCGACTCCTCGGCGCGTCCGAGCAGCGCCCGTCCGATCCCGCGGCTCCAGCGGCTCGGGTGGAGGTAGATCGCGTAGAGCTCCGCCTCACGGTGCTCGGTCTCGTCCCGCGATGCGCCGACGCTGGCAAAGCCGACGACCTCGCCGCCGTCCTCGACCACGAAGGTGGCGCTGCCCGGGCGTGGTGTGCGCCCGAGCCCCTCGCGCCAGAGCTGCTGTCTGGCCTCGACGTCGAAGCTCTCGATCGCCTCCTCCGGCATCAGGCCGGTGTAGGCGGCGCGCCAGGTCTCGACCTGGATCCGGCCGATCGCGTCGGCGTCGTCCGCCCTCGCCAGCCGCACGGTGACCACGGCGTTGACGTTAGCCTCTGCCGCCATGGACTTCGAGCACGTTCTCGTCGCCGGCGCCGGCCAGATGGGCGCCGGGATCGCGCAGGTCGTCGCCGCCTCCGGCCGCCGCGTCTCGCTCTACGATGCCGCGCCGGGCGCGACCGAGCGCGGCCTCGCGGCAATGCGGAAGAGCCTGGAGAAGCTGGCGGAGAAGGGCGGGGGCGACCCGGACGAGGTGCTGGCCCGGGTGACCGCCGTCGACGACCTCGTCCCGGCCGACCTGCTGATCGAGGCGGTGATCGAGGACGCGGCCGTGAAGGAGGAGCTCTTCCGGCGCGCCGACGAGCTCTTGCCCGACGGCGCCGTGCTCGCCTCGAACACCTCCTCGATCCCGATCACCTCGCTCGCGGCGGTCACGGCCCGGCCCGATCGCGTGATCGGGATGCACTTCTTCAACCCGGTGCCGGTGCTGAAGCTCGTCGAGGTGATCCGGGCGGTGCAGACCTCCGACGAGACCAGCGGCCGCGATCACGGCGCTCGCCGAGGAGCTCGGCAAGGTGCCGGCGCAGGCGAACGACTTCCCCGGCTTCGTCTCGAACCGGATCCTGATGCCGTTCATCAACGAGGCCGCCTACGCGCTGATGGAGGGCGTCGCCGAGCCCGAGGCGATCGACACGATCGCGAAGCTCGGCTTCGCACACCCGATGGGGCCGCTGGCTCTCGCCGACCTGATCGGCCTCGACACGTGCGTCGCGATCATGGAGGTCTTGCACGACGGGCTCGGCAACCCCAAGTACGCGCCGTGCCCGCTCCTGCGCCAGTACGTCCAGGCGGGACGCCTCGGCCGCAAGTCGGGCCGGGGCTTCTACTCGTACGCGTAAGCGGGGAGGATCAGATCCCCCGAACGGGGTAGGTCTGGGCTAAAGGTTTGGTCCCAGCGACCGATACCTTTGTCGACAAGGCTTTTCGATCCGGGGGGAAACGAAATGCGCCTGCTGCTGGTCGATGACGATGCTGGGTTCCGCGAGCTCCTGCGGACGACCTTCGAGGACGTCCAGGTGGAGGTCGACGAGGCCGCGAGCGCGGCCGACGCCGAGGCGCGCATCTCCGCGCTCCGCCCCGACGTGATCGTGCTCGACGTCAGCATGCCGGGCATGAACGGGCTCGCGTTCTGCCGCGAGCTCAAGGCGAGCGAGGAGACGCGGGGGATCCGCGTCGTCCTGCTCACGGGAATGGAAGACGTGGAGGACGTGGCCGGTGCAGCCGGGGCGGACGCGCTGCTGTTGAAGCCGTTCCGGCCACTCGAGCTGCTCGGCGTCGTCGAGCGCCTTGCGGGAGTCGGCGTGGGGGCGCCGATGCGCCGCGCAAACGGGCGCTCCGACGAGGAGCAGCTCGTCCTCTACGCCCGCGACCTCCGCCATCTCGTCGAGATCGAGCGGGCGCAGCGCGGGCTGCTCGAGAGCGCATACAAGGAGACGGTGTCCGCGCTCGCGAGCGCGCTCGGGACGAAGGACACGGGCACGCGGCAGCACTCGCAGCGCGTGCAGCGCTACGCGCTCGAGCTGACGCGCGCGATCGACCCCGAGCTCGCCTCCGACCCGGCGCTCGAGTACGGCTTCCTGCTCCACGACATCGGCAAGATCGGCGTCCCCGACCAGATCCTGCTCAAGCCGGTCGAGCTGAGCGAGGCCGAGTGGCGCGTGATGAAGGCGCACACTCTGCTCGGGGCGCAGATGATCAGCGGCGTCGCCTTCCTGCACGAGGCCGGCGTCCAGGTCGTCCGCTCCCACCACGAGCGCTGGGACGGCGATGGCTACCCGGACGGGCTCGCGGGCGAGGAGATCCCGCTCGGCGCGCGGATCTTCGCCGTCGCAGACGCGGTCGACGCGATCACGAACCACCGGCCCTACCGCGCAGCCCGTAGCTGGCGCGACTGCCGCCGCGAGATCGTCGCCCAGCGGGGGAAGCAGTTCGACCCGATGGTCGTCGACGCCTTCTGCGACCGCGAGTACGTGCTGCACGAGATCCGCAGGGAGTTCCTGGCCGCCGCATAGAATCCGGGCGATGGACTTCGCCCTGACCGGGGACCAGCGGGAGATCCAGGCGCTCGCACGGGAGGTCGCGCAGGCCGAGATCGAGCCGAACGCCGCCGCCTGGGACCGTGAGCATCGTTTCCCGACCGCGCTGTACGAGAAGCTCGGCGAGCTGGGGTTGATGGGCGTCTGCATCCCTGGGGAGCTCGGCGGCGCCGGCGCCGACTTCCTCTCCTACATCCTCGTGCTCGAGGAGCTCTCGCGCGCGGATGCCGGCGTCGGCGTCACCGTCGCCGTCCACACGAGCGCCTGCACGCTGCCGATCCTCGCCTTCGGCACCGAGGAGCAGCGCGAGCGCTTCGTGCCACCGCTGGCGAGCGGACAGGCGATCGGCGCCTTCGCGCTCACCGAGCCGGAGGCCGGCTCCGACGCAGGCTCGATCCGGACGCGGGCGGACGCCGACGCGGACGGCTGGACGATCACCGGCGCGAAGCAGTGGATCACGAACGGCAGCTACGCGGGCACGTTCCTCACCTTCGCCCGCAGCGAGCCCGAGATCGAGGGCGCACGTGGCATCTCCGCGTTCCTGCTCGACGCCGAGCACGTGCGGGTGACGCGCGAGGAGGAGAAGCTCGGCCTCAACTCGTCCTCGACCGTCGATCTCGTGATCGAGGGCGCGCAGGTCGGCCGCGATCGGCTGCTGCACGAAGAGGGCCGCGGCTTCGCGATCGCGATGTCCACGCTCGACGGCGGCCGGATCGGCATCGCCGCCCAGGCGCTCGGGATCGCGCAGGCCGCGTACGACGTCGCCCGCGGCTACGCGAAGGAGCGGCGCACCTTCGGCAAGCGGATCGCAGAGCACCAGGCGATCCAGTTCAAGCTCGCGGACATGTCGACGGAGATCGACGCGGCACGGCTGCTCGTGTACCGGGCGGCTTGGCTGAAGGAGCAGGGCGAGCCGCACACCGAGGCGGGCGCGAAGGCGAAGCTCTTCGCCTCGGAGATGGCGCGCCGCCAGACTGCCGAGGCGATCCAGATCCTCGGCGGCTACGGCTACACGAAGGAGTTTCCCGTCGAGCGCTACTACCGCGACGCGAAGATCACCGAGATCTACGAGGGGACGAGCGAGATCCAGCGCCTGGTGATCGCCCGCCGGATCCTGGACCTGCAGCGTGAGCCCGCGCCGGCGCGATGAGCCCGTCCGCCTGACGCGGATCTACACGCGCGGCGGGGACGAGGGCGAGACCTCGCTCGGAGACGGCTCGCGCGTGTCGAAGCTCGACTGCCGGATCGGCGCGTTCGGCACCGTCGACGAGCTCAACTCGGCCATCGGGCTCGTGCTCGCCGGCGAGCTGCCCGACGCGATGCGCGAGCCGCTCGTCCGGATCCAGAACGAGCTCTTCGACGTCGGGGCCGACCTGTCCGTGCCGTGGGGGGTCGGCGACCGCCTCCGGGTCGAGCAGCCGATGATCGACGCGCTCGAGCAGCTCTGCGACGACTTCAACGCCGAGCTGCCGGAGCTCCGCAGCTTCGTCCTGCCCGGCGGCACGGAGGCGTCGGCACGGCTGCACGTCGCCCGGACGATCTGCCGCCGCGCCGAGCGCGACGTCCTCCTCGGCGCGCAGGAGGTCGAGCTGAACCCACTCGTGCTCCGCTATCTGAACCGGCTCTCCGACCTGCTCTTCATCCTCGCCCGCGCTGGCGAACACGGGCGGCGAGGAGCCGCTATGGAAGCCTGGGAGCTCGCGCTAGCCTTCTCAGGCTCGTTCGTCGCCGGGTACGTCGGCTCGATGTTGGGGTTGGTGCTCGGGACGCTGCGGCTGCCGCTGATCGTGGCGCTGACCGGCAGCCCGCTCGCCGCCGCCGGGACGAACATCGCGATCTCGGCCGCGTCGGCGGGGGCGGGGGCGATCCGCCATGCACGGGAGCGGCGGGTCGACTGGCGCATCGTCGCCTGGATGGCGCCACCGTCGGTCGCGGGCGCGGTCCTCGGCGCGCTGGCCGCCGGCGACGTCTCGGAGCGGCTGCTCGAGGCCGCGATCGCTGCGGTGCTCCTCTGGAGCGGGATCGATCTCGCGCTCCGGCCGGTGCACGCGCGGACACGTGAACGGCTGCGGCTCTGGCCCGCGGTCGCCGGCGGGCTCGGCATCGGCGCCCTCGGCGGCGCCGTCGGCGTCATCCTCGGCACGCTGCGGATGCCGACGCTCGTCCGCGCCGTCGGCATGGACGTCAAACGCGCAGCCGGGACGAACCTCGTCGTCGGCTTCCTCCTCGGCGTCGCCGGCTTCGTGACGTTCGCGGGCGGGACCGGCGTCGACTGGCCGATCCTGCTCGCCGGGCTCGCCGGCGCGATCCCCGGTGGCTGGCTCGGCGCGCGCGCCACCGGACGGTTCGACGAGAACGCACTGCGGCTGGCGCTCGGCGCCGTGCTCGTGATCGTCGGGGTCGCGTTCGCGGTGCAGGCCGCGGTCTAGCGACGGCCGACGAGCGTGAACCTGGTCGTGCGGCTGACCGTCTCGGCGCCGGAGCGCGCGACCCACGTCAGCTTGTACGCGCCCGGCCGCCGGACCGTCGCCGGGAGACGCAGCCGGACGACGTTGGCCCCGGGCTTGACCCGCAGCCGCCACGTCTGGAGGCGGCGGTTCTTCGCGCTGCGAAGCGTCGCCGTCACCTGCGCCGGCTTGGAGACCTTGATCCGGACGGCGATCGTCGTCGGCTTCCTCAGCGCGATCCGCTTCGCGCCGGCGACCGAGAGGACGAGCCGGGTCTGCGGCGCGGCGGTGCCGACGGAGATGACGAGGTCGATCGCGCTCGGCGCAAGGGCGAACCGGGTGGTCGCCGGCTCGACGACGGTGCCCGAGGGCACGGCCGCCGCGACCTCGGTGACGGTGCCGACCGTGAAGCCGGCGGCGCCGAGTGCGGCGGCGGCCTCCGCGAGGGACTTGCCGGCGAGCACCGGCACCGCGCGGAGCGGGGCCGTCTGAGGGCTGATGTTGCCGGCCGCGTCCTTCTGAGCGAGCGTGAAGCTGCGCGTGTCACCGGCCGCGAACGGGCCGAGCTTGGCCTCGAACTCGGTCGGGCCGAACCAGCGGTACGGCTCACCGTTGACGTAGAGGAGGACGTTGCCGATCTGCGCCGCTCGAGTCCGTGCCCGGGATCCAGCGCAGCGTCAGGCCGTCGTCGGCGAGGACGCCGGCGAGGTCGCGCGGCGCGGTCGGGGCCTCGCCGTCGCGCGCGAGCGCGTACCAGGTCAGGTGGCGCGTGAGGATGTGGATGCCGGCGTCGTCGCGGTACCAACCGTCCGCCTGGCCCGACGGGAGCGATCCGCTCTGGAGCATCGGCAGCGCTCGCCAGCTCGTCCCGTCCTGCGACGTCGCGGGCAGGGTCGGCTCGCCCGAGGGGTTCGGGATCACGATCTCGATCGGCGCCGCGAAGCTCGTCACCGGCGTGCCTGCCAGAGCCCAGCGGGCCGTCACCTCGACGAGCTGCGTTCCGGCGAGGAGGCCCATGCCGAGCACCGGCGCCGGCGGCGCAAGGTCGACGCGCAGAACCACGAAGTCGGTCGGGCGAGGGCGGCACCGGCCAGGCCGCCGCCGGCAGCGTCACCGCGGCGAGGCCTGCCGGCCGCGACGAGCGTGGAGGTGCCGCCCGGCCGCGCGCTCAGCTCGACGGGCGGCCGGTCGGCGCCGACCGTGCTCTCGATCGTGACCGCGACCCGGAACGGGATGCGGGTGCCGCTGGCATCCTCGAGCTCGCCGGAGAGCACGTGCAGCCCGTCCGCGAGCGAGCCGGTCGGGAAGGTGAGCTGGTTGCCGGCGGCGACGGGCGCAGGTGCGGCGGCGCCGTCGAGCAGCGCTCCCGGAGCGGTCACGGGCTCGGAGGCCGTCAGCACGATCTGGCTCGCGGACACCGAGACCGAGCCGTCCGCGGGCGCAGCCGAGACGAGCTGCGGGGCGGTGTTGTCGAGCCGGACGTCCTCCCGGATCGAGGCCGCGGATGCGTTGCCGAGCCCGTCGAAGCCGATTGCGCGCAGGTCGTAGAGGCCGTCGGCGACCGCGGCCGTGTCGAACGGAGCCCCGAACGGCGCCGTCGTGTCCTCGGCGATCTGCGTCCACGTGCCGGCGTTCGCCGGGCTGACCGCGAACTGGACGCGGATCGCGCCGCCGCCCGTCGTCGCGGCCAGCGAGACCGTGCCCGAGAGAACGGCACCGGGGTCGGCGAGGGTCACGCCCGGGCCGGTCGAGTCGACCGTGACCGGCACCACGGCGGTCGTGCGGATGTTGCCGGCGGCGTCCGTGACGAGGGCGCGGATCTCGGCGGCGCCGTCGGGGGCCGGGGTCGAGTCCCAGGTCTCCGGCGTAGGGAGCGTTCGCGTCGCTCGCAACGGTGGCGAAGCTGACGGCGCCGAACTCCTTCACCTGCCACTCGACGAGGGCCACACCCGAGCCGGCGGTGTCCGACGCGGTCGCGGCCAGGGCGACCGCAGGCCCGCCGACGCTGGCGCCGGCGACGGGAGCGGTGACGCTCCCGGTCGGCTGTGTGCGGTCGACGAGAACCGTGCGCGGTGCGCTCGCGGTCACGTTGCCGCCGCCGTCCGTCGCGACTGCGATCAGCTCCCACTGCTGCTCAGCGGCGGGAGCGGTCGTCCAGGTCACGGCGAACGGCGCGGTCGAGTCCGAGCCGATCGCGGTGCCCGCGACGCCGCTGCCGACGGGGCGGTAGCGGAAGGTGACGTCGGTCGTGTCGGCCGAGGAGGAAGCGGTCAGGCCGACGCCGGCGCCGACGGCGGCGCCCGGGTCGTCGAGCGTGACGACGGGCGCGTCGTTGTCGACGTTGATCGTGCTCAGCGCGGACGTCGCCTCGTTGCCGGCCACGTCGGTGACGACGACCCGGAGCTCGGCAAGCCCGTCCGCGAGCGCCGTCGTCGAGAGCGTCTGCCGGTAGGTCGAGCCGGAGAAGGGCGCCGTCTGGGTGCCGAAGACGCTGTACGCGCCCGCGCCGGCCGGCTTGACCTCGAAGCGGACAGCCGAGACGCCCGACGCGGGCGGAGCCGCGCCGTCCGTCGCACCCGCGTCGACCGCGACCGCTCCGGAGACGTAGGCGCCGCCGGCCGGCGCCGTGACAGAGCCGGCCGGCGCGGTGTTGTCGACCGTCTTCGGCAGGCCGGGAAGGAGGGTGGTGGCGACGTTGCCGGTGGTGTCGGTGACGACGGCGCGCAGGTCGTAGGGGCCGTCGGCCACGAGCGCGGTGTTCCAGGCTGCCTCGTACGGCGGCGAGATGTCGGCGCCGCCGACGTTCGACCACGCGCCGGCGCCGGCGGGCGAGAACTGGAACTGCACCGAGCTGACGTCGCCCTCGGCGGTGGAGTAGGTCAGGTTCGCGATTCCGCGCAGGTAGGTGCCGGGATCGCCGCCGGAGCCACTCGGTGCCGTCGTGTCGATCACGACCGTGACGCTCTTCAGCGTCTCGACATTGCCGACCTCGTCGGTCGCGAAGAACTCGACCAGGTGCGAGCCGTCGTTGGAGTGGTCTCCGGGGGCGGGCACGATCACCGCGGCGCCGAGCTGGAGACTGCCGCCGTCGACGCGGTAGGAGATGGCGCTGACGCCCGAGCCGGAGCCGTCGCTCGCCGAGAAGCTGACGGTGACCGGCGCATTGCTCGGCGAGCCGGGGGCGAGCGACGCGGAGGTCGTCGGCGCGGTGTGGTCGACGAGCACCGTGATCGCGGGTGAGGTGAAGACGTTGCCGGCGTTGTCGGTCGTCCTCACGCGCACGTCGTAGCCGCCGTCGGCGACCGCATCCGGCCCGCTCGCGGTGTTCCAGCCCGCGGCCGTGGCCGTCCAGGTGCCGGCACCGGCCGGGCTGCGCTCGAACACGACCGAGGCGACGCCTGAGCCGCCGGCGTCGGCCGAGTTGCTCGTCAGCGCCACCGGCGGGACGCCGATCTCGGCGCCGTTCGCGGGTGCGGTGACGGTGCCGGTCGGGAGCGTGTTGTCGACGCGGATCGTGATCGCGGCGGAGGTGAAGGGGTTGCCGGCGTTGTCGGTGGTGGTGACGCGGAGGTCGTACTGGCCGTCGGCGACGGTGGTGGTGTCGAAGCTCGCGGTCTGGTTCGTCCAGGTGCCGGCGCCGGCGGGTGAGCGCTGGAACTGGACGGTGGCGACGCCGGAGGCTGATCCCCCTACAGGCTGTCGGCGGAGTCGCTGGTGAGCGCGATGGTGCCGCGGACGTTCGCGCCGGCGCTGGGGGCGGTGACGGTGCCGGTCGGGAGGGTGTTGTCGACGCGGATCGTGATCGCGGCGGAGGTGAAGGCGTTGCCGGCGTTGTCGGTGGTGGTGACGCGGAGGTCGTACTGGCCGTCGGCGACGGTGGTGGTGTCGAAGCTCGCGGTCTGGTTGGTCCAGGTGCCGGCGCCGGCGGGTGAGCGCTGGAACTGGACGGTGGCGACGCCGGAGCCGCGATGTCGGCGGAGTCGCTGGTGAGCGAGATCGTGCCGCGAACGTTTGCGCCGGCGATTGGGGCGGTGACGGTGCCGGTCGGGAGGGTGTTGTCGACGCGCACCTGGATCGTCGCGGGAGCTGCCTCCGCGTTGCCGGCCGCATCGGTCGTGAAGACCCGCAGGTCGTAGAGCCCGTCGGTGAGCCCGGTCGTATCGAGCGTGCCGGTGTACGGCGCCGAGGAGTCCGTCGAGACGTCGGTCCAGGTGTCCGCGCCGGCCGGGGAGCGCTGGAAGCTGACGGTGTTGACGGCGCCCGGGCTGGTGTCGGACGCCGTCGCCGCGAGCGCGACGCCGGCGCCGCGCAGGTTCGTTCCGCCGGCAGGCGCGGTCAACGAGCCGCTCGGCCGGGTCCGGTCGATCGTGATCAGGACGAGCTCCGTCTTCTGCTTGCCGGCGTTGTCGGTGGCGCGCACGCGGAGCAGGCGCGGCCCGTCGGACGGGATCGGCCACGACACCGCGTAGGGCGCGCCCGTGTCGACCCCGAGCAGCACCCACGAGTCGGAGGTGCAGGCCGGCGAGTCCTCGGCGCACTGGTCGAAGCGGACGTTCGCGATCCCGCTGCCGGCGTCGCTCGCCGTCGCCGAGACGGTGGCCGGGTCGGCGGTCGCGAGGTTGACCGGGTTCGGCGCGACGACCGACAGCGACGGATCGGCGTTGTCGACCGTGACCGTGATCACGGGCGACGTGAAAGCGTTGCCGGCGCCGTCCGTCGTCACGACGCGGAGGTCGTAGTCGCCGTCGGCCTGGGCGGTCGTGTTCCAGCTCGCGGCCTGGCTCGTCCACGTGCCTGCGCCCGCGGGCGAGCGCTGGAAGACGACGGTCGCGACGCCGGAGCCGGTGTCCGCAGAGTCGCTCGCGAGCACGATCGTGCCGCCGACGGCGGCGCCGTTCGCCGGAGCCGTGATCGAGCCGGTCGGCGCGGTCGCGTCCACGAGCCACGTGAAGGTGACCTCGGTCGCGTCCGTGTTCCCGGCGGCGTCCGTCGCGCGCACATCCAGCGTGTGCGAGCCGTCGCCGAGAGCCGGCGTCGCGAACGGCGTCGAGCAGGACGACCAGCCGCCGCCGTCGAGGTCGCACTCGAAGGTGGCGGGCATCTCGGTCGAGTCGAGGCCGAAGGTCGGGGTCGCGTTCGCGCTCGGGTTCGACGGGGTCGAGCCGAACGACGTGTTCGGGGCGGTCAGGTCGACCGTCCAGGCATGCGTGGCCGGCGTCGCGTCGACGTTGCCGGCGGCGTCCTCGGCCCGTACCTCGAACGTGTGCGCCGCCTCCGTCAGTCCGGTGTACGACTGGGGGCTCGAGCAGTTTGCGAAGGCCCCGCCGTCGAGCCGGCACTCGAAGCCCGGGCCCGCGTCGGACGCGGTGAACGAGAAGCTCGCACCGGTCGAGTTCGACGCTGCGGGCGGAGAGGAGGTGATCGTCGTGTTCGCGGGCGTCAGGTCGACGGTGAAGGCGAACGACGCAGGCGTCCCGTCGACGTTTCCGGCCGCGTCGATCGCCCGCACCTCGAACGTGTACGTGCCCTCGGCGAGCGGAGCGAGCGTGAGCGGGCTCGTCTCGGCCGCCCACGCGCCGGCGTCGACGCGCGCCTGGAAGGTCGTGCCCGGCTCGGTCGAGCTGAACGCGAACGTCGGCGTCGTGTCCTGGGTCGCAGCAGCCGGCGCGGAGTCGATCGCGGTGTCCGGCGCGACCGTGTCGATCCGGACCGCCTGCGCCAGCACGCCGGTGTCGTTGCCGATCCGGTCGAAGGCGCGGTACTTGACCGTGGTGACGCCCTCGGCGGCGACGCTGAACGCGCCGGCGTAGACGTTGCCGGTGAGGATCGTCGGGTCGGTGCCGTCGGTCGTGTAGCGGATCTGGTCGAGACCGGCGCCTGCGTCTGGTGCGGCGAGCGTGACCGAGACGGGCGACCCCGTGTACCAGCCGGCGAAGCAGCCGGCGCCGTCGCAGAGGATGCTCGCGGCGGGTGCGGTCGAGTCCTCGGTGAGGTTCAGGGTCGTCACGGCGGTGTTCGGCGGCGTCCAGGCGTCGCTCGCGGTGACGTCATGCGTGAAGTTGCCGGTCGAGCCGGCGGCAAAGGAGAAGGCGCTCGAGACGTAGGGGCCGCCGGCCGGGGTCGAGACCGTCTCGGCGCCGTGCGTCCAGCCCGGCTGCGTGACCGCGGGGTACGCCGCGGAGGCGGGGCCGGAGCCGCCGTCCGCGACCGCGCTCGAGAGCGTGAACGAGCCGCCGGCGGCGCCGTTGTAGTAGAGCGTGGTGCCGTTCAGCCAGGCGCGCGTCGCGCTGCCGAGCGTGATCGAGTTCGTCGGCGCGGTACCGTCGGCGAAGGTGAAGTCGACGGTCGCGTCGTCGGTGAGCGTGACCGCGTCGGTCGTGTCCGTGGCGGTGTAGGTGACCGTCTCGACCGCGGTGTTGGTGGCCGAGAAGGTGATGACGCCGGAGGCGTTCGTGCTGCCGCCGCCGGAGATCGAGGAGCCGCCCGACCCCTGCGCGAGCGTGACCGTCTTGCCGGCGATGCCGTTGCCCCCCGCGTCGCGGAGCGTGACCGTGATCGTCGCGGCGCTGGTGCCGTTGGCGTACACGGTGCTCGGCGCGCGCGACGACCGTGGAGTCGGACGCGGCCGCGCTGACCGGGCCGAGCGTGATCGTGTAGCTCGTCGTCCCGGTGGCGAGCCCGGCCGCCTGGGCATCGAGGTCGACCTGTCCGGCGAGCCGGTTGGTGACGTTCTTCGTCGCGACGCCGTTCGCTGCGGTCGCGTTGCCCAGTCCGGTGACGGTGCCGGCGCCGCCCGTCTTCGTGAAGGCGACGACGGTCGAGCTGTCGCTCGTGACGGTGTTGCCGTGCGCGTCCTCGATCGTCGCGGTGAGCGTGTGGCCGTTGCCGGCGACGTTCGAGCCGCTCTCGGTCAGGACGATCTGCGTCGCCGGCCCGTGGACGTACGTCACCGCCGCGGTGGCGGCGAGTGCGACCGCGTTCAGTGTGCCGGTGACGGTCGCGCCGCCGACCAGCGTCGGCGAGGTGAGCGTCGCGGAGTAGGTGCCGTCGCCGTTGTCCGCCACGGCGGAGAGCGAGCCCGTGCCGGTCAGGCCGAGCGCGACGACTCCGCCCGAGCCGGCGAGGTCGTTGCCCGCCGCGTCCTTGAGCCGGACGGTGATCGCGCTGGTGCTCGACCCGTCGGCCACGATCGAGGTGGGGGAGGCCGTGATCGTGCTCGTCAGCGTCGAGGCGCTGCCGGGCGTGATCGTGTAGCTGGCGGCGCCGGTGGTCAGGCCGGCCGTCTGGGCGTCGAGATCGATCTGGCCGGAGGCGGCGTTGACGACCACCTTCGTCGCGATGCCGCTCGAGGCGGTCGCGCCGCCGAGGCCGGTGACGGTGCCGGTGCCGCCCGTCTTCGCGAACGCGACGGAGGTGCTGTTGTCGGCGGTGACCGTGTTGCCGGCGGCGTCCTGGATCGTCGCGGTCAGCGTGTGGTTGTCGCCGGACGCGGTCGAGCCGGAGTGCGTGAGCGCGATCTGGGTGGCGGCGCCGTGGACGACCGTGAAGGCGCCCAGCGTGCCGGTGGTGAGCCCGGCCGCGGTCGCCTCGATCGTGACGGCGCCGGCGAGGACGCCGGTGATCGCCTTGGTGGCGACGCCGTTGGCGGCAGTGGCGTTGCCGGTGCCGCTGACGGTGCCGGCTCCGGATGCCTTGGCGAACCCGACGACCGTGGAGTTGTCGGAAGTGACGGTGTTCCCGGCCGCGTCCACGATCGTCGCGGTCAGGACGCGCGACGCGCCGGAGGTGAGGTCGGCGGTCGAGCCAGTGAGGGCGATCTGGGCGGCGGCGCCGTGGACGACGCTGAAGGCGCCGAGGGTGCCGGTGGTGAGCCCGGCGGCGGTCGCCTCGATCGTGACGGCGCCGGCGAGGGCGCCGGTGATCGTCTTGGTGGCGACGCCTGCGCTCGCCGTCGCGCTACCGGTGCCGCCGACCGTGCCGGCGCCGGATGCCTTGGCGAACGCGACAACGGTGGAGTTGTCGGAGGTGACGGTGTTGCCGGCGGCGTCGGTCATCGTCGCCGTCAGCAGGCGCGCCGCGCCGGAGGCGAGGTCGGCGGTCGATCCCGTCAGCGCGATCAGGGTCGCAGTGCCGTGCACGACGGTGAATGCGCCGAGCGTGGAGGCCGTGAGACCTGCCGAGGTTGCTTCCATCGTGACGCGAGCCGGCGAGGTCTCCGGTGATCGTCTTCGTCGCGATCGCCGCCCGACGCGGTCGCATTGCCGGTCCCGCCGACCGTCCCGGTGCCCGACTGCTTCGCGAACGCAATCACGGTCGAGTTGTCGGAGATGACCGTGTTCCCGGCGGCGTCCCGGAGCGTCGCGGTCAGGACGCGCGTCGCGCCCGCGGTGAGACTCGTCGTCGCGCCGCTCAGCGCGATCTGGGCGGCGGCGCCGTGGACGACCTTGAACGGCCGAGCGTGCCGGTCGTCAGCCCGGCCGACGTCGGCCTCCATCGTCACGGAGCCGACGAGCTGGCCGGTGATCGTCTTCGTCGCGACGCCGCTCGCAGCGGTGGCGCTCCCGGTGCCGCTGACCGTTCCCGCGCCCGACTGTCTTGCGCGAATGCGATCACCGTGCGGAGGTGTCGGACGGTGACCGTGTTCCCGGCGGCGTCCCGGATCGTCGCCGTCAGGACGCGCGTTGCACCGGACGTCGAGGTCGGCGGTCGAGCCGCCAAGCGTGATCTGGGCGGCGGCGCCGTGGACGACGCTGAAGGCGCCGAGCGTGCCGGTCGTGAGGCCGACCGAGGTCGCCTCCATGGTCACCGAGCCGGCGAGCGGCCCGGTGATCGTCTTCGTGGCGATGCCGGTCGGTCGCGGTCGCATTCCCCATCCGCTGACCGTCCCTGCGCCGGACGCCTTCGCGAAGGCGACGGCGGTGGAGTTGTCGGAGGTGACGGTGTTGCCGGAGGCGTCGACGATCGTCGCCGTCAGCAGGCGGGTGGCGCCGGAGGTGAGGTCGGCGGTGGAGCCGGTCAGGACGATCTCGGTAGCAGCGCCGTGCACGACCTTGAAGGCGCCGAGCGTGCCCGTTGTGAGCCCTGTCGCGGTCGCCTCGATCGTGATCGCGCCGGCGAGCTCTCCGTGACGGTCTTCGTCGCGACGCCGCCCGACTCGGTCGCGTTGCCGGTCCCGCTGACGGTCCCGCCCCGACTGCTTCGCGAATGCGATCACGGTCGAGTTGTCGGAGGTGACGGTGTTGCCGGCCGGCGTCGCGGATCGTCGCCGTCAGCACGCGCGTCGCGCCCGAGGTCAGGTTCGTCGTCGAGCCTCTCAGGGAAATCTGGGCGGCGGCGACCGGCGATCGACGTCGAAGGTGCCGAGGGTGCCGGTGGTGAGTCCGGCGGCGGTCGCCTCGACCGTGACGGTGCCGGCGAGGGCGCCGCTGATTGTCTTGGTGGCGACGCCGGCTGCCGCGGTGGCGTTGCCGGTGCCGTTGACCGAGCCGGCTCCCGAGTGCCTGCGCGAACGCGACGGCGGTGGAGTTGTCGGAGGTGACGGCGTTGCCGGCGGCGTCCTCGATCGTTGCCGTCAGCACCCGCGTCGCGCCCGCAGCGAGGTCGGCGGTCGAGCCGGTCAGCTGGATCTGAGTGGCGGCGCCGTGGACGACGCTGAAGGCTCCGAGCGTGCCGGCCGTCAGACCGCCTGCCGTCGCCTGCATCGTCACAGAGCCGGCTAGGACGCCGGTGATCGTCTTAGTCGCCACTCCGGAGGAGGCCGTCGCCGGTGCCGGTGCCGGCGACGGTGCCCGCGCCGGATTGCTTCGCGAACGTGACCACGGTCGAGTTGTCGGTGGTGACCGTGTTGCCATACGCGTCCTGGATCGTGGCGGTGAGCACGCGGGTCGTGCCGGAGGCCAGGTTCGCCGTCGAGCCAGTAAGCGCGACCTGAGTCGCCGCCCCCGGGTTGATCGTGATCGACGGCGATGGGACGATGTTGGCGAGGGCGCCGCTCGTCGCCGAGGAACGCTCCTGCGCCTGCCAGGTCTGCGCGCCGGCCGCGCCGGCGGCAGTCGCGCCAGGCCCGCCGCTCACCTTCGAGCCATAGGTGATCGTGAAGGTCGCGCCTTGGGTGAGCGTCAGGTTCGAGACGGTGATCGTCTGGCCCGCGACGCCGACGATCCCGGACGACGCGGTCGTGTAACCGGCACTCGCCGCCGTCGTCGATGGGGCGGTCCAGCCCGTTGGGGCAACGAGGGTCAGGGAACCGGCGCGCATGCCGCCGGTCGCAACCGTGTAGGTGAAGGTGATCGTGTTTCCGGTCGACTGCGAGGCCACGCTCGTGGTCGGCGTCGTGAGTGTCCCGGAGCCGTCGGCCGCGAGCGGCGCGATCGCCACCGTCTGGCCGACATTGACGGCTGACGTGACATTCGTGCCGGAGCGCAGCCGGCGTGGCGCCGGGACCGACGAAGGCCTCGTCGCCGAGGCCGGTGGACGTGCGGCAGTTTGCCGCGTTCGACGTCGAGGATGATGTCCCAGCGCTCGTCGTGAGTCCTTACCGTTCGTGGTGGTGGCATTGCCGGTCGTCGCGAGCCGAAGAGCGCGAGCAGGCTCGTGTTCGCGACCCTCGGCGACATCGTGGGCGCGGCTGCCGTCACGCTCGACGCGTTGTCGCCTGGCCGTTCGACGGCGTTGATCGGGTTCGCCTTGTCGACGCCGTAGTGTGCGATGATCCCGCCAGACGCCTTGACGCTCGCACTGCGCGGGCCGAACGTGTACATGTGAAGTCGGTTCGCGACGCTGCCGCGACTGCCGTCGAAGATCTCCTGCGCGATCACGGTCCGGTGGTCGCGACGCCGGTCGACCGACGTGAAGGCCCCGCCCCCCGGGCTGGCCGGTGACGCCGATGATCGTCGTGCTGTTGCGCATCGTCACCTGGGCGATCAGTGCGTCGCCAATGACGAGCCCGGCCGGCTTCGTGATCACGACCTCGTTGCGGCCGCGCGTTGTTGTCGAGACGGCCGTCCGCACGGTTCGAGATCGGCGGGGTCGATCACGTAGGGGATCGAGCAGCCCCGAGTCGTCGAGAGGCGAGCTCCAGCTACCAGCCACCTCCCCTCTCGCGCTCACCTACCAGCGGCGTCCTCAGGTGTGACGTCCTCGCCGTTCTGAGTTCAGGATCGCGGCCGGAAGGATGAAAGCGACGTCCAACGAGTTGCCGGCCGTGACGGATGAATGCTCCGCGCCGTCGTCGCCAACCCTCAAGGTCAGGTCGAGGGTTTTCAGCTCCCACCGCCAGTCCCTTGTCCCCGTCGCTCCACGACGGTGAGGAACTGCTCCGACTTCCCGCGGCCGATCACCACCGCTCTCCCCGCCGTACGGCGTCCGCGGGCGGCGCCCTTCTCGTAGCTGCTGAGATCCACTGCCCACCCGATTGGTCCGCGGGAGTCCGCCAGGCGGCGGGTCCGCGCTCGAACCTGTAGCCGCCGGGTCGGAGCTCGACGACGACGTCCGCTCGCCGGCTTCGCCGCGTCAGCGAGGCGGTCGCAGCCGGCGGAGCCGAGCGCGTCGGCTCGAGGAACGCCGGCCTGTGGTCGTCATGGCGGAGCGCGAGGACACGCGTCAATGCGGACCGCCGAGGGCCACAGAGCGAGCACCACGAGGACGTGCACGCGCAGCTGACCCGGCGAACGCCGGGCGCTTGGAAGGCCGCAGTACCTCGTTGATCGCCACGTGATTTGACCCGCTTTTCTTCGCGCGCGGGAGAGGGGTGTGCGCGCACTGGCTGCATCGGTCTGAAAGCGGCTCTGCTTGAGGAATAAAGCCGCCCGCAAGCCGTAAACCGGGCGAAGATCACCCTTCCGGGGCAGGCCGGACCGGGGCGCGTCGGGCGTCGACACGAGCCCGCATGGCGGGGCGCTCTCCGCAGCGCCGGAACTATAAGGCTCAAGTCGAGGTCGAGCTACTGCCTCGAAGCGGCTGCCGCTGCGTCCGGGCCGTCGCGGGCAATACAATCGTCGGCATGGCGACGACCGAGGATCGCGACTCGCTCGACGCGACGCAGGCCTGGCGCGAGGAGCTGTACGACCGCACGCCCGAGCGCAAGGGGGAGCTGTTCTCGACCATCTCCGGGCTCGAGAACGAGCCGCTCGTCACGCCCGACGCGGTCACGGTCGACTACGACCGCGATCTCGGCTATCCCGGCGTCTTCCCGTTCACCCGCGGCGTCTATCCGTCGATGTACCGCGGCAAGCTCTGGACGATGCGGCAGTTCGCCGGCTTCGGCACGGCGGCCGAGACGAACGAGCGCTTCCGCTACCTGCTCGACCACGGACAGACCGGGCTCTCGACCGCGTTCGACATGCCGACCCTGATGGGCTACGACTCGGACCACGCGCGCTCGGAGGGCGAGGTCGGCCGCGAGGGGGTCGCGATCGACTCGCTCGAGGACATGGAGACGCTCTTCCGCGGGATCCCGCTCGGCGACGTCTCGACCTCGATGACGATCAACTCGCCGGCGGCGATCCTGCTCGCGTTCTACATCGCGGTCGGCGAGGAGCAGGGCGTGCCGGCGGAGCATCTGCGCGGGACGATCCAGACCGACATCCTCAAGGAGTACATCGCGCAGAAGGAGTACATCTTCCCGCCCGAGCCGTCGATGCGGCTCGTCACGGACATGGTCCAGTACTGCGCGCGGGAGCTGCCGAAGTGGCACCCGATCTCGATCTCCGGCTACCACATTCGCGAGGCCGGCTCGACCGCCGCGCAGGAGCTCGCGTTCACGCTCGCCGACGGCTTCACCTACGTCGAGTGGGCGGTCGAGCGCGGTCTCGACGTCGACGACTTCGCGCCGCGGCTCAGCTTCTTCTTCAACGCGCACCTCGACTTCTTCGAGGAGATCGCGAAGTACCGTGCCGCGCGCCGCATCTGGGCTCGCGAGCTGCGCGACCGCTTCGGCGCCCGCAACCCGCGCTCCTGGTTGATGCGCTTCCACACCCAGACTGCCGGGGTCTCGCTGACGGCGCAGCAGCCGGAGGTGAACATCGTGCGCACCGCGATCGAGGCACTGGCCGCGGTGCTCGGCGGGACCCAGAGCCTGCACACGAACTCGTTCGACGAGGCGCTCGCGCTGCCGACCGAGGACGCGGTCCGGATCGCGCTGCGGACGCAGCAGGTGATCGCCCACGAGACCGGCGTCGTCAACACGATCGACCCGCTCGGCGGCTCCTACTACGTCGAGGAGCTGACGAACCGGATCGAGGCGCAGGCGTACGAGTACTTCGACCGGATCGAGAAGCTGGGCGGCATGGTCGAGGCGATCAAACAGAACTTCCCGCAAAGAGAGATAGCAGATTCGGCATTTCGCTATCAGGAGGAGGTCGAGCGCGGCGAGCGGGTCGTCGTCGGCGTCAACCGCTACCAGCTCGAGGACGAGACACCGCTCGAGATCCTCAAGATCGACGCCGCGCTCGAGCAGCAGCAGATCGAGCGGGTGACTGCGCTGAAGGGCAGGCGCGACTCGGCGAAGGTCGAGCAGCGGCTGGCGGCGCTGAAGGAGGCCTCGGCGCGGGACGACGTCAACCTGATGCCGACGATCCTCGATGCGGCCCGCGACTACGTCACCATGGGCGAGATGTGCGACGCCTGGCGCGAGGTCTGGGGCACCTGGCGCGAGACGCCTGTGTTTTGAATGGCTTAACCTAGCCTTCATCTAACTGAACAGCGGTGCTGCCGTCCTAGCGGACGTGAGCGCACGGACGCACCGACAGATCTCGCTCGTTGGCGGGTCTCGTCCTCGCTGCCGGGGTGGTCGCGTTCACCGTCGCCTACTTCGGCGACACCGGCACCTCCCAGGAGACGCCGCTTTCGAACACGCCGGCGCAGGTCTTCACGCCGCGCAAGCAGGTCCCGCTCGACCAGGAAGCTCGGCGCGTCGCGGGCCGCTTCATCCTGACGGCGGTCGCACGCGAGAACCTCGGCGAGTCGTACGACCTGGTCCACCCGGAGCTCCGGCAGGGGATGACGAAGCGCGAGTGGCTGACGGGGAACATCCCCGTCGTCTACTACCCCGCGAAAGCGATCGAGACCGCGACCTTCAAGGTCGACGAGTCCTATCCGGACGAGGCGATCCTCGAGGTGGCGCTGCTGCCGAAGGAGTCGACCAAGGTGAAGCCGCAGATCTTCTTCATCGGGCTGAAGAAGACCGGCAGCCGCTGGCGCGTGAGCTACTGGGTCCCGCGCGCGGCGCCGGCGGTCCCGAGCGCCCGCGACTGATGTTTTCCGGCGCAGGATCGGCATCCGCAAGAGCGGACGCCGATCGCGCGATGATCCCTGAAGGGGCCGCTTTCAGCGGCCCGGTGGCGACGAGTTCGTAGCGTGGCTGGGCGGCTGTCGTCGCCGCGGTTCCGGCGGCGCGCGATCAAGGTCGGCTTTCTGCTCGCCGTCGTGGTCGCGGCGGCGCTGGTGAGCATCTTCTTCTGGAACACGGCCACCGTCGTCGAGACGCCGCTGCACGGGAAGGCGGACGTCTACGTGCCACCGATCCCCGTCGAGATCCCGCCGGCCGAGCGGCGGGCCGTCATCGCCACGGCTGCGCTCTTCGTCGAGACGGCCGTGCGGCGCGACCACGCCGAGCGCGCGTACGAGCTCGTCGGGCCGAACCTCCGCGGCACGACCACCCGCGAGGAGTGGCGCGACGGCGACATCCCGGTCGTGCCGTATCCCGTCGACGACGCCCGCTGGAAGTTCGACTACTCGTACGCGAACGAGATCGGGCTCCAGGTGGCGGTGTTCCCGCAGCCGGGTGCCACGGTCCGGCCCGCCGTCTTCAACCTCTCGCTCCGGTCGGTCGGTGCGGGCACGAAGCGGCGTTGGCTCGTCGACTCCTGGTCGCCGCGGGGCGGCGGCGGTGGCGGGTCGCGGCCGAGCCGGAGCGAGGGCTCACCGTTCCGGGTCGACCTCGCTCCGCAGAGCGCATCGACCAGCCTCGGGGCCGTCTGGCTGCTCGTCCCGGCGGCGCTGGTCGCGCTCGCGCTCCTCGTCCCAGTCGCCCTGCTCGTGATCGAGCGCGTGCGCTCGCGCCGCGCGCAGAAGGCGTACGAGGCCTCGCGGCTTCCCTAGGAGGTTTGGCGAAACCCTCCTAGAACTCGAGCTCGAGCCCGTCGTAGGCGAGCTCGATGCCCGGCGGCGCCTCTCGCTCGAAGGGCCGGTGGGTGAGCACGATGCGGAGCGCGCGTGCGTCGGCGGCGACATCGCTCACCTCGGCGGGCGAGAGGTGGCCGCGGGAAGGGCCGTCGTAGCCGCCGTTCTCGAGCGTCGCCTCGGAGAGCAGCAGGTCGGCGTCGCGCGCCAGCTCCGCGATCGCCTCGGACGGGCCGCTGTCGCCCGAGTAGGCGAGGACGCGGTCGCCCTTGACGCGGAAGCCGAAGGCCTGGATGTCGTAGTGGTCGACCGGCACCGCCGTCACCTCGAGCCCGGCCGCGGCGGTGAACGGCACCCGCGACTCGTACTCGGACACCTCGAACGCGCGCTCGAACATGTCCTCGCTCCCCAGCACCGCAAGGACGGGCCGGAGCTGGTCGCTGGCCCCGGGGGGCAGCCAGAGCTTCGGCTTCGGCAGCGGCTCGCCGGGTCCGTAGAGGCTGCCCCAGACCCAGGGGATGAGATCGCCCCAGTGGTCGAGGTGGAGGTGGGTGATCGCGATCGCCTCGACCGTCGGCCAGGGCTCGCGCTCGCGCAGTTTCGCGAGCACGCCGGGACCGCAATCGAGCAGCAAGCGGCCTTCGACGAGGTAGCCCGAACAGGCTCCGCCGGGGTTGGGCCAGGCGGGTGACGAGCCGATGACGGTGAGCCTCACCTCCATATACTTGCCGACGGGATGGCCCGGAAGATCAGAGTGGTGATCGCGAAGCCCGGCCTGGACGGTCACGACCGGGGTGCGAAGATCATCGCGAGGGCTCTCCGGGACGCCGGAATGGAGGTCATCTACACCGGTCTGCACCAGACGCCGGAGCAGATCGTGGAGACGGCGATCCAGGAGGACGCGGACGCCGTCGGGATCTCGATCCTCTCCGGCGCGCACATGACGCTGGTGCCGCGGATCCTCGAAGGGCTGAAGGAGAACGGCGTCGACGACGTACTCGTGCTCGTCGGCGGGACGATCCCGAACGAGGATGCCGAGGAGCTCAAGGGCAAGGGCGTCGCGGCCGTCTTCACCCCTGGGGCGCCGACGAGCGAGATCGTCGACTTCCTGACCGCGAAGATCCCGGTCTAGGAGGGTTTGGCGGAATGGCGCTCGTCGTCGGGGTGCGATGGTCGTTCCGAGGCAAGGACGCAGGGAGCGCCGATAGCCGAAGCTATCGGCACGACTGAGGACGCCGCATCGGGACGACCAGCGCGGCCCGACGGCTCAGCCGCTTTTCGCCAAACCCTCCTAGCGTTTAGCCGTACTGCTTGACGACGACGCGCGAGGCGGCGAGAGCGCCCTTGGCGCCGAAGAGCGCGGCCGGCGTCACCTTGGCCGGCGACGTCCAGACGGTGACGGGCAGCCCCTTCGTCAGCAACTCGAGGGCGGGGTAGGGCGAGAGCGCGGTCGGGGCGCCGATGCCCTCGATCGACGCGGTCTCCGGCACCGTGATCGGCACCCTCTGGCCGGCCTGCTTGACCTTGCGGCCGCCCGGCCACTGGCGCACCTGGTCGACCGTGACCTGAAGGTCTTCACCCGCGGCATTCGCCACCTTCCCCGTCACCGCGAGCGTGAAGGTCGTTCCCGTCTGGGCTGCGAAGAGGAGACGCCGCGCTTTGCTCAGGTAGGGGAACGGGCTCGTCGCCGCGCCGCCGTTCGGGTGCACCTCGAAGTGGAGGTGGGGGTGGATCCCGTCGGCGTCGCCGGAGTCGCCGACGTAGGCGATCACCTCGCCCGCCGCGACCTTGGCACCACTCTTCAACCCCTTCGCGAAAGCGACGCCCGGGACGCACGACCCCTGGTTGTCGTTCGAGTCCGTGAGGTCGTTGTTGAGGTGGATGTAGAGGTACTCGGTGCCGCTCTTGCCGTTGAGGTAGAGCATGCAGCCGGCGCGCGAGGATGTGGTGTGGAACTTGACCGTGCCCGCCTCGGCGGCCAGGGCGAGTGCGCGGCGCGGGGCGAGCATGTCGTTCCCCTCGTGCGCACCCTGGCCGCGCGGATCGCCGAAGTCGTCGGTGTAGGTGGCCTCGCCGAGGATCGGGAAGACGATCCGCGGTACCGGCGCATCCGGTGCGGCGGCCGCGGCTCCCGCACCGAGCAGGAACGCAATCACGGTGAGGAGCAAGCCTCGGGCTGTCGTCCGGACGGGGGTCATCGAGTACCGGGGTCGCGCGCGAAGTGCGGGACACTAGCAGAGGCCGCGGAAGATTCATCCCCGAAAGGGGTAAACGTTCGGCCGGCGGTCCGGTCGACGCCTACCTCGTGAGCGGGCCGTGGCGCATCGCTAGAGTCCGCGCGATGAAGATCGCCGTCTGCGTGAAGGAGGTTCCGGACGCGACCGCGCACAAGCGGATCGACGCCGGCACCAAGCGGCTCGACCGCTCCGGCGAAGGTGCGCTGAACGCCTTCGACGCGAACGCGGTCGAGGAGGCGCTGCGGCTGAAGGACGCGACCGGGGAGGGCGAAGTGGTCGTCGTCTCGATGGGTCCCGAGCGCGCGCTCAACTCGCTGCGCAAGGCGCTCGCGATGGGCGCCGACCGCGCCGTGCTGATCGCCGACGACGGGGCCGCAGGCTCCGATCTCGTCGCGACGAGCCTCACGCTCGGCAAGGCGCTCGAGCGCGAGCAACCCGACCTCATCCTCTTCGGGCAGCAGTCGTCGGACTCCGACGGCGCCGTGCTCTGGGCGGCCGTCGCCGAGCGGCTGAAGCGCCCGGTCATCTCGCAGGTCGCGGAGCTGACGCTCGAGGGGGGCGCGCTGACGGGCAAGCGTCAGACGGAGTTCGGCTACGACGTCATCAAGGCGCCGCTGCCGGCCGTCGTCGCGGTCGCCGACTCGATCAACGAGCCGCGCTATCCGTCGCTGAAGGGAATCATGGGCGCGAAGTCGAAGCCGCAGGAGACACTCTCGCTTGCCGACCTCGGCGTGGACGGGGGCAGCGCCGGGGAGTCTGGCTCGCGCACCGAGGTGCTCGCCCTCTCCGACCCGCCGCCCCGCGGCGACACGCGGAAGATCGAGGACGACGGCAGCGCAGCCGAGCAGATCGTCGCCTTCCTGAGCGAGAAGAGGCTGATCTGAGATGAGCATTCTCGTCTTCCTCGAGCATCACGGCGGCGAGCTTCAGAAGGGCTCACTCGCCGTTCTCTCCAAGGCTGCGAGCCTCGGCGGCGACGTCGCCGGCGTCATCGTCGGCTCCGGTCTCGACGGGCTCGCCGAGCAGGCTGCCAAGCACGGCGCCGCGACCGTCTATGTCGCCGACGATCCCAGGCTCGAGGCGCCACTGCCGCAGCCGCGCGTCGACGCGATCGCGCAGCTCGTCGCCGACAAGGGCGTCGAGACGGTCCTCTTCGCCCAGTCGATCCTCGCCGCCGACATCGCGGCGGGGCTGGCCGCGCGGCTCGACGCGGGCCTCAACTGGCAGCTGACGGACATCACCGCCGACGGAGGCAGCCTCGTCGGCAAGCAGTCGGCGCTCGGTGACTCCGTCGTCGTCGACGTGGGCTGGAAGACGACGCCGCGGATCGGGCTCTTCCGCGCCGGTTCGCTCGACCCGGTCGAGCAGGCGGCAGCGGGAACCGTCGAGGCCTTCTCCCCGGAGCTGCAGGATCACTCGCTCGCCGCAGAGATGGTCGAGCAGGCGCACGCCGAGGAGAGCGGCCCGTCGATCGAGGACGCGAACGTGATCGTCGCCGGCGGCCGCGGGCTCGGCGAGCCCGAGAAGTTCGCGCTCGTCGAGGAGCTCGCGAAAGCGCTCGGCGGCGCGGTCGCCGCGACGCGCGCCGTCGTCGACGCCGGCTGGTACCCGTACTCCGCGCAGGTCGGCCAGACCGGCAAATCGGTCTCGCCGACGCTCTACATCGCCTGCGGGATCTCAGGCGCGATCCAGCACAAGGTCGGGATGCAGAGCTCGAAGACGATCGTCGCGATCAACAAGGATCCGAACGCGCCCATCTTCGAGTTCGCCGATCTCGGCGTCGTCGGCGACTTGCACGCGATCGTGCCGAAGCTGACCGAGCTCGTCCAGGCCCGCCGAGGATGAGCAAGGGCGGCGTCCGCCCGGCGGACTACCCGCCGCCGTTTTCGCCGTCCGAGGTGATCGCCCCGCCCACCGATCCTGTGGCGGAGCGGATCGAGGTCGGCGTCCTCATCGTCGGCGCCGGGCCGGCCGGGCTCGCCTGCGCGATCCGTCTCGGCCAGCTGCTCGAGGAGTCGCCGGAGACGGCCGAGCGGCTGGGCGAGGTGCCGGTCGCCGTCGTCGAGAAGGGAAAGGGCCCCGGCTCGCACCTCCTCTCGGGAGCCGTCGTCCAGCCGCGCGCGCTCCGGCGTCTCTTCCGCGACCGCATGGCGATGCAGGACGTGCCGACCTACGGCGAGGTGCATGGCGAGGCCGTCTACCTGCTCTCGAAGGGCGGCAGGTCGATGCGGATCCCGCCGCCGCCGACGATGCGCAACCACGGCAACTGGGTCGTCTCGGTCTCACAGCTCGGCCGCTTCCTCGCCGAACAGGCCGAGGCGCTCGGGACGGCGGTGCTGCCCGAGACGGACGCCCAGAAGCTGCTCGTCGCGGACGGGCGCGTGCACGGAATCCGCACCGGCGACAAGGGGCTGGGCCGCGACGGCCGGCCGGTCGGCGCGTACGAGCCCGGGTCGGACATCGCCGCGAGGGTGACCATCCTCGCCGAGGGGACGCAGGGCCATCTGACCGCTGCGGCCGTCGACCGCTTCGGCCTCGCGGGCGACCAGCCGCAGCTCTGGGCGCTCGGCGTCAAGGAGGTCTGGAAGGTGGCGAAGCCGCTCGAGCACATCGTCCACACGATGGGCTGGCCTCTGCGCAAGCGCGCCAAGTACGGCGAGTTCGGCGGCTCGTTCATCTACCCGATGGGCGATGACATGGTCTCGCTCGGCTTCGTCGCCGGGCTCGAGTCACGTGATGTCGAGTTCTCGGTGCACGACGTCCTCCAGGAGCTGAAGACGCACAAGCTCATCCGCAAGATCCTCGCCGGCGGCGAGCGGGTCGCCTGGGGCGCGAAGACGATCACCGAGGGCGGCTATCACGCGCTGCCGAAGCGATTCCACGCGCCGGGGCTGCTGCTCGTGGGCGAGGGCGCCGGGCTCGTGAACGTGCCGACGCTGAAGGGAATCCACTACGCGATCGAGTCCGGGATCATGGCGGCCGAGGCCGCCTTCCGGTCGCTCCAGCGAGGCGAGTCGCCGACACGTTTCGGCGTTTTCGACTCCTACGACGAGGAGCTGCGCTCGAGCTACGTCGTCACGGACCTGCACGCGGTGCGGAACATGCGCCAGGCATTCGACAAGGGCTTCTTCGTCGGCGGCGGCCTCGCCAGCGCGATGACGGTGACGAAGGGGAAGCTGCCCCCGTTCGACATGCTCAGCGAGGCGAACGCGGAGCGGTCGCTGATCCGCACCGGCCGCGGCCGGCGCTACCCGCAGCCGGACGGCAAGCTCACCTTCGACAAGCTCTCCTCGGTCTTCCTCTCCGGCAACCGGACGCGCGACGACCAGCCCGACCACATCCGGATCCGCCGCACGGTCCCGAAGGACCTCGCCGATGCCTGGGTGCACATGTGCCCGGCGCAGGTGTACGAGCTCGGCACCGACGCCGGCGACGGGCTCGTGCACGTGGACGTGAACCCGTCCAACTGCGTCCAGTGCGGCGCCATCTCCGCCAAGGGCGGCCGGCTGACGCCGCCCGAGGGTGGCTCCGGCCCCGAGTACACGCTGACCTAGCGGTTGCGCTGCAGCCAGGCTTCGGCCATCGCGATCCGCTGCTGCACCGACGGATGGCTGTCGAAGAGGATGTACGACCACGTCGGCGGGTCGGGGTCGTTCAGCGACTGGATCGTGAACTCCCGGAAGAGACTCTTGGCCGGCTCCGGTGTGTGGGTCGTCTCGAGCGCCTTCCAGTCGGCCTCCTGCTCCATGTGGCGCGAGATCACGTTGTAGACGGGTAGCGAGAGCAGGTCGAGGACGACGATCACCAGCAGCGACAGCGGGACCGCGGCCGGGTTCCCCATGCCGCCGCGGCGCCGGGTCAGCCGGGCGATCAGCCAGGCTCCCGGCAGTGCGAAGAGCGCGTACCAGGCGATGCCCTTGAGGAGGTGCTCGCTCGAGTGGTGCCCGATCTCGTGCGCGAGCACTGTCTTCACCTCGTCGTCGGTGAAGCTGCCGTCGAGGAGCGTGTTCCAGAGCACGACGCGCCGGCTCGGGCCGAAGCCGACGGCGTAGGCGTTCGGTGCGCTCGTGAAGTCGGTGACGTCCTCGACGCGGAGCGGCACCGGGTCGATCCCCTGCTTCGCCGCGTACTCGCGGCCCGCCGCCTGCAGGTCGGCCCGCTGGAGCCGGTCGGTCGGAGTCAGGTACGGGTAGATGAAGCCGAACAGGAACGCGAGCCCGACGAACACCGGCGCAGCGGCGAGCCACCAGCGGCGCGGGAAGGCCCCTGCGAGCGCCATCACGATCACCAGCGCGAAGCAGATGAACAGGAACTCCGCTCCGAGCTCGAACCAATTCGCGAAGAGCGTCTCGAGATAGCCGCTGTCGGTCTGGTCGTAGCGCCGGTCCCACCAGACCTCCGCCAGCCGGAACGGCACCTGCGAGATCCAGACGAGCGCGAGCCCGATCATCCCGAGCAGCATCCCGGTGCCGATCCGTCCGGCCGCCGACTCCTTCGCGAAGCGGATCCCGTACTTGGCGTACACCACCAGCACGGCGAGCAGGACGAGCGTCGAGACGACGAACTCGACGCGGAAGAAGAGCTCGTAGCGCTGAGCGCGCGCGATCGTCTCCTGCGGGATCCCGGCGAGCGACCCCTGCGGGAGCTCGAGGGAACCGGGGACGACGCTGTGCCAGAGCGACCAGGCGCAGTACCCCCAGATCCCGGCGAGCACGAGCGCGGCGACGGCCCATGCGCCGCGCCGGCGACTCGTCAGACCGCCTCCGGCGCCGGCTCGAAGGGATCGGCGTACACGGGCTCCGGCTCCGGCGGCGGGCGCAGCGCCGGGCTCGCGTGCGGGTAGCGGTCGGTGACGATGAGCCAGTACGCGTTCGTCTGCGAGTGATAGCGGACGGCGAAGGCGCCGAGGTTGCGAAGCCCGGTCGGCATCCGGCCCGTCGCGAGCGCGGCGAACCAGCCGAGGAAGGCGATCACCAGGAGGACGACGCTGAGCGCGCCGGTGATCAAGAAGGCGGGAATCGCGAGGAAGCTGCGGAACAACGTGATCCAGCGGTTCTGACGCTCCGGCGGGTCGATCACCATGTCGACCGGGTAGCCCGGGCTGCCGGCGAAGCCCGGGAACGGGTTCGCAACCAGGGTGACGAAAGCGCTCAGGTGCGCGTAGTAGCGGACGTAGGCGGCGAGGAACCGGTGCAGCGGGTCGGCCGAGCGGCCGCGGATCAGCGCGACGAAGAAGTTCGCGATCGCTGCGAGGAGCGCCGCGACCGACCAGAGCGCCAGCCAGACGAAGTGGGGGATCGCGAGAAGGAGCCGGAAGAAGACGGTCAGCCGAGAGCGCCGGCCGTCGTCGTCGAGCTCGAGCCGCACCGTGCGCGGCGCCAGCTCCCACTCCCGGCCGATCGACTCCGGGTCGGAGTTCGGGTAACGGTCGGTGAGCAGCAGCACGTAGGCGTACGCCTGGGCCGTGTAGCCGAGCCCGAAGGCGCCCAGGTTGCGGAGCCCGAGCGGCATCCGGCCGAGCGCGACGGCCGCGAACCAGCCGAGGACGGCGCAGACCGCGGCGACGCCGCCGACGGTCGACGACGCCAACCACTCTGCGTTCGACGCCCCGTCCTCGGCGGCCTGCGAGCCTCCGCCCCCGCCGATGCCTGAGCCGAGCGTGGCCGCGAGCATGAGCGCCGGGATCGCGAGAAAGAGCCGGAACGCCGTCTTCCAGCGCGGCTGGTCCTGCCGTTCCGGGATCGAGACGTCGACCGCGTAGCCCGGCGTGCCGGTGAAGCTCGGGTACGGGTTCGCGGCGATCGCGAGATAGGCGCCGAGGTGGGTCACGTAGCGGACGTACATGCCGAAGAAGTCGTGCAGCCCCTGCGGCAGGTGGCCGGTGAAGAGCGCGGCGAACCAGCCGATGATCGCGGCGAAGAAGACGCCGATCGACCACAGCACGACCCAGATGAAGAGCGGGATCGCGAGCAGTAGCCGGAAGAAGACGGTCAGGCGCGAGCGGTCGAGGTCGTCCGTGACGATCAGCTGCACCGGATGGTCGGCCACGGGCCGGAGTCTACGATGCGCGCGAGATGGCACTGACCCGCGACGACGTGCTGCAGGCGGCGGAGCGGATTCGGGGCCGCGTCCACCGTACGCCCACCTTCAGCTCGAGCACCCTCGGGGCGCGGACGTACCTGAAGGCGGAGCTGTTTCAGAAGACGGGCTCGTTCAAGGCCCGGGGCGTCCTCAACAAGCTCTCGTCGCTGACGCCGGCCGAAAAGGAGCGCGGCGTGATCGGAATCTCCGCGGGGAACCACGCGCAGGCACTCGCCTGGGGTGCGGCGCTCGAGCGGATCGACTGTCTCGTGGTCATGTACGCGAGCGCCAGCCCGGCCAAGGTGGCGGCGACGCGCGGCTACGGCGCCTCCGTCGACCTCGAGGCGTCCGATGCCGTCGAGGCGTTCGAGCGGCTCGACGAGCACATCCGCGAGACGGGCCGGACGCTCGTGCATCCGTTCGACGACCCGCTCGTGATGGCGGGCCAGGGGACGCTGGCACTGGAGCTGCTCGAGGACGCGCCCGAGGTCGAGACGATCCTCGTGCCGACCGGCGGCGGTGGCCTCGTCGCCGGGGTGGCGGCAGCCGCGCCGGACCGGCGCGTGATCGCCGTCGAGCCGGAGGGCTCGACGGCCGTCCACGACGCGCTCGCCGCCGGCCGGCCGGTCCCGGTGACGCCGGTGTCGGTCGCCGACGGGCTCTCGGGCCCGTTCGCCGGCGAGCAGGCGCTCGCGGCGATCCAGGCTCACGGCGTCGAGAGCGTGCTCGTCTCGGAGGAGGAGATCGAAGAGGCGTTCCGCTTCCTCTACGAGCGCGCGAAACTCGCCTGCGAACCGGCCGGAGCGGTCGGCGTCGCCGCGATCCTGGCGGGGAAGGTGGGGGACGGCTCGACCGCCGCTGTTGTCTCAGGAGGAAACGTGGCCACCCAAACCGCCTCTGCTATCCTGGCCCGGCGATGAAGTCCGGAATCCATCCCGAGTACGTCAGCACTCACGTCCGCTGCTCCTGCGGCAACGAGTTCGAGACGCGGTCGACGCAGGCCGAGATCCACGTCGACGTGTGCTCCGCGTGCCACCCGTTCTACACGGGCAAGCAGAAGCTGATGGACTCCGGCGGCCGGGTCGAGCGCTTCCAGCGTCGGCTCGAAAAGGCCGGCGGCGCCCGCCGCGGGTAGCCGGTTGGCCAACAACATCGGGGGCCAGGCAGTCCTGGAGGGCGTGATGATGCGCAGCCCTTCGAAGTGGGCTGTCGCGGTACGCAAGCCCGACGGCGAGATCGCCGAGGTCGTCAAGGACATCAGCTCGCCGATGGCGCGGCGCCGCATCTTCCGGCTGCCGATCGTCCGCGGCGTGATTGCGCTCGGCGAGTCGCTCGCGATCGGCTTCCGCGCGCTCGCGATCTCGGCCAACTACGCGGCCCAGGATCCCGACGCGAAGGAAGGCGACGTCCAGACCGAGATCACGCGCGGTCAGATCATCTTCTCGTTCGCGATCGCGATCGGCTTCGCGCTGATGCTGTTCAAGGTCACACCGGCGCTGATCACGAACTTCTTGCCGGTCGACGCCACGGGCTCGTTCGTGGTGATCGAGGGGGTCATCCGTGTCTGCATCTTCCTGCTCTACCTCTTCCTGATCTCGCTCCTGCCGGACCTCCGGCGCGTCTTCCAGTACCACGCCGCCGAGCACAAGGCGATCAACGCCTACGAGTCAGGCGCGGAGCTCACGCCCGAGAACGTGCAGAAGTTCAGCTTGATCCACCCGCGTTGCGGAACAGCGTTTTTGCTCTGGGTGATGGTGATCGGCATCTTCGTCTTCGCTTTCGTCGGCCAGCCGGGGTGGTTCTGGCTGATCGCGAGCCGGATCCTGCTCCTGCCGGTGATCGCGGGGATCGCCTACGAGCTGATCCGCTTTGCCGGTAAGCACCAGGACAACCCGATCCTGATGGCGCTGCTCGCGCCCGGCCTCTGGCTGCAGCGGCTGACGACCCGGCCGCCGTCGCTCGACCAGATCGAAGTCTCGATCCGCGCGCTCCAGGAGGTGCTCCGCCTCGAGGGCGGAATCACCGCCGAGGAGCGCAAGGTCGAGGTCATGGCCTGATGCCGCGCGTCGTCCGCCAGGCCGCAGTGGCCTGGGAGGGATCGCTCTCGCGCGGTACCGGCACGGCGACCGCGACGTCGTCGGGGACGTTCGAGCTGCCGATCGACTTGCCGTCGCGCATCGCCGACAAGCCTGGGAAGACGAGCCCGGAGGAGTTGCTCGCTGCGGCGCACGCCGGCTGTTACTCGACCTCGGTCGCGGGCGAGATCGCCCGGGCGGGCGGCACGGTCGAGCGGCTCGATGTCAGCTGCACGATCACGCTCGACGAGGTGGAGGGGAAAGGCCACCTGATCGTCTCCTCCGAGCTCGACGTGCGTGCGCGCGCCGAGGGGATCGATCAGGCGGGGCTCGAGCAGGTCGCGCGGAAGGCCGACGAGGGCTGCACCCTCTCTGCCCTGATTCGGGCGAGCGCATCGGTTAGCGTGCGCGCCGTACTCGAGTCGAGCTAGGGGAGGAGAGCGACATGGCTGCCGAGCGTCGTGCGTCGGTGACGTGGCGGGGAGACCTGATGAGCGGGTCGGGGACGATCGACGAGGTCGGCTCGGGGGCGTTCGGGCCGCTCGACGTCAGCTGGCCGGCCCGGACCGAGGAGTCCTCGGGCGGGAAGACGAGCCCCGAGGAGCTGATCGCCGCGGCGCACGCATCGTGCTTCTCGATGGCGCTCTCGCACGGGCTTGCGCAGGCCGGCAGCGCGCCCGAGCAGCTGCAGACCGCCGCGACCGTGACGTTCGTCCCCGGCACCGGGATCACGAAAGTCGCGCTCAGCGTGCGTGGCACTGTTCCCGGCCTCGACGCCGCCGGTTTTCAGGCCGCAGCCGAGGACGCGCGCCAGAACTGCCCGGTCTCACAGGCACTGGCGGCCGTGCCCGAGATCACGCTCGACGCCTCGCTCGACTCCTAGAGGTCGAGCACGAGTCCCCATTCGTGGCTCGAGTCGGGGTCGTCGTGGACGCGCTCGCCGACGACGCGCGCGCCCTCGCGCCGGTACAGGCGGTGCGCGTCCTCGAAGCGCTTGTCCGACCAGATCTCGAGGCGCTCGTGGCCGCGCCGGCGCGCCTCGTCGGCGACGGCGGCGAGGAGCGCCGAGCCCGCCCCGGCGCCGCGTGCGTCGGGCAGCACGTAGAGCCGCTCCAGCGAGCCGTGCTGTGAGAGCCCTGCCGTGCCGACGATGCGGCCGTCGAGCTCCGCGACGAAGAACGCCGTGTACGCCGTCTCGACGTCGAGCAGGTCGGCGTGATAGCCGTGCTCGTCCCAGGTGAACCCGTACTCGTCGTAGACGGACTTGACGACCGCCGCCGCCGCGGCGGAGTCGGCCGTTTTGGCCCGCCGGATTCCTACGGCCTCAGACAACGCGGCGGAGGAGGCCGCGACTCGCGAGGCCGACGAGCCGGTCGAGTGTGACGACGAAGCGTGCCCCCGCGAAAGGGACGTCCCGGATCGCCCACAGCGTCTCGGCGTTCACCCACGCCGCCGCCCGCGCCCGGCGCACGTTCCACATCGCGACGACGCTGTCGAGCTCGCCGAGCGCCTCGTCGGCCCAGCCGACCACGCCCGTGGCGAAGTCCGCCCGAACCCGCGCCTCCGTCTCGGCGAGCAGCGGGTCGATCGCCCGGAAGTCGGCGTGCTGCGGGCAGCCGCGCACCGGCACTACGTCGAGCGAGCGGCACGTCTCGACGAGCGCCAGCGGCAGGTCGCGGTTGATGTGGGCGTTCATCCCCGCGAGCGCGAACTGGACCGGGGCGATGCCGCGCCCCGAGCGAGTCTCGAACAGCGCCGCCCACGCGCGCGGTGGCCGCTTCGGCCCGAGCACGTGTGCGCGCAGGGCTCGGAGGTAGAGGTTCGCGAACACGACGTCGAGCCAGCGCGTGAACCGCGGCTCCGCGAACGTTCCCGGCTTCACCCGCTCGTCGACCGCCTCGGTCACGGCGCGGTAGAGCGCGGTGAAGGCGCGGACACCGTCCTGCTTCGGCAGCGCCTCTTCGATCGCTTGCAGGCGCGCGACGACGTCGTCGACACGCCCCGGCAGCGGTGCGCGCAGCACGTCCTCGAGCGTCATCGCTCCACTACCCTACGTCGCATGGCTGCGACGATCGAGAACCTGATCGACGACCTCGAACGCTCCTACACCGAGGTGCAGGAGCGGATGGCCGACCCGTCGGTCTACAACGACCGCCGCGAGGCGGCCGAAGTCGGGCGGCGGCTGAAGGAGCTCGAGGTGCCGTACAAGCTCGCGCAGGAGTGGCGGACGATGCGGGAGGACGTCGACGCGTCGCGCGCCGACCCCGAGCTGACGGAGCTCGTCGCCGAGTCGGAGCAGCGCCTGGCCGAGCTCGAGGAGGAGCTCAAGCTCGCGCTCGTCGAGAACGACCCGGCCGACCAGAAGGACGTGATCGTCGAGATCCGCCAGGGCGTCGGTGGCGACGAGGCGGCGATCTGGGCCGGCGACGTGCTGCGGATGCTGACGCGCTATGCCGAGAGCCGGGGCTTCAAGACGGAGCTGCTCTCGGCCAGCGAGAGCGACGGCGGCGGCTTCAAGGAGGTGGTGCTCGGCGTCAAGGGCGACGGCGCCTACTCCGTCTTCAAGTACGAGGGAGGCACGCACCGCGTCCAGCGCGTTCCCGAGACCGAGTCGCAGGGCCGCATCCACACCTCGACTGCGACGGTCGCGGTGATGCCCGAGGCGGAGGAGGTCGAGGTCGAGCTCAACGACAACGACCTCAAGATCGACGTCTACCGCTCGACGGGCCCCGGCGGCCAGAGCGTCAACACGACCGACTCGGCCGTCCGGATCACGCATCTGCCGACGGGGATCGTGGTCGCGATGCAGGACGAGAAGTCCCAGCTCCAGAACAAGGCGAAGGCGCTGCGCGTGCTCCGTGCGCGGATCTACGAGGCGGAGCGCGAGCGCCAGCAGGCCGAGCTCTCGGCGACCCGCAAGTCGCAGATCGGCTCGGGTGAGCGGGCCGAGAAGATCCGCACCTACAACTACCCGGACAGCCGCGCCACCGACCACCGGGTCAAGGTCACGCTCAACCTGGAGAAGGTGCTGCCGGGCGGGCTGGGGGAGTTCACCGAGGCGTTGCAGGCGGAGGACCGCCGCCGGGCGCTCGAGGAGTGAGCACGGCTGCACTGAGCCTCGGCGACGTGCTCCGGCGCGCGTCCGAGCACCTGGACAAGACCTCCGAGACCGGGCGCCTCGACGCCGAGCTCCTCCTCGCGCACACGCTCGGGCGGCACCGGATCGAGCTCTACACCGACTTCGACCGGCCGCTCAGCACAGACGAGCTCGACGCCTATCGCGCGGTGGTGGCGCGGCGCGCGCGGCACGAGCCGGTCGCCTACATCCTCGGCGAGTGGGGCTTCCGCCGGCTGACGCTCAACGTCGACCGGCGCGCGCTGATCCCGCGGTCCGAGACCGAGATCGTCGTCGAGCGTGCGCTCGCGCACCTGAGCGGCCTCGACGCCCCGGCGGTGCTCGACGTCGGCACGGGAACGGGGGCGATCGCGCTCGCGATCGCCGACGAGCATCCGGGTGCGCGTGTGACCGCGATCGACGTCTCCGCCGACGCGCTCGCGCTCGCTCGAGAGAACGTCGAGCGCACGGGCCTCGCCGTCGACCTGCGCGAGCACGACGTCGCCGCAGCGGGTCTCCCGGGCGGCCCGTACGACCTCGTCGTCTCCAACCCGCCCTACGTCGAGCGCTCGGAACTGGAAACGCTGATGCCCGACGTGCGCGACTACGAGCCCCACGTCGCGCTCGTCGGCGACCGCATGCCGGAGGTCGTCGCGCGCGCCGCCGTCGGCGTTCTCCGCCCCGGCGGGCACCTCGTGCTCGAGGTCGGCGACGGGCAGGCGCTCGCCGTGGCCGCAACGCTCGCCGGGATCGGCTACCTCGACGTCGTGACGACCTCCGACCTCACCGGCCGTGACCGCGTCGTCGAAGGCCGTCGTGACTGACGTCGACGACGCGGTCGCAGCGATCGAGTCGCGCCTGCTCGCGATCGTCCCGACCGACACCGTCTACGGATTGGCCGCCACGCCGTTCTCCGAGGACGCCGTTCGCCGCCTCTATCTCGCCAAGGGCCGGGTCGAGCAGCAGCCGACCGCGCTCGTCGTCCACGATCTCGAGCGCTTGCGCGAGTGTCTGCCGGAACTGAGCGACGCGGAGGAGCGGGTGGCGGAAGTGCTGCTGCCGGGGCCGTACACCCTGGTCGTGGCGAACCCGGACCGCCGCTTCGCCTGGCTC
This sequence comes from uncultured Gaiellaceae bacterium, assembly GCA_963737455.1. Classification (GTDB taxonomy): domain Bacteria; phylum Actinomycetota; class Thermoleophilia; order Gaiellales; family Gaiellaceae; genus Gaiellasilicea. The sequence continues at coordinate 16,249 of CAVTSN010000016.1, read as the reverse complement.
GGCGGCTCGCGCTCGGAGACGATCGGCGTCCGCATCCCGGCGCTGACGGGAGCCGCGGACGACCTGCTCGCCCGCGTCGGCGCGCTCGTCGCGACGAGCGCGAACCTGCCGGGCGGTCCCGACCCCCGCACGCTCGACGACGTGCCTGAGGAGCTGCGCGCGGCCGCCGCAGCGCTCCTCGACGGCGGCGAGCTGCCGGGAACGCCGTCGACCGTGGTCGACCTCACCGGCTCCGAGCCGCGCGTCCTCCGCGAGGGAGCCGTCCCGGCCGACGAGGCGCTCCGGGTCGTCGCGTCGGTGCTCTAGCATCGGGGCGTCGCCCCGGCTAAGGAGGAACGGCAATGGCCGTCGCCCAGGAAACGCTCGACCGGCTCCGCACCGCGGGCCTGGAGGAGATCGACCCGGACATCGCCCGGTTGCTCGGCCGCGAGCTCGAGCGCCAGCGCGGCCAGATCGAGCTGATCGCGTCGGAGAACTTCACCTGGCCGAGCGTGCTCGAGGCCGTCGGCTCGGTGCCGACGAACAAGTACGCCGAGGGCTATCCGGGCAAGCGCTACTACGGCGGCTGCGAGGTCGTGGACGAGATCGAGCAGCTCGCGGTCGACCGGGCCAAGGAGCTCTTCGGCGCCGAGCACGCGAATGTCCAGCCGCACGCCGGCGCACAGGCGAACATGGCCGCCTACTTCGCGCTGCTGCAGCCGGGCGACACGATCCTCTCGCTCCGCCTCGACCACGGCGGGCACCTGACCCACGGGCTGAAGGTCAACTTCTCCGGGCGCCTCTACACGATCGTCCACTACGGCGTCTCCCGCGAGACCGAGATGGTCGACCACGACGAAGTGCTCGCGCTCGCACGCGAGCACCGGCCGAGGCTGATCGTCTGCGGCGGCTCCGCCTACCCGCGCACCGTCGAGACGGCCGAGTTCCGCAAGATCGCCGACGACGTCGGCGCGCTGCTGATGTGCGACATGGCGCACTTCTCCGGCCTCGTCGCCGCCGGGCTGCACCCGAACCCGGTCGAGCACTGCGACATCGTCACGTCGACGACGCACAAGACGCTGGCCGGTCCCAGGGCCGGGTTCGTCCTCTGCCGGGGCGAGCATGCGCAGGCTGTCGACCGAGCTGTCTTCCCGGGGATGCAGGGCGGGCCGCTCGTGCATGCGATCGCCGCCAAGGCCGCCTGCTTCCGGATCGCCGGCTCGGACGCATTCCGCTCCTACCAGGAGCAGGTGCGCGCGAACGCAGACGCGCTCTCCGAGGAGCTGATCGCGAACGGGCTCGACGTGGTCACCGGCGGCACGGACACGCACCTGCTCCAGCTCGATCTCCGCAAGACCGACTGGACGGGCAAGGACGCGGAGGAGCGGCTCGACGAGGTGAAGCTGACCGTGAACCGCAACACCGTGCCCTTCGACGAGCGGCCGCCCACGGTCGCGTCGGGCGTCCGGATCGGCACGCCCGCGGCGACGATGCGCGGTTTCGACGAGGACGACTTCCGCGAGGTCGGCCGGATCATCGCCGGCGCGCTCGGCGAAGGCGATCTCGGCGAGCTCTGCGACCGGGCCGAGGCCCTGTGCGCGAAGCGCCCGCTCTACCCGGGGTTCCGCGGCTACACGGCCTACGCATGACGCGGCGCGTCACCGAGGTCACGCACCCGCTGGTGCAGCACAAGCTGTCGTACCTGCGCGACAAGGAGACGCCGACCGTCCACTTCCGCAAACTCGTCAACGAGCTGACGCTGCTCCTCACCTACGAGGCGACGAAGGACTTCCCGACCGAGCCGGTCGAGATCGAGACGCCGCTGGAGAAGATGCAGGCGCAGCGGATCTCGGGGAAGAAGGTGGCGGTCAACCCGGTGCTGCGCGCCGGGCTCGGGATGCTCGAGGGCGTCCTCTCGCTGATCTCGAGTGCGCGCGTCGGCTTCATCGGCCTCTACCGCGACGAGGAGACGCTGCAACCGGTCGAGTACTACGTGAAGCTGCCGGACGACCTGACAGAGCGGGACGCGATCATCCTCGATCCGATGCTCGCGACCGGTAACTCGAGCGCCGCGGCGGTCGCCGCCGTCAAGGCGGCAGGTGCCCGCTCGATCACGCTCGTCTGCCTCGTCGCCGCGCCGGTCGGGATCGAGCGCGTGCACGACGAGCACCCGGAGGTGCACATCGTCTGCGCGGCGATCGACCGCGAGCTGAACGACAAGGGGTACATCGTGCCGGGCCTCGGAGACGCAGGCGACCGGCTCTACGGGACGAAGTAGGCCGGGCGTTGGACGCGCTGCGCGACCATCCGCAGGTTCTCTACGGCGGGATCGCGGCCTTCGTGATCGTGATCCTGCTCACGCCCGCGGTCGGCGGGATGGCGCGGCTGCTCGGCGTCGTCGACCGGCCTGAGGCGAGGCGGCTGAACCCGAACCCGATTCCGCGTCTCGGCGGGATCGCGATCTTCTTCGGCATCTTCGTCCCGGCGCTCGCGTTCCTCGAGCTCGGCCGCGAGACCCGTGGCGTCCTGCTCGGCGCCGCGGTGGCGACCGTCGTCGGCGCGATCGACGACTTCCGCGTGCTCGCGCCGGGGCGCAAGCTCGTCGGCCAGTTCGTCGCGGCGGCGATCCCGCCGTTCTTCGGCGTCTGGATCGACCACTTCACCTTCCCGTTCCTCGGCCCGGTCGACCTGCCCGCGGTCGTCGGCGTCCCGCTGACGATGATCTGGATCGTCGCCGTCATGAACATGGTCAACTTCCTCGACGGCATGGACGGGCTCGCCGCCGGCGTCTGCGGGATCGCCGCGATCACATACGCGATCCTCTCGCTCTCGCTCGGCAAGATCGACCCGGCGATCCTCTCCGCGATCGTCGCCGGCGCCTGCATCGGCTTCCTCCGCCACAACTTCTTCCCGGCGCGGATCTTCATGGGCGACTCGGGTGCGCTCTGCCTCGGCTTCCTGCTCGGGGCGGTATCGGTGCAGGGGTTGCTGAAGACCGCCTCGACGGTCGTGCTCCTGCTGCCGCTGCTCGTGCTCGCCGTGCCGATCATCGACACCTCGTTCGTCGTTGCGCGGCGGCTGAAGCACGGCCAGCGGATCTCCTCGCCCGACCAGTCACACCTCCACTTCCGCTTCCTCCGCCGCGGCTACTCGCAGCGACGTGCGGCCGTGATCATGTGGGCGTGGTGCGCGACTCTCGCGGGAGCTGCGCTCGCGACTCGCTTCATCCCCTTCCGCGAGGGCGGCATCTGGCACTTCTGGGAGACACTGGCGGTTTTCGCGATCGCCCTCGTCGCGCTCGCGTTCTCGCTCTACGTCGTCTACGTGCTCGAGATCGTCAAGTCGAGCAGTCCGCGCCGCTTCTGGCGGGCCGGCCGCGACGCGCCCGCCGACGAACGCCGGTCGGCGTGAGTGCCTCCGGCACCAAGTAACACTTTGCAACTTGGCACGATCGCGTTGCCACTTTCGTCACAACGAGACGGGCACCTTTGGTGGGTGGCCGCATCTGCACCACGACTGGACGCACGCCTCGTCGCGGCGCTCGAGCACCTGTTGAAGGACGACACGGCTTCGGTCGCGGAGCTCAATCGGCGTCTCGGCGCGATTGCCGAGACGCTCTCGCTCACCCGGCCGAGCTACGAGCGCGTCCGGCAGATCGTCCGGGACCGGCGAAGCGGCAGGCTCGCGCTGCCGACCGCCGGCGAGGTGCTCCTCGGCGTCGCGTCCCGAGGGCGACACCCGGAAGATCTGCTGAGCCTGCTTGCCGATCCGACCGCGCTCTCGCGCAAGTGACACTTTGTCACTTGGGCGGATCGGCCCGGGTCGCGCTCGAAGCCGACGTCGTTCTCCGCGAGTGAGGTGGCGGCGGCCCGTTAGGAGCGACAACAGGCCGTACAAAGTCGGCGGTTTTTCCTTCAACTAGGCGGATTTCGACTGTCACAAGCTCTGCTATGCTCGCCGCGCCGATGGAGCCGAAGCCGACCCCGAACTTGAGCCTCGCGGCCGCGGGCTCGGTCCTGATCGGCTCGACCGCCGCGGTGATCGTGCTCGGGATCCTGATCGGCTGGGCGTTCGGCTCGGTCGCCTGGGGGTTCCTTGTCGGCGCGATCCTCGGCCTCCCGTTCGGCGTCTACATGACCTATAAGCGCTACGGGCACGCCCTGTGATGGCCGGCGTCTTCGCCACTCCGAGGCCGATGCCCGACCAGAAGCTGCCGTTCATCGCCGGCGCGGCGGTGATCGCGCTCGCGCTGCCCGTCTTCCTCGCCGCCGGCTGGGACATGCGCGGCTGGGTGATCGGGGCCACGCTCTGGCTCGGCTCGCGCGCGCTCGCTGCCCTACTGACGCACCTCACCTCGGGCATGGGTAACCTCGCCGGATCAGGCGTGGTGGGCTTCGGAATGACCTTTCGCGCGATTGCGGTGCTGGTCGTCGTCATCGCACTCGCGGCAACTGACGCGCAGCTTGCGCTTGCGGTCACGCTGCTGTACGCCCTCGCCTACACGCTCGAGCTTGCCGTCTCGCTCGCGCTCTACTTCTCCGGAGAGACCCGTGAAACGGCTTAGCGCGCTCGCGATCTTCCTCTGGCTGGCGCTGCCCTCGCTGGCGCTCGCATCGACGAGCGAGGACCCGGAGGAGGAGTTCAACCCCGAGCACGACTTCGAGATCGGCGAGTGGATCCCGATCCACCTCGGCCCGATCGACCTGTCGATCAACAAGGCCGTCGCCTATCTCATCCTCGGCACGATCTGCACGATCGCCCTCGGGATCTTCCTGATGCGCGCCCGGATCGGCTCCAAGAACGAGGTCGGGCGGCGCCAGGCGGTCGGCGAGATGGTCTACGAGATCGCGCAGGTCCAGGTCGCGGAGCAGGGCCTGCCGCACAAGGCGATGCGCGGCTGGTTCCCCTACGTCGCGTCGCTGATGCTCTTCATCTGGGTGATCAACATGCTCGGCTTCATCCCGCTGCCGCTCTCGAATGAGACGTTCGAGATCTTCGGCGTCGAGCTGCCGACCCTCGCCGTGTACGCGGCCACGTCATCGATCAGCGTCACACTCGCGCTCGCGCTGATGACCTTCGTCTTCACCCACGTCGAGGGCATCCGCTACAACGGCGTGCGGAAGTACTTCAAGAGCTGGATCCCGGACGTGCCGAAGGCCATGTACCCGTTGATCGTCCCGCTCGAGATCCTGGGCCAGTTCATGCGGTTGATCAGCCTCAGCGTCCGTCTCTACGCGAACATGCTCGCCGGCCACATGCTGATCCTGACCTTCATCGGGCTGATCTTCGTGATCGGCAACCTCGGGATCGCCATCCTCGCCGTCCCCGCTGCCGCGGCCTTCTACATGTTCGAGGTCGTGATCGTGGTCTCGATTCAGGCGTTCATCTTCGCCGCCCTTTCCGCCATCTACATCGGCTCGGCGATCGAGCCGGAGCACTAACCCAAGGAGGAGTACGTGTTCAACTTGATTGCACAGGAGGCCGCAGGCAACACCGACGCCGGCAAGGCGATCGCGCTGGCGCTCGGTATCGGCCTCGGCTCGCTCGGCGCCGGGATCGGCATCGGCAACATCTTCGGCTCGATGATCCAGGCCGTCGCCCGGCAGCCCGAGCTCAAGGGTGAGCTGACGGGCATCCAGTGGCTCGGGTTCGCGCTCACCGAGGCCGTCGTCTTCTACGGCCTGATCGGCGGCCTGCTCGCCTACGTCCTGGTCTAGAGAGAAAGGGCCGAGAAGATGCTGCTCGCCGCTTCACCGCTGATCGAAGTCGTTCCGGGTCTGATGATCTGGACCCTCGTCTGCTTCGCGATCACCTTCTTCGTCCTGAGGAAGTTCGCGTTCGGGCCGATCCAGAACACGATCGACGAGCGCCGCGAGCGCATCCGCTCGTCCGTCGAGGAGGCGGAGAACGCGCGCCGCGAGGCGCGGGCGCTCCTCGAGGAGCACAAGCAGCTGATGGGGCAGGCGAAGAGCGAGGCGTCCGCGATCCTCGCGCAGGCCCGAGCCGACGGCGAGGCGCAGCGTGAGCGCGCCCGCGAGGAGGTCGAGGCCGACCGGCAGCGCCGGCTCGAGGACACCCGCAAGCAGATCGAGGCGGAGACCCTCCGCGCGCTCGAGCAGATCCGCGCCGAGGTCGCCGACCTGACGCTGATCGCGACCCAGAAGGTGACCGGCAAGGTGCTCGACCAGGCCGACCACAAGCGGCTGATCGACGACGCGATCGGCGAGCTCGACTTCTCCGCCCTGGAGACCGAGACCGTCTAGTGGCCGTTGCGCCCCGCATGTATGCCCGGTCGCTGTTCCAGGCGGCCAAGGAAACGAATTCGCTCGACGTCGTCCACGCCGAGCTCGGCGAGTTCGTCGCCGCCGTCGACGAGGTGCCGGAGCTGCGCGGCTTGCTCACGAACCCGCAGATCGAGCGCGACGATCGGGCGGCTGCGCTGCGCGAGATCCTCGCCGACGCCGACGAGCTCGTGCGCAACTTCGTCCTCCTCCTCTCCGAGAAGGGCCGCACGGCCCAGCTCGACGAGGTCTACCGCGAGTTCGACGCGCTCGTCGCCGCCGAGGCGGGGCGGCTGACGGTCGAGCTCACCACCGCCTACGAGCTCTCCGACGACGAGGCCGCGTCGATCGTGAAGAAGATCGAGCAGTCCTCCGGCCGCACCGTCGAGGCGACCCGCGCGGTCGACCCCAAGCTGATCGGCGGCATCGTCCTCCAGGTCGGCTCGCACCGGCTCGACGCCAGCGTGCGCGGCCGCCTCAACCGTTTGCGACACGACCTCGTGACAAGGAGCTGAGAAGTTGAAGCTACGCCCGGAAGAGATCACGTCGATCCTCAAGTCGAGGATCGAGCAGTACGACGTCCAGACCGACCTCTCCGAGGTGGGCTCCGTCCTCCAGGTCGGCGACGGCATCGCGCGCGTCCACGGGCTCGAGAACGCTGTCTCGCTGGAGCGGCTCGAGTTCGAGCACGGCGTCGTCGGCATCGCGTTCAACCTCGAGGAGGACAACGTCGGCGTCGCCCTCTTCGGCGAGTGGCAGGAGGTCAAGGAGGGCGAGCCGGTCAAGCGGACCGGCGCCGTCGTCGACGTCCCCGTCGGCGATGCCCTGCTCGGCCGCGTCGTCGACCCGCTCGGCAACCCGCTCGACGGAGCCGGCGCGATCGAGTCCTCTGAGCGCCGCCCGCTCGAGTTCAAGGCGCCGGGCGTGATCGAGCGCCAGCCGGTGAAGGAGCCGCTCCAGACCGGCGTCAAGGCGATCGACTCGATGACGAACGTCGGCCGCGGCCAGCGCGAGCTGATCATCGGCGACCGCGGCACCGGCAAGACGGCGGTCGCGATCGACGCGATCATCAACCAGCGCGACACGGACGTCGTCTGCATCTATGTCGCGATCGGCCAGAAGGGCTCGACGGTCGCGCAGGTGTACGAGCGCCTGAAGGAAGAGGGCGCGATGGACTACACGATCATCGTCTCCGCCGCCGCCCACGAGGCCGCGCCGATCAAGTGGATGGCCCCGTTCGCGGGCGCCGCGATCGGCGAGCACTTCCTCTACAACGGGAAGCACGCGCTGATCATCTACGACGACCTCTCCAAGCACGCGGACGCCTACCGGCAGCTCTCGCTGCTGCTGCGCCGCCCGCCGGGCCGCGAGGCGTATCCGGGCGACGTCTTCTACCTGCACTCGCGGCTGCTCGAGCGCGCGTGCAAGCTGAGCGACGACCTCGGCGGCGGCTCGCTGACCGCGCTGCCGATCATCGAGACGCAGGCCGGCGACATCGCCGCCTACATCCCGACGAACGTGATCTCGATCACGGACGGCCAGATCTTCCTCGAGGCCGACCTCTTCTACTCGGGCATCCGCCCCGCGATCAACGTCGGCACCTCGGTCTCCCGCGTCGGCGGCTCCGCGCAGACGAAGGCGATGCGGAAGGTGGCGGGCCGTCTGCGGCTCGAGCTCGCCCAGTACCGCGAGCTGGAGGCGTTCTCCCAGTTCGGCTCCGAGCTCGACCAGGCGACGCAGAACACGCTCGCCCGCGGCGAGCGCATGGTCGCCTCGCTGAACCAGCCGCAGTTCAAGCCCTGGCCGCACGCGGAGCAGGTGGTCGCGCTCTACGCCGGGATCAACGGCCACCTCGACGAGGTGCCGGTCGCCCAGGTGCCCCGCTTCCAGGACGAGCTGCGCGAGCACCTGCGCGGCGGAGGGCACGCGTCTACAAGGCGATCGAGGAGACGAGCGATCTCGGCGACGACACGGTCGCCAAGCTCGACGAGGAGCTCGAGGCGTTCAAGAAGCGCTTCAACATCGAGGAGGACAAGGGCCTCGTCGCCTGACCCATGGCAGCGTCCAGGACCTGAAGCGGCGCGTCCGCTCCGTCAAGAACACGCGCAAGATCACCAAGGCGATGGAGCTCGTCGCCTCGGCTCGGCTGCGGCGCGCGCAGACCCGGATCGAGGCGATGCGCCCCTACGCCGACACGATGCGCGAGCTGATCGCCGGCGTCGGCCGAGCCAGCAGCTCCGTCCGCGGACTGCCGCTCCTGCAGCAGCGCGAGGAGGAGAAGACGGTCGCGATCGTGGCGCTCACGGGCGACCGTGGCCTCGCCGGCCCCTTCAACGCGCAGATCATCCGCAGGGCCTTCGCGCTCGAGCGCGAGCTGCGCGGCGAGGGCAAGGAGGTCAAGTTCGTCGCGGTCGGCAAGAAGGGGCGGTCGACGTTCGCGTTCCGGCGCTACGAGACGGCGGGCGAGTACGTCGGCTTCACCGACCGCCCGGCGTACGCCGACGCCCAGGCGATCGCGCACCGTGTCGGCGAGCTCTACATCGAGGGCGAGATCGACCGGGCGGTGCTCGTCTTCAACGCCTACGTCTCGCCGCTCGTGCAGACGGTTACGGAGCTCGAGCTGCTCCCGATCTCCGCCGACATCCTCGAGACCGACGAGGAGGAGCGCCGCGACGACGCGCTGCGCGGCGACTTCATCTTCGAGCCCGAGCCGGAGGAGATCCTGGCGCGGCTGCTCCCGGTCTACCTCGAGACCCAGGTCTATCGGGCGCTGCTCGAGTCGGCGGCCTCGGAGCAGGGGGCGCGGATGACGGCGATGCGGAACGCGTCCAAGAACGCGGGCGAGCTGATCGACTCGCTGACGCTGCAGATGAACCGCGCGCGCCAGGCCGAGATCACCCAGGAGATCCTGGAAGTGGTCGCCGGCGCCGAAGCGCTCTCGTAACTCGGACTTAACAGCGGTTTCCGGCGGTACGACTAGGATCGGGCCGATGGAAGCCGGGGTCGAGCGCATCCAGGAGGAGCCCGAGCGCTTCGCGCCCGCGATCGACGTCGCGACGCGCCTGCTCGACAACATCGAGACCGTCGTCTACGGCAAGCGCGAGGAGGTCAAGCTCGTCCTCGCCGCTCTGATGTGCGGCGGCCACGTCCTGCTCGAGGATGTCCCGGGCACCGCCAAGACGGTGCTCGCCCGCGCGATCGGCGGCAGCATCGAGGGCGTCTCGATCACGCGGATCCAGTGCACGCCCGACCTGCAGCCGACGGACGTCACCGGCATGTCCGTCTTCGACCAGAAGACGCGCGACTTCGAGTTCAGGCCCGGGCCGATCTTCACCAACGTCCTGCTCGTCGACGAGATCAACCGGGCGACGCCGAAGACCCAGTCGGCGCTGCTCGAGGCGATGGCCGAGGGCCAGGTCACCGTCGACGGCGAGACCCGCGTGCTGCCGAGCCCGTTCTTCCTGCTCGCGACGGAGAACCCGATCGAGTACGAGGGGACATTTCCGCTCCCCGAGGCGCAGCTCGACCGCTTCCTCCTCCGCACCGCGCTCGGCTACCCGGGCGTGCTCGAGGAGCGGCGCATCCTCGAAGAGCAGCGGTACCGGCACCCGCTCGGCGACCTGCAGCCGGCGGTCAGCCTCGACGACATCCGCGTGCTCCGCGACGCGGCGCAGCACGTCTACGTCGACGACGTCCTCCACAACTGGATCGTCGACCTCGTCCGCGCCACGCGCGAGCTCGACGTCGTCTCGATCGGCAGCTCCGTCCGCGGCAGTCTCGCCGTCGAGCGCGTCGCCCGCGCCTGGGCGCTGCTGAACGGCCGCGGCTACGTCGTCCCCGAGGACGTCGAGCGTCTCTTCGTTCCGGTGATCGTGCACCGCGTCGTGTTCACGCCTGCGCTCGTCGCCCGGGCGCGCGCCGCCGGCTGGCCCGCCGCGATCGAGGAGTTCCGCCAGGCGTGCCTCGAGCTCGCGCCCCGCCCGGGCTCCGACGAGGATCCGCTGTTTCACGAGCGGCCCGTCGAGCCGCGCCGCGCGTGAGCGGCGGCCAGACCTTCCAACTCATCTCCCGCCGCCGGCTGATCGGCCTCACGCACGGGACGATGCGGAGCGTCCGGCGCGGCCGCGGCACCGAGGTCGCGGGCTCGCGGCCCTACCGCCCCGGCGACGACATCCGCTCGATCGACTGGGCCGCCTCGGCCCGGATGTCGTCCGCGCGCGGCGCCGACGAGTTCGTCGTCCGCGAGCGCTACGCCGACGAGGGACCGCGCGTCGTGATCGTCGCCGACCGAACCCCCGAGCTCTCGTTCTTCTCGCCGCCGCTGCCCTGGCTCGACAAGGCCGAGGCGATGCGCTGCGCGACCGAGATCGTCGTCGCGAGCTCGGCCCAGGCGGGCGGCTTCGTCGGCTACCTCGACTTCGCCGACGGCGAGCCGTTCTGGCTGCCGCCGCGCGGCGAGCGCCGTCTCGCCTACCTGCGGGAGGAGCGGGCCAGGGATGCGGGCTGGAGTGCACCGACCGACGGCGTCGAGCGCTCGCTCGAGCACCTCTTCGAGCACCGGCGCAACGTCACGGCCGGGAGCTTCGTCTTCGTCTTCTCGGATTTCCTCGACCCGCCCGCCCGCTCGACGTGGCTCACAGCCGTCGAGCACCTCTGGGACGTCATACCTGTCGTGATCCAGGATCCGGTCTGGGAGCAGAGCTTTCCCGACGTCAGCGGGATCGTCGTCCCGCTCCGCGACCCGCGCACCGGGCGGATCACGCACGTGCGGCTGACGAAGAAGGAGGTCGCGGCGCGGCGCCGTGCCAACGAGGAGCGCCTGCTGGCTTTGCTCGAGGAGCTGACGCTGCTCGACCTCGATCCCGTCGTGCTCTCCTCGAGCGAGCCGTCCGACGTGCTCGGCGCCTTCCTCGACTGGAACGAGTTCCGCCGAGCCCGCCGCGGGGTGGTGGCCTAGCGTGACCGGCAGGCGCATTGCGGCCGGTGTCGGTCTCGTCCTCGTCGCGGTCGCCGTCGCCGGGGCTGCGTTCCTGCTCCTCCGCGACGACAGCAGCGAGGAGACGGGGATCCGGCCCGTGCGGGCGCGCGCGTCGCTTTCCGACCGGATCGTCGTCTTCGGCGACACGGTCCGCGCCCAGGTCGATGTCGCGCTCGACAACCGCCACGTCGATCCGAGCTCGGTCCGGGTCCGCGTCGGCTTCGAGCCCTGGCGCCGCGTCGAGGCCCCTCAGGTGACGCGCACCGACGCCGGCTCGACCTCGCGCTTGCGCATGACCTACGTCCTGCGCTGCCTGAAGCAGCCCTGCGTGCCCGAGCGCGAGACGCTCCCCTTCGAGTTCGAGCCGGCGCTCGTCGAGTTCCACAACCGCGCCGGTGGCAACGGCGCCCTGCGCGCGCAGTTCCCGGTCCTGACGGTGCACACGCGGATCCAGCCGAACGACCTCGCCAATGCGGCACCGTGGCGGCTGGACGTGACCGACGTGCCCGAGCCGTCCTACCGCGCCTCGCCGGCGCTGCTGCTGACGCTGCTGATCGGCGGCAGCCTCGTCCTGCTCGTCGCGGGCGGGGCGCTGGCGTACGCCGGCTGGCCGCGGCGCCAGGTCGAGGAGGTGCCCGAGCCGGAGCCCGAGCCGGAGTTGCTGCCGACGCCGCTCGAGCAGGCGCTCGAGCTGCTCGAGGACGCCGCACGCGCCAACGGCGCGGCCGACCAGCGCCGCTCGCTCGAGCTCGTGGCCGAGGTCCTCGCCGAGCGCGGGGAGGAGGACGGGCTCGCCGAGGCTGCCCGAGCGCTCGCCTGGTCTCCGACGGCACCCGGGCCTGACAAGACGAAGAGCCTCGCTGCCCGCGTTCGCGCGGCGCTCGAGGAGGAGCTGCGCCAGCTCGAGGAGGAGCGCCTGCGCGAGGAAGAGGAGCGCCGGCGCCGGCTGGAGGAGGCCCGTGTTCGGACTCACTAGGCGTCCGGCGGTGGATACGCACGACGTCGGCGCGTTCCGGGGCCCGGGGCTGCGCACGCTCGCCCTGCGCGTGCTCTTCGGCGGCGGTGCGATCGTCCTGCTCGTCGCCGCCGTCCTGAGTGCGCGCGAGCTCGACCCGCGCGACCGAGCCCTGCTTCCGACCGGCACGACGGGCGTCGTCGTCCTCGACCTCTCCCTGTCGATCCTCGACGACCAGTCCGGAGTCGTGCGACGGACGCTCCAGTCCCTCGTCGACTCGGACGCGCCCGTCGGCCTGGTCGTCTTCTCCGACGTGCCGTACGAGCTGCTGCCGCCGGGAACGCCGTCGCGGGAGCTGCGGCCGGTCATCCGCCTGCTGACCCCGGACGGGTCGGGCAAGGTCGTGAGCCCGTGGTCGGACACGTTCCGGGCGGGCACGCGCATCTCGACGGCGCTCCAGCTCGCGCAGGACATGCTCGAGGGGGACAAGGTGAAGGACGGCTCGATCCTGCTCGTCAGTGACCTCGAGACCTCGCCCGACGACGTGCCCGAGACCGCCCGCGTCCTCCGCTCGATCACGCGCGCGGGAACGCCGGTGCGCCTGCTCGCCCTCGGCCCGTCGAGCGACGCGCGTGCCCTCTTCGGCGGCATCCTCGGCCAGGAGGCGTTCACGCCGCTCGCCGAGGGCCCGGTCCGCGAGCCGGAGCCGCCGGAGGCGGGGAGGCGGCCGCTGCCGCGCGCGCTGCTCCTGCTCGGCGGGCTCTTCCTGCTCGCGCTCGCGGGGCACGAGCGGTACGCCGGCCGGCTTTCGCTGCCGACGGCGGCACGGCGGAAGGTGGCGGCGTGAGGCTCCGGCTGCCGCACCTGCCCCGCGAGCTGCTGCTCGTCGTCGCCGCCGGCTGCGTCCTCGTCGCCGTGTTCCTCGCGCTCGTCGCGGTCGACGTCGCGCGCTCGCGCAGCGCGATCCCGGCGGACGACGTCCGCTTCGCCGCCGGCGCGCCGACGAGCGGCTGGAGCCCCCGTGCGCTGGCGCCGTTCGGCGCCGGCGAGCGCGCGCTCGGTGTGCGCGACGACGTCGCGTTCCGTCACATGCTGCGCACGCTGCGGGCGAGCAGGCTGCTCGACTACACCGTCTCCGACCCGATGCTCGCGCTCAGGCGGACCGAGCTGGCCGAGCGGCTCGAGTCGATCGCCGTGCACGACCCGGACCCGACGCTGCGCTCGCGCGCGTTGAGCCTGCTCGGCGTCGTCAGCGTCGTCTCGTGGAATTCGACTCCGTCGCAGGGGACACAGCAGCTCGACCGCTCCGAGCTCCTGCTCGCGGCGATCGCGAGCTTCGAGCTGGCGATCGGACTCGACCCCGAGAACGACGACGCGAAGTACAACCTGCAGCTGATGCTGCAGCGGGGCCAGGGGCTGCTGCCGACCGAGGCCGCAGCCGGCAAGAACCCGGCCGCGGGCGGCAAGGGATCCAGGGGCGCCGGCGCCGGCGCGCCCGGCAGCGGGTACTGATGGAGCTGACGCTGCTGACGCCGCTCGGTGCGTTGATCGCCCTCGGCGTCGTCGTTCCGCTCGTCGCGCTCGCGCTGCTCCACCGCCGCGGCGAGTCGGTGCGACGCGCGATCGGACTGCCCGAGCCCCGGCCGTGGGTCCTTCGCGCCGCCGTTGCGGCCCTCGTGGTCGCGGCGGCTCTGCTCGGGCTGGCCGCCGCACAGCCGCGGCTCGAGTGGACGTCCGAGCAGCGCGTGCGCGACGACGCGGAGGCGATCATCGTGCTCGACACGTCGCGCTCGATGCTGGCGCGAACGTCGCCGCAGTCGCGGATCCGCTACGCGCGGGCGAACGACGCGGCGCTGCGGTTCCGCGCCGCCTTCGAGGACGTGCCGGTGGGCATCGCCTCGTTCACGGACCGCGTCCTCCCGCATCTCTTTCCGAGCCCGGACCGGCAGGTCTTCGCCGCGACGCTGAGCCGGTCGCTCGGCATCGACCGTCCGCCGCCGCACGGCTCCTTCGTCTCGACCGCGACCAGGCTCGCGGCGCTGGAGTCGATCGTCAGCCGCCGCTTCTTCACCCCGACCGTCCGCAACCGGGTGATCTTCGTGATCACCGACGGCGAGAGCGTCCCCCTCTCGGGGGCGAAGATCGCCGCGGCCTTCCGCCGCCCGCCGGGCGTCGACACGATCTTCCTGCACGTCTGGAACGGCGACGAGCGGGTCTTCGACGGAAACCAGCCCGAACCGCAGTACAGCCCCGACCCGCGCTCGCGGGGCATCCTCGACGCGGCAGCCGCACGCTCGGCGGCCGTGTCTACTCCGAGAACGAGCTCGACGAGGCGATCGCCGCGGCGCGGAACGCGCTCGGCGAGGGCACGACGGTCGTCCAGGGGCAGAAGCAGAACCGGCTCGCGCTTGCGCCGTACCTCGCCGGGGCGATCTTCCTCCCGCTCGCACTCTTGCTCTGGCGCCGCGACCGCTAGCCGGCCCGGATCAACCCCGCGGGTCGAGCAGGTCCTGGAACCAGGGTTCGACGGCCTCCGGGTAGCCCGATTCGTCCATGTACGAGACGGCGCGGCTTGCAAACCAGCGCACCGCCTCGGGGCTGGCCTGCTCGAGCACGCGCCGCACGGCCTCGTCACCGTGCTGCGGGCCGCCGCTGAGCCCCGCCTGGGCCCGCCGCAAGCGTGCGAGCGCGAATGCGGCCTCGTCGACGGCGGTCCCGTTTTCCTCGTACCAGTCGACGCCGTCGGCGCGCGCGAGGGCTGCCGCAGCCCGCTCTGAGAGCCGTCCCGCTTCTTCGGCCGCGACGAAGTCGTCGGCCGGCTTCCTTGGTGCTTGACCTCGATCCGGAAGTTTCATCTCTCTCTCCTAACTATCTCTGCCCGCGAACGTCACACATCATGATCCTGCACTCGAACCGCGGCACGGGCCAGCACTCGGCACGGGAGAGTCGGCAGGAAGAATCGTTA
Source organism: uncultured Gaiellaceae bacterium (assembly GCA_963737455.1). Lineage (GTDB taxonomy): Bacteria > Actinomycetota > Thermoleophilia > Gaiellales > Gaiellaceae > Gaiellasilicea. The sequence goes on along the minus strand of CAVTSN010000016.1, from coordinate 1,091 downwards.
ACGGAGGGGATACATGAGCAAACGCTCACTTTGGCTTCTGGCGGGCCTGGTTCTCGTCGCAAGCCTTATCGTCGGTCCTGGCGCAGGTGTAGCGTCGCCGGCGAAGTCGAATGCCGGCACGGTCGTGTTCATCCACGACCAGGAGCCCCCGAACCTGCAGGGCCCGTGGGTCGGCAACAACCTGTACGCGACCAGCCTCGTGCTGAACAACGTCTGGTACGGCTGCCAGATCCGCAACGCGGCGGCGGCGTTCGTGCCGCGGCTCTGCACGGCGCGGCCGACCGTCACAAAGGCGAACCCGCTGACGGTCAAGTTCACGTACAAGAAGGAAGCGGTGTGGAGTGACGGCAAGCCGGTCGTCGCCGAGGACTTCTGGGCGACGTGGCAGGTCTTCGTCAACCCGAAGAACAACCCGATCAGCCGCACCGGCTGGGAGGACATCAAGAGCGTGACACGCGGCAACGCGAAGACCGTCACGGTCGTCTTCAAGAAGGTGTACGCGGACTGGGAGGCCCTCGTCTCGAGCGGCCCGTACGCGGCCCACGTCGTCAAGGGCAAGGACATGAACGAGACGTTCCTGAACAACGTTCCTGTCTCGAGCGGCCCGTGGAAGTTCGCGAGCTGGCAGAAGGGCGTCCAGATCACGGTGACGAAGAACGCGCGGTTCAAGGCCGGTCCGGCCATGAAGCTCGACCGCCTCGTCTTCCGCTACATCCTGGACACGAACTCTCGCTTCCAGGCCCTGAAGGCCGGCGAGGGTCAGGTCATGGAGCCGCAGCCGCAGCTCCAGATCGCCGACTTCATGAAGGACAGCAAGTTCAAGGTCGACACGAAGGTCGGCTACACGTACGAGCACATCGACTTCCAGTTCGGCGCCAAGGGTCACCCGGCCCTGAAGCAGCCGTACGTGCGGCAGGCCCTGATCCAGGGCATGAACCGCGCGCAGGTCGCGAGCGCGCTCTACGGTGAGATCTCGAAGGGCCTGCCGGCCCTGCAGAGCCTCATCTACAAGCCGTTCGAGCTCCCGTACAAGAAGAACTTCGCCGCGTGGCGGTTCAACCAGGCGAAGGTGATCAGCACGCTCAAGGGCA